>NZ_CP106869.1:1150333-1778167 GCF_025665335.1 Xanthomonas sp. AM6
GCGCGGGCATCGACGTCAATACGCTGGCCGAGGTGATGGACGTGGAAGAGCTGGTCGATGCGGCGCTGATCGGCTTCGATCGCCGCGAGCCGGTGACCATCCCGCCGTTGCACGACGCCGACCGCTGGGATGCCCTCGACGGCGCCAGGCAGGCGCTGCTGGGAAGCATCCGCCAGGCCAATGCCGCGGAACGCTACCGGCCGGCGGCCTGACGCCTGCAGTCCACCTGTCGAGATCGAGGCCATCACCATGAAACCGCAACGCGACGGCTGGGTGCTGATCACCGGCGCATCGAGTGGATTCGGCGAGGAATTCGCCAGGCAGTATGCGGCGCGCGGCCACAGGCTGATCCTGGTCGCGCGACGCCTGGACCGGCTCGATGCGCTGGCGCAGGCGTTGCGGCAGCGGCACGGCGTGGAGATCCTCGTGGAGCAGGTGGATCTGTCGGAGATCGCGGCGGTGCGCCGGCTCCATGCCGGCCTGCACGCGCGCGGCATCGAGGTCGAGGTGCTGATCAACAACGCCGGGCATGGGCTGCAGGGGCCGTTCCTGCGGGCCGAGCTGGAGCCGGTGCTGTCGATGATCCAGCTGGATATCGCCAGCCTGACCGCGATGACGCACCTGTTCGGCCAGGACATGCGGCGGCGCCGGCACGGGAAGATCCTGCAGGTGGCCAGCCTGCTGGCCTACCAGGGCGTGGAGGACTTCGCGGTGTATTCGGCCGCCAAGGCCTACGTCCTGCGCCTGGGCGAAGCGCTGCATCGCGAGTTCGCGCGCGATGGCGTCACCGTGACCACGCTGTGCCCGGGACTGACCGACACCGGGTTCGCGAGCGTCGCCCAGCAGCGGATCACGCCGCAGCTCGCGGCGTTGATGATGCAGACGCCGCCGGTGGTCCGCGCCGGCATGTGCGCGCTGGATGCCGGCCGCATCAGCGTGGTGCCCGGGCTGATCAACAAGTTGAACGCGGTCTTCATGTGGGCGACGCCGCGCTGGATCCACCAGGCCGTGCTGTCGCGCATCCTCAACCGCTGACCGTCATGCGTCCGGGTTTCCGCTCGTTGTCGGTCCTGACCTCGCTGCTGTTCCTGGCGATCGCCTGCACCTGGATGTTCTCGCCGGGTGCGATGCTGGCGAACTGGGAGATCGGCGCTTCGCCATCGGCCGAGCTGATGGCGCGACGCGGGGCCGCGCTGTATGCGGGCCTGAGCGTGATGTTCTTCCTGGCGCGCGGCGCGGCGCCATCGCCGGCGCGTTCGGCCCTGGTGGCGGGCTTCGTCACCGCCTGTACGTTGCTGGCGGCGCTTGGCATCGGCGAACTGGCCAGCGGGCACGCGGGCCGCGGGATCCTGGTCGCGGTCGTGCTCGAAATCGTGTTCGTCCTCGCGTTCGTTCTGGTCAGGGAAACATCATGAAAGCGTTCTTCATCGAAGGCTATGGCGACAAGCACCCGGGCCGGATCGGCGAACTGCCCGAACCGGAGGTGCATGACGGCGACGTGCTGGTCGAGGTGCATGCCGCGGGCGTCAACGTGCTCGACACGAAGATCCGCAAGGGCGAGTTCAAGCTGATCCTGCCGTACCGCTTTCCGCTGGTGCTGGGCAACGACGTGGCGGGCGTGGTGGTGCGGGTCGGGGCCGGCGTGCGCCGCTTCAAGCCCGGGGACGCGGTGTATGCGCGTCCCGACCAGACCCGCATCGGCAGCTTCGCCGAACGCATCGCGGTCAAGGAAAGCGCGCTGGCGTTGAAGCCTGCCAACCTCGGCATGGAAGAAGCCGCCTCGGTTCCGCTGGTCGCGCTCACCGCGTGGCAGGCCCTGGTGGAAACGGCGGGCCTGCAGAAGGGACAGAAGGTCCTGATCCACGCCGGCTCCGGCGGCGTCGGCAGCATCGCCATCCAGCTCGCCAAGCACCTCGGCGCGTTCGTCGCGACCACCACCGGCACCGGCAACGTCGATTGGGTGAAGGCGCTGGGCGCCGACCTGGTCATCGACTACCGGACGCAGGACTTCGAGACCGTCGTGCGCGACTACGACGTCGTCCTTAACAGCCTGGGCAACGACGTACTGGAGAAATCCCTGCGCGTGCTCAAGCCCGGCGGCATGCTCATCTCCATCTCCGGCCCGCCGGACCCGGACTTCGCTGCGCGACAGGGACTGGCGTGGCCGCTGCGGCTGGTGACCCGCCTGCTGAGCGGCGGGATCCGCAGGAAGGCCAGGCGGCGCGGCGTCAGCTACGCCTTCCTGTTCATGACCGCCAACGGCGACCAGTTGCGCGAAATCGGCGCGCTGATCGAGGCCGGCATCCTCACGCCGGTGCTGGACCGGGTATTCCCGCTGGAGGCCACGGCACAGGCACTGGCCTACGTCGAGAGCGGACGTGCCAAGGGCAAAGTGGTGATCAGGGTCGGCCAGCACTGAGCATGCGGGCCGTCGCGCACGCGCGGCGCGCTACAGTGCCTGCAGGATCAACGAGTGCCAACCGGTGCGGTAGGTCTCGTAGCCGGGCGAGGCGGCGTGCGCGATGCAGTGCGGGCGGCCGCCGAGATCGCTCACCACCGCGCCGCGCGGTTGCTTGAACAGCGCGTCGCGGCCGGCGAAGTCGATCCGTTCCTGCAGCATGCGGCCGGCCGAATCGGCCAGGACCTGGCCGCGCTGGTCGACGATGCAGACCCGGCTGCGGCCCCATTCCTGCTCCGACAGCGGCGTGCGCTGCACCACCGTCTGCGCCAGCGCATCCCAGCGGAACACGATGCCGAGCACGCCCAGCACGCGTCCATCGACGCGTCCGCCGTCGCGCACCGTGCACGCATACACCAGCACGCGTTCGCCATCGGCCAGGCTGCTGGCATGCACGTCCTGGAAACCGAATTCCTCGCCGCTGCGGGTGCGCGTGGCGTCCTCGAACCAGGCCTGGCCGGAGACGTCGCTGCCGGCCGAGGCGTACTGCTGCGGGCGGCCGTTGGCGAGGACGCGGCCGTCGGTGCCGGCCAGCACCAGGTCGAAGTACACGGTGTACGAATCCAGGATCTGGCCCATGCGCCGCGACGCGTAGGCGAGGTCGTCGCCGCTGCGGCCGTGGCGCGCGGCGGCGACGATCGCCGCGTCGGTCGCCCACCAGCGCACGTCGCAGCTGCGCTCGTAGAGGTTGCGGTCGATCAGGTCGATGTTGCTCAGCGCCAGTTCGCTCAGGCGCGTGCGGCGCACGTCGTCCTCCAGCCGCTGCAGGGTGGTGCGCATGTCGGCGCTGGTGTTGGCGGCGACCTTGTCCAGGTCCTGCGTGGCGTCGCCGACGCGCCGCGACAGCACGTCCATTTCCTGCGCGATGACGCTGAAGCCGCGCCCGGCATGGCCGATCCGCGCCGATTCGATGCGCGCGTTCATCGAGATCACGTGGGTGGTGCGGTTGATCTCGTCGATGCGCTGCAGCGACCGCCGCAGCTGCCCGAGCAGTTGGTCGGACAGGCCGACCACCGAGCGGATATGGTCGTCGATGCCCGCTTCGGCGGGTTTGGCTGGCAGGTTCATTGGGCGCTGTCGGTGGGAGGGGAGGGAACAGCAGGCGCAACACGGGATAAGGGAGTTAGCGGCCGCCGATGCACCGGCTTGAGCCACGCGTTTGCGCGGCGTCCGTCGCCGGCATGCGCTGCCGCGCCTGGGCTGCATCGCCCGCGGCCGGGCCGCGGCGAGGCGAACTCGTCTACCATCTGCGCCAGGACCGGCGTCGCCGGGCCATTGGCACGCCGCCGCGCAGCGGCTGCCGCCTTGGGGATGGATACCGGATGGAAGCGTTGATCGTGTTGGTGGTGGTGGCGGTACTGGCGGTGCCGGTGCTGCTGATCGTATTGCTGGTGTCGCTTTCGGGGGTGCGCCGGCGCGTGGCGGCGTTGGAACTGCAACTGGCGCAGGTGCAAGGCGCGGCGCCCCACGCCGGTGCCCGGTTCGGCACCAATGCCGGCATCGGTACGGGAGGCGACGCCGAGGCCGATGCCGGGTTCGAGGACAGCGACGCCGCGGCGGCGCGTCCGTTCGCCGCCACCGCGCCGGCCGCCATCGCGCCCGCAGCACCTGCGCCGCCGCCGCTTCCGCCGCAGTTCGCAACGCGCGTATCCGCGGCGAGGGACGGTGCGGATACCGATGCAGGCGCTGCGCCAGCGCACGAGACGTTTGCGCCGCAGGGCCCGGGCCCGCTCGAGCGGTTGCTGGCCGGCGCCAAGCGCTGGTTCACCGAAGGCAACGTGCCGGTCAAGATCGGTATGCTGGTGCTGCTGGCCGGTGTGGCCGCGCTGCTGAAGTACGCCGGCGACCAGGGCTGGCTGCGGATGCCGATCGAACTGCGCTACGCCGGCGTCGCCGCCGCGGCGCTGGCCGGGCTGGGCTTCGGCTGGCGCCAGCGCGAACGCAAGCGCAGCTTCGCGCTGGCCCTGCAGGGCGGCGCGATCGGCGTGCTGCTGCTGACCGTGTTCGCCGCGTTCAAGCTGTCCGCGCTGATTCCGGCCGGTGCCGCGTTCGCGCTGAGCATCGTGCTGGTGGCCGGCATGTGCGTGCTGGCGGTGGTGCAGGAATCGCGCACGCTGGCGGTGCTGGCCACGCTGGCCGGGTTCCTGGCGCCGATCTGGCTGTCCACCGGCAGCGGCAACCACGTCGGCCTGTTCTCCTACTACGCGGTGTTGAACGCGGCGGTGTTTGCGATCGCCTGGTACCGGCCGTGGCGGGTGCTGAACCTGCTCGGCTTCGGTTTCACCTTCGGCATCGGCACGCTGTGGGGCGTACTGCAGTACCAGCCGGCGAAGTTCGCCAGCACCGAGCCGTTCCTGCTGCTGTTCTTCGCCTTCTATCTGCTGATCCCGATCCTGTACGCGCGGCGCCAGCCGGCCACGCGCGGCAACCTGGTCGACGGCAGCCTGGTGTTCGGCGCGCCGCTGGTCGCGTTCTCGCTGCAGGCCGGATTGCTGCGTGGCGAGGGCCTGCCGCTGGCGCTGTGCGCGCTGGGCCTGGCGGCGATCTATGCGCTGCTGGCCGCGGCGCTGATCCGGCGCGCGCGCTTCGCGGTGCTCGGCCAAGCCTATGCGCTGCTGGCGGTCGGCTTCGCCACGCTGGCGGTGCCGTTGGCGCTGTCCGCGCGCGCCACTGCCAGCATCTTCGCGCTGGAAGGTGCGGCGCTGGCATGGCTCGGATTGCGGCAGCGGCGCTGGTTGCCGCAGTTCAGCGGTGCCGGCCTGCAACTGGCCGCGGCGATCGGCTTCGTGCTGGGGCTGGACATGGTTTGGCACGATACCCAGGCCGTGGCCAATGCGACGTTCATGAGCGGTGCGCTGCTGGCCCTGGCCGGCTTCGCCAGCGCCTGGAGCTATCGCCGCGCGGGCGCCGCCATGCCGGCGCTGGCCTACTACCTGTGGGGCCTGGCGTGGTGGTGCGGAATCGGGATCACCGAGATCGAGCGCTTCGTCGCACCCGACGCGCGCGCCGACGTCTGGCTGGCGTTCGTGGCGCTCAGCGGCTGGCTCGCCGCCGAAGTGCAGCGGCGTTGGCCGGCGCGCGCGCTGGCGGCGACCACGCTCGGCGGCCTGCTGCTGGCGCTGCCGTTGGCGGCGCTGCAGGCCGAGGCGCACGGCCAGCCGTTCGCCGGACACGGCGCCTGGGCCTGGACCCTGTTCGCGGTGCTCGGCGTGCGCAGCCTGGTCTGCCTGCGCGGCAGCGGCGGCGGCGTGGCGCGGGCGGCGCAGTTCGTGTGGTGGCTGGTGTGGCCGTCGGTGCTGTCGCTGCTGGGCATGTGGCTGGCGCAGCGCTTCGCCCTGGCCGAGGGTTGGCAATGGGCGTTGCTGCTGGCGCCGTGGCTGCTGGCGGCGGCGCTGTCGCTGCTGCGCTGGCGCTGGCTGGCCGCGCCGCTGGGCGCGGATTTCGATCCGTGCCGCAGCGCGTTGCAGTGCAGCTATTTCGGCCTGCTCGGCGTGGCCTGGCTGTGGACCCTGTGCGTGCCCGGCGCCAGCGCGCCGCTGCCGTGGGTGCCGGTGCTCAATCCGCTGGAACTGAGCCAGCTGCTGGTGTTGGCGCTGGCCGCGCGCTGGCTGTGGTCGCCGTCCGCGCCGGTGGCGCTGCAGGGCCGGCGCCTGCAGCTGCTGGCCGGCGGCGGCTTCCTGTGGATCACCAGCGTGACCCTGCACGCGGTGCATCACTGGGGGGCCGCGCCGTGGAGTGCGGTGCTGTCCGACGGCGTGGCGCAGACCAGCCTGACCGTGGTGTGGAGCGTGCTCGGCGTGCTCGGCTGGGTGCTCGGCTCGCGCCGCCGCCAGCGTGGCCTGTGGCTGGCCGGCGCGCTGCTGATGGCGGTGGTGCTGGGCAAGCTGTTGCTGGTGGATCGCGGCAATCTCGGCAACGTCGCCGGTATCGCCTCGTTCATCGCCTACGGCCTGCTGTGCACCGTGGTCGGCTATTTTGCGCCGGCGCCGCCGCGCGCCACCGAACCGGCCGAGGAGGCCCATCCATGAAACGCCTGATCTTCCCGGCCCTGCTGTTGGCGCTGTCGCCGCTCGCGGCATCCGCCGCCAGCCAGCGCGACGACTATGCGCAGCAATGGCCGCTGACCCTGCAGGATCCCGCCGCCGGCGCCTACCGCGTGCAGCTGGACGATGCGGTGTACCGCAGCGCGCATCGCGCCTCGCTGGGCGACGTGGAGGTGTTCAATGCCGCCGGCGACGCCTTGCCGTCCGCGCTGTTTGCCGCCGAACAGGCCGAAACCACGCCGCGCCGGCAGCCGCTGCCCTGGTTCCCGCTGCCGCCGGTGGCCGGCGGGGGCGCCGACGACCTGGAACTGATCGCCGAGCGCGACGCCGACGGCAGCGTGCGCCGCATCCGCACGCGCGTGGCCAGCAGCGCCACCGGCGCCAGCGAGGCCGGTTGGCTGATCGACGCCAGCGCGCTGCGCGAGCCCTTGCGCGCGCTGTCGCTGCAATGGGCCGCCGATACGCAGCCGCGGCAGGCGCGCTACCGGGTCGAGGCCAGCGACGATCTGCGCGATTGGGAATTGCTGGTGCAGGAGGCGACGCTGGTCGACCTGGCCAACCAGGGCAATCGCCTGCAGCAGCTGCGCATCGCCATCGACAGCCGGGTGCGCTACCTGCGACTGCTGCCGTTGTCGTCGGCGCCGCTGCCGCGCCTGACCGGGGTGGAGGCCGAACTGGCGCCGGCGCCGGCCGCCGCCGACTGGCACTGGCAGCAGCTGGATGCGCTGCAGGCCGATCCGGTGCAGCACAGCTTCGAGTTCGCCTCGCCCGGCCGCTATCCGGTGGCGCAGCTGGATATCGCGCTGCCCGGCAACAGCGCGATCGAATGGCGCGTGCAGAGCCGCGACGCCGCCGAGGCGCCGTGGCAGGACCGGGCCGGGCCGTGGGTCGCCTACCAGGTCGGTACCGGCGCCGGCCGCTCGCCGCCGCAGGCGCTGGCGACGCCGGTGCGCGATCGCTACTGGCGGCTGCTGGCCACCCAGGACCCGGGCCGGCAACGGCCGGCACTGCGCCTGGGCTACCAGCCCGAGACGCTGATCTTCCTGGCCCAGGGTGCGCCGCCCTACGCGCTGGCGGCCGGCAGCGCGCGCACCCAGCGCGCCGCCGCGCCATTGGCGGCCACGCTGCAGGCGCTGCGCTCGCAGCGCGGGCCGCAATGGGCACCGGCCACCGCCACGCTCGGCGCGGCGGTGCCGCTGGCCGGCGCCGCCGCCTTGCAGGCGCCGCCGCCGCCGCGCGACTGGAAGGCCTGGCTGCTGTGGGCGCTGCTGGTCGGCGGCGCGCTGATCGTGGTCGGCTTCGCCTTCAGCCTGCTGCGCAAGCCGGCGGCGCCCGGCACGGACTGACTGCCGTACGTCGCCACGCGCCTGTGGCGACGTGGCGCTGCGGCGCCCGCGCCGCACGTGATTGCACCGGCCAGCATGCGCGCGGTCGCGCGCTGCGCGCTGTCCCGATTTGCCGCTGCGCGGCCGACGCCGGACAATGCAGCCCCTGGCATCGCCCGGCGCGCGCTGATTCGCGCGAACACCGGGCGTTCCGACAGCCGCGCCTATGCTGCGCACGGCGTCTTCCATTCCCCCCAGCAACCCCACGATAGCGAGCGACCGACAATGCCCATCCTGCGAATGACCGATCTCGACCTGTCCGGCAAGCGCGTGCTGATCCGGCAAGACCTGAACGTGCCGATCGACGACGACGGCCAGATCACTTCCGAGCAGCGCATCCTGGCGTCGGTACCGACGCTGCGGCACGCGCTCGCGCAGGGCGCGGCGGTGATGGTGACCTCGCACCTGGGCCGTCCCAAGGAAGGCGCGTGGACCCAGCAGGACTCGCTGGCGCCGGTGGCCGCGCGGTTGGCCGCGCTGCTCGGCACCGAGGTGCCGCTGCTGCGCGACTGGGTCGACGGCGTGGACGTGCAGCCGGGCAAGATCGTGCTGCTGGAGAACTGCCGCATGAACGTCGGCGAGGGCAAGGACGACGAGGCGCTGGCGCAGAAGTACGCGGCGCTGTGCGACGTGTTCGTGATGGACGCGTTCGGCACTGCGCACCGCGCCCAGGCCTCCACCCACGGCGTGATCAGGTTCGCCCCTGTGGCGGCCGGCGGCCCGCTGCTGATGGCCGAGCTGGACGCGCTGGCCAAGGCGCTGGAGCACCCGGCCAAGCCGCTGCTGGCGATCGTCGCCGGCAGCAAGGTCTCGACCAAGCTGGAACTGCTGTCGAACCTGGTCAACAAGGTCGAGCAGCTGATCGTCGGCGGCGGCATCGCCAACACCTTCATCGCCGCGGCCGGGCACCCGGTCGGCAAGTCGCTGTGCGAGCCGGACCTGCTCGACACCGCGCGCAAGATCGTCGCCGACGCCAACGCGCGCGGCGCGGCGATCCCGCTGCCCACTGACGTGGTGGTGGCCAAGCAGTTCCTGCCCGACGCGCCGGCCACGGTGAAGGCGCTGGCCGAGGTCGCCGACGACGACCTGATCCTGGACATCGGCCCGCAGACCGCCGCGCACTACGCCGAGCTGATCGCCAAGGCCGGCACCGTGGTCTGGAATGGCCCGGTCGGCGTGTTCGAGTTCGACGCGTTCGGCCATGGCACCGAAACCCTGGCGCGCGCGATCGCCGCCTCGCCGGCGTTCTCCATCGCCGGCGGCGGCGATACCCTGGCCGCGGTCGACAAGTACGGCATCGCCGCGCAGGTCAGCTACATCTCCACCGGCGGCGGCGCGTTCCTGGAGTTCCTGGAAGGCAAGACCCTGCCGGCCGTGGCCGCGTTGCAGGCGCGCGGCGCGTGAGCGCCGACACCCTGTTCTTCGACCTGGACGGCACCCTGGTCGATTCGGAGATCGGCATCGTCGGCAGCATCGCGCATGCGTTCGAGCAGCTGCAGCAGCCGGTGCCGGGGCCGGACGCGCTGCGCGCCTGGATCGGCCCGCCGCTGCGCGACAGTTTCCACGCGCATTTCGACGATCCGGCCGTGGTCGAGCAGGCGCTGGCGCTGTACCGGCAGCGCTACGACGCGCGCGGCTGGCGCGAGCACACGGTGTTCCCGGAGATCGGCGCGGCGGTGGAGGCCCTGGCCGCGGCCGGCCATCGCATGGCGGTGGTGACCTCGAAGAACGAGCGCTTCGCCCGGCGCATCGTCGAAACGCTGCCGTTCGCCGCGCATTTCGAGGAGGTCGTCGGCGCCAGCGACGACGGCCAGCGCCGCTTCAAGCCGGACCTGATCGCCGAGGCGCTGCGGCGGCTGGCGTTGCCGGCGCAGGGCTGCCGCATGATCGGCGACCGGCGCATGGACATCGAGGGCGCCAACCACCACGGCATGCGCAGCATCGGCGTGCTGTGGGGCTTCGGCGACGAGGCGGAGCTGCGCCAGGCCGGCGCCAGCGCGTTGGCGCAGGTTCCGGGGCAGTTGTTGGCGCTGGCTGGCTGAGGGGCCGGGATTCGGGATTGGGGATTCGCGAAAGCGGTTCTGCTGGGTCGGTCTCTCCACTGGGATGACCGGCCTGCGCCGCGGCGCAGAGCGGCCTTCGCTGCCGGGCAGGGTTTGTCCGGTGGCGGGGCTTGGCACGACCGGCGGACGCGGCGCCGGATAGGTAAGGTGCGCTTTCCAGGGAGGGCGCGCGCGTCGCCGGGCGTCGCGCAACGGCGGTGCCGAGTCCGCATACTGTCCCGCACTGTCCGCAAGACATGCATGAATCCGCGGCGGCCTATGCCGATTCGACATCCTGCCGCAGCGGCGCCTGTGCTAGTTTTAGCGGCTTTTCCAGGGAATGATGCCGTCATGATCGAACGCCAGCGCCGCACCAAGATCCTCGCCACCCTCGGCCCGGCGACCGATCCTCCCGGCGTGCTCGAGGACCTGTTCCGCGCCGGCGTCAACGTCGTGCGCCTGAACTTCTCCCATGGCGATCCGTCCGGCCAGGCCAAGCGCGCCGCCGAAGTGCGCGCCGCCGCGCAGCGCGTGGGCAGCGAAGTGGGCATCCTCGCCGACCTGCCGGGCCCGAAGATCCGCATCGAGCGCTTCGCCAGCGGCAAGGTGTCGCTGAAGGCCGGCGCGCGCTTCGACCTGGTCGCCGACGCCAATGCGCCGGCCGGCGACGAGAACCAGGTCGGCGTCAGCTACCTGGGCCTGCCCAACGACGTCAAGCCGGGCGACGTGCTGCTGCTCGACGACGGCCTGCTGCAGCTGCAGGTGGTCGAGGTGCAGGGCGAGCGCATCGTCAACACCGTGCTCAACGACGGCGTGCTGTCCGACCGCAAGGGCCTGAACAAGCAGGGCGGCGGCCTGTCGCTGGGCGCGCTGACCGAGCGCGACAAGGAATTGATCGGCATCGTCGCCAAGATCGGCGTGGATTTCATCGCGGTGTCGTTCTGCCGCAACGCGCAGGACATGCACGACGCGCGCCGCATCGCCGAGCAGCACGGCTGCTACGCCGCGCTGGTGTCCAAGATCGAGCGCACCGAGGCGATCGAGAACCTGACCGAGATCGTCGAGGCCAGCGACGTGGTGATGGTCGCGCGCGGCGACCTGGGCGTGGAGATCGGCGACGCCGAGCTGCCCGGCCTGCAGAAGAAGATCATTCGCGAGTCGCTGGCGCAGAACAAGGTGGTAATCACCGCCACGCAGATGCTGCAGTCGATGGTCGAGAACCCGATCCCGACCCGCGCCGAAGTGCTGGACGTGGCCAACGCGGTGATCGACGGCACCGACGCGGTGATGCTGTCGGCCGAGACCGCCGCCGGCGCCTATCCGGTCAAGGCGGTGCAGGCGATGGCGCGCATCTGCCTGGGCGCCGAGCGCCAGTTCGAGATGGACACCGACTTCGAGGCCGCGCAGCGCAACCTCGAGCGCGCCGACCAGGCGATCGCCATGGCGACGATGTTCCTGTCCGAGCACATCGGCCTGAGCGGCGTGGTCACCCTGACCGAATCCGGCGGCACCCCGCGCTTCCTGTCGCGGTTCCGCTCGAAGATGCCGATCTACGCGTTCACCCGCCACGACGGCGCGCGCCGCGGCATGGCGATGATGCGCGGCGTGTTCCCGATCAACTTCGACAGCCGCGGCCTGACCCCGCGCGAAGCGGCGCGCGCGGCGATCCGCCTGCTGGTCGAGGCCGAGCGCATGGGCCCCGGCGACCGCGTGGTGTTCACCAGCGGCGAGCACATGGAAACCCACGGCGCGACCAACACGCTGCGCCTGCTCGAGGTCGGCCCCGACGGCCGCGCCAGCGGCCTGGGCGACCTGTAGCCGAAGCAGGGTCGTCCGCGACCCAGGACCGCGCGATGCCCGGCGTCGCGCGGTTTTTTTTTGCCTGCCGTGCGGCGTGCGGTGCCGCGCACGCGCCACGTCGCCGAGATGCGTGAGGCCGCAATTGCAACCGCAACGCGCCACACGCTGATGGCGTTCCGCGACGCCGCCGAAGCGGCGACGCCAGCGACATCGGGGCCGCGCCCGTCGGCGGTGCTGCACAACACCGCGGACAGCGCAGCGCTTCCTGTCACGGTACGGCAATGCACGCACGCTCGCGCAGCGTGTCTGGCCGATGGAAACGGTTGCAGGCATTCCGTGAAGGAATGGGCGGCGTTTGCCGCGATATACTTCGGGTTTCCCCCCGTGCCATAGGAATTCCATGAGCATCGAACAGCTTGCCGAAACCGCACAGGCGATGGTCGCCCCGGGCAAGGGCATCATCGCGATCGACGAATCCACCAGCACGATCGCCAAGCGCTTCGCCGGCGTCGGCATCGAGAATGTCGAAGAGAACCGCCGCGCGTATCGCGAGCTGCTGCTGACCACGCCCAAGCTGAGCGAGCACATCTCCGGGGCGATCCTGTACGACGAGACCATCCGCCAGAAGACCAAGGACGGCGTGCCGTTCCCGAAGTACATGGCCGAGCACGGCATCATCCCCGGGATCAAGGTCGACAAGGGCACGCATCCGCTGGCCGGCATGCCCGGCGAGCTGATCACCGAAGGCCTGGACGGCCTGCGCGCGCGCCTGGAGGAGTACTACAAGCTCGGCGCGCGCTTCGCCAAGTGGCGCGCGGTGATCACCATCGGCGAGGATATCCCGTCGGGCGTGTGCATCGAGACCAACGCGCATGCGCTGGCGCGCTACGCGGCGCTGTGCCAGGAACAGGGCCTGGTGCCGATGGTGGAGCCGGAAGTGCTGATGGACGGCAACCACGACATCGAGACCTGCTACGAGGTCACCGAAGCCACGCTGCGTTCGCTGTTCGGCGCGCTGTACGAGCAGAACGTGGTGCTGGAAGGCACCATCCTGAAGGCCTCGATGGTCATCGCCGGCAAGGACTGCGACGAGCAGGCCAGCGTCGAGGAAGTGGCCGAGTCCACCGTGATGTGCCTGAAGAGCACCGTGCCGGCGATCCTGCCGGGCATCGTGTTCCTGTCCGGCGGGCAGACCGACGAGCAGTCCACCGCGCACCTGAACGCGATGAACCAGCTCGGCACGCTGCCGTGGCCGCTGAGCTTCTCCTACGGCCGCGCGATGCAGCAGGCCGCGCTGAAGCTGTGGGCGCAGGACATGAAGGGCAACTTCGCCAAGGCGCAGCAGGTGGTCTACGAGCGCGCCAAGGAAAACGGCCTGGCCGCGCTGGGCAAGTGGCAGGATTGAGGTCGGACCTGCCGTTGGAGTGAGCGAGAACGCCGGCAGATGCCGGCGTTCTTCGTTATGCGGCGTCCGCCGCGTTCCGCTTGCCGCCGGTGCGGTCGACCCTGTCCACCCTCTGGGCGCATCCGCTCAACCTGCCGTGCACAGCCGCTGGACGAGGTAGTCGACGAAGCACCGGACCCGCGCCGGCGTATGCGCCCCGCCGACGAACACCGCGTGGATCTCCTCGCCGTCGCCCGGGTTGAACTCCTGCAGGAGCGCCACGAGCTGGCCGGCCTGGATCGCGTCTTCCGCCGTCTCGGCGCAGACCCGCGCGATGCCGAGGCCTTCGATGGCGAGCTGGCGTTGCGTCTCGCCATTGTTGGTTTCCACGCTGCCCTTGATCGGCAACGCGTAGTCGCGTCCTTCCTTGCGGAACGGCCAGGTCGGGGCGGCGCGCTTGTAGTTGAAGCCGATGCAGTCGTGCTCGTGCAGATCCTCCGGGACGACCGGCGTGCCTCGGCGCGCGAGGTACCCGGGCGAGGCCACGATCACCTTGTGGGTCTGGCCGAGCTTGCGCGCGGTCAACGGGCTGTCGGGGAGCGGGCCCAGCCGCACCGCCACGTCCGCCTGGCCCGCGGCGATGTCGACGACGGCATCGGTGGAGATCACCTCGAGCAGGATGCCGGGGTGGCTGTGGAGGAAGTCGCCCAGAAGCGGCACCACGAACATCCGCCCGTACGTGAGCGACAGGCTCACGCGCAGGCGTCCCTTGGGCGAACTCTGATCGGCGATCAACTGCTCGGTTTCGCGCAGGTCCGCCAGGATCCGCCGTGCGGACGACAGGTAGGTCGCGCCTTCCGGCGTCAACGTCAGCGAGCGCGTCGTCCGCAGCAGCAGGCGCACGCCGAGGCGGGCCTCGATCCGGTCGACGACCCGGGCGATGGACGACGGCGCCAGTTTCAGCCGTCGTCCCGCCGCCGAGAAACTGCCGGCCTCGGCCGCCAGGGTGAAGATTTCAAGTTCGCCAGCGATGTCCATGTGGGGCACTTGTGCGAAAAACGCAAAGGATTTTACGGCGATTCCAGTATAGACACGGCAAGCGGTCGATCCCTATCGTTGCGTCGGTCGAAGGACTCGGGTTCCAGCTCAACGAGCGCACCGATCGCCCGGAGTGGCGGTCAACGCCAAGCGACGCGAGGTAACGCAGATGGTCTCGCTCTACACGATCGACATTCCCGACGCGCGGCTCGCCGCCATCCGGGCAAAAGTGGAAGCCTACGACTGGGATCAGCTCGCCGATGCCGGCGGATGGAGCGCAGGCGTCGGGATCGACGACCTCAGGCGGCTCGTCGCCTACTGGCGGGACCGCTACGACTGGCGGGCGGTCGAACGGCGCCTCAACCAGCTGCCCAACTTCACCACCGAGGTGGAGGGCGAGCGCCTGCATTTCGTGCATCTGCGGGGCGACGGATCCAAGCCGCCGCTGCTGCTCCTGCATGGCTGGCCGGGCTCGTATCTCGAATTCGAGCGGCTGCTTGCGCCGCTGGTGGCCGACGGGCACGACGTCGTAGTGCCGTCGCTCCCGGGCTTCGCGTTCTCCACGCCGATCACCGGCGTCATCGGGCCACGCCGCGCCGCCGAACTCATGCACGCGCTGATGGCCCAGCTGTTCGGCCAGGCGCGCTACATCGTCCAGGGCGGCGACTGGGGCGCGCACATCGCCAGCTGGATGGCCTTCCTGCGGCCGGACGCGCTGCTCGGCTTCCACATCAACATGGTGAGCATCTTCGCCAGCGATGCCGCTGCCACCACCGCGCAGGAGAAGGATCTGATCGCCCGCCGCGACGCGATCCTCGATCTGGAGACCGGCTACTCGCACCAGCAGCGCACGCGGCCGCAGACATTGGGCGTGGCGATGGCCGACAGCCCGGTCGGCGTGGCGGCCTGGATACTCGAGAAGATCGGCAAGTGGGCCGATCTTCCGACCAGCGCCGATGGCCGGCCGGACATCTGGAGCAAGTTTTCGGAGGAGGAACTGCTCACCAACATCATGCTGTACGTCGCCCCCGCGGCCGCCGTCACCTCGACCTGGATCTATCTCGGCCAGCGGCTGGAAGGCTCGGACCTCTTTCCACCCGGCACGCGCATCGCGGTGCCCGCCGGCGTGGCGGCCTTTCCCGATCCGGTGTTTCTGCCGACACCGCGCACCTTCGCCGAGAAGACGTACTCCATCGTGCATTGGAGCCGGATGCGCGAAGGCGGCCACTTCGCCGCCTGGGAGGCGCCGCAGCGGATGCTCGACGACCTGCGCGCCTTCGTCGCCACGGTCCTGGTGCGCTCCTGAGGAGCGAGGCCCGCTGTCCAGGCGTCGCGCGGGGCCTGCGGTGTTGCGCGGGCTCGGCGGCATCGGCATGGCGTGCCTGGATGAGCGCGACTTTCTTCGCCCGCTGCGGCACGCCGCGTTCCCGCAGCGGTTCCACGACAACGCCGACCCGGACGTCCCGCCGCGATGCAGAGCGCCGCGCCGGATACCGGGACGGACGTCTTCCACGAGGTGAATCGTATGAACGAACAGATGGCAAGCGTCGAGACCGATACCCTGCGGATCGCCTATGTCGAGCATGGCCCCGCCGAGGGGTGGCCGGTGATCCTGTCCCACGGCTTTCCCTACGACATCCGCGCCTTCGACGAGGTGGCCGCGGTTCTGGCCGGCGCGGGCGCGCGGGTGGTCGTTCCCTACACGCGCGGGTTCGGCCCGACCCGCTTCGTTTCCGATGCCGTCATGCGCAGCGGCCAGCAAGCCGCGCGTGGCCGCGACATCGTCCAGCTTGCCGACGCGCTCGGCCTGGAGCGCCCGATCCTGGCCGGTTTCGATTGGGGCGGCAACGCGTCCTGTGCAGCGGCGGCGCTATGGCCCGAACGCATCGGCGGCCTGGTCTCCTATGCCGGCTACGACATCATCGACGTGCAGGCGCAACAGCTTGCGGCCGTGCCGTCGCTCGAGCGCGTGTGCTGGTATCAGCATCTTTTCCAGAGCGAACGCGGGCGCCAATGCCTGGCCGAACATCGTCGCGCGCTGTGCCGCCTGCTGTGGGAGGAGTGGTCGCCCGGCTGGCAGTTCGACGACGCGACCTTCGAACGGACGGCGAACTCGTTCGACAATCCGGACTTCGTCGACGTGGTGATCCATGCCTATCGCCACGCCTTCGGCCGGGATCCCGGGGACCCGGCGTTGCAGCCGCTCGAAGCCCGCTTGGCCGGTCGACCCGCGATCACGGTTCCGGCCGTGACGCTCGACGGCACGATCGATCCGCTCAAGCCGGGAGGGACCGCGGGCCACGCCCGCATGTTCGTCGGCTTGCATGAGCACCGCGCCTTCCACACCGGGCACAACCTGCCGCAGCAGCAACCACAGGCTTTCGCCGATGCGGTGTTGAAAGTCCACGAGTGGCTCGGCTGACGCCCAGCGGCGCCGTGCGTCGTCAGCGCGCCGTTCTGCGGCCTGCATGCCGCGCATCGAAGAGATGCCCCGGCTCGGCAAACCCGCAGGATGCGGCAGGCGGCGCAAGCGAAGGAACGCGGAGGGCCGCAGGCGATCGCGGCAATCTGCGCCAGCCGCGCGCAGCGCGGCTCAGGCGACCTGCAGCTGGCTCTGCATCAGCGCCTGCTGGTAGGCCTTGTAGGTGGCCTCGTTGTAGGCCACCAGGATCACCCGCTTGGGCACCGCATGCGCGCGCTGCCAGGCGGTGGTCTCGGCCACGGCGATGCGCGCGGCCTGGTGCAGCGGGTAGCCGTAGACGCCGCAGCTGATCGCCGGGAACGCGACCGAGTGCAGGCCCATCTGTTCGGCCAGGCGCAGCGAGCGCCAATAGCAGTTGGCCAGCAGCGCCGGCTCGTCGTGGGCGCCGTCGCGCCACACCGGGCCCACGGTATGCAGCACGTGGCGGGCCTTGAGCCGGTAGCCGGCGGTGGCGCGCACTTCGCCGACCGGGCAGCGCACGCCCGGCTTCAGTTCCGGCAGGCGCTGGCATTCCTCCAGCAACGCCGGGCCGGCGGCGCGATGGATCGCCCCGTCCACGCCGCCGCCGCCGAGCAGGGTTTCGTTTGCCGCGTTGACGATGGCGTCCACGTCCAGTTCGGTGATGTCGCCTTGCCAGATTTCTATCTTCATGACGCGATCTTTATGGGATTCCAATGATGGAAACGTGATGAACCCGGCAACCGGGCCAGCGCGGTGCAACGGTGGCTTAACCGACGAACGGCAAGACTGCAGCCTCCCCATCTCAGCGCCTGCGAATGAACCGCATCCAACCCTCACCCGCCATTGCCGAGGCCCTGGCGCGTGGCGAAATCATCAAGGCAATCAAGCTGTTGCGTGATCAGAGCGGCATGGACCTGCGCAGCGCCAAGCAACAGGTGGACGCGTGGCTGCAGGCCGGGGCGGCGCAGACGGTGACCGAGATGCTGAACCGGCATGCCGGTGGTACGCCGCCGCAGGCCGCCGCATCGACGGGGGCGGAGGCCGATCGGTTGCCGCCGGCCGCGCTGCTGGCGCTGGGCCAAGGGCAGTTGCTGCAGGCGATCAAGCTGACCCGCGAGCAGCATCCGGGCATGGGCCTGCGCGAAGCCAAGGAACTGGTCGAGCGCTACCGCGACCGCAACGCGCCGCGTGCGGGGACGCCGCCGACCGTGGCCGGCGGCGATCGCCAGGGCGCATGGCTGTGGGCCATGCTGGTCCTGCTGCTGGCGGCTGCGGTAGGGTTCTGGGTGCTGCGCGGTTAGCGCGCTTTCCCCCGGCTGTGGGCGGTGCGGGGCGACGGCGGGTGGCCTCGGGCCATCGGGCGCGGACGGCGCTAGCGGCCAGCCCCGCCGCGACTGACGGGGCCGGCGCAATGCGGTGTCTGGATCATGTCCCTCGGCCAGAGGCGAAAGCGGTTGCGATCCCTCGCGGCCTCGCGGCGCACCCGTTCGCCATGCCGTCAGGCTACAGCCAGCGCCTCACCTGCGCGCAATAGCGGTCGTAGGCGCCGCCGAAGCGCTCGCGCAGGCGCGCCTCCTCGAACGGGATCACCACCCGCTGCAGCGCCAGCAGCGGCATCGGCAGCAACAGCAGCGCCCACGGCCAGCCGATCTGCACGCACAGGCCGACGTAGCTCAGCACCAGGCTCACGTACATCGGGTTGCGCGTGTAGCGGTACGGGCCGCGCAGCACCAGGCTGGACGGCGCACGCTCGGGCAGGATCGTGGTGCGGCGCTGCGCGAACAGCACGAAGCAGGCCAGCGCCAACAGCAAGCCGGCGCCAGCGACGGCGCCGCCGGCGATCTGTATCCACGCCAGTGCGCGGCCCTGCGGCAATGGCAGGGCGAGCATGCGTTGCAGCCAGGCGCCGAGCAGCAGCGCGACGAAGAAATGCGCCGGCGAGGTCGCGCGCACTAGCAGCGGCACGTGCGCAGATCGGCAGTCGTCCCGCCCCGAAACTCGATTGCTCAACGCTCCCTCCCCAGTCGCCATGCTCCCAGCGCGGCTACTTTACCGTGCCGTCGCCTGCAGGCGTCAAGGCGGAGGTGCCTGGGAAAAAGCGGCGAAAGCTATACTGCTCGGCTCGAACAGCGAAGCATGGTGTCCTAGGAAGCGGCATGAGCGGATTGACGGATTTCCATCTTTCCTGGGCGGCGCGAGAGGGGAGCGGAACAGCTATCCGCATGGGTGGAGGCGGGTGCGGAGGATTTCGGCAAGGATCTTTACGGCGAGGACGTCGCAGGATTCTCTGGAAAACAAAATGGTGGCGGTTGGATCGCTGCCAGGCTGGGAAACGGCTACGCAGCTGCAATGCGCGCACGTCGCGCTTGCCGCTGCCGTCGCCAAGGCAGGTCGATGGCGCCTTCGGCGCAAACCCCGCTACCCTAGGCGGCCCGCCCGATGCCGGCATTCGCCAGGCACCGGCGCAGCGCACGCGCTGCCGACGCGCCCCGCATTCCCTTCCTTGCCCGTCCCGATCCATGCCCACACCGCACGCTTCCGCCGACACCGCCTCCGTTCCGCGCCGCCGCGTCATCCTCGAAGACGACATCGATGGCTTCACCCCCGCGCAGCTGCTGTTGCTGCAGTCGCCCGAGGTCGAGGTGCTCGGCATCTCGGTGGTCAGCGGCAACATCTGGCGCGACGAAGCGCTGGCGCATACGCGCCGGTTGCTGGAAATCGCCGGGCGCGGCGAGGTGCCGGTGCTGCCCGGGCCTGTGCATCCGCTGCTCAACAGCGAGCTGGCCACCGAACGCTGGGAGACGCTGTACGGCAAGCTGCTGTGGAAGGGCGCGTGGACCCGGCAGTGGGTCGAGCACGACACCGTGCAGAGTGCGCCGCGCTACCACGCGCACGACGTGGTGCCGGACCTGGCGCTGGGCAATCCGTCGGTGGTGCAGGCTTCGGACGAGCCGGCGGCGCTGTTCATGCTGCGCAAGGTGCGCGAGTTTCCCGGCGAGGTCAGCATCGTCGCCACCGGCCCGCTGACCAACCTGGCGCTGGCGCAGCGGCTGGACCCGCAGTTCGCGTCGCTGGCCAAGGAACTGGTGTACATGGGCGGCAGCCTCAATCCGCGGCAGCGGCGCGACAGCGTGTCGGCGCGGCAGTTCGCGCGCGAGTTCGTCAATTCGCCGCGGCGCGAATTCAACATCCGCTGGGATCCGGAAGCGGCGAGCATCGTGATGCGTTCGCCGTGGCGCAGGATGGTGATGGTGCCGGTGGACCCGTCGACCGCGACCGAGCTGAGCCCGCAGCTGCTGGCGCGGATGAGCGCCGCCGACACGCCGATCGGCCATGCGCTGCGCCGGCGCGAGCCGGGCTTCCCGCTGTGGGACGAGCTGGCCACCGCATTGTGGCTGCGTCCGGAACTGGCCACCGTCACCGAGACGCTGTACGTGGATACCAACACCGAGTTCGGCGCCGGCTACGGCGACATCCTGTCGTGGGCGCCGGGCTACCAGCCCGGCCTGGGCGAACAGGCGCAGCAGGTGGTGCGCGAGGTCGACGTGGACGCGATCGAACGCCTGCTGGTGGAGCGGCTGACCGCGCCGCAGCCGCCGGCGCTGGGCGTGCCGCTGCCGGGCTGCTGATCCATGCCCATTCCACGGACGCGGCAGCACGGCCTGCGCTGCGGCGGCAGCGCCCCGTTGCGTGGCCGCGCGCGATCGCGGCAGGCGTGCTTCGCCGTGCCGCCGCGTGCGCGGAGCGGTCGATGACGGTGGACGTGCGCAGCGCAAGCCTGGCCCGCGCCAGGGCGCTGGCGCAGGCGGCGATGCGCGATCCGGACCGTTGCGACGCCAGCCTGGCCGATGCCGAGGCGCTGCTGGTGATCGCGGCCGGCCCGGCCCGCGACCACGTGGACGCGCTCACCTGCCTGGGTGCGGTGCTGTGCGACCAGGCGAAATACCGCGAGGCGGTCGGCGTGCTGCAGCGCGCCGCGCGCCTGCGCTCGGACGACCGCAATACCTACTTCAATCTCGGCGTCGCGCTGCTCCACTGCGGCAAGCGGCGCCAGGCCATGGCGTGCTTCCGCCGGGCGGCGCCGCTGCGCGCATCGCCCTGCACCTGGGAGGCCTACTTCGATCCGCAGGCGCAGTGACGCGGCCGACCCGGGGGGCGCCGCCGCAAGGCCGAGCGCCAGGCGCGGCCGTGCCGCCGGCCCGCGTTACGGCAAACCGGCCAGCCAGTCGTCGTCGGAGCCTTCGTTGATGTCGGCGAACAGCGGCGTGGAGAAGTAGCGCTCGCCGGTGTCGGGCAGCATCGCCAGGATCACCGAGCCGGGCGCGGCGGTCTCGGCCACGCGCAGCGCGGTGGCGACGGTGGCGCCGCCGGAGATGCCGGTGAAGATGCCTTCCTCGGCGGCGAGGCGGCGCGACACGGCGATGGCATCGCCGTCCTCCACGCTCAGCACCTCGTCGTAGACCTCGCGGTTGAGCACTTCCGGCACGAAGTCCGGGGTCCAGCCCTGGATCTTGTGCGGCTTCCATTCCTGGCCCTGCAGCAGCGCGGCGCCGGCCGGCTCGGTGGCGGTGATGCGCACCTCCGGGCGGGCCACGCGCAACACTTCGCCGACACCGGTGAGGGTGCCGCCGGTGCCCCAGCCGCTGACGAAATGGTCCAGCCGGCGGCCGGCGAAATCGCGCAGGATCTCCGCGGCGGTGGTGCTACGGTGGTAGGCCGGGTTGGCCGGGTTGGCGAACTGGCGGGCCAGGAACCAGCCGTGCTGCTGGGCCAGTTCCTCGGCCTTGCGCACCATGCCGCTGCCGCGCTCGGCGGCCGGGGTCAGGATCACCTTGGCGCCGAACGCGCGCATCAGCTTGCGCCGCTCGATCGAGAACGTCTCCACCATCGTCGCCACGAACTTGTAGCCGCGCGCGGCGGCGACCATCGCCAGGGCCACGCCGGTGTTGCCGGAGGTGGCCTCGACGATGGTGTCGCCGGGCTTGAGCAGGCCCTTGGCCTCGGCGTCGAGCACGATCGCCAGCGCCAGGCGGTCCTTGACCGAGCCGCCGGGATTGAACGCCTCGACCTTGACGTACAGGCTCACGTGCTCGGGCGGCAGGCGGTGCAGCTTGACGATCGGGGTGTGGCCGATGGTGTCGAGGATGTTGTCGTAGATGGCCATGCGCAGGGTCTCCGGAAGGGGGATGCGGGTCAGGCGGCGTGGGCCAGGGTAGGCGCGGCCGGCTTCGGGGAAGGTGAGGGTGGTGGCGTCAGCGGCGCGGCGCCGAACCAGTGCAGCGTGCTCGCCAGCGCGGCCACTTCGCCCAGGATCAGCAGCGCCGGCGAACGCACCTGGTGCGCGCGGGCGGTGTCGGGCAGGTCGGCGAGGGTGCCGGTGACCACGCGCTGTTCGGGGCGCGAGCCGTTTTCGACCAGGGCGAACGGCGTGGTCGGCGCGCGTCCGGCCAGCAGCAGGCGCTCGCGCACCGTGTCCAGCCCGGCCACGCCCATGTACACCGCCAGGGTCTGCCGCGCCTGCGCCAGCGCCGCCCAGTCCAGCGTGTCGAACGAATCCTTGCAGTGCGCGGTGGCCAGGCGCAGCGACTGCGCGTGGTCGCGGTGGGTCAGCGGGATGCCGGCATAGGCCGCGCAGGCCAGCGCCGCGGTGATGCCCGGCACCACCGCGTAGGGCACGCCGTGCGCGCGCAGGCATTCCAGTTCCTCGCCGCCGCGGCCGAACACGAACGGGTCGCCGCCCTTCAGCCGCACCACGCGGCGGCCACGCCGCGCATGCTCCAGCATCAGCGCGTGGATCTGCTCCTGGCGCACGCTGTGGCCGCTGGCCGACTTGCCGACTTCGATCCGCTCGGCCGTGCCCGGCAGCAGGTCCAGGATCGCGGCGCTGACCAAGCGGTCGTACAGGACCACGTCGGCGTTGCGCAACGCGTGCAGCGCGTTGAGCGTCAGCAGGCCGGGATCGCCGGGGCCGGCGCCGACCAGGGTCACCGTGCCGGGGCGGAGCGGGGAAGCCTGCGGCGGCGTGGCGGGCGGGCCGATGCGGTCGCCGGCGGCATCGGCCGACGTGGGGGCGGCGAGCGGATCGGCGGCGCCAGGCGCGACCTGCGCCAGCACCCGCCGCGCGGCGGCCGCCTGCAGCGCCTGCCGGTTCAGCGCGGACTCGTCGCTGGCGGCGACCAGGTACCACGCCGCGTCCAGCCAGGCGGCATCGAAACGGCCCCGCAGCCACTGGATGCGCCCGGCGTCGGCCCAGGCCTGCAGCGCCGGGCTCAGCGCCGGCGCGCCCAGCCGCGGCGCGGCGCCGGCGGCGAGCAGCGCCTGCACCTGGCGCTCGGCGGCGGCACCGCCGCCGACCACCAGCACGGGCCGCTCGCGCAGGTCCGGATACAACGCAATCGGGGCAGGGCTCACGGCGGGGTCGCAACGCAGAAGGAGGAAGACGCAGCGACCGTAGCGCCGGCTTATAGCGCCAGGAAATGACTTCATGCCTCTACCAGATAGCTTTCGGTTATAAGGTGGGAGGCACATATCCACTACAGTCGTGGCTGCTCCCGCCAGGCGGCGCCTCGCCCTCGCTCTCGATGACGCTGACCCAACTCCGCTACCTCGTCGCCATCGCCGACGCCGATCTGAACATCACCCTGGCGGCGGCGCGCGTGCATGCGACCCAGCCGGGGCTGTCCAAGCAGCTCAAGCAGCTGGAGGACGAACTCGGCTTCCTGCTGTTCGTGCGCAAGGGCCGCAGCCTGGAGACGGTGACCCCGGCCGGCCGCGAAGTGATCGAACGCGCCCGCGCGGTGCTGGCCGAGGCCAACAACATCCGCACCTACGCCGCCAACCAGCGCCGCGAGAGCCAGGGCCAGCTGACCCTGACCACCACCCACACCCAGGCGCGCTTCGTGCTGCCGCCGGCGGTGGCGCAGATCAAGCAAGCCTATCCGCAGGTCAGCGTGCACCTGCAGCAGGCCGCCGAGAGCGCGGCGCTGGACCTGCTCAGCCAGGGCGATGCCGACATCGCCATCGTCAGCACCGCCGGCAGCGAGCCGGGCGCCGGCATCGCGGTGCCGCTGTACCGCTGGCGGCGGCTGGTGCTGGTGCCGCGCGGGCATGCGCTGGATGTGCCCAAGCGGGTGCCGGACATGGCCGCGCTGGCGGTGCAGCCGCTGATCAGCTACGAATCCTCGACCCGCTCCGGCTCCTCGCTGCAGCGCGCCTTCGGCCGGCTCGGGCTGGAGCCGAGCATCGCCCTGACCGCGCTCGACGCCGACCTGATCAAGACCTACGTGCGCGCCGGCCTGGGCGTCGGCCTGCTCGCGGAGATGGCGGTGCATGCCGGCGACACCGACCTGCGCGCCTGGCCGGCGCCGCCGGAGATCCCCGAATGCATCGCCTGGGCTGTGCTGCCGCGCGACCGGGTGCTGCGCGACTACGCGCTGGAACTGGTGCACGTGCTGGCGCCGCAGATCGACACCCGCGACCTGCGCCGGGTCATGGAAGGCAACCAGGAACCGGACTGGCCGGTCCCGCCGAGCTGGGAAGAACTGACCCAGACCATCACCAGCTGAGCGGCCAAACCGCGGCCGTCTCTTCGCGGCGCTCGCCTCGCCGGCCACGGTGGCGGGGGCGCACGCCGCCTCGCCACATCGGTGCCCGACAAGCTGCACCTGATCGCACGCAAGACGGCCGGGCGGTGCGTTTCGTCGAACGACACCCCGCTGCCGGCGCCACCGAACGCGCCGCGCGCGACCGTGGCCACGCGCCGCCGCGTTGCCGCCGCTGGCACCACCCCCTATGATGCCCGCCGGCATGTCGCCGCCGGCCGTTTGCGCCGCCGCGACCGCCGCAACCAAGCAATCGATCAAGGACGAGCGGAGCGGCGCCGCCAGGCGCGTGTCCGATGCCGGTCACCAGGGGGAAGGATGGCAGCTTGTGCATGTTGTGACGCGACCGTGCTGTTCGGCGGCACGCGGGTCGGCGATCGGCGCTATTGCAACGCGAACTGCGCGGCACGCGGTCCGCTGCAGGGGGCGCTGCCGCAGGTGCCGCTGCAGGACGCGCACGAGCAGGCGCTGCAGATCTTCCGCGGGCGCTGCCCGCACTGCGCCGGCCCCGGCCCGGTGGACGTGCATGCCGCGCACACCATCTGGTCGGCGCTGGTGCTGACCTCGTGGCAGAGCCACCGCGTCTTCGCCTGCCGTGCGTGCGCGACCAGGCGGCAATTGCTGGCCGCGCTGAAATCGCTGTTGCTGGGCTGGTGGGGGTTCCCGTGGGGCGTGCTCGGCACGCCGATCACGCTGGCGCGCAACGGTTACGCGCTGGCGACCCAGCGCAACCTGCGCGCGCCGTCCGCCGCGCTGGTGCAGCAGGCGCGGGTGCTGCTCGCCGCGGGTTTGATCGCGCAGGCGCGGGAGGCGCAGGCGCGTGCGCCGCGCCAGCCACCGCCGCTGCCCGCCGCGCATCCCTGAGCGCCCGCTTTTTATCGCCGCGCGCCGTCGGCCACGACGCGCTGCATTCTTTTTCCCAACGCAAGGAAGTCCATGCATCCCGTCCTCCAGCAGAACCTGTTCTTCGTCAAGGAACAGGTCGGCATGTTCAAGGCCGCCAACAACTACGACGTGTTCGATCCGCAGAGCAACCAGAAGGTGCTCGAATGCCGCGAGCCGAACCTGGGCCTGTTCACCAAGATCTTCCGTTTCACCGACTACAAGCGGATGACCCCGTTCCAGGTGGAAGTGCGCACCCCCGGCGGGCAGAAGGTGCTGACGGTCAAGCGCGGGT
Source organism: Xanthomonas sp. AM6 (assembly GCF_025665335.1). Lineage (NCBI taxonomy): Bacteria > Pseudomonadati > Pseudomonadota > Gammaproteobacteria > Lysobacterales > Lysobacteraceae > Xanthomonas > Xanthomonas sp. AM6. The sequence goes on from NZ_CP106869.1 coordinate 1,175,705, forward strand.
TCTCGCTGTTCCTGTCCAGGGTCGAGGTGCTGGACGAGCACGATCGCCTGGTCGGGTCCTTCAGCCAGAAGTTCTTCTCCATCGGCGGCAAGTTCGACGTGCTCGACGCGCGCGAGAAGCTGGTGTGCACGCTGCGCGGCAAGTGGACCAGCTGGGATTTCCGCTTCGTGCAGGGCGAGCGGGAACTGGCGCGTGTGTCCAAGAAATGGGCCGGGCTGGGCAAGGAGCTGTTCACCTCCGCCGACAACTACATGCTGGCGATCGAGAGCGCAGTGCCGGCCGAGGACGACGTGCGCGTGCTGATCATGGCCGCGGTGCTGTGCATCGACATGGTGTTGAAGGAGTAAGCGCGTGCCGCCGCGCGCGCCGCCGTCGGTGCGCGCGGCAGCGTCACTGCGGTGGGCGAGTGCGATGGCGCCTCGCCATCGAGGCACAGCGTCCCGGCGTTACGGCGATCGCCGCTCCTGCTTTCGAGCTGCCGCGCGCCGCGCCTCAGGCCGGCGCGGCGCCGGACGCCGCCGCCAGCGTGTCGGGCGTGGGCAGGCGTTCGCTGTAGCGATCGACCAGGTGCGGGGCCAAGTCGCGGGTGAGCAGGGTGAACTTGACCAGCTCTTCCATCACGTCGACCACGCGGTCGTAGTACGCCGACGGCCGCATCCGCCCGGGCGTGTCGAATTCCTGCCAGGCCTTGGCCACCGACGACTGGTTGGGGATGGTCAGCATGCGCATCCAGCGGCCGAGCACGCGCATCTGGTTGAGCGCGTTGAACGATTGCGAGCCGCCGGACACCTGCATCAGTGCCAGGGTCTTGCCCTGGGTGGGGCGGCGCGCGCCCTGGCTGAGCGGAATCCAGTCGATCTGCGCCTTGAGCACGCCGCTCATCGCGCCGTGCCGTTCCGGCGAGGACCAGACCATGCCTTCACTCCACAGGGTCAGCTCGCGCAGTTCCTGTACCTTGGGATGGGTGTCGGGCACTGCGTCGGGCAGCGGCAGGCCGGCGGGATCGAAGAGGCGCGTGTCGGCGCCCATCGCCTGCAGCAGCCGCGCCGCTTCCTGCGCCAGCAGCTTGCTGTAGGAACGTTCGCGCAGCGAGCCGTACAGCAGCAGGATGCGCGGCGGGTGCGCGGCGCGCGCGGCGGTCAGTGCCGCCGGGTCCGGGCGCACGAACGCGGCCGGATCCAGGTTCGGCAGCGCGGACAGGTCAACCGACACGGCGGCCGTCCGCGTCAATCAGCGGCGCGCCGTCTTCCTTGGCGAAGGCGCCGCGCTGCGGCGACGGCAGGATCTCCAGCACCGTCTCCGACGGCCGGCACAGGCGCGTGCCCAGCGGGGTGACCACGATCGGGCGGTTGATCAGGATCGGGTGCTGCAGCATCGCGTCCAGCAGCGCGTCGTCGTCCAGCGCCGGGTCGTCCAGGCCCAGGTCGGCGTAGGGCGTGCCCTTCTGCCGGATCACCTCGCGCAGCGGAATGCCCATCGCCGCGACCAGCGCCTGCAAGGTGGCGCGGTCCGGCGGGGTCTTCAGGTATTCGACCACGGTCGGTTCGACGCCGCTGTTGCGGATCAGTCCCAGGACGTTGCGCGAAGTGCCGCAGGCAGGGTTGTGGTAGATCGTGATCGTGCTCATCGGGGCTCGGTACGGTGGGAAGAGGGGCGTGACGGCCGGCGCGTGGCCGGGATGGCGTCGGGGAGGGCGGTGCAGGCGCCGTTGCCGCAGCAGTTCTCGGTCAGGAACCCGATCAGCGCGTACATGCGCGCATAGTCGGCGCGCAGCCGGATCACCCGGCCCTGGCGTTCGTCGCCGATCAGCCCGGCGCCGCGCAACACGTGCAGGTGCGCGGTCAGCGTGGCCGGGGCCAGCCCCAGCGCGGCGCGCAGCTCGCCCACCGCCATCCCGTCCGGGCCGGCCTGGACCAGGGCGCGGTAGGCGGCCAGGCGATGTACGTGGGCCAGGGCGCGCAAGGCGGAAACGGTGCTGTCGGTGTCCATACTTCGATAATTCCAGAAATGACGAAATGAGGCAAGCCGGGCGGCCGGCATCGGCGGACGCGGGCGTTGCCGGTCGGGCTGGGCGGACGCCTGCGCGACCAGTGCAGGGCAGGTCGCGCAGCGGCAGGATGCCGGGGTTGCGAGGCGACGCAGAACTTGCGCGGCGGCGGTCCGCGAACAGCAGCTATGCCGGGGGCGGACTCAACGGCTGGGTGGCGCCAGCGAGCGGCGACCAACTGCACGTCGCCCCTCTGCGACGGACCGTGATCCGGTCGCGGAACCGCTTCGTCGCAGGCCGGCCCCTGCGCCTCACCGATCCGCTGCGTCCCATGCCGGAAGCCGCGCTGCACAGCTACGCCGCGGACGTCGTACCGCCGCCTCCGCTCCGCTGGGCCCGCATGCGCGGTTATGTCGCGTTGGCATTGCACCAGTGGCCGACTAGACTGCCGCGGTGATCCGTCGCCGCCAGCCGATGTCGTTCTGGGCAATGCTCGCCACGCTGGCGATCGTGCTGATGCTGGCTGCGCCGCTGGTGAGCCGCTGGCAGCAGGCGCGCTCCAGCGCCTGGGCCGACGCCGCCGCCGGCGCGCTGTGCACCAGCCGCGGATTGCAGGCCTTGCCCGCGCTGCCGATGGCGGCGGTGACGTCGCACGCCGGCGCGCACGACGATGGCGGCCTGCCGCACGAGCAGGCCTGCGACTACTGCCTGCTCGCCGCGCGGCTGCTGCCGTGGCTGGCCCTGCTGCTGGTGCTGCTGCCCTGGGTGCGCCAGCATGCGCCGCGCGTCGCGCCGCGGATGCCCGCGGTGCGGGCCGGCCTCTGGCGCGCTCACGCCGCGCGCGGACCGCCTCTGTTCTCCTGATCCACGAGTTGGCTGTTCTTTCGTGCCGTGGCATCGCCGCGGCACGTCTTCGTGCTTGATGGAGCCATCGATGATCCATTTCCTTTCCGTGCCGCGCATGGCGGCGTACGGCTGCGTATATCTCGCGGCCAGCGTGGCCGCGCCGGCGCACGCGGCCGACGGCGGCGCGCAACCTCCCGCGGGCGATTCCGCCTTCACCCTGGGCAAGGTCCAGGTCACCGCCACTGCGTTGGCGGCGCCGGCCGCGCGCAGCGTCCTCAGTTCCGTGGACATCCTCGGCGGCGACCTGCTGCAGGACCAGCACGTGGACTACAGCTGGGAGCTGCTGCTGCGCGCGCCCGGGGTGCAGGTCACCCAGTTCAAGATGGGCACCGACGCCGGCCGCTTCTCGTTCCGCGGCTTCAACGGCGAAGGCCGGGTCAACGCGGTCAAGCTGCTGATCGACGGCGTGCCCAGCAACGACAACGCCGGCGGCATGCCGTATCTGGACGCGGTGTTTCCGCTGGACATCGCCGCGATCGAGATCGTGCGCGGCACCAACGATCCGCGCTACGGATTGAACGCCATCGCCGGCAGCGTCGACGTGCTGACCCGCAGCGGCGGCAACGACGGCCGCGCCAGCGTCACCGCCGGCAGCTTCGGCACCCGCGAGGTGCAGGCCAGCCAGGGCATCGAGCGCGGCGGCTGGAGCCAGAACTACTTCGTCGCCTGGCGCGACAGCGACGGCTACCGCGACCACGCCGACGCGCGCAAGCGCGCGTTCGCCGGCAAATGGTTCTACACCGCGCCGGACGCCGCCTGGCGCGCCGGGCTCAGTGCGCGCTACTACCGCAACGCAGCGCTGGAAGCCGGCTATCTGGACTACGCCAGCGCGCAACGCGCGCCGCGCAGTTCGCCGGACTATGCGCGCGACGATCGCAGCGAGCGCCAGACCGGGCAGGTGAGCCTGCACCTGGATGCGCAACTGGCCGACGCCGTGCAGGGCAGCGCCAAGCTGTACTGGAACCGCTACCAGAACCAGCGCTGGGTGCGCTTCACCGCCGCCGGCGCGCAGCAGGAACGCGATACCGACGAAACCCAGCGCGGTTTCCTGGCCAGGGCGACCTGGCGCCCGGAGGTGGACTGGGCGACGGCGTTCGCGCTGGAAGGCGGCATCGACGGGCAGTGGCAGGACAACACCTCGCGGCGCTATCGCACCGTGGCGCGCGCGCGCACCGCGCCGCTGCGCGACTGGGACTTCGACCTGGACACGCGCGGCGTCTACGTGCAGGCGGTGATCCGCCCGTTCGAGCGCCTGCAGCTGGTGCCGGCCTACCGCGTGGACTGGGTCGACGGCAGCTTCCGCGACCGGCTCGGCGGCGCGCGCTACCCGGCCTACGCCTATGGCGCGATCAGGCAGCCCAAGCTCAGCGCGGTATTCGCGCTGACCGCGCAGGCCAGCGCCTACGCCAACGTCGGCCGCACCTTCCAGATCGGCAGCGGCAACGGCGCCTACCGCAGCCAGCCCGGCAACCTGGCGCCGTCGTACAACGACGGCTGGGAAGCCGGGTTGAAGTTCGCCGACGCCCGGCGGCTGGATGCGCGCATCGCCTATTGGGAGCAGCGCGCCTCCGACGAAGTGGCGACCATCCTTGGGGTCGATGGCACGGTCGGCAGCGGCGAGGTCGGTAACGTCGGCAAGACCTTGCGCCGCGGCTGGGATGCGCAGGTCAGCCTGCGCGCGGACGAGCGCTGGACGCTGTGGCTGGCGTATTCGCGGCAGCGCGCAAGCATCGTCACCCCCGACCCGAGCGCGCCGGCCACGCGCGGCAAGGAGATCGAGAACGTGCCGCACTCCCTGGCCAGCGTCGGCGCCGACTGGCAGGCCACGCCGCGGCTGAAGCTGTCGGCGTGGGGCAATGCGCAGGGCGACTACTACGTCGAGCGCAGCAACACGCTGGGCCGCTACGGCGGCTACGCGCTGGCCAACGTCGGCGCGACCTGGGCATGGCGCGCGCAGCGCGAGCTGTCGCTGCAGCTGAAGAATCTGACCGATCGCCATTACGTCTACGCCTGGTACGACAGCGGTTCGTCCGGCTATTCGCCGGGCGACGGCCGTGCGCTGTACGCCAGCCTCAGCTGGGGCTGGTGATGGGCAGGCCGAACCCGAACGCGGTTGCGCCGGCGCGTTTCTACCGCGCGGTGTGGCGCTGGCATTTCTACGCCGGCCTGCTGGTGTTGCCGCTGCTGGCCTGGCTGGCGCTGACCGGCGCCGCCTTCGTCTACCAGCAGCCGATCGATGGGTATTTCCACCGCGCGCTGAAGACGGTACAGGTGCCTGCGCGCGCGCAGGCGGCCACACCGCAGCGCCTGCTCGACGCCGCGCTGGCGGCGCAACCGGGACAGGCGTTGCGCTACACCACGCCGGCGCGAGGCGACGCGTCGGCGGAAGTGACCGTGGGCACCGCCGATGGCCGCCGCGTGGTGGTGTACGTGGATCCGTACCGGGCGCGGGCGCTGGGCAGCCTGCCCGAGCACGGCACCGTGGCGTGGACCATCCGGCGCCTGCACAGCCTCGCCCTGGTCGGGCCGTGGGCCAGTGCGCTGATCGAAGTGGCGGCCGGCTGGGCGATCCTGCTGGTGCTGACCGGCGCCTACCTGTGGTGGCCGCGCGGCCGCCGCGGCGGCGTCACCACGGTGCGCGGGCGGCCGCCGCAGCGCGTGTTCTGGCGCGACGTGCATGCGCTGACCGGCAGCGTGGTCGGGGCGATGCTGCTGTTCCTGGCGCTGACCGGGATGCCCTGGTCGTGGTTCTGGGGCGAGCAGGTCAACCGCCTCGCCAATGGCCATCACTACGGCTATCCGGCCGGGCTGCGCGTGGACCTGCCGATGTCCACGCAGCGCCTGAGCGACGCGGAGGTGCCGGCCTGGTCGCTGCGCCAGGCGCGGTTGCCGCAGTCGCAGCTGCCGCAGACTGCGTCGATGCCGATGCCGATGCCTGCGGCGGCGAATGCGGATGCGCCTTCGGCATCAAGCGTGGTGGACGACGGCAACGATGCGCATGCAGAGCACGCAGCGCATGGCGCGATGGCGATGGACGCGATGGCGCCGGAGCCTGCGGCACCCGGCGCCATCGGCCTGGACGCGGCGGTGGCGCGGTTCCAGGCGCGCGGCATCGCCGCCGGCTACGGCGTGGCGCTGCCGCGCGGCGCGCGTGGCGTGTACACCGCCTCGGTGTATCCGGCGGACCTGGCGCAGCAGCGGGTCATCCACCTCGACCAGTACAGCGGCCAGGTGCTGCTGGACATGCGCTATGCCGATTACGGGCCGCTGGCCAAGGCGCTGGAATGGGGCATCAACGTGCACCTGGGGCAGCAGTACGGCACCTTCAACCAGTTGCTGCTGATCGCCTCGTGTCTGGGCATCGTGTTGCTGTGCGTCAGCGCCGCGCTGATGTGGTGGAAGCGGCGGCCGGCCGGCGGACTGGGCGTGCCGCCGCTGCCGGCGGAGCGGCGCACGCTGCGCGTGGTGGTCGGGCTGTTGGCGATCGGCGGCGTGCTGTTCCCGCTGGTGGGAATGTCGCTGCTGCTGATGCTGGCGGTGGATTGGTGTTGCGTGCTGCGGCGGGAGTGAGGCGGTGTCGTTGGGCGACAGGGCGGCTTCGTGAGCTTGCCGACGCCATTGTGGGAAGACTTCAGCTCCGACGGTGTCCGAAGCCGGAAGGTCCGCCGCTCCGTTCGTCGCGACGGAAGTCGCTCCTACAAGGTTTCGCGCGGCCGACTCGTTGGTGCATTATGGGAGGGACTTCAGTCCCGACGGCCTCCGATGCCGGAAGGTTCACCACTTCGCTTGTCGCGGTTGAGACTGTTGCGGCGGAGAGCCGCGCGACGTGACTGCTGGATGCACTGTGGAAGGGGCTTCAGCCCCGGCGGTATCCGAGCCGGAAGATCCATCGCCTCGTTCGTCGCGACTGAAGTCGCTCCTACAAGGGGCCTGCAGCCAAGCTCGTTGGTGCACTGTGGGAGGGACTTCAGTCCCGACAGCATCCGGTGCCGGGAAGGTCCTTCGCTTAGTTCGTCGCGACTGAAGTCGCTCCTACAGGGGGTGCTGTGGCCTGTTGGGCATCTTGGGCGCATGTTGCGCGGCGTCAGACGTCCTCGTGGATGCCGCATTCGCGCTTGAGGCCGAAGAAGCGGGTGTCTTCCTCGCGCATGCCAGGTTCCCAGCGGCGGGTGGTGTGGAAGTCGCCGATCGAGACGTAGCCTTCCTCCCACAGCGGATGGTAGGGCAGGCCGTGCTGCTGCATGTATTGCCACAGGTCGCGGTCGCTCCAGTCGGCGATCGGGTTGATCTTGTAGCGCTCGCCGCGCTTCTGTACGAACGGGGTCTGCGCGCGGCTGTCGGACTGGCTGCGGCGCAGGCCGGTGAACCAGGTGCCGACCTTCAGTTCTTCCAGCGCGCGGCGCATCGGTTCGACCTTGCGCAGGTTGTTGTACTGCTCGATGCCGACCATGCCCTGTTCCCACAGCCGGCCGTGACGCGCTTCCATCCAGGCGCGGCTGACCAGCGGCCGGTACACCTTGAGGTTGAGCTTGAGCCGGTCGCTGAGCGCGTCGGCGAAGCGGTAGGTCTCGGCGAACAGGTAGCCGGTGTCGATCAGGATCACGGGGATGTCCGGCAGCTGCTGGGTCAGCAGGTGCAAGGTGGCCGCCGACTGCGCGCCGAAGCTCGACGACAGCGCGGCCTCGGCCGGGCCGTGCTCGAGCGCCCAGGCCACGCGTTGCGGCGCGGTCATCGGCGCCAGCAGCGCGTTGACCGCGTCGAGGTCCCATGCCGTCGCCGGCGCATTGGCGGAGTCGTGTGGGGCGGAGGCGGGCAGGGCGCTCATGCGTGCAGTTCCGAAGGAATGAGATGGCGGTGGGTGGGATAGGCGGGCAGGTCGACCAGGCCGCTGCGGTGCAGGAAGTCGCCGAAGCCCTCGTCGCGTTCGCGTTCGCCGGCGTAGCGCGCGAACAGCGGGTCCAGCGCGTCGAGAATTTCCGGCTCGGTGATGTTCTCGCGGTACAGCGTGTTCAGGCGCTGGCCGCGGTGGTCGGCGCCGAGCATCAGGTTGTAGCGGCCGGGTGCCTTGCCGACCAGCGCGATCTCGGCCAGGTACGGCCGCGAGCAGCCGTTCGGGCAGCCGGAGATGCGCAGCAGGATCGGTGCCTCGCGCAAGCCGTGCCGGTCCAGCAGCGGCTCCAGCTTGCCGGCGAAATCGGGCAGGTAGCGTTCGGCCTCGGCCATCGCCAGGCCGCAGGTCGGCAGCGCCACGCAGGCCATCGCCGCGCGCGCCAGCGCGGTGCGCGCCTGGTTGCCGGTGTCCAGCGCATGCGCGCGCACCAGCGTGTCGATCGTCTCGCGCTGGCTGGCGGGAATGCCGGCGATGACCAGGTTCTGGTTCGCGGTCATGCGCAGGTGCGCGCCGTCGCCGTCGCGCAGCAGCTGCCGGGCGATCTCGCGCAGGCCGCTGAGGTGCGGCGCGCCGCCGTCGTGGTCGGCGATGCGCCCGGCCGGCAGCGACAGGGTCAGGTGCGCACGGCCATCCTCGCCCTCGCTCCAGCCGTAGCGGTCGCCGTTGTGGTCGAAGGAGAACGCGCGGGTCGGCTGCAGCGCGACGCCGGCGCGGCGCTGGATCTCGGCGACCACGACATCCAGGCCGTGGTCGTCGATGGTGTACTTGAAGCGTGCACGCTTGCGCACGGTGCGGTTGCCGAGGTCGCGCTGGGTGGTGACCACGGCGGTGGCCACGTCGAGCAGCTGCTCGCGCGCGATGAAGCCGATCACGTTGGCCACGCGCGGGTAGGTCTCGGCGTCGCCGTGGGTGGCGCCCATGCCGCCGCCGATGCTGACGTTGTAGCCGGCCAGTTCGCCGTCGGCGCCGGCCACGCCGATGAAGCCCAGGTCGTTGGCGAACACGTCCACGTCGTTGACCGGCGGCAGCGCGAAGCCGATCTTGAACTTGCGCGGCAGGTAGGTGTCGCCGTAGACCGGCTCGTGTTCCTGGCCGCTGCCGACGATCTGTTCCTCGTCCAGCCAGATCTCGTAGTAGGCGCGGGTGTTGGGCAGCAGGTGCTCGGACACGCGCGCGGCATCGGCGTACAGCGTGGCGTGCGCGCGCGAGGCCAGCGGGTTGGCCGCGACCTGCACGTTGCGGTTGACGTCGCCGCAGGCGGCCAGGGTGTCGATCAGCGCGGCGTTGATCGCCTGCATCGTCGCCTTCAGCTCGCGCTTGATCACCCCGTGGAACTGGAACGCCTGGCGCGTGGTGACGCGCAGCGAATGGTTGCCGTAGGTGGTGGCGATGGCGTCGAGCTTGAGCCACTGTTCCGGCGTGATCACCCCGCCCGGCGTGCGCGTGCGGATCATGAACTGGTAGGCCGGTTCGAGCTTCTGCCGGCGCCGCTCGTCGCGCAGGTCGCGGTCGTCCTGCTGGTAGCTGCCGTGGTACTTGATCAGCGTCTGGTCGTCCTCGCGCAGTGCCCCGGTGACCGGATCGGCCAGGCTCTGCAGCAGCGACCCGCGCAGGCGGCGGCTGGCGGATTTGATGTCTTCGACGTTGCTCATCGCGGGATTCGGCAGTCGTGATTCGGGATTGGCAAAGCAGGAACGATGACGGCGGCTCGACAACACGCAGGCCGAGCGAACCCGCTCTTGCGAATCCACACTCCCGAATCCCCCCTCCCGGCCTCAATAGACATCGCGCGCATACCGCCCCTCCCGCTGCAGCGAAGCGAGATACGCCGCCGCGTCCTCGGCAGGAAGCGCGCCGTGCTCGGCCACGATCTGCTGCAGCGTGGCGTGCACGTCCTTGCCCATGCCGATCGCGCCGCACACGTACAGGTGCGCGCCGTTGCGCAGCCAGTCGTAGACGTCGCGGCCCTGCTCGCGCAGGCGCTGCTGCACGTAGACCTTGGGGGGGAGGTCGTTGCCGCGCAGCGGCTGCACGTCGCGCGAGAACGCCAGGTCCAGGCGCTGCAGTTCGCCGCTGCGCAGCGCCTGCTGCCACTCGGCCTGGTACAGGAAGTCCTGGTTGAAGTGGCGGGCGCCGAAGAACAGCCAGTTGCGGCCGCTGGCGCCGCTCTCGGCGCGTTCCTGCACGAAGCCGCGGAACGGCGCCACGCCGGTGCCGGGGCCGATCATCAGGATGTCGCGGCTGGCATCGGCCGGCACCCGGAAGCGTTCGTTGGGTTCGATGTAGACCGCGGCGCTGTCGCCTTCGGCCAGTGCGGCCAGGTGGCCGCTGGCGGCGCCACCGTGCAGGTGGCCGTGCGCCTGGTAGGCCAGCACGTCGACGGTGAGGTGGACTTCGTCGCCGACCCGCTTGCGGCTGGAAGCGATCGAGTACAGGCGCGGGGCCAGGGGCCGCAGCGCGTCCAGCAGGGCGCTGTGGTCCCAATCCGCCGGCCAGCGTCGCAGCACGTCGATCACCTGGTGATCGGCCAGCAACGCCGCCAGACCGGCGGTCTGGGTAGGGTCGAGCAGCTGCTCCAGCGCCGGGGCGGCTGAGCGGCGGGCGACCGCGGCCAGGAACGGCCGCGATGCCCGGGTCAGTTCGCGATGCGCGGCGAGCCACTCGTGCAGGGGAAGAGTGTCCGCACCGACGGTGACGTCCGCATGACCGTCCAGTCGCGTCGCCGTCAACACGGCCTCGACCAGCGCCGGCGGATTGCGGTGGCGGATGCCCAGCGCGTCGCCGGGCTCGTAGTGCAGGCCGCTGCCGGCCAGCGACAGCTCCAGGTGGCGCACGTCCTTGTCGGCGGCGCCATGCGCGGCGTAGCGCGGGCCCTTGAAGTCGCGGCCGCTGATGCGCTGGTTGGCCAGCACCTCGGCGGCGAACGGGCGCGCGTGGCTCCAGCTGGCGCTGGCGGCGCCGCGCAGCGGGGTCACCGTGGCCGACGGCGCGGCCGGGCTCTTCAGCAGCTCGCGCGCCTGCGCCAGCGCCTGAGTGCGCCACGGCGCCGCCACGGTGTCGATGTCCAGGTCGGCCTCGCCCAGCGGCAGCACCCGCTGCGCGCCGAGCTCGGCCAGGCGCGCGTCGATGCGCTTGCCGATGCCGCAGAAGTCGGCGTAGCTGGAATCGCCCAGGCCCAGCACCGCGTACTTCAGCTCGGGCAGCTTGGGCGCGCGACGGCCCTGCAGGAATTCGACCAGGCCGATCGCGTCGTCCGGCGGATCGCCTTCGCCCTGGGTGCTGATGACCACGTACAGCAGGCGTTCGCTGGCCAGTTCGCGGGTCGGGTAGGCGTCGGCGCGCAGCACGCGCACCGTCAGCCCGGCAGCCTCGGCCTCGGCGGCCAGCTGTTCGGCGGCGCGGCGGGCGTTGCCGGTCTGGCTGCCGTAGACCACGCTCAGCCGCTGCGCGCCCTGGCTGGCCGCGGCGCCACCGGGCAGCACCGCCAGCGACGGCGGCGCATGGCCCTGGCCCTGGGCCAGGCCGGCGGCATAGCCGGACAGCCACCACAGGCTGGCCGCGTCCAGCCCCTCCACCGTCCGCGCCAGCAGGGCCTTGCGCTCGTCGGGCAAGGGGCTGGGCGGCAACGCGGGCGAGGCGGCGGTCATGACCGGTCCGGGTGGGAGGAAGGGATGACCGATGTTAGGGATTCGTTGCGCGAGGCAGAAAGGAGCAGGGGTTATCGGCTTATGCCCGGCGCTTATTTCTGCGCCCGCCGGGCGCGCCACACACTGCCGGCCCCGGTCGCCCCAGGCGCCGCGACCGCTGCTACCCTCGGCACGGTCCTTCCCCAATCGAGTCCCGCGTTGTCCCCGATGCGTTCTTCCGCCCTGTCCCACCTCGACCGGCTCGAGGCCGAAAGCATCCACATCCTGCGCGAGGTGGCCGCCGAGTTCCGCAATCCGGTGCTGCTGTATTCGGTCGGCAAGGACAGCTCGGTGCTGCTGCACCTGCTGCTGAAGGCGTTCGCGCCGGCGCCGCCGCCGATCCCGCTGCTGCACGTGGACACGCGCTGGAAGTTCCGCGAGATGATCGCCTTCCGCGACCGCCGCGCCGCCGAGACCGGCGTGGACCTGCGCGTGCACATCAACCCCGACGGCATCGCCCAGGACATCGGCCCGTTCACCCACGGCGCCACCGTGCATACCGACGTGATGAAGACCCAGGGCCTGAAGCAGGCGCTGGACCAGGGCCGGTTCGACGCGGCGATCGGCGGCGCGCGCCGCGACGAGGAGAAGGCGCGGGCCAAGGAGCGGGTGTTCTCGTTCCGCAACGACAAGCACCGCTGGGACCCGAAGAACCAGCGCCCGGAACTGTGGAACCTGTACAACGCCCGCGTCCACGCCGGCGAGAGCGTGCGCGTGTTCCCGCTGTCCAACTGGACCGAGCTGGACATCTGGCTGTACATCTACCGCGAGTCGATTCCGGTGGTGCCGTTGTACTTCGCCGCCGAGCGGCCGGTGGTGGAGCGCGACGGCGCGCTGATCCTGGTCGACGACGCGCGGCTGCCGCTGCGCGCCGGCGAAGTGCCGCAACTGCGCCAGGTGCGCTTTCGCACCCTGGGCTGCTATCCGCTGACCGGGGCGGTCGAATCGCAGGCCGATACGCTGGAGAAGATCATCGCCGAAATGCTGCTGACCACCACGTCGGAACGGCAGGGGCGGGTGATCGACCAGGACCCGGGCGCATCGATGGAGAAGAAGAAGCTGGAGGGGTATTTCTGATGGGCCGGGATTCGCGATTGGGGATTGGGGATTCGCAAGAGCCGTTGCCCACGACGGACGCGAAAGGGGACGGGGCCGCATTTGCGAATCCCCAATCCCCAATCCCCAATCCCGGCTCCATCGCCGCCTACCTGCAGCAGCACGAACAGAAACCGCTGCTGCGCTTCATCACCTGCGGCAGCGTCGACGACGGCAAGAGCACGCTGATCGGGCGGCTGCTGTACGACAGCAAGCGCCTGTTCGACGACCAGCTGGCCGCGCTCAGCGCCGACAGCAAGCGCCACGGCACCCGCGGCGGCGAGATCGATTACGCGCTGCTGCTCGACGGCCTGGCCGCCGAGCGCGAACAGGGCATCACCATCGACGTGGCCTACCGCTACTTCGATACCGACCGGCGCAAGTTCATCGTCGCCGACTGCCCCGGCCACGAGCAGTACACCCGCAACATGGCCACCGGCGCCTCCACCGCCGACGTGGCGGTGGTGCTGGTCGATGCGCGCAAGGGCCTGCTGACCCAGACCCGCCGCCACAGCTACATCGTCTCCCTGCTCGGCATCCGCCACGTGGTGCTGGCGGTGAACAAGATGGACCTGATCGGCTTCGACCAGGCCACCTTCGACGCGATCGCGGACAGCTACCAGGCGCTGGCCGCGCAGCTGGGCATCGCCCAGGTGCAGTGCATCCCGTTGTCGGCGCTGGACGGCGACAACCTGTCGCAGCGCTCCGCGCGCACGCCGTGGTACGCCGGCCCGGCGCTGCTCGAACATCTGGAGGGCCTGGACCTGGCCGCGCGCGACGCCGACAGCGGCCTGCGCCTGCCGGTGCAGTGGGTCAACCGCCCCCACCAGCAGTTCCGCGGCTTCGCCGGCACGCTCGCGGCCGGCCAGGTGCGCCCGGGCGATGCGGTGGTGGTGCTGCCGTCGGCGCGCCGCTCCACGGTGGCGCGGGTGCTCGACGGCAACGGCGACGTGGAACTGGCGGTGGCCGGGCAGGCGGTGACGCTGACCCTGGCCGACGAGATCGACATCAGCCGCGGCGACGTCATCGCCGCCGCCGGCGACCCGCCGGAGGTGGCCGACCAGTTCGCCGCGCACGTGCTGTGGATGGACGATGCCGCGCTGCTGCCGGGGCGCCCGTACTGGCTGAAGCTCGGCACCCGCACCGTGTCGGCCAGCGTCAGCGAGATCAAGCACCGCATCGACGTGAACACGCAGGAGCGGCTGGCGGCCAAGCGCCTGGAACTCAACGAGGTCGGCTACTGCAACCTGGCGCTGGACGAGCCGGTCGCGTTCGAGCCGTACGCGCGCAACCGCGCGCTCGGCGGGTTCATCCTGATCGACCGGCAGAGCAACGCCACCGTCGCCGCCGGCACGCTGGACTTCGCGCTGCGCCGCGCCGGCAACGTGCACTGGCAGCACCTGGACGTGGACAAGGCGGCGCGCGCGCGGATCAAGGGCCAGGCGCCGAAGGTGCTGTGGTTCACCGGGCTGTCCGGCGCCGGCAAGTCGACCATCGCCAACCTGGTGGAGAAGCGGCTGCACGCGCAGGGCCGGCACACCTTCCTGCTCGACGGCGACAACGTGCGCCACGGCCTCAACCGCGATCTGGGCTTCACCGACGAGGACCGGGTGGAGAACATCCGCCGCGTCGCCGAGGTGGCCAGGCTGATGGCCGATGCCGGGCTGATCGTGCTGGTCAGCTTCATCTCCCCGTTCCGCGCCGAGCGGGCGATGGCGCGCTCGCGTTTCGAGGACGGCGAGTTCGTCGAAGTGTTCGTCGACGTGCCGCTGCACGTGGCCGAAGCGCGCGACGTGAAGGGGCTGTACGCCAAGGCCCGCGCCGGGCAGATCCCGAACTTCACCGGCATCGATTCGCCGTACGAGCCGCCGGCGCAGCCGGAGCTGCACCTGCAGGCCGACGGCGACAACGCCGAGGCGCTGGCGGCGCGGGTGCTGGCTTGGCTCGACGCGCGCGACTGAAGCCCGGCCAGGGCACGGTCTGGGCGCTGGCGGTCATCCTGGCCTACCCGTATTCCACCCGCCGCCGCGATGCCCGCGGCGCCTGGGCCGCGGCGTCGGGCGCATTCCGCATTGCGGCCCGCGATGGCCGCCGCCGGCGGCGCGTGGCGCTGCCTGCAAGGGTCGTTGGTCATGCCCGGCGCGTAGCAACGATCGTCACGTGGCCCCGTTAAACTGGACTGAACCTCATGTGCCCGGGATGCCCATGCCGCACCGACCACGCGCCGGCGTCCGCCTGGCGTGCCTCGTCTCGCTGTCCATCGCGCTGACCGGCTGCGGCAAGCCGCCGGCGCCGGCGCCGTCCGCCGCGGCGATCCCGGTGACGCTGCAGACGGTGGCGGTGCGGCCGTGGAGCGACAGCCTGTCGTCGCTGGGCACGGTCAAGGCGCGCGAGTCGGTGACGCTGACCGCCAAGGTCAGCGAGATCGTGGAGCGGGTGCATTTCGACAGCGGCCAGGAGGTGGCCGCCGGCACCCCGCTGGTGACGCTGCGCGGGCAGGGCCAGCAGGCCGCGCTGCGCGAGGCCGAGGCCACCTTCACCGAGGCCGAGCAGCTGTACCGGCGGCAGAGCGAGCTGGTCGGGCGGCAGCTGGTGTCCAAGGCGCAGCTGGACACCCAGCGCGCGCTGCGCGATGCGGCCGAGGCGCGGGTGCTGCAGATGCGCGCGGACATCGGCGACCGCAGCGTGCGCGCGCCGTTCGCCGGCGTGCTCGGCCTGCGCCAGATCAGCCCCGGCGCGCTGCTGACCCCGGATGCGACGATCGCCACGCTCGACGACGTGGCGCGGGTCTACGTGGACTTCCAGGTGCCGGAGGCGGCGATGGCCTCGGTGGCGGTCGGCGACAAGGTCAGCGGCGCCAGCGTGGCCTATCCGGGGCGCAGCTTCGACGGCGCGGTCAGCACCGTCGATGCGCGCGTGGACAGCGCCACCCGCGCGATCACCGTGCGCGCCGATTTCGACAACGCCGACCGCGCGCTGCGCCCGGGCATGCTGATGGACGTGCGCCTGTACCGGCCGCAGCGGCAGGCGCTGGTGATCCCGGAGATCGCGGTGGTGCAGGTGGGCCGCGAAGCGTTCGTGTACCGGGTCGGCGCCGGCGGCAAGGTCGAGCGCGCCGACGTGCGCACCGGCGTGCGCCGCAGCGGCCTGGTCGAGATCCTGGATGGGCTGGCCGCCGGCCAGCGCATCGTCGTCGACGGCACCGGCAAGCTGCGCCCGGGCGTGGCGGTGGTCGACACCGCCGCCGCCGCCGCGGCGGCCGGCGCCGGCGGCGCGAACGGCGCGGCGGACAGCGCCCGATGAAGCTGTCCGACGTCTCGATCACGCGGCCGGTGTTCGCCGCGGTGATGAGCCTGCTGCTGGTGGTGCTGGGGGTGATGGCGTACAGCCGGCTGACCCTGCGCGAACTGCCGGCGATCGATCCGCCGATCGTCTCGGTCGAGGTGCGCTATCCCGGCGCGTCGGCGGCGGTGGTGGAAAGCCGCATCACCCAGGTGCTGGAGGACGCGCTGGCCGGCATCGAAGGCATCGAGACGATCGAGGCGCGCAGCTCCAACGGCGTGGCCGACATCAGCATCGAGTTCCGCGCCAGCCGCGACATCGAGGCGGCCGCCAACGACGTGCGCGACGCGGTCAGCCGGGTGCTGGACCGCATGCCCGACGAGGCCGACCCGCCGGAGATCGCCAAGGTCGAGGCCGACGCCGACGCCATCCTGTGGCTCAACATGAGCTCCAGCACGATGGACGCGCTGCAGCTGTCCGACTACGCCGAGCGCTACGTGGTCGACCGCCTGTCCAGCATCGACGGCGTGGCCCAGGTGCGTCTGGGCGGGCGCCAGCGCTACGCGATGCGGATCTGGCTGGAGCGCGACCAGCTGGCCGCGCGCGGGCTCACCGTGGCCGACGTGGAAGCGGCGCTGGCGCGCGAGAACGTGGAGCTGCCGGCCGGGCGGCTGGAATCGGCCGACCGCGACTTCACCCTGCGCGTGGAGCGCGGCTACCGCGCGCCGGCGGACTTCGCCGCGATCCCGCTGCGCAAGGGCAGCGACGGCTACGTGGTGCGGCTGGGCGACGTGGCCAAGGTGGAGCTGGCCTCGGCCGAGCGCCGCGCCTACTTCCGCAGCAACGGCGTGCCCAACGTCGGCCTGGGCATCGTCAAGACTTCCACCGCCAACAGCCTGGACGTGGCCCGCGCCGCGCGCGCGGCCGCGCAGCAGATCCAGCAGACCCTGCCCAAGGGCACCAACATCTTCGTCGCCTTCGACACCACCGTGTTCATCGACGCCTCGGTGGAGCGCGTGTACCACACCCTGATCGAGGCGGTGGTGCTGGTGCTGGTGGTGATCTGGCTGTTCCTGGGCAGCGTGCGCGCCGCGCTGATCCCGGCGGTGACGGTGCCGGTGTGCCTGATCGCCGCGTTCATCGCGCTGTACGCGTTCGGCTTCTCGATCAACCTGCTGACCCTGCTCGCGCTGGTGCTGTGCATCGGCCTGGTGGTGGACGATGCGATCGTGGTGGTGGAGAACATCCAGCGCCGCGTGGACCTGGGCGAGCCGGCGCTGGTCGCCGCGCGCCGCGGCACCGCGCAGGTGGCGTTCGCGGTGATCGCCACCACCGCGGTGCTGGTGGCGGTGTTCCTGCCGGTGGGCTTCCTGGAGGGCAACACCGGGCGCCTGTTCCGCGAGCTGGCGGTGGCGTTGGCCGCGGCGGTGGCGATCTCCGCCTTCGTCGCGCTGACGCTGACGCCGATGATGTCGTCCAAGCTGCTCAAGGCGCACGCCAAGGAGAAACCCAACCGAGTGCACGGCTGGATCGAGGCGCGGCTGCAGGGCATCAGCGACCGCTACCGGCGCACGCTCGAGCGCCACGTCGGCCGCTACTGGCTGTTCGGCGCGCTGATGCTGGCGGCGGTCGCGGCCAGCGCGCTGCTGGCGCGGAGCATTCCCTCGGAGCTGGCGCCGGCGGAGGACCGCGGTTCGTTCCAAGTCATGGTCGATGCGCCGGAGGGCGCCGGCTTCGACTACACCGTGGGGCAGATGCACCAGGTGGAGCGCATCCTCGACCGCCACCGCGGGCAGGACAAGCCGATCCAGCGCGCCAACCCGCGCGTGCCGGGCAGTTTCGGCGCCAGCGAGGAGATGCATACCGGCCGGGTCAGCGTGTTCCTGCAGGACTGGGGCCAGCGCGACGTGGCCACCGCCGACGTCGCCGCGCAGCTGCAGCAGGAACTGGCCGCGCTGCCGGGCGTGCGTGCGCGCACCCAGGTCGGCGGCGGCCTAGTCAGCGGCCGCGGGCAGCCGTTCCAGATCGTGCTCGGCGGCCCCGACTACGCCGAGATCGCGCAGTGGCGCGACCGCATCCTGGCGCGCATCGGCGACAACCCCGGCCTGGTCGGCGCCGATTCGGACTACAAGGAAACCCGGCCGCAGATGCGCGTGGAGATCGACCGCCAGCGCGCCGCCGACCTGGGCGTGCCGGTCACCGAGATCGGCCGCGCGCTGGAGACGCTGATGGGCGCGCGCCAGGTCACCACCTTCGTCGACAACGGCGAGGAATACGACGTGATGCTGCAGGCCAGCCGCGACGGCCGCGCCACCCCGGACGACCTGGCCGCGATCCGCGTGCGTGCCGACGGCGGCCAGCTGATCCCGCTGTCCAACCTGGTGACGCTGCGCGAGGTCGCCGAACCGGGCAACCTGCACCGCTTCAACCGGCTGCGCGCGATCACCATCAACGCCGGCCTGGCCCCGGGCTATCCGCTCGGCGAGGCGATCGCCTGGGCGCAGCAGGTGGCGCGCCAGGAGTTGCCGGACTATGCGCAGATCGACTGGAAGGGCGAATCGCGCGAATACCAGAAGGCCGGCGGCGCGGTGCTGCTGACCTTCGCGCTGGCGCTGCTGATCGTGTACCTGGTGCTGGCGGCGCAGTTCGAGAGCTTCATCCATCCGCTGGTGATCATGCTGACCGTGCCGCTGGGCGTGCTCGGCGCGCTGATCGGCCTGGCGCTCAGCGGCGGCACGCTAAACCTGTTCAGCCAGATCGGCATCGTCATGCTGGTCGGGCTGGCGGCCAAGAACGGCATCCTGATCGTGGAGTTCGCCAACCAGTTGCGCGACGAGGGCCGCAGCGTGCGCGCGGCCATCGTCGAGTCGGCGGCGGTGCGGCTGCGGCCGATCCTGATGACCTCGCTGGCCACCGTGGTCGGCGCGATCCCGCTGGTGGCCGCCGGCGGCCCGGGCTCGGCCAGCCGCGCCACCATCGGCATCGTGGTGATCTTCGGGGTGTCGGTGTCCACGCTGCTGTCGCTGTTCGTGGTGCCGGCGTTCTATGCACTGCTGGCGCCGTACACGCGCTCGCCGGACGCGGTGAAGCAGCGGCTGCAGCAACTGGAGGCGCAGACGCCGCCGGTGGGCGGCCACGCCTGAGCGCGGCGCCGGCGCGGTTTCGGCGCGCGCCCGGGGGAGGCCAGGCCAGCGGCGGCGGCGCGCGGCACGGCGCCTGGAGCAGCTGCACTGCGCGGCGATCACCGCGCCGGCGAAATGGCGCCGCACGAACTGGCGGCCGGCCTGGTCCATGCGCTGGCGCCGCTGTGCGGGTGCGGCGCACGCCCGCCGTGGCGCGGCAGGCGGACAGGCGCGCGCCGCGGACGTTATGCTCGGCCGCTCATCCGCACGAGCACCGCCGATGCCCGATGACACCAGCACCGCCGCCTGGCGCGACCTGCGCCTGAGCGCCGACGACATGCAGCTGCGCCGCTGGCGCGGCGACGATCTCGATGCGCTGCTGCGCCATGCCGACGATGCGCAGGTGGTGCGCGGGCTCAGCGAGCGCTTCCCGCATCCCTACACCCGCGCCGACGGCGAGGCGTTCCTGGGCGGGCGCGTGGTCGACCTGGGCCACCCGGTGCTGGCGATCGAGATCGATGGCGAGGCCTGCGGCGGCATCGCCCTGCGCCCCGGCCAGGGCGAGCGCGCGCACGCGGCCGAACTGGGCTATTGGCTGGGGCGCCGGCACTGGGGCCAGGGGCGGATGACGCGGATCGTCGCCGCCTACCTGGACTGGGCGGTTCCCGCGCTCGGGCTGGCGCGCGTGGAGGCCACGGTGCTGGAAGGCAATCCCGCCTCGATGCGGGTGCTGGAGAAGAACGGTTTTCTGCGCGAAGGCATACGCCGCAGCGCGCTGCGCAAGCAGGGACGCCTGCACGACCTGCACCTGTTCGGCCGCGTGCACCTGCCGGAGTGAGCCCTGCATTTCGCAGTCATCGCCGATTCATGCACAATCGAGCCAGTCCCCTGTCGCGGGGCCTCCTTCTTGCGCTTCGGGGAATTGCGTGGAATCGATCATCACTGCATTGAACGGCTTGATCTGGAGCAAGGCGCTGATCTTCATGTGCCTGGCGGCCGGCCTGTACTTCACCATCCGCACCCGCTTCATGCAGGTGCGCGGCTTCGTCGAGATGCTGCGGCTGACCATCGGCGGGCAGAAATCCGACGCCGGCGTGTCCTCGTTCCAGGCGCTGGCGATGTCCATGGCCGGCCGCATCGGCATCGGCAACATCGCCGGCGTGGCCACCGCCATCGCCTTCGGCGGGCCCGGCGCGATCTTCTGGATGTGGGTGATGGGCTTCTTCGGCGCCTCCACCTCGTACATCGAATCGACCCTGGCGCAGATCTACAAGGTCAAGGACGCCGACGGCCGCTACCGCGGCGGCCCGGCCTACTACATCGAAAAGGCGATGGGGCTGAAGTGGTACGCGCTGCTGTTCGCCATCGCCACCATCGTCGCCACCGGCTTCCTGATGCCCGGCGTGCAGGCCAACGCGATCGCCGACAGCGTGGTCAACGCCTGCCGCGGCGGCGCGCTGTGCGGTCCGCTCGACGGACAGTGGATGGGCCTGCCGGCGGTGCAGGCGCTGAAGCTGGGCATCGGCATCGCCGTCGCGCTGCTGCTGGCGGTGATCATCTTCGGCGGGGTCAAGCGCATCGCCAACTTCGCCGAGATCGTGGTGCCGTTCATGGCGCTGGGCTACATCCTGATGGCGGTGGTGGTGATGGTGCTCAACGCCGAGCGGGTGCCGGAGATGTTCTCGATCATCTTCCGCAGCGCGTTCGGCGCGCACGCCGCGTTCGGCGCGCTGCTCGGCCTGGCGGTGGAATGGGGCGTCAAGCGCGGCATCTACGCCAACGAGGCCGGGCAGGGCACCGGCCCGCACGCCGCGGCCGCGGCCGAGGTCTCGCATCCGGCCAAGCAGGGCTACGTGCAGGCCTTCGCGATCTACTTCGACACGATGATGGTGTGCACCGCGACCGCGTTCCTGATCCTGGCCACCGGCAAGTACAACGTCTACGCGCCGGACGGTGGCGACCACCTGTTCGCCGGCCTGCGCGGCGTGCAGGAAGGCCCCGGCTACGCGCAGGCCTCGGTCGACGCGATCCTGCCCGGCTGGGGCGCCGGGTTCGTGGCGCTGGCGCTGTTCTTCTTCGCCTTCACCACGATCATGGCCTATTACTACATGGCCGAGACCAACCTCAGCTACGTCAACGGCAACCGCCGCCGCCCGCTCAGCGTGCTGGTGCTGCGGCTGGGTATCCTCGGCATGGTGGTGTTCGGTGCGTTCCACGACGCCAAGCTGGCGTGGTCGCTGGGCGACATCGGCGTGGGCCTGATGGCCTGGCTCAACATCATCGCCATCCTGATCCTGCAGAAGCCGGCGCTGCTGGCGCTGCGCGACTACGAGCGGCAGAAGAAGGCCGGGCTGGATCCGGTGTTCGATCCGCTGCCGCTGGGCATCAAGAACGCCGACCTGTGGCATGAGCGCCTGCAGCAGGCGCCGCGGAAAGAGTGAGCGCTGCGCGGGCGCGGGGTCGCGCCCGCGTCGTCCGGCCGGCAGCGCCGAGGTGCGCGCATGCGCGAGGCGCGGCAGTGCCGGCGCCGTGTCGCGATGCATCGCATGGGCGCAGGAGCGTATCGCCGGCGCGCACGTGCCTGGTGTGGCGAAGCCGGCGGACGTTCGCACGCGGCCTGGCCACCGCGTTCGAGCGGGATCGCGACAGGGTCTGCCCGCCGCCGACCGCGCGGACCGGGCGTGCGGCGGCGCTGAGCCGCGCGCGCAGCCGTTTTCCACCGGCTACGCCAGGATGAGCGAAAATCACCGGGTCGCGCCGCCATGGCGCGTTGCCATTGCGGTCCAGGAGACCTTGCCCATGCGCCATGCCCTTTCCTTCCCGAGCGCCGCCGCCGGCGCGCCGGGCGCCATGTTGCCGAGCGTGCGGCGATGAACAATCCCTGGGGCAAGAGCCCGCGCGGCCCGCGCCCGCCGGCAGCGCCGGAACGCGCCGCCGCCGCGCCGCGCGCAGCCGACGCCAATCGCGGCGAACTGCGCCTGTACGGGCTCAACGCGGTGCGCGCGGTGCATGCGCGCCGGCCCGAGGCGATCCGCAAGCTGTACCTGGCCGAGGCGCGGATCCCGGCGCTGCAGCCCTTGCTCAAGTGGTGCGCGGCCAACCGCGTCGGCTACCGGATCGTGGACGAGGCCGATCTGAACAAGCTCGCGTCCAGCGCGCACCACGAAGGCGTGGTCGCCGACGTGCTGCGCGAGGACGCCTTGCCGCTGGCGGCATGGCTGCAGGCGCTGGCCCCGGGCCCGGCGCTGGCGCTGTGGCTGGACGGCGTCGGCAATCCGCACAATTTCGGCGCGATCCTGCGCTCGGCCGCGCATTTCGGCGCCGCCGCGATCCTGCTGCCGGACACGGCGACGCTGGCGCTGTCCGGCGCCGCCGCGCGCGTGGCAGAAGGCGGCGCCGAGGCGGTGCCGCTGGTGCGGCTGCCGCCGGCGCCGCAGGCGCTGGCGCAATTGCGCGCGGCCGGCTTCGCGCTGGCGGCGACGCTGGTGGACGGCGGCGGGGACGTGTTCGCCGCGGCGCTGCCGCCGCGCCTGGTGTACGTGATGGGCGCCGAGCGCGAGGGCATGGACCGCGATTTCGCGCAGGCCTGCGAACTGCGCCTGTCGATCCCCGGCAGCGGCGCGGTGGAGAGCCTCAACGTCGCCGCCGCCACCGCGGTGCTGCTCGGCGCCTGGCGCAGCCGCGTCGCGCAGCGGTAGCGCCGCGCTGGCCGGCGTTGGCACGGGCGTCGCCAATAAACCGGGTGAAAATGCGGGTTGAGCGGGTTGCCTGCAGCGATGGAGTGGCGACCGCTGCGACTGCGCTCGTGACGGCGCAGTGCGGCCAGGCATTGCCCGCAACGCGAGTGGAAAAGCGCCGCTAGCCAGCCGCCTGCGGCGGCGGCGCGTCGGCGGGCCGCGCGGTCGAGCCGCGCGCCACCAGCGTGTACTTCATCACCTGGTGGACGCCGCGGTTGGGCAGGCCGTCGCGGCGCTGGCGGATCTCGCTGAGCAGCAGCGCCACCGCGGCGCGGCCCATCGCGGTGACCGGCTGGTGGATGGTGGTCAGCTCGGGCCAGATCGTGGTCGCCACCGGGGTGTCGTCGAAGCCGGCGATCGACAGGTCCTCGGGCACGCGCAGGCGCAGGCTGTAGGCGATGGCCACCGCCGCGGCGGCCATGTCGTCGTTGCTGCACAGGATCGCGGTGGGGCGCGGCGCCGCCTGCAGCAGCGCGGTCGCGGCGAGCAGCCCGGAGCGGTAGGTGAACAGGCCTTCGGCCACGCGCGTGTCGGCGACCGCCAGCCCGGCCTCGGCCATGGTGTCGAAGAACGCGCGGCTGCGCAGCGCGCTCGGGGTGTGCTTGGGGTCGCCGCTGATGAAGCCGATGTCGCGGTGGCCGAGTTCGAGCAGGTGCCGGGTGATCGCGCAGGCCGCCTGGTAGTCGTCGATGCGTACCGAACTGACGCCCGGCATCGGCGCGCCGGTGGCCACGGCGACGACCGGGATGCCGCGCGCGTCCAGTTCCTCGATGGTCTGCTGCGAGTCGCACAGCGGCGGCGGCAGGATCACCCCGTCCACGCCGGCTTCGAGCAGGCGCTCGGTCGCGGCGCGCTGGCTGCCCATGTCGTCGCTCTTCTCAACCAGCACCTGGCTGCCGTCCAGGCTGCTCTGCTCGAGGATGCCGAGCATGAACTGGTTGAGATAGGCCGCGCTGGGGTTGCTGTACAGCACGCCGATCCGCGCCAGGCTGGCGGTGCGCAGCGAGCGCCCGGCGAGGTTGGGCCGGTAGCCCAGCGTCTTGATCGAGGCCTCGACGCGCTCGCGCATCGCCGCGCCTACCCGCGGGTGGCGGTTGATCACGCGCGAGGCGGTCATCGGCGAGACGCCCGCGTGCCGCGCCACATCCAGCAGCGTTACCGCCGAGCCTGCACGACCTTGCCGTTTGCCCATCTTGGTCCTGGCGTTGCGAGAAAGGGAAGGGGCCTGCACGCAGCCCCCGCGGCAGGCGTGGCAGCTTACTCCGTGGGCGGTTCCACTGTCTTGGCCTGGCTGCCGAAGCCGCCGTCCGCTTCCGCGGCCAGGTAGGCGAACACCGCGTAGGCGGCGACGTTCTGCGCCAGCGCCTTGGGGTCGATCTTGTCCAGGGTGTCGTCGGCGGTGTGGTGCAGGTCGAAGTAGTCGCTGCCGTCCTGCGCCAGCCACGCCCAGGCGCCGCCCTTGGCCGCGAGCGGGCCCACGTCCGGGCCGGGGCCGCCCTTGTCGGGGGCGTATTCGATGCCCAGCGGCGCCAGCGCGGTGGCGATCTGCCGGGTCGCCTCGCGCGAGCCGGCGGCATTGGCGGAGCCGGTGTTGAACGCGTAGATGCGGCCGGCGCCGAAGTCGCTCTCGGCGGCGATCTGGTGTCGCGCCACGTCCTTGGCGTGCGCCTGCGCATAGGCCTTGCCGCCATACAGGCCCTGCTCCTCGTTGGCGAAGGCGACCACGCGGATGCTGCGCTTGGGCGCGCGCTTGAGCTGGCCGATCAGGTGCCCGGCGGCCATGCTGATGCCCACGCCGGCGCCGTCGTCGATCGCGCCGGTGCCCAGGTCCCACGAATCCAGGTGGCCGCCGATCACCACCACTTCCTCGGGCTTGCCGCGCCCGGTGATCTCGCCGATCACGTTGTACGAGGTGGCCTGGCCGTCCCAGCCGCAATCCAGCGCCAGCCGCAGCCGCACCGGGCCGCGCGCCAGCAGCCGCGCCAGCTGGTTGGCGTCGGGCACCGACAGCGCCGCCGCCGGCACCGGGGTCAGGCCTTCCTCGAAGCGGGTGATGCCGGTATGCGGCACGCGGTGCGAATCGGTGCCGGCCGAGCGCATCACGAAGCCGATCGCGCCCTTGCGGATCGCTTCCGACGGGCCCTTGCTGCGCACCGCGCCGCCGTTGCCGTAATCCTTGCCGTCGCGCGCCTTGACCATCTGGTAGTCGACGAAGGCGATCTTGCCGCGCAGCGCGCCGGCCGGTGCGGCCTGCAGCGCGGCCAGGTCGGCGAAGCGCACCACCTCGGCCTCGACCGTGCCGGCCGGGCTGCCGCCCAGCGCGGTCACGCTCAGCGGCTGCGCATTGGCGCCGAGCACCTGCGCGTGCTCGCTGCGCCGCTCCCACTTCGGGAACGTCACCGGTTCGGTCCATACCTTGTCGAAGCCCAGCGCCTTGAACTTGGCCTTGGCCCACGCGACCGCGCGCGCATCGGCCTCGCTGCCGGCCATGCGCGGGCCGACCTCGGTGGTCAGCGACTCGACCACCTTCCAGCCGGTGTCGTCGGCCAGCGCCTGCTCGCGCAGCGTGGCGGCGGTGGACAGCGCCGCGTCCGGAATGCGGGTGGTCTCGGCCGCGGCGGCGGACGCGGTGGCGAGCAGGGCGGCGATGACGACGGCAAGACGGTGCATGAAGGATTCCGCGACAGGGGACGCCACGAGCTTAGCAGCGCGTGGCGCGCCTGCGGGCGCCTGCAGCCGGGCGCCGCGCTTACTTGGGCAGCGCGTCGCTCTTCAGGGAGTCGCGGATCTCGCGCAGCAGCAGCACTTCCTCGCTCGGGGCCTTGGGCGCCGGCGGTTCCTTGCGCGCGATGCGGTTGATCGCCTTGACCAGCATGAAGATGGCGAAGGCCACGATCACGAACTGGATGATGGTGTTGAGGAAATCGCCGATGCCGATCACCACCGCCGGCACTTCCTTGCCGGCCGCGTCCACCGTCGCCGCCTTCAGCGTCCACGCCCAGCGCGAGAAATCCACGCCGCCGGCGAGCATGCCGATCGGCGGCATGATGATCTTCTCCACCAGCGCGGTGACGATCTTGCCGAACGCGGCGCCGAGCACCACACCGACCGCCAGGTCCAGCACGTTGCCGCGCATGGCGAATTCCTTGAATTCGCGGATCATGCCCATCGGGGATTCCTTGCTTGTTGCGCGGACCTGTCGCCGCCATGCAAGCCTAGCGCAGTCGTCGTCGTGCGCGGATCAAGCGCGCGTCATCGGCGGCGCGCAGGCCGCACCGCTCAGGCGACGATCGTGCCGTGCAGCTCGGCGACGTTCTCCAGGCGCGCGCTGACGCGATCGCCGGGCTGCAGCGCGGCCACGCCGGCCGGCGTGCCCATGAACACCAGGTCGCCGGCGCGCAGCGCGAACAGCTTGGACAGTTCGTGCAGGATCTCCGGCACGTTCCAGATCATCTGGTCCAGCAGCGATTGCTGGCGCACCTGGCCGTTGACCTCCAGCGACAGGTTCAGCGCCTCCAGCGCGCCGACTTCGCCGGCCGGGATCAGTTCGCTGACCGGTGCGGAATGGTCGAAGCCCTTGGCGATGTCCCACGGCAGGCCCTTGGCCTTGGCCGCGGCCTGCAGGTCGCGGCGGGTCAGGTCCAGGCCGACGCCGTAGGCCAGCACCAGCGCGCCGGCGTCCTCGACGCGCAGCACGCCGGCCGGCGCGTCCTGGCCGAGTGCCACCACCAGCTCCACTTCGTGGTGCAGGTCCTGGGTCGCGGACGGGTAGGGGATGGATTCGTTGCCGACCACCAGCGCATCGGCCGGTTTCATGAAGAACGTCGGCTGCCCGCGCTCGGCCCTCGACGCCGGCGCGCTGGCGCCCATCTCGCGCGCATGGTCGGCGAAGTTGCGGCCCACGCAGTAGATGCGATGCACCGGAAACAGTCCCAGCCCGCGCACAGGCACGCGCGGCGCTTCGGCAGCGGCAAACAGGTCTTTCATGGGCACGCATCCAGCAGGAACGGGATGCGGCAGTTTAGCGCGTCAGGTTCGAACCGACTCCGGCAGGCGTGAGGATGTCGCTTTCACGATTTCCCAATCCCCATTCCCCAATCCCGGCCTTACAGCGGCAACGCCGGCTTGCGCACCACCCGGTACTCGCCATCGACCACGTGCTGGCGCGCCGCGGACGCGCGCTTGCCGCCGCGCTGGCTCAGCAGCTTCACCGCGATGCCGCCGAGGATCATCGCCGCGCCGACGAACACGCTGACGAACACCAGCCCGGCGAGGATCGCCAGGCCGAGCAGCCCGACTGCCAGCTTCACCAGCGGATGGCGCGGCTTGCGCGGCGCGAAGACATGCCGGAATTGATCGAAATTGAAGGCGCGTGCACGCATGGCAGAAGTCTGTGTCAGTTGGAACCGAGGCGGCAGTATCGGCGCTGTCTTCCGTGACGGAGTGAAAAGTTCGTTAAGCGAAAAATTAACACTTGCCCGTTCAAGGCCTTGCATGTCGTCGCCAGGTGAAGCGGCGAGGTGCGCGCGGCGGGCATGCAAGAATGGCGGCCCTTCCGTGCCGTCGCCGTCTTCCATGACCGAGTCATCCGCCGCACTGGCGCAACTGGACCAGATCGCACCGGGCAGCCTGGTCGAAGTGGAGGCCACGCTCGGCGGCGAGGCCGAATCGCTGCTGCTGTACCGCGACGGCGACGGCGTGCGCGCCTGGTTGAACGTGTGCCCGCATGCCGGGCGCCGGCTGGACTGGGCGCCGGGCCAGTTCCTGAAGAGCCGCGAGGGCCACGTGGTGTGCGCCGCGCACGGCGCCGCGTTCGAGTTGCAGGGCGGCAGCTGCGTGTCCGGGCCGTGCCGCGGGCAGAGCCTGCTGGCGGTGCCGGTAGCGGTGCGCGAGGGACGCGTGGTGCTGGCCTGAGGCCGGCGCGGCGCAGCGCTAGAACGCGCCCCACCAGGCCATCGACATCAGGTTGACCATCAGCACCACCACTGCCGTGTAGATCAGCGACAGCGGCGCGCCGACCCGCCACAGTTCGCGCGGCTGGTAGTTGGCCGGGCCGGTGATCATCGAGATCACCGGGTTGGACGCGGTCATCAGGTTGTTGGACGCCGACAGCGCCACGATCAGCGCGAACGCGGTGGGGTTGCCGCCGGCCGCCAGCGCCAGGTTGACCGCGATCGGCACCATCACGATGGTCGCGCCGACGTGGCTGATCACCAGCGAAAACGCCGTGGTCAGCAGCGCCAGCGCGATCTCCAGCGCCCACACCGGCACGCCCTCGGGCAGCCGCGCGATGGTGTGGCCGGCGACCCAGGCCGCCGCGCCGCTGCTGTCCATCGCCCAGCCCAGCGGGATCAGCCCGGCCATCATGAAGATGGTCTTCCAGTTGATCGAGGCGTAGGCCTCGTCCATGCGCAGCACGCCGGTCAGCAGCATGCCGGCCACGCCGGTCATCAGGGTCAGCGCCACCGGCAGCTTGGAGGTCAGCGCGATCAGGATGGTCAGCGCGAAGATCGTCATCGCGATCTTGAACTTGTGCGGGCGGTGCTCGCCCTTCGGATAGTCGGTGACTACGACGAAGTCGCGGCTCTCCGAGGCCTGCGCCAGGTCCTGCCAGATGCTGTGGAATACCAGCATGTCGCCGGCGCGCAGCGGCACCTTGCGCACGTCCTCGCGGATCACCTGCTTGTCGCGGTTGATCGCCAGCAGGCTGATCCCGGACTGCTTGCGCAGGCGCAGCTCGGCCGCGCTCTTGCCGATGAAGCGCGAGGTCGGCGGGATCACCGCCTCGGAGATGCCGGCGCGGCTGGGATTGAACAGGTCGCCGAGGTTGCGCAGGCGCGAGGACAGGCGCAGGAACTGGTTCTGCGCGAAATCGGCCACCTGCTGCCGCGCGCCCATCACCCCGAGCACGCTGCCGACCCAGATGCGCATGTCCGCCGGCGGCGCCAGGCGGGTATCGTTGCCGGTCTTCAGCGCCAGCAGCAGCGGCGCGTCGTGCACCGTCTCGGCCTCGCCCAGGGTCATGCCGACCAGCGGGCTGTCGGCGCTGACGATCAGCTCGAACACGTCGCCCTCGATGCCGTAGGTGCGCGCGAAGTAGCTTTCGGTGCGCGCCGGGGTG
Source organism: Xanthomonas sp. AM6 (assembly GCF_025665335.1). Classification (NCBI taxonomy): domain Bacteria; kingdom Pseudomonadati; phylum Pseudomonadota; class Gammaproteobacteria; order Lysobacterales; family Lysobacteraceae; genus Xanthomonas; species Xanthomonas sp. AM6. The sequence continues at coordinate 1,204,532 of NZ_CP106869.1, forward strand.
ACCCCGTTGTTGATCAGCTGCTCCTCCTCCATCAACGTCCTGTCGCCACGCACGCGGAAGTAGACCAGCGACGCCAGCAGCAGCGCCACGCCGATCGGCAGCGGCGCGAACATGCGCAGCGGCTCGATCGTGGCCATGCCCGAGGGCAGGTTGTTGTTGGCCGACTGCAGCAGGTCGTTGAGCAGGATCAGCGGCGAGTTGCCGACCATGGTCAGCGCGCCGCCCATCACGATCGCCGCGGCGATCGGCAGCAGCAGGCGCTGCAGGGTCAGCCCGGTGCGCCCGGCCAGGCGCGAGGCCACCGGCAGGTACAGCGCCATCACCGACGGGTTCTGCATGAACGAGGAGTTGAGCCCGGCGATGCCGGTGGTCAGCAGCATCAGCCGCTCCTCGACCCCGCGCGCGCGGCGCAGCAGCCACGAGGCCAGCCGGTTCAGCGCGCCGGTGCGCTCCAGCCCGGCGCCGAGGATGGTGGTGGCGATGATGCTCATCACCGCGTTGCCGGAGAAACCGCTGAACAGCTCCTCCGGCGGGATCAGCCCGGTGACGCCCAGCACCACCAGCACCACCAGCGCGACCACGTCGGCGCGGATCCGCTCGAACACGAACATCGCCATCGTGAAGCCGACCAGCCCGAGCACGAGCTTCATGTCGTTGGTCAGCGTCAGCGCGGTGTCCATTTAGGGCCGGGATTCGGGATTGGGGATTAGGGATTGGACAAGGCGGCAAGCGGGGCCGGCCGCGGCAATGGCTTGCCGTGGACACATGCCGTCGGGATGGCGGATGCGCTCTTCATCCCTCATCCCCACTCCCCAATCCCGGCTTGTCGTACAGCAGATCCCACACCCCATGCCCCAGCTTCTGGCCGCGGGTCTCGAAATGGGTCTGCGGGCGCCAGTCCGGGCGCGGCACGTGGCCGCGCGGGCCGGCGCGGTTGACCAGGCCGTCGGTGGCGTCGAGCACGTCCCACATCTGCTCGGCGTAGTCGGCCCAGTCGGTGGCGCAGTGCAGGCGGCCGCCGGCATGCAGCTTGCGCACCAGCAGCGCGGCGAACGCCGGCTGCAGCAGGCGGCGCTTGTTGTGGCGCTTCTTGTGCCACGGGTCGGGGAAGTAGATGCGTACTTCGTCGAGCGCGCCGTCGGCGATCTCGTGCTCCAGCACTTCCACCGCGTCGTGGTGGTACAGGCGCACGTGCGCGCTGCCGTCGGCGGCCAGCGCGTTCAGCACGCGGCCCACGCCGGGCGCATGCACCTCGATGCCGATGTAGTCGCGCGACGGATCCTGGCGCGCGGCGAAGCGCAGCGCCTCGCCGTTGCCGAAGCCGATCTCCAGCACCTTGGGCGCGCTGCGGCCGAAGGCGGCATCGAGATCGCGCGGGGTGCCGGCGTAGTCCAGGCCGAAGCGCGGCCACAGTTCGTCGAACGCGCGCTGCTGGGCGGGCGTGAAGCGGCCCTGGCGCAGCACGAAGCTGCGCACCTGGCGGCGGCCCTCCTCGATGGTGAAGGGCTTGGGCGGGGTCTTGGCGCCGGCGCTGGAGAACGGATCGGTCATGCGCGCGGCCTCAGCCGATCAATCCGTCGACCGGCGAGGAAGCGCTGGCGTAGCGCTTGCGCGGGATGCGCCCGGCCAGGAACGCCTCGCGCCCGGCCTCGACCGCCTTGCGCATCGCGCCGGCCATCAGCACCGGGTTGCGCGCGCCGGCGATGGCGGTGTTCATCAGCACCCCGTCGCAGCCCAGTTCCATCGCGATCGCCGCGTCCGAGGCGGTGCCGACGCCGGCGTCGACGATGATCGGCACCTTGGCGTTGTCGATGATCTCCAGCAGGTTGTAGCGGTTCTGGATGCCCAGCCCCGACCCGATCGGCGCGGCCAGCGGCATCACCGCCACGCAGCCGATCTCTTCCAGGCGCTTGGCCAGGATCGGATCGTCGCTGGTATAGACCATCACCTCGAAGCCGTCGGCGACCAGGATCTCGGCCGCCTTCAGGGTCTGCACCACGTCCGGGAACAGGGTGCGCTGGTCGCCGAGCACTTCCAGCTTGGTCAGGTTGTGGCCGTCGAGCAGTTCGCGCGCCAGGCGACAGGTGCGCACCGCGTCCTCGGCGCTGTAGCAGCCGGCGGTGTTGGGCAGGATGGTGTAGCGCTCCGGCGGCAGCACGTCGAGCAGGTTGGGCTCGCCGGGGGTCTGGCCGATGTTGGAACGGCGGATCGCGACGGTGACGATCTCGGCGGCGGCGGCCTCGGTGGCCTGCCGGGTCTGTTCGAGATCGGCGAACTTGCCGGTGCCGGTGAGCAGGCGCGAACGGTAGGGTTTGCCGGCGATCACCAGCGCATCGTGGGGGGCGTGAGCGTTCATCGCCGGATTATCGCCCATCGCCCCCGGCGCTGCCGAGCCGCGCGCCGCGCGGGATTCAGCCGCCGCCCAGCGCGTGCACGATCTCGACCCGGTCGCCGTCGTGCAGCGCGTGTTCGGCATGCGCGCCGCGCGGCACGATCGCGCCGTTGACCTCGACCGCGACGCGGCGTTGCGCCAGCCCCTCCTCCAGCAGCAGGGCGGCGACGGTGGTGCGGGGCTGCAGCGGGCGGACCTGGCCGTTCAATTCGATGTTCATGTCATCATTGTGCAATGCGTGCCGCGAGGCGCGCGATGTATTGCGGCGGTGCAACGTGAGCGTGAGGGGCAGAGGTGGAATCATGCTCGCCATGCGGCTGCGTATGTTCTGGCCGTGCCCCGAGTCACCTTCATTATCGCCCGGGAGGGCATCCATGACTTCGTCCATCCGTCCACTCCGTTCGCTGCTGGCCGCCGCGATCGTGCTCGCCGCCGCGCCCGCGATCGCGCAGCAGACCTACAGCCGCACCGTGTTCTTCGGCGACAGCCTGACCGACGCCGGCTACTACCGGCCGCTGCTGCCGGCCTCGGCGCAGGCGGTGACCGGCCAGTTCACCACCAATCCGGACTGGGTATGGGCGCAGTACCTCGCCGACTACTACGGCACCAACGGCCACGCCAACGGCAATGGCCAGATCGGCGACGACTACGCCGCCGGCAACGCCCGCGTCGGCGTGGCCAATCCCAGCGCGCTGGGCGTGGCGCCGTCGCTGGCGACGCAGGCCAGCAACTACCTGGCCGCCAACGGCGGCAAGGCCGACCCGAACGCGCTGTACAGCGTGTGGGGCGGCGCCAACGACCTGCTCGCGGTCGCCGGCGGCGCGCCGGTGCAGAGCACGATCGGCAACGCGGTGACGGCCGAGGTGGGCATCGTCGCCAGCCTGCAGAGCGCCGGCGCGCGCTACGTCATGGTCACCACCATCCCCGATGTCGGCCTCACCCCGCGCTTCCGCGCCGGCGGCGCCGCGGCGATGGCGCAGGGCACCGCGCTGGCCAGCAGCTACAACACCGCGCTGTTCGCCGGGCTCAAGAGCGCCGGGCTGCAGGTGATCCCGGTGGATACCTTCCACCTGCTGCAGGAAGTGATCGCCAGCCCGTCCACCTACGGTTTCAGCAACTACACCGGCACCGCCTGCCAACCGCAGATCACCTCGCAGTCGCTGACCTGCAACCCGACCAGCTACGTCAGCGCCGACGCCGCCGACAGCTACGTGTTCGCCGACGGCATCCATCCCACCGGCCGCACCCACGAACTGCTGGCGCAGTACGCGCTGTCGATCCTGGAAGGCCCGCGCCTGCAGCAGGTGCTGAGCCACTCGGCCGAGGTCACCGGCCGTTCGCGCGCCGACCAGGTCGCCTGGCACGTCGACGGCCGCCCGGAAGCGGACGGCATGCGCTGGTGGGGCAACCTGCGCGGCGACATGCAGCGCTACCAGCACGGCGACCTGTACGACGGCATGGCCCCGGCCGGCCTGTTCGGCGTGGACTGGTCGCGCGGCGAGTGGGTGTTCGGCGGCTTCGGCGGCTTCGGCCGCGTGGATGCCGACTTCGGCAACCGCGGCGGCGACTACACCCAGGACGACAGCACCCTGGGCGGCTTCGCCGGCTGGTACGGCGAGCGCGCCTGGGTCAACGCCCAGGTCAGCTACAGCTGGCTGAGCTACGACGTCAAGCGCAAGGTCAACCTGGGCCCGGCCACCATCCAGCACAACGGCTCGCCGGACGGCAGCAACCTGACCGCGGCGCTGCAGGGCGGTTACGAGTTCGGCGAAGGCGCGTTCAGGCACGGACCGGTGGCCGCGGCGATCTGGCAGAAGGTCAAGCTCGACGGCTACACCGAGAGCAACCCGAATTCCAGCGCGCTGGGCTACTACGACCAGGACGTCGAGTCGCTGGTCGGCCGCATCGGCTGGAAGGCCAGCCTCGACGCTGGCGCGGTGAAGCCGTACCTGCAGGCCACCTACGACCACGAGTTCAAGAAGGGCGAGCAAGCCACCGCGTGGCTGCAGACCATGCCCGAGCTGGGCGCCTACGCCGTACCGGGCCTGGCCGTCGACCGCAACTACGCCTCGGTGGTGCTGGGCGCGCGGACCAAGCTGTGGGGCCTGGAAAGCAATGTCGGCATCGCCGCCACGACCGGCCAGAGCCGCGCGCACGACACCTCGCTGTTCGTGAACTTCGGCGGCAGCTTCTAAGCGCGGCAACGCGGCTGCCCATGATGCCCGGCCGCGCGCCGGGCACCATGGCTGTCAGGAAGGAACGGGCGCCGCCGAGACGGCTCGCTGTGGGAGGGGCTTCAGCCCCGACGCCTTATCGGTAGGGCGTCGGGGCTGAAGCCCCTCCCACAAAAAGCCACCTGAAGTATTGGCACCGCAATCGCTCTGGCGCCGGCGCGCCATCGCCGCAGCCTTGTCGCACCGATTTCTTGCGCAACCGCCGGCCCACCGCATAGACTGCACCGGCGACGCGGGCGTAGCTCAATGGTAGAGCTGTAGCTTCCCAAGCTACTGACGTGGGTTCGATTCCCATCGCCCGCTCCAGTCGTTGCAAGGCGCTTACGCGTCGGCGCGCTCCGCACTATCCAGCCCGCTCCGCAATTCACTGCCCGGCGCAGCTTTGGAGCCCCCCCCTCTTTTTTGTCCTCGATAGCTCGGAAGCCGGCCTGCATTACCGCAATGGCCGCCACCGGCGTGTCAGGGGAGGCGCATCGCAACCGATATGCGCGCGCGCTTCAGGACTGCGTGGCGATCGCGAACTCGTCGAGCTGGCGTTGCGACATGCTGCTGTTGTTGAGGATCACGATCGTCTCGCGCGTGTCCAGGCGGTGCGCGAGCAGCGAGCGGTAGCCGGCGGTGTTGCCGGTTTCCCAGGCGTAGGTGCGGCGCTTGCCCTGCAGCGTCAGTGTCTTCACGCGGCCGCCGAGCGCGTATTCCTCCGGCATTTCCACCGTGTTGAGCTGGCGCAGCGACGCTGGCGACAGAAAGCCCTTGTCGTAGACGCGGTGCGCAGCCTGCATCAGGTCCGGGGCGTTGCTGAAATAGCCGCCGGCCGCGGCGATGAAGGCCGGCCTGTCGTAAGTGCGGCGCTCGGGCGGCGACAGTGTGCGGTAGGAGGGCACGGTGGTCGGTGCGGTCGCGATCGCTGGGCCGGTGCCGGTGTGGCGCAGCTCCAGCGGGTCCAGGACCAGGGTGCGGACGGCGTCCACGAAGGGCATGCCGGCGACCGCTTCGACGATCGCGTAGACGACGATCCAGTTGGCGAAGATGTAGTCGAATTTCGCGCCCGGCTCGAACGCGAGGTCGGCGCTGGCGAACCGGCGCACGGCCTCGGCGGCCGGCAGGTCGAGCGTCGTCAGCGATGGATCGGCCTTGGCGGCCGGGCCGAACTGTTCGGTCAGGCCGCTGCTGTTCGAGAGCAGGCGTCGCAGGCTGATGCGGGCGCCGGTGTCGGCGCGATAGTCCGGCAGCCAGGCGGTGATCGGCCGGTCGAGGTCGAGCCGGCGCCGTTCGACCAGGCGCAGCACCGCCAGCGTCGTGAGCCATTTGGAAATCGAGGCGATGCCGTAGACGTCGTCGAGCTTCGCCGGCCGCTGCGCTTCCACGTCCACGATGCCGAAGGGCTGCGCATAGGACACCTTGCCGTCGCGGGCGAGCAGGACCACGCCCTGGAAGCCGTTCGCCTTCGCCCACGCGTCGATGACGGCGGGTGCGTCCTTCGCAGCCGCCGATGCGGGGCGAGGCAGTGCGGCCAGCAACAGTGCTGCACCGGAAGCGGCCAGGAGCGATCGTCGCGACATCGAGGGCGCAATGGGCGAATCGGGCACGGCAATGTCTCCAGAATAGTGTGGGCCGGAATGCGATGCGTCTGGGCCTGGCCGATGCTTGCGTCCGTGGCCGCGATCGCGCCGTGGCGACGTGGAGCAAAGGCAGCGTCCGCGCCGATTCGGGCGCATCGACTGTATCAGTTGCGGTTGATCGCGGAGTTGCGGGTTTCCGCGGGTCGCCACGGCGCAGGGCGTTCGGCCGAACGGAACCGGTGTTCGCAGCGCGGTGTGCAGGCCGTCTTATCCGTGCACCCATGATCGACGTGCAGCGATACGTGCCTGGCGCTATGGCGAGGGGTTCCCCGTCGCTGGCGCGGAACGGCGTACCGGTCGATGCCAGCGGGTGGCCTGGTGTGCAGTGCGCAGGCTGATCCGGGGCGACCCGGCGAGCAACGCGATCCGCTCGGGCATCGTTGCGCGCATCGCGGCGCTTGCGGTTGCAGGCCGACGATCCGTGCGCGTCGGGCTTCGTCGATTTCTGGCCGATCGGTCCTTGCCTACTTGCTTGCTGGCGCGTGGGAGTCGTCCGCGCGCTCGATCCTGCTCGTGCCATCGGCGGCGAGGGTGGCGCTGAGGCGCTGGCCGTCCGCGGCAATCGATACGACGCCCGAGCCGCCGGCGTTGTTGAGGAACAGGTAGGCAGAGGCGCCGCCCGGGCGCTCCAGCAACAGGTGGGCGCCTTTGTCGTCGATCTCGACGGTGGCGTGCGGACCGGTGGCGAGCGGGTTGAGCAGCGTCAGCGCCGGGCGTCCGGCGGCATCGAGCGCGACGCGCGCGCCGGTGCTGCCGTCCTCGCGCAGCAGCACGATCTCAGGGACGCCGTTCAGTGCCGACAGCAGCATCTTCGGGCGGCCCTGCGCATCGACGATGCGCAGTTCCTGAGTGGTGACGGGCGGCGGCGGTGGCAGGTCGTTCATCGGCGATGTTCCTTGGGCTGTTGCGAGCATGGCGGCGCGTCCATGGGTGCACGCTGCGCGCATGGCGCCGCGATGCGCGTTGCCTCAGGCGGGCTTGATCATGTCGCGGGCATAGTCGAGGCCGATGCCGTAGCCGCCGCCGTGGTCGACGACGATGCCGCGTGCGGCCTCGTAGGTGGCGTGCCGGGTCCAGTCGCGTTGCAGTTCCAGCAGGAACTGCAGCCACGAGGTCATGACCGCGCCGGCCTGTTCCATGCGGCGCAGCGCCGCGTCGTGGCTGGCGGCGGTCAGGCCGCCGCAGGCGTCCGCGACCACGTGCACCTTGTAGCCGTCGGCCAGCGCCGACAGCACCGGAAAGCTGATGCAGGCCTCGGTCAGCAGTCCGGCGACGACCAGCGTCCTGCGTCCGGTGGCGACGACCGCGGCCCTGGCCGCATCGTCTTCCCACAGGTTCATGTTGCGTCGCTCGATCGGCGCGATGTCCGGCAGCGCGGCGCGCAGCGGCGGCATCAGCGGGCCGCTGTAGACCTTCGATGCCGAGGTGCTGACGACCACCGGCACGGCGAAGGCGGCGGCGGTGCGCGCGAGCGCCACGATGTTGCTGCGCAGGGATTGCCGGTCGGCCGAGCCGGCGGCGAAGGCCAGGCCGGCCTGTGCGTCGACCAGCACCAGCGCGCACTCGGCCGGGGTCAGCAGGGGGAGGTCGCTCATGATGTGCTCCAGGAATGAGGGGTTATGGCGTGATGCCCAGTTGCTGGTCGACGGTCAGCCTGTCCCAGTAGATGGTGACGTCGTCGATCCGGTGGTCGGCCCGGTAGTGGAGCAGCATGACCCCGGGGTGATCGAAGCGGCGGCCGTTGCCGGGCGTGGTCTTGCCGGTCGCCGGATCCACGTAGGGACCGCTCCAGGTGCCGGTGACGCGCTCGACCGACACGCCCTGCATGCCGTCGACCAGCGCGTCGGCCAGGGTCACGTGGAAATCGGGATAGGCCTTGAAGATCATCGCGAAGAACGCGCGCGTCCCGGCCGCATCGAGCGGCCTGGGGTTGCTGGGCTGGTGGATCACCACGTCGGGCGTGAACAGGGCCATGACCGTGTCGATGTCGTGGCTGTTCCAGGCCTCGGCCCAGCGCTGGATGTCGGCATGGGCGATGGCGCCGGCGGGCGGCGGCATCGGCGTCGCCTGGCCGGGCGACGCGCTGGCGGCGAACGCGGCGGCGAGCAGCACGGGCAGCGCGGACAGCAGCGTGTTGGGCATGGCGTGGTTCCCTGTCGCTGTGCGGATCGCGCGCGCGGTTCAGCGCGCGGCGCGGGTGCTCTCGTAGAGGAACCAGGCGCGGCGTTCGGCCTCGTCGATCCACACTTCGATCAGGCTGGTGGAGGCGACATCGTGGTGCTCGTCGCACACCGCGTGGGTCGCGCGCAGGAAGCCGGTGAGCCGGCGGTTGTCGTCGGCCAGTTCGGCCAGCATGTCCTGCGGGGTCACGTAGTCGGCGTCGTTGTCCAGCAGCCGCTGCAGGCGCTGGATGTGGCCGATCGAGCGCAGCGTGGTTGCGCCGACCTTGCGCGCGCGCTCGGCGATGGCGTCGGTGGTGGCGAAGATCTGGTCGCCCTGTTCGTCGAGCAGCAGGTGGTAGTCGCGGAAATGCGGCCCGGACAGGTGCCAGTGGAAGTTCTTGGTCTTCAGGTACAGCGCGAACATGTCCGCCAGCAGGGCGTTCAGCGCGCCGCCGATGTCGGCGGTGGCCTGGGCGCCGAGATCGCTGGGGGTATGCAGCGCGCTGCTCTGGCGCGACTTGGTCGAAACGGTATCCATGCGGTGTCTCCGGTTGAGGGCGTGCCCGCGTTGCGCGGCGGTCTGCGGCGAGTGGTCGCGTTGCGCGGTCCACTCGGCGAGGCAGAGGTTAGGCGGCGGACGCGGGCGCGGACATCGGCGGATCGTTTCGCCGCCTCATACCTTGGTGTGGGGCCCGCCGCGGTGGCGTTGCCGGATGTCGGCCGGGCGCGCGGGCGCGACCTCGCCGCCCGGACCGGTCCGCAGATAGGCAACGGCATCCAAGAAGTCGCGCGACGCGGGGCCTACCATGGCCGCTGCCGCACGGTCGGCCGGCCAGCGGCGCCTGGCCATGGTCGCCTGCGCGGCCGCGCGCGCGTTCCCTTCCCTGGAGGCACTCCTTGTTCACCCCGTCTCGCAAGCAGCGGTTCGCGCTTTCGCCGCTGCGCTGGGACGCCGGGTCGTGGACCTGCGCTGGCGCGCGCTGGCGCCGGCTGGCGTTGCGCCTGGTCGCGGCGCTGCTGATGTGCGCCATCTTCCTGGTCGACACCTTCACCGCGCTCGAAGGCGCCATCGCGGTGCTGTACGTCGTCGCCGTGCTGCTGGTGGCGCGTACCGCGCGGGGCGGCGACATCGTGGTGACCGCGCTGAGCGGCGCCGTTCTCACCGTCGCCACCTATGTGGATACGCACGGCGTCGCCCACGTCGGCTCGCAGACCTTGCGCGCCATCGTCAGCCTGGCGGCGATCGCGACCACTGCGGTGCTGCTGCTGCAGAACCAGAAGGCGATGAAGGCGCTGTGCGCCCAGGCCACGTTACTGGACCTCTCGCACGACATGATCTTCGTGCGCGACCGCTTCGGCGTGATCACCTTCTGGAACCGCACCGCCGAGGAGGTATACGGCTGGTCGTCGCAACAGGCGCTCGGCCGGGTCGCGGACGAACTGCTCGGCACCCGCTATACGATCCAGCGGGAGGCGATCGAGGCCATGCTGCTGGACGCCGGCGCCTGGAACGGCGTGCTCGAGCAGCGCACCCGGGCCGGCGCCACGCTGGTCGTGGAGAGCCGCTGGGTCCTGCAGCGCGATGCCCATGCCACGCCGATGGGCGTGCTGGAGACGCATACCGATGTCACCGAGCGCAAGGCGGCCTATGCGGCGCTGGTGCAGAGCGAGCGCCGCTACCGGCGGATGTTCGATGCCAGCCGCATCGGCGTGGCGCAACAGGACTGGACCGCGCTCCGGGCGGAACTGTCCGCGCTTGGGCTGAACGATGCGGTGGCCCTGAACGCCTATCTGGCCGAGCGCCCGGACTTCGTCGAGCGCGCGCGCCGGCTGACCAGGATCGACGGGCTGAACCCGGCGTTCCTGGCCATGGTCGGCGGCGACGGCGCACTGCATGCGCGACGCTCGGTCGACGACCTGCTGGGCGAAGGCGAGCGCAGCTTCGCCGCGGCCCTGGCCGCGTTCGTCGCGGGCGAGGCCTTCCACGAGGGCGAAACCGAGATCGTGCGCGCCGACGGGCACCGCATTCCGGTGCTCTTCACCATCACCTTCCCCGGCCCGGACGACGACGGCTGCGTGCTGGTGTTCGTGGTGGACAATTCGGAGCGCAAGCAGGCGCAACGCGCCCTGCTGACGGCGCAGGTGGAGCTGGCGCATGCCGCGCGGGTGGCGACGCTGGGCGAACTGACCGCGTCGATCGCGCACGAGGTCAACCAGCCGTTGATGGCGGTGGTGACCAACGGCGAGGCGGCCATGCGCTGGTTGCACCGCGACGTGCCCGACCTGTACGAGGTGGACGCGGCCATCGCGCGCATCATCGCCGAAGGGCGCCGCGCCAGCGAGATCGTCCGGGGCGTGCGCGATTTCCTCAGCAAGGCGCCGATGAAGCGCGACGCACTGAACGCGGCGTCGCTGGTCGAGGACGCCGTTCGCCTGGTGGAGCACGAGTTCGCGCGCGGCCAGGTGGACCTGCACGTGGAACTGCAGCCGGACCTGCCGGCCGTGGTCGGCGATCGCATCCAACTGCAGCAGGTACTGGTCAATCTGATGGTCAACGCCAGCCAGGCCATGGCGGGACAATCCGCGCCGCGGGTGCTGCGCCTGCGCGCGGCGCGGCATGCGCGCGATACGCTCGCCATCACGGTGGCCGACAGCGGCCCCGGCGTCGCGGCGGAGCACCTGCAACGCCTGTTCGATCCGTTCTTCACCACCAAGCAGCGGGGCATGGGCATGGGGCTGGCGATCTGCAGGACCACCGCCGAGGCGCACGGCGGGCAACTGTCGGTGGACAGCCTGCCCGGCCAGGGCGCGACCTTCCGCCTGCTGTTGCCGGCAACGCACGGCGAGACCGTCGCATGAACGGGCAAGCACCACCGCATGCCGCCGCGCCCAGTCCGCCCGTGGTGGTGGTCGTGGACGACGATGCGGCCGTGCGCGATTCGCTCGACAGCCTGCTGCGCTCGATCGGCCTGCGCACGCGGATCTTCGCCTCCCCGGCAGACCTGCTGCAGGCCGCGCTGGCGGACGTGTGCGGCTGCATCGTGCTCGACGTGCGGCTGCCGGGCATCAGCGGACTGGACTTCCAGGACCAGCTCGCGCGCAACGGCATCCACCTGCCGATCGTGTTCATGACCGGCCACGGCGACATCCCGATGACGGTGCGGGCGATGAAGGCCGGCGCGGTGGACTTCCTGTCCAAGCCGTTCCGCGACCAGGACATGCTGGACGCGGTCAGCGCGGCGCTGGAGCGCGACCGGCAGCGCCGCGCGGCGAGCGGCGCGGTGCAGGAACTGCATGCCAGGTACGCGACGCTGACCCCGCGCGAGCGCGAGGTGCTGGCCCTGGTGGTGTCCGGGCTGATGAACAAGCAGGTCGCCGGCGAGATGGGCCTGAGCGAGATCACGGTGAAGATCCATCGCGGCAACGTCATGCGCAAGATGGGCGTGCGCTCGCTCGCCGACCTGGTGCGCAGCGCCGAAGCGCTGGGGATTTCCCGGCCCTGAGGGCCCGCAGGCAAACCTGTGTATGATTTTCGCCGCGCCGGCGGCATGGGACAAAGGGCGCATCGGCCGCGCACCGGACGCACGTGACGTGCGACACGCGGTGCGAAGGATTCCCCGTGGATAGCCAGGCTGCCGTGATCGCGATCGTCGACGACGACGAAGGGGTGAGAACCTCCTTGTCCAGTCTGTTGCGCTCGTTCGGCTACGAGATCCGCAGCTACGGCTCGGCGACCGAATTCCTGGACGACCAGGGACGCGCCGGCCCCGACTGCCTGATCGCCGACATGCAGATGCCGCGGATGAGCGGCGAGCAGCTGCAGGACGCACTGCTCGCGCGCGGCCGCAGCTTCCCGATGATCTTCATGAGCGCGTTCCCCGCCGAGGCGATCCGGGCCCGGGTCATGGCCCGCGGCGCCTGCGCGTTCCTCGACAAGCCGGTCGATGGCGAGCGCATCGCCCGCTGCCTGGCCAGTGCGCTCGCCGGCAATGACGCACGCTAGCGCGGCGCCGGTCCCCACACCTTCGTATGACGCAACAAGCCGAGCGTAGGATTCAACCCGACACCGCGATTCCCTAGGCTGTGTCTGCGCTTCACCAACCCCCTTCACCCAACAAAGGCAAAGCCATGAGCACGATCACCACCAAAGACGGCGTCGAGATCTTCTTCAAGGACTGGGGTCCCAAGACGGCCCAGCCGATCTATTTCCACCATGGCTGGCCGCTGTCGAGCGACGACTGGGATGCGCAGATGCTGTACTTCCTCGGCAAGGGCTTCCGCGTCGTCGCGCACGACCGCCGCGGCCACGGCCGTTCCAGCCAGGTCAGCGACGGCCACGACATGGCGCATTACGCCGCCGACGTGGCGGCGGTCACCGAACACCTCGACCTGCGCAATGCGGTGCATATCGGCCATTCGACCGGTGGCGGCGAAGTGGCGCGCTATGTCATTACGCATGGCAAGGGCCGCGTGGCCAAGGCGGTGCTGATCAGCGCCGTGCCGCCGCTGATGGTCAAGACCGCGTCCAACCCGAACGGGGTGCCGATGGAGGTGTTCGACGGCATCCGCGCCGGCTTGGCCGCCAACCGCGCCCAGTTCTATCTCGATTTCGCCAGCGGCCCGTTCTACGGCTTCAACCGTCCCGGCGCGCAGGTCCTGCAGGGCACGATCCAGAACTGGTGGCGGCAGGGCATGCTCGGCGGCGCCAAGTCGCACTACGATGGCATCAAGGCGTTCTCGGAGACCGACTTCACCGAGGACCTGAAGGCGATGGACGTGCCGACCCTGGTGATGCACGGCGACGACGATCAGGTGGTACCGATCGCCACGTCCAGCGAACTGTCGGTCAAGCTGCTGAAGCACGGCTCGCTGAAGGTCTACCCGGGCTATCCGCACGGCATGTGCACGACCCATGCCGACGTGATCAACCCCGACCTGCTGGCCTTCATCCAGGGCTGAGTCAGGCTTGCGCAGGAGCGGACGCCAGCTCCGCTCCTGTTGCGCGCAATAGTGCCCGTGCAGCGGCCGATGCGTTCGGCCGCTGCGCGATGGCGGGCGAAAGTGGATGCGGCGGTATGCAGGAACGTTCGTGCCGAGCCGCCCTGCCGCAGCGAAGACGTCGAATAGGGCGGGGCGGGCGAATGCGTTCGCCTCGCCTCGAGAGTTCGGGTTGAACCTGCTCTTGCGCCTCGCGGGCCCCCGCGCAGGACTGCCTGTCAAACCCGCTTCATCCGCCGCGTCTACGCTGGCAGGCTCGTGAGCGCATGCTCGTTGCCGGTCCCTCCCCGTGGTCGAACACAGTCGTCGCCGTTTCCTCGCCCGTGCATCCCTGGCCCTCGGCGCCGGCGCGGTCATGCCGTTGCTGCCCGGGGCGATCCGCAGCGCGCTGGCGGTGCCGCCGGCGCGGGTCACCGGCACCGTGCAGGACGTGCAGCACGTGGTGATCCTGATGCAGGAGAACCGCTCGTTCGACCACTACTTCGGCTGCCTGCGCGGCGTGCGCGGCTTCGGTGACCCGCGTCCCTTGCGCCTGCCCGGCGGACGCCCGGTCTGGTACCAGCCCGAGGCCGGCGCCGGCGATCGCTACGTGTTGCCGTTCCGCCTGAACGGCCAGACCAGCAGCGCGCAGTCGATGGAAGGTCTCAACCACGACTGGAAGGGGTCGCACGAAACCTGGAAGCACCACGACGCCTGGATCGCGCAGAAGGGCGCGATGACCATGGGCCATTTCCAGCGCGAGGACCTGCCGTTCTACTACGCGCTGGCCGACGCCTTCACCATCTGCGACGGCTACCACGCCTCGCTGTTCGGTCCGACCAATCCCAACCGCATGTACATGTTCACCGGCACCAGCGGCCTGAGCGTGGGCAACGACGGCGAGCAGGCGGTGAACAACCGCGACGACGGCAACTGGACCGGCGACATGGCGCGCGACAACCCGGCGTTTCCCGGTTACACGTGGACCACCTATTCCGAGCGCCTGCAGCAGGCCGGGATCAGCTGGCAGGTGTACCAGGAGTTCGACAACTACGGCGACAACAGCCACCCGTACTTCGCCAATTTCCGCAATCTCGACCGCAACTCCCCCCTGTACCGGCGCGGCCGCGCGATCGTGCCGGGTTCCACCGCCGACAACGCCAAGGCCTCGCGCGGCGAGCACCTGGTCGCCGCGTTTGCGCGCGATGTGCGCGCAGGCACCCTGCCGCAGGTGTCGTGGATCGTGGCGCCGTACCTGCTCAGCGAGCATCCCCAGGCCACCCCGGCCTACGGCGAATCGCTGAGCGCGCGCCTGCTGGAGGCGTTGGTGGCCTCGCCGGAGGTGTGGTCCAAGACCGTGTTCCTGATCAACTACGACGAGAACGACGGGTTCTTCGACCACGTGCCGCCGGCGCTGCCGGCGACCGATCCGGCGATCGGCGCCAGCAACGTGGATCTGCGCGGCGAGGACTACCACGGCGTCCCGGTCGGCCTCGGCCCGCGCGTGCCGATGCTGGTGGTGTCGCCGTGGAGCCGCGGCGGCTGGGTCGATTCGCAGGTGTTCGACCATACCTCGGTGATCCGGTTCCTGGAGCGCCGCTTCGGTGTCGCCGAACCCAACATCGGCCCCTGGCGCCGCGCGATCGCCGGCGACCTGACCTCGGCGCTGGATTTCGCCGGCCACGACGACGCCCATGTCGCCCTGCCGGACACGCGCGACTTCATCGCCCGGGTCGACGCGACCGCGGCCTTGCCGCCGCCGCAACGGCCGGCGCAGCAGGCGCTGCCGCTGCAGGAGCCGGGCCAGCGCCCGGCGCGCGCGCTGCCCTACGATTTCGACGTGCGCCTGCAGGCGGGCGCGCAGGGGCCGACGTTGCGGATGGTCAACCGCGGCGCGGCCGGCGTCGCCCTGAACGCCTATGCCGACGGCGGGAGCGCCGGCCCGTGGTTCTACACGGTGGCGGCGGGCAGCGAATTGCTCGACACGCGCGCATGGCGCGGGGCGGCGGCCGATGCCGGCTATGCGTTGCGCGTGCACGGGCCCAACGGCTTCCTGCGCGAGTTCCACGGCGACGGCGTGGCCGACGCCGGACTGCAGGCCGAGGCCGACTACGAGGCGGCCACGCAATGCCTGCTGCTGGACCTGCGCAATGCCGGTCCGCAGGCGTGCCGGCTGCGCATCCGCGACGACTACCGCGGCGGGGCCGAACAGAGGCTGGAACTGGCTGCCGGCGAGCGCCGGGTGCTGCGCTTTCCGCTGCAGGCGCAGCATCATTGGTACGACCTGGAGATCGCGAGCGAGGCGATGCCGCAGTGGCGGCGGCGCCTGGCCGGGCATGTCGAGACCGGCCGCCCGAGCATGAGCGACCCGGCGATCGGGCGTGTCGTTGCGGGTTAGCTGCGGCTGCGGGATTCAGGCGGGCCTTGGCTGCGTGTCGCGGCTGAAGCCGCTCCTACAAAAGGCTTGGACATCGGGGTGCCGCACGCCCTTGTAGGAGCGGCTTCAGCCGCGACAGATCGCCCGGCGTACGAACGCACATGCAAAAAAGAAGCCGCCCAAGGGCGGCTTCTTCGTGTGCGGCATTCCAGTGCAAGCGCCGCCGCGGCCTGCGCAACGGTGGCGCCTCGCCTTCCCTGGCGCTGCGTTCGGCTCAGAACTTGCCGTTGAACGTGACGAAGAACTGCCGCGGCGCGCCGGCCATCAGCGTCTGGTTGTAGCCGTTGGGATCGGAGACCACGTAGCCGTTGGTGCCGACGGTGGCGAAGTAGCGCTTGTCGAACAGGTTGGTTACGTTGGCGCTCAGGCCCAGGTTCTGGAACATGCCGACCTGGCCGAAGTCGTAGCCGGCGCTCAGGTCGAAGCGCCAGTAGCTCGGCACCGACGAATCGTTGAGGTAGCTGATGTAGCGGCGGCCGGTGTACTTGCCGTCCAGCGCCGCATGCCAGCCGGCATTCTCATAGGCCAGGCTGCTGGAGAACATCCACTCCGGGATGCCGACCACGCGCTTGCCGGACGTGGCCACCACGCCGCCGTTGAGGTAGTCGTCCTGGTAGGTGGAGTCGTCGTAGGACAGCGAGTTCAGCCAGCGCAGCTGCGCGATCGGACGCCACATCACCGCCAGGTCGGCGCCCTGGCTGCGCACCGAGCCGACGTTGTTGAGCGTGGCCGAGCAGGTCTGGATCGCGCTGCACGGCGAGGTCACCAGCAGGCGGTCGTCGAAGGTGGTGTGGTACAGCGCCAGCGACGCCTCGATGCCGTCGCCGCGCACGCGGTAGCCCAGTTCGTAGGTCTGCGCGGTTTCAGGCTCCAGCGAGTGCTTGATCGCGTCGAACGCCGCCTGCGATTCCTGGAACGGAGTGAAGCCGAAGCCGGCCATGTTCTTGTTGTAGGACGCGTAGATTTCCTGGTGTTCGTCGAGCTTGAAGTTCACGCCCACCTGCGGCAGCAGGTCCGAATCGGCCTTGATCTCGCCGGCGGCGTTGGCGGTGGTCGGCACCAGCGACTGCGCGGTGGTGTCCACCTGCAGCTTCTTGGCGCCGAAGTTCACCGTCAGGCGTTCGTCGAGCAGGCGCAGCGTGTCCTGCGCGTAGAACATGCGCGTGTCGGTTTCGTAGTGCTGGGAGAACCCGCGCTCGAACCGGGTGCCGGCCTTGTTGAAGTAGAACAGATCGGTGAACGGGCCGTCGAGCAGGAAGTAGTTGCGCTCCTGCACGGTCTTGGCGTTCTGGTACCAGCCGCCGATCTCGATCTCGTTGCCGGCGACGGTGAAGTTCAGCGACGCGGTGACGCCATGCCGGTTGAGCCGGTAGTCGGTGGTGCGCATCGACAACGGCACCGTGGCCGAGGAGGGCACGTACGGCGTGGTCCACTGCCCCTCGCCGTTGTTGTCGTGGTAATAGCCGGCCAGGTTCAGCGTGGCCGTGCCGCCGAGGTTGAAGGCGCCGCTGAGCGCGGCCAGGTTGTCGTCGCGCAGGCCGGCGCCAGAGTAGTACGACGCGTCGGCCTTGCCGTAGTCGGCCGGCAGGGCGTTCAAGGACGCCGGGTAGCTGCCGTTGCCGTTGAGCGCGTTGGCGATCTGCACCGCGCTGTTCCAGTCCGGCATCAGGTAGTCCCAGTCCCAGCCCAGCGCCTTCTGCGAGGTCAGCGACAAGTCCATGATGTCGTATTCCTTGCGCTTGGAACTGTCCAGGAACAGGCTGACCCGGTTGCCGTCGCCCCACTGGTACAGCGCCTTGACGTTGGCCTGGCTGTATTCGTTGTTGCCGTAGCCCTTCCACTTGTCCGTCTCGCCGTGCACCAGCGAGGTGTACATCGAGAACCCGTTGATGTCGCCGGTGTCGCCGCGCAGGTAGGTGCGGCGGGCGGAATCGGAGCCGAAGGTCTGGCTGAAGCGGATGCCCGGCTCGGCATCCGGGTCGTCGGAGTAGTAGCGCACGGTGCCGCCGAGGTTGCTGCTCGAGGCGGTACCCAGCGCGCCGGCGCCCTGCGCCAGTTCCACCGAGCCCACGTTCTCGGAGATGATCGCGCGGGTCACCTGCAGGCCGTCGCTGACGCCGTAGCTCATGTTGCCCAGCGGCACGCCGTCCAGGGTGAAGCCCAGCCGGCTCTGGTCGAAGCCGTGCAGGCTGATCGCGGTCGACCACTCGTAGGCGCCCCACGCATCGGCCGACTGGAACTGCACGCCGGGCAGCTTGTCCAGCACCTTCAGCGCGCTGGTGCCGGGGGCGGCGATGCCGATGTCCTCGCGGGTGATGCGCTGCACCTGGCGGGTGGTGCCGGTGGACACCACGGTGATCGCATCGAGCATCGTCGCATCGCCGCCGCTGGTGGCGGCCGCCGCGTCGGCGTTGGCGCCGTCGGCCGCCGGCGCGGTCTCGGCCAGTGCGGCGAAGGCCGGCAGTGCGGACGCGACGGCGAGCACCAGCGCGTGCAGGCGCAAGGATCTGGAGGTGGGGGTCATCGGAATTCCAATAAAGATGGGGAGACGTTTGGGGGCTTGCCGCGCGAGGCGTGACGGCCAGCACACGGCCTGTGCGGCCCGCCCGCCACCATGCAACGGTTTTGTGAAGGTTTCGGGGCGGTCCTGTGTCGGCTGTGGGACAGCCCGATGGTGCCGATCGCGTGCACGTCCGGAGAAGCCGGTGCCGCGCTGCCGCCGCGTGCGCGCCCTGCTGACGGGCGGCGCGTGTACTGTGCCGCCCCGCGGCGCCGGCGGCGCAACGTATGATGCCGGGCCAGCCACCGCCGTCGCGCCTCGATGAAGCTCGCCATCCTGTCCCGCAACACCAAGTTGTATTCGACGCGCCGGCTGGTCGAGGCCGGTCGCGAACGCGGGCATACGGTGCGCGTGCTCGACCCGCTGCGCTGCTACATGCGCATCGCCGCCGGGTCCTTCACCATGCACTACAAGGGCAAGCCGATCACCGGCTACGACGCGGTGCTCCCGCGCATCGGCAATTCCGTCACCCGCTACGGCACCGCGGTGTTGCGCCAGCTGGAGATGATGGGCGTGCGCACGCCCAATCCGTCCGATGCGATCCTGCGTGCGCGCGACAAGCTGCGCGCCCACCAGCTGCTGGCGGCCAAGGGCATCGACATGCCGATGACCGTGTTCGGCGACAACCCCGACGACACCGGCGACCTGCTGTCGATGCTGGGCCCGCCGCCGCACGTGGTGAAGTTGAACGAAGGCACCCAGGGCACCGGCGTGATCCTGACCGAGAAGACCAGCGCCTCGCGCGGCGTGGTCGAGGCGCTGCGCGGCCTGTACGCCAATTTCCTGGTGCAGGAATTCATCGGCGAGGCCGAGGGCGCCGACCTGCGCTGCTTCGTGGTCGGCAACCAGGTGGTCGCGGCGATGCGTCGGCAGGCCCCGGAAGGCGACTTCCGCTCCAACCTGCACGTCGGCGGCAGCGCGCAGCTGGCGACCGCCAGCCGCGGCGAACAGGAGGTGGCGGTGCGCTCGGCCAAGGCCCTGGGCCTGGGCATTGCCGGGGTCGACCTGATCCGCTCGCGGCGCGGCCCGCTGGTGCTGGAAGTCAACTCGACCCCCGGCCTGGAGGGGATCGAGGCGGTATGCGGGCTGGACATCGCCGGCAAGGTCATCGAGCACCTCGAAACCAGCGTGAACCGAAAGAAATCAACTGCTTAGGGCGACATCCGCCTCTCCATTCTGGCTTAACGAGGGTTTAATTCCAGGCTGCGTATGCTTCGTCGGACCGCAGCTCTGCCCTCCTCAGCAGGAACGGTAATCGGGATATATCTTTCGGCCCAAGCGGCCTTGCCGCTTGGGCCTTTTTGTTCCCTGCTGACCAGCCTGTCGCCAGCTCGCCGCCGCCACAGCGCATGCGGCTTGCGGCGCCGTTCGCAGCGGGGCTACATTGTGATTCACACCACCAAATCGCTTAGGGGACAGGGATGAAGAAAGTGATCGGTTTGATGCTGGGGATGGCGCTCGCGTGCAGCGCGGCCGCTGCGCCGAAAGGTGAGGCGCCCATGAACGTGAAGAAATCGTTCGCACAGCAACTCAGTACAATTCGCCAGCAGTTGGACGACGGCAAGACCTATTCCGAACTCAGCGCGGAAAATCGCAGCAAGGTGGAAGCCGCGCTGTCGCGCATGGCGACGGTGCTGAACGCCCATCCCGACGTGGATACGCTGCGCGAGGAAGACAAGGTCGCGTTGTTCAACGATCAGGAAACGGTCAATGCGCTGCTGACCAAGGCATCGTCGGACAGCCGGCTGATCTGCAGGCGCGAAGCGGTCATCGGATCGCTGCGCACCACGACGCAATGCAAGACCGTGGCGGAACGCCGCCGCGACAACGAGGATGCGCAGGAACTGATGCGGCGCAATCCAACTGGCAAGTACGACTGACGGGGTAAATGTTGGTGCGAATTCTAGTGATCGAAGACAACAGCGACATCGCTGCCAACCTGGGCGACTACCTCGAGGACCGCGGGCATACCGTCGATTTCGCCGCCGACGGCGTCACCGGCCTGCACCTGGCGGTGGTGCACGAATTCGATGCGATCGTGCTCGACCTCAACCTGCCGGGCATGGACGGCATCGAAGTGTGCCGCAAGCTGCGCAACGAAGCGCGCAAGCAGACCCCGGTGCTGATGCTCACCGCGCGCGACTCGCTGGACAACAAGCTGGCAGGCTTCGATTCCGGCGCCGACGACTACCTGATCAAGCCGTTCGCGCTGCAGGAAGTGGAAGTGCGGCTCAATGCGCTGTCGCGCCGCGGCAAGGGCGTGCACACCCGGGTGCTGGAGACCGGCGACCTGGAATACAACCTGGACACGCTGGAAGTGCGGCGCCAGGGCAAGCTGCTGCAGCTCAACCCGACCGCGCTGAAGATCCTGCAGGCGCTGATGGAGGCCTCGCCGGCGGTGGTGACCCGGCAGGAACTGGAAACCCGCGTCTGGGGCGAGGAACTGCCGGATTCGGATTCGCTGCGCGTGCACATCCACGGCCTGCGCGCGGTCGTCGACAAGCCCTTCGACGTGCATATGATCCAGACCCGCCACGGCATCGGCTACCGCATCGCCGCGCCCGATGCCTGAAGCTGGGGAGTTGCCGCGTGCGGTGCGGCGACGCGGGCGCTACCGCCGCCGCCTGCGCAGCCGCATCATCCTGTCCTTCGTGCTGTTGGGCTTCGGCCTGACGGCACTGTTCGCGTTCGCGACCAACTGGGCGCGGGCGCGGGTGGAGAACCAGCTCGTCGAAGACGTGATGAATCGCAACATCGACGAGTACGCGCGGCGGTTCTTTTCCGCGCCGTCAAAGAACCCCGACCTGCCGGTGCAGCAGATGGTCGGCCGGGTGGTCAAGAGCGACCGCTTCGAGGCGCTCAAGCGCGAGCAGCCGGAGTGGTACAACTTCTCCGACGGCATCCACACCGTCTCCGGGCGCGACGAATCGGGCAAGCCGTTTTCCTACAAGGTCGCGGTGCGCAAGACGCCCGACGTGTGGTTCTTCCTCGCCTACGACATGACCCAGACCATCCAGGGCGAGACGCAGCTCAACCGCACCCTGTTCCTGTCGGTGCTGGTGTTCAGCGCCTTGTCGCTGGTGATCGGCTGGTGGTCGGCGTCGCGGGTGATGCGCCCGGTCTCCGATCTGGCGGCGCGGCTGCGCGCCTATCGCGGCAGTAGCGACCCCAGGCCGCTGGCGCCACATTTCCCCGACGACGAAGTCGGGCAGCTGGCCGAGGCGCTGGACGACTACTCGGCCCGGCTCACCGAGGTGGTGCAACGCGACCGCGAGTTCAACGCCGACGTCAGCCACGAACTGCGCACGCCGCTGGCGGTGATCCGCGGCGCCACCGAGCTGCTGCTGACCCGGCCCAATCTCGACGACAAGGTGCTGCAGCGCCTGCAGCGCATCCAGCGCGCCGAGCAGCAGTGCAGCGACCTGATCGGCTCGCTGCTGCTGCTGTCGCGCAACGAGCGCGGGCAGGGCAACAGCAACGTGGCCAAGGTCGCCGAGCAGCTGATCGAATCGCACCGCGCGCAGCTCGGCGGCAAGCCGCTGCAGCTGTTGCTGGAGGGCGAGCGCAACCTGACCATCGACGCGCCGGAGTCGGCGCTGTCGGTGGCGCTGGGCAACCTGATCGGCAATGCGGTCAAGTACACCCAGGAAGGCCAGGTGGTGGTGCGGGTGCTGAGCGATGCGGTGCAGGTGATCGACTCAGGCCCCGGCCTCAGCGAGGAAGACGCCGCCAAGCTGTTCCAGCGCGGTTACCGCGGTACCCACGCCGGGCACTCGCAGGGCGGCGGCATCGGCCTGTCGATCGTCAGCCGCCTGTGCGACCTGTATGGCTGGCAGGTCAACGTGCGCCCGGGCGCCTCCAAGGGCGTGGTGGCGACGTTGTGGTTCAGGGCGGCGTGACGGCGCTGATGATCCACGGGATTCTGTAGGAGCGGCTTCAGCCGCGACGGGCTTTCCCGGTAGATCCAGTCGCGGCTGAAGCCGCTCCTACAAGAGCGCGCATTGCCGGATCGGACTGTTACGCGCCTTTCGTCGCCGCCAAAGCACGATATCGCCGATCCAGCGCATCCGCCGCGTCCTGCAACTGCGATGCATCGCCATCGTTGACCACGACATCGTCGGCGATGGCCAATCGCGCCGCGCGCGTGGCCTGCGCCGCGATCATCCGCTGCGCCAACTCGGCGGTGATGCCATCGCGCTGCATCAGGCGCGCATGCTGCATCGCCTCCGGCGCGTCGACCACCACGATCCGGTCCAGCCACGGATACGCCGCGCGCGCGCCGACTTCGGTCAGCAAGGGGATCGCCGCAACCGCATAGGGGCTGGCGGCCTCGCGGCACGCCTGCTGCATCAGCAGGCGGATGGCGGGGTGGGTGATCGCCTCCAGGTCGCGGCGCGCCACCGGGTCGTCGAAGATGCGCTGGCGCAGCGCGGCGCGATCCAGATTGCCGTCCTCGCGCAGGATCTGCGTACCGAACCGGGCCACGATCTGCGCCAGCGCCGGATGCCCGGGCGCGACCACCGCGCGTGCGGCCACGTCGGCATCGGCGACGACGATGCCCTTGGCCTCGAAGCGGCGGCTCAACTCGCTCTTGCCGGAGGCGACGCCGCCGGTCAGGCCGACGATGAAATCACTCACGCCGTCGCTCCGCTCAGCGCAGCCCGGACCAGCGCATGTAGGTGTCGATGATCTCCGTGCCCCAGAAGAACGTGATCCAGCCGGCGATGGCCAGATACGGGCCGAACGGAATGGGCGTGGCCCGGTCGCGGCCCTTGGCCGCCAGCCAGATCGAGCCGAGCACCGCGCCGACCAGCGAGGAGATCAGGATGGTCGGCAGGATGCCCTTCAGTCCGCACCAGGCGCCGATCGCCGCCAGCAGCTTGAAGTCGCCATGGCCCATGCCTTCCTTGCCGGTGATCTGCTTGAACAGCCACCACACCGACCACAGCGACACATAGCCGACCGCCGCGCCGAGCAGCGCCGGCTTGGCCGGCATGTACAGATTGTCCATGCTGCCGACCAGGCCCAGCCACATCAACGGCAAGGTCAGCTGGTCCGGCAACAGCCGGGTGCGCAGGTCGATGCCCGACATCGCGACCAGGAAGCAACTGAACACGATCGCCCCGAATCCCTGCCAGCCGAAGCCGAAGCGCCAGACGCTGGCGACCACCAGCAGGCTGGTCAGCATCTCCACCAGCGGGTACTGGATCGAGATCGGCGCATGGCAATGCCGGCACTTGCCGCGCAAGGCCAGCCAACTGAACAACGGGATGTTCTCGTACCAGGACAGCTTGTGCTTGCAGTGCGGACAGTGCGACGGCTCGACCACGATCCCGGGCGGCGGCGGGTCGTAGATGTCCGGCAGCTCCAGGATCTCGCGCGAATCGCGCTTCCACTGCCACTCCATGCGCCGCGGCAGTCGCAGGATCACCACGTTGAGGAAGCTGCCCACCAGCAAACCCAGCCCCGCCGCGGCGGGAAAGCCGAGGCCGGGGTGTTGATCGAGAAATGCCATTAATGCTTATCCAACGACGGAGGCCAGCTTGAAGATGGGCAGATACATGCCGATGACCATGCCGCCGACGATGGTGCCGATGAACACCATGATCAGCGGTTCGATCAGGCTGCTCAGCGCATCCACCGCATTGTTCACTTCCTGCTCGAAGTACTCGGCCACCTTGAACAGCATCGCATCCAGCGCACCCGCCTCTTCGCCGATGGCGGTCATCTGGATGACCATGTGCGGAAACAGATTGGCCTGCTTCATCGCCACGTTGACCGGATAGCCCACCGACACGTCGTCGCGCATGCGCAGCACGGCCTTCTCGTAGACACTGTTGCCGGTGGCGCCAGCGACGATGTCCAGCGCCTCGACCAATGGCACGCCGGCACGGAAAGTCACTGCAAGTGTTCGCGCGAAGCGCGCCACGGAGCTGTTGTGCATGATCTGGCCGATGATCGGCACCTTCAGGATCAGCCGGTCCATGCCGTGCTGCATCGACGGCGAGCGCTTATAGGCAAAGATGAAGCCGATGACGCTGCCTAGCAGCACAATCAGCAGTATCCACCAATAGGAAACCATGAAACGAGAGGCGGCGACGATCATTTGCGTGAACGCCGGTAGGTCGGCACCAAAGCCCTTGAACACTTCTTCGAACTGCGGCACGACCCAGACCAGCAGGATCGAGCTGACCAGCAGGGCGACTGCCACCACCATGGCCGGGTAGAACAAGGCCTTCTTGATCTTGCCCTTCAAGGCCTCGATGTTTTCCTTGTAGGCCGCGACCGTTTCCAGCACCGTTTCCAGCACGCCGGCGCCTTCGCCGGCCTTGACCAGGTTGCGGTAGAGCTCGTCGAACTGGATAGGATGCTTGCTGATCGCCTCATAAAGCGATGAACCGCCCTCGATGTCGGTGCGGATCTGGTCCACCATCTTCTTCATGCGCGGGTTCTTGTGCCCGCTGGCGATGATCTCCAGCGACCCGACGATGGGGACGCCCGATTTCATCATGGTCGCCATCTGGCGGCTGAAGAAGGCGATGTCCTTGGGGCTGATCTTGCTGCCGGCGGCGCCGAACAGCGGCTTGGGCTTGGGCTTGACCACCGACGGCGTAATGCCCTGGCGGCGCAGCTCCGCACGCAACAGGTTGGCATTCTTGGCGGTCTGCTCGCCCTTCATCTTGACGCCGCGCTTGTCCGTCCCTTCCCAGACGAACGGCAGCTGCTGGCTGGTGTTGCGCGCGACAGGCTCTTTGGGTACTGCGCTACGAGTTGCGGACATCAGGTGTGCTCCCCGTCCAGCCATCCCCAGGCGGACATGCTCGGCATGGTATCGGTTTCCGTGGCGTCTGGCACCAGCGGTCAATGGTCAAGACTGGCCTCGAGCCACAGGGCAGCCAAGGTTTCAGTGGGGTGACGTTTTGCGTCACTTTGTGACCTATCCTGGCAGAGGGGAAAGCCCGTCGCAATTCCTTTCTTTGCCCATGCTGGGCGGCATTCAATGGGGCATCATGGCGGCTGGGGAGCATAGGGTCGCGTGGGGAAGTTGGCACGCGGCCTGCTTGTATCACCCGCACGTGGCGCTCCGCCGCGCGGCGCTCGAGGGGTAGCAAGCTCCGCGGGCCGAGTGTCTGCCAACTTACACACCATCTCTAGGGGATTCACCATGAAGAAGCAGCAGGGCTTTACCCTGATCGAACTGATGATCGTCGTCGCGATCATCGCCATTCTGGCCGCCATTGCGCTGCCGATGTACCAGGACTATGTCGCCAAGTCGCAGGCGACTGCCGGCCTGGCCGAGATCACCCCCGGCAAGACGCAGTTCGAAGTGCTGAAGAACGAGGGCAGCACGTTCAGTCAGCCCGATGCCATTGGTCTCAGCACGAACACCGCCCGCTGCACGATCGCCATCACCGCTAACTCGATCACCTGCACCCTCAAGGGCAATGCGAACAAGATCGCAGGCAAGGTCATCACCCTGACCCGCAGCACCACTGGCGGCACCTGGAGTTGCAGCGGCGGCGCGCTGGATGCCAAGTACAAGCCGGCTGGCTGCAGCTGATCAGCGCGCGCTGTAACTGGTTCATGGAACCCCGCTCATGCGGGGTTCTTTTTGGCATGCATGTTGCTGAACATTACTCAATTACCTACACCACAAGCCGTGCTGACATGCAAGCCAATCGTGGCTTCTCCCTTATCGAGCTGATGATCGTGGTGGCGATCATCGCGGTCCTTGCGGCGATCGCCTTTCCCATCTATCAAGGGTATGTCGCCAAGACCCAGGCAGCGTCTGCGCTGGAAGAAATAAGTATCGGAAAAGTCGCATACGAGCAGCTCAGCAGCGTGGGCGCTTCTGACGCAGAGTTCACCAATGCCGCTCTCGGTCTCCAATTATCGACGGTGCGATGTAGTTCCATCTCCGTGGCTCCGCCAACAGGCAGTGGCAGTAACGTTGCCATAAGCTGCACCATCAGTGGGGCACCGGGCGCGCAAGGCGAGACGATCAGTCTTGAGCGCGGAGCCAACGGTGGTTGGCAATGCCGTAGCAGCGTTGCTGCAGTCATACGGCCAAATGGATGTATCGCCTCGTGATCGGTGAGCGA
This sequence comes from Xanthomonas sp. AM6, assembly GCF_025665335.1. Taxonomy (NCBI): domain Bacteria; kingdom Pseudomonadati; phylum Pseudomonadota; class Gammaproteobacteria; order Lysobacterales; family Lysobacteraceae; genus Xanthomonas; species Xanthomonas sp. AM6. Next base: position 1,231,018 of record NZ_CP106869.1, read on the forward strand.
AGCTCGGTTGTTGGAGCAATCCGTTGTTTTAAAGGTGAAGTTCACTAATGGTGCATCGCCGTTTTGTGTTGATGGCGTTGCTGGTCGCGACGATCTGTGCGCTGGTAATGGCGCCAGGTGTCTCGGGCGGGTTTTTGTTCGACGACTTCACCAACATCGTCTTCAACCAAAAGATTCATGTGACGCAATGGACAGTAAGTACTTTCCGTGATGCGTTGCATGCTTACGAGGGTTCCATTGGGCGTCCATTTGCGACCTTGAGCTTTGCCTTCAATTATTGGCTGGATGGGCTGAATCCCATCGGCTTCAAGATCGGAAATCTCCTGCTGCACGTCGCCAATATCTTATTGGTAGCCTATTTGCTGCGGCTTATCCTGTCGCTGTTGTGGATTTCCGCCAGTGAAAATTCCATCGGGGCTGCTGCATTGCTCGGTGCGGCTTTGTGGGGTGTTCATCCCATACAGGTCTCTGCAGTGCTTTATGTCGTTCAACGCATGGAGCTCATGGCTGCAAGCTGCATCTTTGTTTCCCTGATCCTCTATTGTCGTGGACGCATGCGGCAGATCGAAGGCCGGCATGGCGGCTGGCGGCTCGTATCGGTCAGCGCCGTTGTGGCTGCGTTTGGCTTGACCTGCAAGGAAACTGCGGCATTGGTGCCGCTGCTTTCATTCGGAATGGAGTTGACGGTATTCCGGTTCGCCGGAGCCAGGATCGGGAATCACCGGATATTGGCCTGGTTATATGGCGCGGGATTGTTGGTGACGGCGGGAGTCTACGCTTTCTGGCTGGTTCCCGATGCTGGCGCAGCATACGTTTCTCGAAATTTCACCATGGTGGAGCGACTGTACACGCAGCTTCGGGTGTTGCCGATGTACCTGACGCAAATCGCTTGGCCGGCGCCGTCAAATTTGATTTTTTATTACGATGGGCTATATCAGTCGACCTCGCTGTTTTCACCTATCTCAACCTTCTGGGGAGGGGTGTCGCTGGTCGCGCTCGCCATTGCGGCTGTCCTGTTCCGGAAAAGCGCGCCATTGTCGTCGTTGGGTATCTACTTCTTCTTTGCGGCACATGCCTTGACGAGCGGCGTGATTCCACTCGAACACGCGTTCGAGCACCGAAACTATCTGGCGCTTTTGGGGGTGGTGCTGGTCCTGGTGGATATCGGGTTGAGGTGCGCGCAGAAATTGCCGTCGCGAATCGTTGTTTTTTTTGCCAGTGGCATTCTGCTCTGCTTGGCTACCACCACAGTATTCCGTAGTTTGGTCTGGGGGAATCCGCTGGTGCTTGCCAGCAGCGCCGTGCATGATGCGCCTGATTCGCCGCGTGCTTCCTATGAGATGGGCATTCTCTTCATTGAACGTTCTGGGGCCGATCCGGCGTCCGTGCCGTTCGCGCTTGGGATGGCTTCGCTGAGCCATGCAGCCGAGCTTCCGCTTTCCTCGCCGCTACCGCTGCAAGCCATTATTTTAGTGAACTACAAGACCGGCCAGCTGGTTGATCCTCAGTTGTGGGAAAGGCTGTTCGCCAAATTCAGAACGCGCGCGATCGGCTCCCAGGAGTTGAGTGCGTATTACACGTTAATGGGGGAGCGTATGTCCGGTTTGAATATTCCGGATGAGCGGCTCCGTGAATTATCTGGCATCATTATCGATAGGCGCCCGGATATTAGGGATGTTCACATTTATTATGCGGATTTCGCCAGAAAGAATCTGCACGACGACACTGTTGCGCTTCATGAGTATCGTGCCGCCATCGCATTGACAAAGCGGTCCGAGCGGGCTGCCTTGGTGGCGAAGATAGTGCTTCAGCTAAGAGCGGAGGGCGATCGGTCACTGGCTGATTCGATAAAACTTCCTTGATTGACAGATCTTTCGCTCAAAATTTGGTATGAGCCGGATGGTCATGTATTGCAGCTGTGACTGCTTCAGCTATGTTCGGCACTCTAGTGAATTTGTCTGCTTCGGCTTCCGGACGCTTTCCTGAGGCTGGAATCGAGCTTCAATGCGCATTCCCTCCACGTGGAGGCCTGCGTGTCCGGTAACGACGGGCTTTCAAGAAGGTTAGAGATCCGGCTTGCCAGCGACTTTTTGTCGCCAGGTGGATAGAGGTATCTGCTGTCGTTCCGAAGCGTCTTGGGTGTATCGCCCAACGCTGCTGCAACTATGGGGATTCGCATCGCCAGCATTTCATGCAGTTTGAGCGGGAAGCAATAGCGACCGAATGCAGAGTCTCTGTTGCATACAATGCCGACGTCCAAAGATGCTAAAAATCCGGGAACCTTTATCTGGTCCAAAACGCCGAGGTCAAATATCCTTTCATGGCGATAACGTCGCGCAACGTTGTCGGTAGGGCCAGCGTGCGCCAGGTAGATGTTTTCGTCCGTGCGCGAAAGTTGAAGGAAGGCTTCAAACATATCCTCTATTCCACGGTCGGCGGTCAGTGAGCCGGCACTGCCGATGATACGGGCATCAGCAGGCAAGGAGAGCGCAGACCGGGCTTCGGTTTTGCGCATTGGATGGAAAATCCCTTCCTGCACACCATTTACCACGATATGTATGGGGGCGGATGTGTGGTACTCGCTGGAAATGTAGCCGGCCAAAGCTTCGCTTACGACCGTGAGGCCATTCGCTTTTTGACAGGCGGAGCGGAACGCACGAGCCAGTCCCGGTATTTTTGAAAGGCCGAACGCTTCATAGTTGTCGTAAAGATCTATGAGGCAGGGGATGCCTTTGGTTGACGTCCAGCGCATTGCCAGAAGCGCTTGGATCATGTCTGAGCTTGCCCACACCACGTTGGGTCGCCAGTCTGCAGTCACTTGGTCGAGCCAGCGAGAGTAGCGATAAAGTCCATCGGGAAATGCATTGATCGAGTGCCACTGCACACCGAGCTCGTCAGTTTGCTCGATGGCGTTCTCTCCGCGATTTCGATAGCTGAGGGCACATACCCTTACCGAGTGACCCAGCCTGGATAGCTCGCGAGGGAGCTCATGCAAACGTCCGAAGCGGTCGTCGATGAGATCCTTGCCCGTGTATTGCCGCTTGCACAGTACCAGTGTCTTCACTAGGAGTTCTCAATGCTCTGGACAGCTAATGGCGAGCCAGGCCTGCCCTCTGGTGGACTCGCTCCACACGGCGTAGATTAGCGGCAATGGGGGGGCGCTGATAGCGTGCGCTTGGCATACGCCAAGAACAACGACGTCCGCACCCAAGTGGCGCTTCAGTCCAACTCGGTCGGGCGAGAGCGAAGATGGGCGCTTGATCGTCGCATGCGCTCGGCGAAGAGGCGATACGCGATGCAGCGAGAGCTGGACAATGCTTCTCTGCTGTTTGGCAAGAGAGGGGGCGAGCAATGGTCCGAGGCATCGTGCAAGCGTCCTGGATAGCATGGCGCCATGATGGGAGCGGTCTGTTGTAGGTGGTGTGTCACACCTTGTAAATAATGCATTGACTGAAGGCACGAACATGAACTCCATCGCGCTCCTCCGTTTGCGCGCTTTCGCGAAGGCGCTTTCACTCGATGGGCGATTCGTTGTGCCTCAATCGATCATGAGGAGAGCTTTTCGCCATCATCGCGCCATAGTCAGCGTCGACGACTTCGATGGGACCATGTCCATGGATCTCTCGCTGACAGAACATATGCAACGACGTATTTTCTGGATGGGCTATTACAGCCAAGGCATCGTGGCGACACTCGACTGGTTGCTTAAGCCGGGTATGGTCTTCATCGATGTGGGCGCCAATATTGGAGAGATCACGCTTGTGGCGGCAAAGCGGGTCGGACAGTCCGGAAGGGTCGTTTCGTTCGAGCCGGTCGATGCCCTGGCCGACCGCCTGTGCGATCACGTCTCCCGCAATGCGTTGCGCAATGTGACCGTAGTGCGCAAGGGGCTTTCCAGTCAGTCCGGCTTCGCGCCAATTTTTTCTTCCTGCGGGCAGGGGGACGCCGGTGATGAGCATCACGGGCTGGGGAGCCTTTTTGGAAGTCGCGCGCATGATCGGGAATTGCAGGAAATCGAAATCTCGACATTAGATGCTTATGTGGAGGGAGCCCAGTTGCCGTCGGTCGACGTGGTCAAAATCGATATTGAGGGTGCGGAACTACCCTGCCTGCAGGGCGCTGCGATCTTGCTGGAGAAGCACAAACCCATGTTGATCGTAGAGGTTCAGCGCGAATCGTCACTGAAGGCGGGCTACCATCAGGAAGAGATACTCGACTACTTGGCCAAGTTTGGATATGGATTCAAGGCCATCGAGTCAAATGGCGCGCTGCGGACGATCGACCGCCATTCGCTTGCTCCATATCAAAATGTCTTGTGCAGTGTTGTTGTTTCGGAATGACGGCGCCCTCGTCCGCCAGCGTCTGGTTCTTGTTAAGTCGCTTGGATCGAGGTGGCTTGGAGCGAGTGCAGGTTTCGTTGGCCAATGGGCTGCGTGCTCGCGGATACGATGTCAAGCTAATTGCCGGAAAGTTGTCTTCTGCGCAAAGTGCCGTGCTGGCTGGCGACATCCCATTTCAGGAGATTGCTCCGCGCGGTCCGTGGGAGTTCCCCTTGGGTCTTTGGCGGGCATGGCGGCGTGAACGGCCCAGGGTCGTAGTCACCACCTCAAATGATGTTGCTTGCCTCGTACTCATTTTTAAATTTTTCTTGCGTTGGTCGAGCCATGTAGTGGTGACTCAGCACCAATCTTTGTCTGGGCCGCGGGTCAGGTCCATGGGGGGGCGGCGCTTGAAGCTTGAGCTGCTCAGGATCGCCATGCGGATGTTGTTTCCGCATGCGGACAGATGTATTGCCGTCTCTGAAGCGGTTGCGAGCGACATGCAGTCTGAACTGAAGTTGCTGCCGAGCAGGGTGCTTGTGGCTTACAACCCTGTGGTCACCGCGGATTGGGAGCAACGAGCCAAGGCGCCTTTGCAGTGGCCGTGGCCGGACAGGGATGTTCCCACCATCATTTTCGTTGGCCGCTTTTCTCCAGAAAAGCGCCTGGATGTTCTTCTTCGGGCATTCGCTCGCATCCTCATTACGAGAAGGGCGAGGTTGTTGCTGGTGGGCGCGGGAGACCAGGAGGGAGCAGTGTCGGAACTTGCAATGCGAGCTGGTCTAGGCAGCAGATGTCAGTCGATCGGTTATGTTGTTGATCCCTTGCCGTATATCTACCAGTCGAGCGTTCTGGTCTTGTGTTCCGACTACGAGGGCTTTGGAAACGTTCTTGTGGAGGCTATGGCGTGCGGCACTCAGGTCGTTTCGACGGATTGTCGTCATGGGCCGCGCGAAATACTTGAGGATGGCCGCTATGGGCAGTTGGTGCCGTGTGGTGACAGCGAGGCATTGGCGGAAGCGTTGATCGCCGTCATCGATGGTCGGTTGTGGGTCGACCCCGATGCGCTGAAGCGACGAGCCGCCAATTTCTCCGAGCGAAGTTCCGTCGATGCCTATGAGCGCGTCATCGTGGGGATCGGTGCGCGCTCGGCGGCTGGGACGCGGTCGTCCGGTAAGTAAGCAGCCTAGCCGAAAATAGCAGCATCAGTGTGCACTCTCCGGCGATCAAGGCCCAAGCGGAGCCTATCGCTCCGCGCTCGGGTGTCAGGACGAACATGGTGCATGCCAGTACGAAAAGTCCCATGGTTTCCAGCAACACCCTGGCACGAACGTCCCCCCGCGCGAGCAGCCAATGCGCTAGCAGGATTCGCATGCAACTGACGGGCGCGCACCACGCGAGTAGTTTCACGACCGGCGTCGCAGACTCGAATTGGCTCCCGAGCAATGCAACGATGGCGTCAGAAACGAAGTAAAGGGCTAACCCTGCAATCATCCCGTAGCCTAGCGTGGTGGCAAACAGGGCTCGCATCATGGATGGGTGCTCGTTCATTCCGGCTCCGTGCCTGAACATCCTTGGCAACGCGGTTCCGATCAGGCCTTCGATTGGCAACGTTGCCAAGCCGGTGAATCGCTGCGCTGCGGTGAAGTTGCCGGCCACGCTATCGCCACCCCATCGCAATGCAAAGGTTTTGTCCATGGAGTTCCACGCGATTGTGCTTGCCCATATGCCGGAAAGCCCGGCCCCCTCCCTCAAATCGCTCCAAGCCAGGTTGGAGTTTGGAGCGCTTTTCAGCAGGCGATTCATGCAAGCGCGCCGCAATAACAATGCGCAAACCGCCATTGCGGCCACATGCAGCCACACATAAAGAGCGAGCCCTTGACCAGATTCGAAAAGCAAGAAGGCAACGACCGCAACGACTCTTGCCACGGAGCCGGCCACCGGTATCGCCGCGGCTTGCAAGACTTTCGCATGTGCGGCGTACGCAGCGGCAACCTGCGCGATGATCGGTGCGAACAGGATTTCCGATAGGCCAACACCCAGTAGCATCCATGTTTGCGGATGCTCGAACATGAGGCTTGCCAGCACGACGTACAAAAGCAGAAGGGCGGGGGTGCTCCACACCAGCGCACGGCTTGCCTGATGCCATCTGGTTGCAAACAAGGTTGGATCACGCGCTGTGTCCTGGTACATGCGCAGGCCCAGGCCGAAGCCGGCAAAGCCTCCCAGTGCGACGGCAAGCCCCGCGATGCCGGAGTAGCTGCCGTATCCGGATGCTCCGAGAACGCGCGCGAGCAGCAATACCCACACGAGTTGGCTGCCGACGCGCGAGGCATGCCAGAGCGTCGTGCCAATCGTGTTTCTCGCCAGCCAGCCGAGTTTTGGCAATCGAGTGCTTTTGCTCATGCCATCGATGCGTCTTTGCGCTTTTCGGCCAAGCCACCTAGCAACTTGGCATATGCGCCAGCGCGGCTGTCCCAGTCAAAGCGACGTACGTCGGCTGGATCGGCGGGGCGCGGCGAGAGCATCATGCGGGTAATCGCCTCGGCGAGCGCTTCCGTGTTGCCCGGTATCACCGTACGTAGCCCGCTACACGTTTCGGCCAAGCGCCGCACTGCAGGGATGTCCGATACGACCACTGGGCAGCCGCAGCCCAGCGCTTCTATCAGCACGAGTCCAAGGCCATCTTGATCGCCGCTTTTTGCCTCGACAAACGGGGCGACGAACAAGGCGGCGCGGCGGTAGAGGGAGGGAAGCTCCGACTGGGGGACTGCGCCAAGGAAGCGAATGGTGTCCTGCAATCCCAGGTTGCGGACCTGTTCCTTGCGCATCTCCAGTTCGGGCCCGAATCCGGCAACTGTCAACGTGGCACCGGGGACGGCGGCCCGGATCGCGTGCATTGCAGCGATCAGGAACCGTAGGCCCTTTTTTTCCACGAGCCTGCCGACGAACAGTATTTCCGTGCGCGACCGGGGCACTGCGGGGTCGGGAAAGAACCTGCCGGAAAGATCCGTCCCCATCGGCTCCACCACCACTTTGGACATGTCCGTACCCAGGTCGGCCACCTGCGCCAGCATGCCTTCGCTGACAACGGCGAGACGCGCCGATCGCCGGATCACCATGCGCTTGATCGCGCGGAACGGCCACGCCTTCAGCGCAAACAGGTCCGCACCATGCGAGGTGACCAGAAACGGCAGGGACGGCGCCACGATCGTCAGCGCAGTGGCTGCCAGCCCCTGCGGGATCAGCCAGTGCGCGTGGATGATGGCGGGCCGGCACGTGCGAAGCGTCCGATAGCCGGCGACCAGTTGGCCGAGGAAAAACCCTGGGAGCAGTAGTGCCTTCCAGGGATGGCGCCTCACGTTTGCGACCATTCCCCCATCGTTCACCAGCGTCTCCCAGCGCTGCGGCGCATAGCGGTAACGATGGATTTCGACGGAATCCATCAGTTCGCGTTCTAGCGCGCCGCTGGCATGGGGACAGATCACCACGACGCGGAACCGGTCGGTCAAGCGTCTGGACAGTTCATGCACGAAGCCAGGCTCTGGGTCGTCGCGCCAACGGGGATAGGTGGACGTCAGCACCAAGAGCGTTGGCTTGGTCATGTCGCTGCTCGCCCGCGCGCGCTCAGGCGTCGCGCCGGTAGGTCAGGTTGGTGATCTGCTCCGAGATCAATCCGATCAGGAAGATGATCACCGATGCGCTGAACAGCAGCGTGCTCATGTTGGTGAAACGATGCATCGTCGCGAAGGTGTAGCCGTAGTAGGCGAGCCCGAGGGCGAAGAACGCCATTGACACCGGCACGAACAGCTTCAGCGGCGAGTACAGGGTGGCGATCTTGAAGATGATCAGCAGGAAACGGATGCCGTCCTTCATCGGGCGGATATGGCTGCCGTTGCCGACGCGCCTGGCGACCGGGATCGGCACATAGGCCACGGGGTAGGCGCTGCGGAAGAAGGCCATGGTGCTGGTGGTGGGGTAGCTGAAGCCGTTGGGGAGCAGGTGCAGGAACTCGCGGAACCTGTCCGCGCGCACGGCACGGAAGCCGGAGGTGAGGTCCTTCACCTCGAAGCCGGTCATGCGGCTCGCCAGCCAGTTGTAGAAGCGGTTGGCGAGGCCGCGGTGCACGCTGGCCTGGCCGCTGCTGTCGCGCGCGCCGACCACCATGTCGTAGCCTTGGCCAAGCTTGGTCAGCAGCTTCTGGATGTCGCCAGGGTCGTGCTGTCCGTCGGCGTCCATGAACACGAGGATGTCGCCGCTCGCGGCGCGCGCGCCGCGCTTGATCGCCGCGCCATTGCCCATCGAGTAGGGGCTGCCGATGACCCGGGCGCCCTGGTCGCGCGCAACCTGGGCGGTCGCGTCGGTCGAGCCGTCGTCGACCACGATGATCTCGGCATCCGGCATTTCCTCACGCAGCCGGGGCAGCGTGCGCGACAGGCCGGCCACCTCGTTCTTGGCTGGTAGGATGATGCTGATCTTGTCCAAAGGTCGACCCCTAGTTCCCCATCCGCTATGGTAATCCCAGTCGCGGCCGGATACTCGGCGCGCCCCGCCATGCCGCCCGGCTGCTCGCCGCTGAGCGGGGCGGTTGCACGGGATTTGCAGTATCTTAGGTCCGCAAGAACGGGGGCTTTTCCATGAACGCAGCTGTCTCGGCCAACCTGGTTGGCATCACCGGTATCGCGCGCCGCCTGGTTCAGGATGGCGCGGTCGAAGAAGCGGTCGCGCGGACCGCGATGGCGCATGCCGCCGAAGCCAAGATCCCGCTGCCGCAATGGTTCTCGGAGAAGAAGCTGGTCACCGCGGCGCAGCTGGCCGCCGCCAATGCGGTGGAGTTCGGGATGCCGTTGCTGGATGTCTCGGTGTTCGACGCCAGCCAGAACGCCATGAAGCTGGTCAGCGAGGAGCTGTTGCAGAAGCACCAGGTGCTGCCGCTGTTCAAGCGTGGCAACCGCCTGTTCGTCGGCATCAGCAACCCGACCCAGACCCGGGCGCTGGACGACATCAAGTTCCATACCAATCTGACCGTCGAGCCGATCCTGGTCGACGAGGACCAGATCCGGCGCACGCTGGAGCAGTGGCAGGCGAGCAACGATGCGATCGGGAACAGCCTGGGCGGCGACGACGAGGGCATGGACAACCTCGAGGTCGGGGCCGGCGACGAGGACATGGGCAGCGGCGGCGATACCGGCGTGGATGCCAAGGGCGACGATACGCCCGTGGTCAAGTTCGTGAACAAGGTGCTGGTCGATGCGATCCGCCGCGGCGCCTCGGACATCCATTTCGAACCGTACGAGGACGACTACCGGGTGCGCCTGCGCATCGACGGCCTGCTCAAGAGCGTGGCCAAGGCGCCGGTCAAGCTCAACCAGCGCATCGCGGCGCGGTTGAAGGTGATGTCGCAGCTGGACATCGCCGAGAAGCGGGTGCCGCAGGACGGGCGCATCAAGCTCAACCTGTCCAAGAGCAAGCAGATCGACTTCCGCGTCAGCACGCTGCCGACGCTGTTCGGCGAGAAGATCGTGCTGCGTATCCTCGATGGCAGCGCGGCCAAGCTGGGCATCGACAAGCTGGGCTACGAGCCGGAGCAGCAGAAGCTGTTCCTGGACGCGATCCACAAGCCCTACGGCATGGTGCTGGTGACCGGCCCGACCGGTTCGGGCAAGACGGTGTCGCTGTACACCGCGCTGGGCATCCTCAACGACGACACCCGCAACATCTCCACCGCCGAGGATCCGGTCGAAATCCGCCTGCCCGGCGTGAACCAGGTGCAGCAGAACAACAAGCGCGGCATGACCTTCGCCGCGGCGCTGCGTTCGTTCCTGCGCCAGGATCCGGACATCATCATGGTCGGCGAAATCCGCGACCTGGAAACCGCCGAGATCGCGATCAAGGCGGCGCAGACCGGCCATATGGTGCTGTCCACGCTGCACACCAACGATGCGCCGCAGACCATCGCGCGCCTGATGAACATGGGCATCGCGCCGTACAACATCACCAGCTCGGTGACGCTGGTGATCGCGCAGCGCCTGGCGCGGCGGCTGTGCAACAACTGCAAGCGCCTGGCCCCGGCCATGCCGGAGAACGCGCTGTTGAAGGAAGGCTTCACCGAGGCCGAGGTCGCCGCCGGCATCCAACTGTACGAGGCCGTGGGCTGCGACGAGTGCACCGAGGGCTACAAGGGCCGCACCGGCATCTACCAGGTGATGCCGATGAACGACGAGATCGCCGCGATCGTGCTGCAGGGCGGCAATGCGATGGAGATCGCCGAGGCGGCGCAGAAGATCGGAGTCAAGGACCTGCGCCAGTCGGCGCTGCTCAAGGCCCGCAACGGCATCACCAGCCTGGCCGAGATCAATCGCGTCACCAAGGACTGATGGGGCCGGGATTCGGGATTCGGGATTGGGGATTCGCAAAAGCGGAGCGGCGGCTTCTGCCGCACCTTGATCCGGCTTCTGGTTTGGCCGGATTCGGAAAGTGGGAGTGGCTGCTCTACGAATCCCCAATCCCAACTCCCCAATCCCGGCGCTTCTACTCCATCCCCAGCTTCTTGAGCTTGTAGCGCAGCGCGCGGAAGGTGATGCCCAACTGCGCTGCGGTGCGAGTCTTGTTCCAGCGGTTCTCTTCCAGCGCCTTCTGGATCGCGGCGCGCTCGAGCTGCTCGATGTAGGAGGGCAGGGCGGAGGAGGTGGGGTCGATGTCGACTACGCCGGGCGGCAGCGCGGGGGCGGCTTCGGCCGCGGCGCGGGCGCTGTTGCCGGGCTGCGGCAGGTGCAGGTCGGCGGCGCTGATCTGGTCGTCCTCGGCCATCGCCAGGGCGCGTTCGAGGATGTTCTCCAGTTCGCGCACGTTGCCGGGGAAGGCGTAGCGGTTCAGGGCGTCCAGCGCCGAGGGCGACAGCAGCGGAGTGATCCGGCCATGGCTCTTGGCCAGCCGCGCCAGGATCGCCGCGGCCAGTTGCGGCAGGTCGCCGCCGCGCTCGCGCAGCGGCGGCACGCGCAGTTCGATCACGTTGATGCGGTAGTACAGGTCGTGGCGGAAGCGGCCGTCGGCGACCAGGTCGGCCAGGTCCTTGTGGGTGGCCGACAGGATGCGCACGTCGGTCGGGACCTCGGTGGCGGCGCCGACCGGGCGCACCGATTTCTCCTGGATCGCGCGCAGCAGCTTGACCTGCATCGGCAGCGGCAGCTCGGCCACTTCGTCCAGGAACAGGGTGCCGCCGTGCGCAGCCTGGAACAGGCCGGCCTGGTCGGCATGCGCGCCGGTGAAGCTGCCCTTCTTGTGGCCGAAGAACTCGCTTTCCATCAGTTCGGCCGGGATCGCGCCGCAATTGACCGGCACGAACGGCCCGGCCGCGCGCGCGCCCTGCTCGTGGATGGTGCGCGCGACCAGTTCCTTGCCGACCCCGGACTCGCCGAGGATGTAGACCGGCGCCTGGCTGCGCGCGACCTTGGCGATGGTGGCGCGCAGCGCGTCCATCGCGGTCGAGGCGCCGAGCAGGCGGCTGGCCTGCTCCGGCGGCGCCGGCGGCGGCGCGGCGCGCTCGGCGTTGTTGAGTTCCAGGGCATGCTTGACCAGGCCGCGCAGCACGTGGATGTCCACCGGCTTGCTGACGAAGTCGAAGGCGCCGGCCTTCAGCGCTTCCACCGCCAGGTCCATGCTGCCGAACGCGGTGATCATCGCCACCGGCGTGCGCGGGTAGTGGCGGGCGATCTCGCTGACCAGCTCGATGCCGTTGCCGTCGGGCAGGCGCATGTCGGTGATGCACAGGTCGTAGGGGTTGCTGGCCAGCAGTTCGCGGGCTTCGGCGAGATTGGCGGCGGTGCTGATGCGCAGCCCCATCCGGCCCAGGGTCAGCACCAGCAGTTCGCGGATGTCGCGTTCGTCATCGACGACAAGGGCGCTTCGGGTTTCGTTCATGTGGGGAAAAGATAGCCCAGGTCCGGGGGGAAGCGCCAATTTATCGACGCGGCAGCGGGGGCGGTGCGGTGGTGCTCAGTTCGCGAGCATGGTGTGCGGGCCGGGCAGGACCACGCGGAAGCAGGCGCCGCCGGCCGGCACCGGCACGTACTCCAGCCGCGCCTGGTTGGCCCGGCACAGCTCGCGGGCGATGTACAGGCCCAGCCCGGTGCCGTGCTCGGAGGTGGTGAAGAACGGCCGGAACAGCTGCGCGGCCACCGCCTCGGGGATGCCGGGGCCGCGGTCCATCACATCGACGATCGCGTTGCGCTCCTGCACCGCCACGCGCAGCCGCACCCGCGCCGGCTCCTCCATCACCCGTCCATACTTGAGTGCGTTGTGCACCAGTGCGCTGAGGATCTGGTGCAGGTGCTTGGGATCGACCAGCGCGTGCACCGGCTTCGGCGCGCCGATGGCCTCCAGGCTGTCGGTCTCGATCGACATGGTCTGCTGGTATTCCAGCACGAAGCGGCGCACGAACACGCCCAGGTCCAGGTTCTCCGGATTGGAACGCTCGCGTCGCGCCAGCCCCAGCACGCTCTCGACGATGCCGTTGGTGCGCTGGCACTGCATGTGGATGATCTGCAGCAGGCGGCGGTCGGCATCGCCGATCCCCGGCGACTCCTCCAGCAACTGCGAGGCGTAGTTGATGGCGGCCAGCGGGTTGCGGATCTCGTGCGCCAGGCTGGCCGAGAAGCGGCCCAGCGCCGACAGGGTCAGCGACTCGGCGCGGCGCGACACCACCGTCGCATCGTCCAGGAACACCAGGGTCAGGTCGCCTTCCACCAGCAGCCGGGCGAAGCGCGGCTGCACCTCCGGCTGGTCCGGGGACAGCTGCAGCGGCGTCTCTTCCTGGTTCCAGCCGTTGCGCCAGCGCTGCAGGCGCCGGGCCAGTTCGGGCGCGGCGCTGAGCAGGTCCAGGCGGCCGCTGGCGCTGTTGCCGTCGGCGTCGCCGAGCAGCGCCGAGGCCGCCTCGTTGGCCAGGGTGACGCGGTTCTGCGCGTCCACCACCAGCACCCCGGTGCGCATGCGGCGGATGATCAACTCGTTGATTTCGTAGAGATTGGCGACTTCCGCGCCGCGTTGTTCGGCCAGCGACTGGCTGCTGCGCGCGCGCTGCCCGATCTGGTAGCAGATGTAGGCCACGGCCAGATAGCTGGTGGCGAACATCGCCAGTTCGGCCAGGCTGCGGGTGCTGTCGCCGCCGTCCAGCGAGGTCCACAGGTACTCCAGCAGGGTCGCCGCCGCCGCGGTCAGGGCGACGCCGAAGCCGTAGCGCAGCCGCAGCAGCATCGCCGCGGCGGCGACGTTGAACAGCAGCATCATCGCGATGCCGGCGCTGGCGGCCGGCAGCGCGTGCGCGGCCAGGGTGGCCGCGGCGATGTCCGCGGTCGCGCTGCAGCACACGATCGGGGTCAGGTGGCGCTCGTTGCGGCCCCACAGCAGCAGCACCAGCGCCACCACCAGGTAGGCGCCGGCCAGCCCGACCGCCAGTTGCGGGAACCGCGGTTCGCCGATCAGCACGCTCAACGGGCTGAACACCAGGGCCGCGATCAGCCCGGCCACCAGCACCCGGTACAGCGCGAAGAAATACAGTTCGCGGCGGGGGATGGACTCGAGGCGGTCGATGAGCGAAGCGCTTGTGGGCAAGCCGGACTCCAGCCAGGCGACGGACGGCGCGAGTATAGGCGTCGCGCCGGGGAATGCGATGGCAGGGGCAGTCGGGGCGGTGGTGGCGGCTGCGGCGACCGCCCGCCGAGGGCGGGTTGGCGGGGCGCGGGCCGGTCCGGGGCTCGCTTCCCCGAAGGGCCGGACCTGCGCTTTTGCGCCGCCGCCCAGGGTCGGCGACAATATGCGGCCCGTCCGTACCCTTCCGGCCGCCATGAAAGGCCCGGATCGCTGCGGGACGGTCGTTCCTCTTCCCACGGTGACGCATGAATTTCCACGAATACCAGGCGAAACAACTGTTTGCCGATTACGGCATCCCGGTCCCGGCCGGACGCGTCGCGTCCACGCCCGAAGAAGCCGTCGAAGCGGCCAATGCCCTGGGCAATGGCCCCTGGATGGTCAAGGCCCAGATCCACGCGGGCGGCCGCGGCAAGGCCGGCGGCGTGAAGTTCTGCAAGACCACCGACGACGTCAAGGCCGCTGCGGCCAAGATGCTCGGCACCTCGATGGAGACCTACCAGTCCGCTGGCGTGGCCCTGCCGATCGGCCTGGTGCTGGTCACCGAGGCCGGCGAGATCGCCAAGGAACTGTACCTGTCGGTGCTGGTCGATCGCGGCACCCAGTCGATCACCTACATCGCCTCTTCGGAAGGCGGCGTGGACATCGAGCAGGTCGCGGCCGAGACCCCGGAGAAGATCCAGACCCTCAACGTCGACTTCGTCGAAGGCCTGCAGCCGTACCAGGCGCGCGAGATCGGCTTCAAGCTCGGCCTCAACGCCAAGCAGGCCAACCAGCTGGCCAAGATCATGGGCGGCCTGTACACCCTGTTCAACGAAAAGGACCTGGCGCTGGTCGAACTGAATCCGCTGGCGATCCTGGACAGCGGCGACCTGTACGCGCTCGACGGCAAGGTCAACTCCGACGACAACGCCACCTTCCGCCACAAGGATCTGGCCGCCATGCGCGACAAGACCCAGGAAGACGAGGCCGAAGTGCGCGCCAGCGAGTACGACCTGAACTACGTGACCATGGACGGCAACATCGGCTGCATGGTCAACGGCGCCGGCCTGGCGATGGCCACCATGGACGTGATCGCGCTCAACGGCGGTTCGCCGGCCAACTTCCTGGACGTCGGCGGCGGCGCCACCAAGGAGCGCGTGACCGAGGCGTTCAAGCTGATCCTGTCCTCGGACAAGGTCAAGGCGATCTTCGTCAACATCTTCGGCGGCATCGTCCGCTGCGACATGATCGCCGAGGGCATCATCGCCGCGGTCAAGGAAGTGGACGTCAAGGTGCCGGTGGTGGTGCGTCTGGAAGGCACCAACGTCGAGGCGGGCAAGAAGCTGCTGGCCGAATCCGGCCTGGCGATCACCCCGGCCGACGACATCAACGATGGCGCCAAGAAGGCCGTCGCAGCCGTCGCTGCCTGAACCCACGAGACTAGGAAGAATTCATGTCTGTTTTGATCAACAAGAACACGAAAGTCATCGTGCAGGGCTTCACCGGCCAGCAGGGCACTTTCCACGCGACCCAGATGGTCGAGTACGGCACCCAGGTCGTCGGCGGCGTGACCCCGGGCAAGGGCGGCACCAAGCACATCGACCTGCCGGTGTTCAACACCGTGCGCGAAGCGGTCGAAGCCACCGGCGCCGACGCGTCGGTGATCTACGTGCCGCCGCCGTTCGCGGCCGATGCGATCCTGGAAGCGGCCGCGGCCGGCATCAAGGTCATCATCTGCATCACCGAGGGCATCCCGGTGCTGGACATGCTGCGCGTCAAGAACGTGCTGAAGTCGCACCCGGACGTGACCCTGGTCGGTCCGAACTGCCCCGGCGTCATCACCCCGGGCGAGTGCAAGATCGGCATCATGCCGGGCCACATCCACATGCCGGGCAAGATCGGCATCGTGTCGCGCTCGGGCACGCTGACCTATGAAGCGGTCAAGCAGACCACCGCGGCCGGCCTGGGCCAGTCCACCGTCATCGGCATCGGCGGCGACCCGATCAACGGCCTGAACTTCGTCGACTGCCTCAAGCTGTTCAACGAAGACCCGCAGACCCTGGGCATCATCATGGTCGGCGAGATCGGCGGCGACGCCGAGGAAGCCGGCGCCGAGTACATCAAGGCCCACGTCAAGAAGCCGGTGGTGGGCTTCATCGCCGGCGCCTCGGCCCCTCCGGGCAAGCGCATGGGCCACGCCGGCGCGATCGCCTCGGGCGGCGCGGGCACCGCCGCCGGCAAGTTCGCGGCGATGGAAGCGGCCGGCGTCAAGACCGTCCGCTCGCCGGGCGACCTGGGTGCGGCGATCGCGGCACTGGTGAAGTAATTCGAAGTCTGGATGGTGCAGTCAGAAGGCCCGCCCTCGTGCGGGCCTTCTCATGTCCGGAGTCAAACAGGGGCGGACAGGGGTGAGGTTCCGTAGCGAGATCGAAGGTCTGCGCGGCGTCGCGGTGCTGATGGTGGTGCTGGCCCACGCCAGGCTTCCGTTTCTGCCCGGCGGCTACGTGGGCGTGGACGTCTTCTTCGTCATCTCCGGGTTTCTCATCACCGGCCTGTTGCAGCAGGAACTGCAGGCGACCGGCAGCATCGATGTCCGGCAGTTCTACGCGCGCCGCATCAGGCGCTTGCTTCCGGCATTCGGCGTCATGCTTGTGGCGACGGCGGCGCTTGCGCTCTGGTTGCTGCCCAGCAGCAGTTGGGGCACGCAGGCCGAAGCCGCGCGCTGGGCCGCGCTGTGGGCATCGAACATGTTTTTCGCGGGTGCCGATTCCGGCTATTTCGATCAGGGAGCCGAAGCCAATCTCTATCTGCATACCTGGTCGCTGAGCGCCGAGGAGCAGTTCTACCTGATCTGGCCCACGCTCATCGGCCTTGCGTGGAAGTTCGGACGCCGGCGCGGCGCGACGACGCTCGTCTGGGCGCTGGTGGCGTTGGGGTTCGGGTTGACGGTGGCGGCCACCGCGCTGGAGCCATTGCATGCCTACTACCAGATGCCGTGTCGCCTCTGGCAATTGGCGTTGGGCGCGGGCGTCCAGCTTTCCGCCGGCCAGGCGCGTCTTTCGCTGCGGCGGGTCCATGCCGCTCGTGCCGTCGGCTGCCTGCTGCTGGTCGTTGCGGCGCTCTGCCTGGCACCGGATCGGATCTCGTATCCGGGGCTGTGGGCGCTGTTGCCGACGCTGGCCGCGGCGTTGCTGCTGCTGAACGGCCCGGACGGCTGGCGGGACGCCTGGCTGGACCTGAAACCGCTGCGATTCCTCGGCCGATTGTCGTACAGCTGGTATCTCTGGCACTGGCCGGTCCTGGTCCTGGGTTTCTCGTTGGCGGGCCGCACTCCATCGGTCGGACTGGTGGCCGCGGCGCTGTCGCTGGTTCCCGCGTGGCTCAGCTGGAGGCTGGTCGAACAGCGCGTTCGCACGATGGAGCGCGGCCGGGCAACCACCTGGGTGCTGGCTGGCCTGCTGGTATCGGCCGTGTTGGCCTATGCGGCGATGGCGTGGGAGCAGGCGGCTTTCGTTCCTGGGCGATCCGATACGCGGAACCAGGCCTTGCTGACGACCCTGACCACCCCGGCGCTCTACCGGCAGCCCGGCTGCGACGAGTGGTTCCATGCCGACCGCCTCGTTCCTTGCACCCTGGTCCGTGCCACGTCCGAAGAAGCTCCGACCGTGGTGCTGGCGGGCGACAGCGTCGCGGCGCAATGGTCGACCGCGCTGGAGAGCATTGCCCGTGCGCGCGGCTGGAACCTCGTGGTTCTGACCAAATCGTCGTGCCCGATGCTCGATCATCCATTTGTCTATCCGCGGCTCAACCGACGCTACGTGGAGTGCGAGCGTTGGCGGGACCGTGTGGTGGCGTATCTGCACGAGCGGCGGCCGACGTTGCTGGTGCTGGGTTCTTCGGCGGCCTATGCGTTCGATCCGGCGGATTGGGAGCGCGGGACGCGCCGGTTCCTGACGCGGATCGAGGGCGCTGCGCAGCGCACCGTCCTGCTCGCGCCGACGCCGCTCTTGCCGTTCGATGGCCCGCAGTGCGCGCTGGCGCGTTCCGGGCAGAACGGGCACTTGGCGCGGGAGTGCAGCGTACCGTTGCAGCAGGTCCGGCCCAGCGCGCTCATCGCGCGGCTGCAGGCCGCTGTCGCGGGCCATGCGTCGGTGCGTCTGGTCGATCTGGGGGATGCGGTCTGCCCAGGGCAGACCTGCTCCGCCGAGCGCAACGGCGTGCTGCTGTATCGGGATGGGCAACACCTCAACGCGAGCTATGTTCTGCAACTGGCGCCGGCGCTGGACGCCGCACTGGATCGGCCCTCTGCCCGTTGAAGGTGGCCGGATGGCGTGATCGTGGCCCAGCGTCCGACCGGCGCGCCATGGCGTGCGATGGGCCCATGGCCGGCCTGGCCGCGACCCTGGCCGTGGACGAAGCAACGGCACCGCCATTCCTGTCTCGACCCAGGCCGCCAAGCAATGGTCGGACCGTGGTTGCCGGCGCGCAGCGAATCGGGCGTCCAGTCTTTCCGCCTCCATTCGTCCCTGCCGGGCCACCACTGGTCACCGGGACGACCACGGCGCTCCCTCGACCGCTGCGGGCGAGTGGGTGTTGCCGATACTGCTCGGCACTTCGGATGCGACGGGACAGCACAGTGATCAGCGGATGGCGAACGGCGGTGTGTGGGGTGGGACTGGCGTTGGGCGTCGGTGGGATCTGCGCGGCGGCACCGGGGGGCGATTGGTCCAGTTATGCCGGCGCGCCCGGCGGCGGCCAGCATTCGCCGCTGGCCCAGATCACCCCGGACAACGTCGGGCGGCTGCGCATCGCCTGGTCGTTCCGGACCGGCGAACTCGGCGCCGGACTGCCCGATCCGGAACGGCGCCGCTTCGAGGCCAACCCGCTGGTGGTGGACGGGCGCATGTACCTGGTCACCGGCACCGGCATCGCCTTCGCGCTGGACGCGGCCAGTGGCCGCGAACTGTGGTCGTTCGACGCCAGGATTTCGCGCGGCAAGCACTACAGCGATCCGGCCTCGCGCGGGGTGAGCTTCTGGCGCGACGCGCGGGCCGTGGACGGCGCGTGCCGCGAGCGGATCGTGTTCGGCACCCTGGACGCGCGGCTGATCGCGCTGGACGCGGCCGACGGCCGGCTCTGCGCCGGGTTCGGCCGCGGCGGCACGATCGACCTGCACGCCGGCGTCGATGTGCACGACACGCCCAGCGACGCCTGGTCGAACTATGCGGTGACCTCGCCGCCGGTGGTGGCCGGCGACGTGATGGTGGTCGGCAGTTCGATCGGCGACAACCGCGGGCACGCGCTGGAGCAGGGCGTGGTGCGCGGCTACGACGTGCGCAGCGGCCGCGAGCTGTGGCGCTGGGATCCGGTGCCGCGCGCGGCCGCCGCCGCGGCCGCGGCCGGTTGGCAGCCGGAGCAGGCGGCCACGGTCGGTGGCGGCAATGCCTGGGCGCCGCTGGCGGTGGACCTGGCGCTGGGGCTGGTCTACGTGCCGACCGGGTCGGCCAGTCCCGACTACTACGGTGGCGAGCGGCTCGGCGACAACCGCGATGCGAATTCGCTGGTGGCGCTGGAGCTGCACAGCGGGCGTCGGGTATGGGCGCGGCAACTGGTGCATCACGACCTGTGGGACTACGACCTGGCCTCGCAGCCGGTGCTGGCGACGGTGCAGACCGCGCGGGGTCCGCGCGAGGCGGTGCTGCAGGCGACCAAGACCGGTTTCCTGTTCGCCTTCAACCGCCGCGACGGCACCCCGGTGTTCCCGATCAGCGAAGTGCCGGTGCCGGCCACGGACGTGCCCGGCGAGCGCGCCGCGCCGACCCAGCCGATGCCCGAGCCGGCGCTGCGCCTGGCGCGGCACACGCCGCTGACCGTCGCCGATGCCTGGGGGCCGACCCCGGCCGCGCGCCGCGAGTGCGAGGCGCTGATCGCCGGGCTGCGCTCGGACGGCCTGTTCACCCCGCCCAGCATGCGCGGCACGATCGCGTTGCCGGGCTGGGCCGGCGGGGTGAACTGGGGCGGCATCGCAGTGGACCCGCAGCGCCAGTTGGCGATCATGCCGGTGTCGGACCTGCCGATGCAGGTGGCGCTGATCCCGCGCGCGCAGTTCAGCGAGGCCGACCACGCGCGCCATCCCGACCAGCAGTTCAACGACATGGAAGGCACGCCGTACTACATGCGCCGCGGCATGCTGGCCTCGTCCGGCGGCATCCCCTGCGTCAAGCCGCCATGGGGACGGCTGGTGGCGGTGGACCTGCGCACGCGCACGGTCGCCTGGGAGCGCCCGCTCGGCACGCTGGAGGAAAAGCTGCCGTGGCTGCCGCTGGAAGTGGGCACGCCGCTGCTCGGCGGCGCGGTGACCACCGCCGGCGGCCTGACCTTCATCGCCGCGGCGGCCGACGCGCGCCTGCGCGCGCTCGACAGCGCCAGCGGCAGGACCCTGTGGGACGCCAAGCTGCCGGCCGGCGGCCAGGCCACGCCGTCGGTCTACGCGGTGGGCGGCAAGCAGTACGTGGTGCTCGCCGCCGGCGGCCGCGAAGGCATGGGAACGATGGGCGACTACGTGGTCGCATACACGCTCGACGGCGAGGGCAGCGAGGTAGTGTTCCAGCACGGCGTGGCCGCGCGGATGGCGACGCTGGCGGCGGCTGCGCTGGCGTTGTGTGCGGGAGTGGTGGCGCTGTGGCGGCGCTGGCGTCGGTGGCGCCATGCGAAGACCGGCGGTCGCGGCAACACTTGAAGTGATCGGCGCCGGGCGAGGCCGGTCGGCGACCAGCGTCGGGACTGAAGTCCCTCCCACAGTGCACCCAGCCGCATTCGGCATGCTCGCTTTTGTAGGAGCGGCTTCAGCCGCGACCGCATCGGTCGGCGGCCGGCTCCGGAAACCGCCAGGGCTGAAGTTCCTCCCGCAACGCACGCATCCGGTACCCGTCGTGTTCGCCTTCATGGGAACAGCTTCGGCCGCGATCGTGGCCGGCCGGCAGCCGGTTCCGGATTTCACCTGGACTGCTGTTCCGCTTGCAGAGTGCATCCAGCAGTTCTCGGCGCATCTGCCGTTGTGGGAGCGACTTCAGTCGCGACGCGGGTTTGGTCGGCGGATAGTGTCGAAGACTGCCGGGACGCAAATCCCCGCAGCGCACCAATGGGCGAGCGGCGCAGCGTGGCAGGGACGACCCGGCGCGGTCGCGGCGCTACACTGCGCCCTGCCGGCGCGCGGCTGCGTCGGCGCCGCTGCCGCTGGCGCGCGGTCGGCGCGTCCGAGGATGCGCGCGGCCGCGGCACGCCTTCCACCTCCCGCTCCTGCAAGGTCGTCCATGTCTTCTTCCCTTCGCATCGCCATGGCCCAGTTCGATTTCCCGGTCGGCGCCGTGGCCCAGAACACCGACCGCATCATCGCGATGATCGAGGAGGCGCGCGACGAGTACGGCGCCGACATCGTGCTGTTCCCGGAGCTGGCGGTCAGCGGCTATCCGCCGGAGGACCTGCTGCTGCGTCCGGGCTTCCTCGCCGATTGCGAACTGGCGGTGCAGCGCATCGCGGTGCGCGTGCACGGCATCGTCGCGGTGGTCGGCTGGCCGCAGAGCGCCGGCAGCGTGGTCTACAACGCGGCCAGCGTGCTGCGCGGCGGGCGCGTCGACACCACCTACCGCAAGCGCGAGCTGCCCAACTACGCGGTGTTCGACGAGCGCCGCTATTTCGACGTCGATCCGGACGGCGGCAGCTGCGTGTTCGAGGTCAAGGGCACGCCGGTCGGCCTGGTGATCTGCGAGGACCTGTGGTTCCCCGAGCCGCTGGCCGATACCGCGCGCAACGGCGCCGAGCTGGTGCTGGTGCCCAACGCCTCGCCGTTCGAGCGCGGCAAGCATGCGCAGCGCGATGCGTTGCTGGCCGAGCGCGTGCGCGAGACCGGCGTGGCGCTGGCCTATCTCAACGTCGTCGGCGGCCAGGATGCGCTGGTGTTCGACGGCGCCTCGGTGGTCGCCGACGGCGACGGCAGCGTGCATCCGGCCGCGGCTGCGTTCACCGACCAATGGCTCGTGGTGGACTACGCGACGCAGACGCGCGCGTTCACCCCGTTGCGCTGGATCGACGACGGCGACGAGAGCGTGGACGCGCTGGCCTGGCGCGCGGTGGTGCGCGGGCTGCGCGACTACTGCGGCAAGAACCGGTTTTCCAAGGTGTGGCTGGGCCTGTCCGGCGGCATCGATTCGGCGCTGGTGCTGGCGATGGCGGTGGACGCGCTCGGGGCGGACAACGTCACCGCGGTGCGGCTGCCGTCGCGCTACACCGCCGGCCTGTCCAACGACCTGGCGGACGAGCAGTGCCGCGCGCTGGGCGTGAAGCTGGAGACGGTGGAGATCGAGCCGGCGTTCCAAGGCCTGCTGCAGGCGCTGGGCCCGTTGTTCGAGGGTACCCAGGCCGACGTCACCGAGGAGAACCTGCAGTCGCGCAGCCGCGGCGTGATCCTGATGGCGCTGGCCAACAAGTTCGGCGGGCTGCTGCTGACCACCGGCAACAAGAGCGAGTACGCGGTCGGCTACGCCACCATCTACGGCGACATGTGCGGCGGCTATGCGCCGCTGAAGGACCTGTACAAGACCGAAGTGTTCGGCCTGGCGAAATGGCGCAACACGGTCGGCGGCGCGCCGGTGATCCCGCCGGCGGTGATCGCGCGGCCGCCGTCGGCGGAACTGCGCGCCAACCAGACCGACCAGGATTCGCTGCCGCCCTACGACGTGCTCGACGGCATCCTGTACCGCTATGTCGACCAGGAACAGTCGCGCGACGAGATCGTCGCCGCCGGCTACGCGCCGGAGGTGGTCGACCACGTGGTGCGGCTGGTGCGCATCACCGAATGGAAGCGGCACCAGGCCGCGCCGGGCCCGAAGGTGTCGCGCCGCGCGTTCGGCCGCGAGCGGCGCTATCCGATCACCAACGGGTACCAGGCGTAGCCGGCAGGCGCGCCGCGGTCTCGCGGCGCTTCACTGGAGAATCGCCAAGGGTTTTGCCGGTGTCTGTCGCGGTTGAAACCGCTCCTACACAGGGCGGGCCGTCAGGTCGGACAATGCAACGCGGGAAGAGAGAGCTTCAGCCTCGGCAGCGTCCATTCTGCGCTTCGTTCGCCGCGGCCGATGCCCGAGGCCGCCCGCAGCATGGACGCTGTGCCGAATCCCGAATCCAGGCCTCACACCGCCTGCAGCAACCGCAACCCGAACGCATCGTCCTGCGCATTCCAGCCGTGGCTGACCCGCAGGCCGGCCGCGGCGGCCATCTCGCCGAAGCTCTGGTCGGTGTACTTGTGGCTGTATTCGACCTGCATTGCCTCGCCGGCGGCGAAGTCGAAGCGGCGCCCGCCCACGTTGACCTGCTGCGCGCGCTGGCTGACCAGGAAGGTCTCGATGCGCTGGCGTTCGCGCGAGTACACGGCGCGATGGCGGAACTGGTCCAGGGCGAAGTCGCTGCCGATCTCGCGGTTGAGCCGGCGCAGCAGGTTCACGGTGAACTCGGCGGTGACGCCGGCCGCGTCGTTGTAGGCCGCTTCCAGCACCGACACGTCCTTGACCAGGTCGATGCCGATCAGCGCGCAACCGTCCTGGCGCATCGTCGCGCGCATCGACGCCAGCAGCTTGATGCCGTCCTCGCGGGTGAAGTTGCCCAGCGTGGAGCCGGGGAAGAACACCAGCGTGCGGCGCGCGCTGCGCCGCGGCGCCGGCAGCGCCACCGGCGTGGTGAAGTCGGCGCAGACCGGCAGCATCTGGATGCGCGGGAAGCGCTCGGCCAGGCGCGCGGTGCTGGACATCAGCATGTCGCGCGAGATCTCGATCGGGGTATAGGCCACCGGCTCGCGCAGGCCGTCCAGCAGCAGTTCGGTCTTGCGCCCGCTGCCGCTGCCCAGTTCCACCACGTGCGCGCCACTGCCCACCGCCTGCGCGATCGACGGCATCCGCGCTTCCAGCAGGTCCAGCTCGGTGCGGGTCAGGTAGTACTCGGGCTGGCGAGTGATCGCCTCGAACAGGCGCGAGCCCTCGGCATCGTAGAAATACTTGGACGGCAACTGCTTGGGGCTGCGCGACAGCCCGGCGACCGCATCGGCGGCGATGTCGTCCGGCTGCGGGTGCAGGTCGGTGAGCGCGGCTTCGGTCAGTGCACGGGCGGTCACGGCGTTCATACGGGATCCTTGGCCAGGCGCACGCCGGCGAATTGCCACCGCGCATCGGAGGGAAAGAAGTTGCGGTAGCTGGCGCGGATGTGGTCGTGCGGCGTGGCGCAGCTGCCGCCGCGCAGCACCCATTGCGCGTTCATGAACTTGCCGTTGTATTCGCCCAGCGCGCCCGACCAGGGACGGAAGCCGGGGTAGGCCAGGTAGGCGCTGCCGGTCCATTCCCAGACGTCGCCGAACAGCTGCTGCAGGCCGGCCTCGCCGTGCGCGGCGGACTGCGGGTGCAGCGCATCGGCATCGGCGAAATTGCCGGCGATGGCCGCGCCGGTGGCGGCCTGTTCCCACTCGGCTTCGGTCGGCAGGCGCGCGCCCGCCCAGCGCGCGTAGGCGTCGGCCTCGAACAGGCTGATGTGGCAGACCGGCGCATGCGGATCGCGCTCGCGCCAGCCGCCCAGGGTGAATTCGCGCGCGCCGTCGGCATGCCAGTACAGCGGCCGCTGCCAATCCTCGGCGCTGCGCCGCGCCCAGCCGTCGCTGAGCCACAGCGCGACGTTGCGGTAGCCGCCGTCGGCGATGAACTGCGCGTACTCGGCATTGCTGACCGGGCGGCTGGCCAGCGCATGCGCCGGCACCAGCACGCGGTGCCGCGGCGACTCGTTGTCGTAGGCGAAGTCCGCGTGCGCCGGCCAGCCGGGGGCGCCGATCTCGCACAGCTGCTCGTCGCGCTGGATCCAGCGCAGCGCCGTGGCCGGCGCCTGCGTCGCGGCCAGATCGTCGCGGTACGCCGGGGCCAGCGGATTGCTCCAGAACGCGTGCTTGATGTCGGTCAGCAGCAGCTCCTGGTGCTGCTGCTCGTGGTGCAGGCCCAGTTCCAGCACCTGCAGCGTCTGCGCCGACAGGTCCCCGGCCTGCAGCCGCGCCAGCACCCGGGTCTCGATCTCGGCGCGGTAGTCCAGCACCTGCGCCAGCGACGGACGCGACAGCACGCCGCGGCGCGGCCGCGCATGCATCGGGCCCACGCTCTGGTAGTAGCTGTTGAACAGGTAGTCCCACTGCGGATCGACCGCGCGGTAGCCGGCGTCGGCGGCCAGCACGAAGCGCTCGAAGAACCAGGTGGTGTGGGCGAGGTGCCATTTCGCAGGACTGGCGTCGTCCATGCTCTGCACCATCGCGTCTTCCTCGCTCAACGGCGCGGCGAGCTGGCCGGTGCGCTGGCGCACGTGGCGGAAACGCGCCGCCAGCGGCACGGCGGACGCCGCGGGCGAGGGGGATGCCGCCGGAGAGGTCGCTTGCATCCGCCAAGCTTAGGGGAAGACCGTGAACATGCCGTCATGCGTGGTGGAACGGCGCGTTACGCTAGGGCCTGTCAATGCGCTGGGGCACCGCATCCCCAAGCGCGCCAACCGGCCTCACTGCCCATGCCTCCAGCAGCTTCGTCCAACGCTTCCCCGTTCGCCTCCGAAGCGCCGCCCGTCCCGGTCGATTTCGCCGCGGCGCCGCAGGCCTTCGTCCTGCCCGATGGGGTGCGCTATCTGGACACCGCCAGCAAGGGGCCGCGGCTGGCCAGCGCGCTCGCCGCCGGGCAGGCGGCGCTGGCCGCGTCGGTCGCGCCGTGGACGCTGTCCTTCGACGCCTGGCGGGAGCAGATCGAGCAGCTGCGCGGCCTGGCCGCGGCGACCCTGTTCGAGGGCGATGGCGACGGCCTGGCGATGGTGCCGTCGGCCGCCTACGGCCTGGCCACCGCGGCGCGGCAATTGCCGCTGGCGGCCGGCGAGGCGGTGCTGCTGCTGGACGGCCAGTTTCCATCGAACCTGCTGCTGTGGCAGCAGCGCTGCGCCGAGACCGGCGCGCAGCTGGCGGTGGTGCAGCGCGGACCGCAGCAGGACTGGACCGAGGCGGTGCTGGCGGCGCTGGACGCGCAGCCGCGGGTGCGGATCGCGACGCTGCCGCATGCCTACTGGCGCGACGGCACGTTGCTGGACCTGGACCGCATCGCCGCGCGCGTGCATGCGGCCGGCGCGGCGCTGGTGCTGGACCTGAGCCAGAGCCTGGGCGTGCTGCCGGCGCGACTGGCGGCGTGGCGGCCGGACTTCGTGGTCGCGGTCGGGCACAAATGGCTGCTCGGGCCGATGGGGCTGGCCTGGCTGTGGGCCGCGCCGCACTGGCGCGCGCATGGCGTGCCGATCGAGCATCACTGGCAGACCCGCGATCCGGGCGCCGACTGGCATTTCCCGGCCGAGGCGGCGCCGCCGTTCCGCGCCGGCGCGCGCCGCTTCGATGCCGGCGGCGTCGCCGACCCGCTGCGGCTGGCGATGGCCACCGCGGCGCTGCGGCAGCTGCAGCAGTGGGAACCGGCGCGGATCGCGGCGCGGCTGGGCGAACTCGGCACGGCGTTCGAGGATGAGCTGCAGGCGCAGGGCGCGGGCGACTGGATCGCGCCCGGGCACGCGCCGCATCTGTACGCGCTGCGCCCGCCGCTGCCGGCGATGCAGGCCTTGCTGCCGTGGCTGCAGCGCACACAGGTGATCTGCACGCACCGCCACGGCGCATTGCGCATCGCGCCGTACCTGCAGCTGAGCCCGGAGGCGATGCGCGGGCTGGCGCGGGAGATGGTGGCCGTGGCGCGCGGGTGAGCGTGGGTTCGAGATGCTTCCGGGTGCAGGCTTCGGCCCAGTTGGTGGCTGGTGCCTGGAAGGTTTATCGCTTCGCTCGTCGCGGCTGAAGCCGCTCCTACAGGGGCTTGCGAAGAGTTTGCTGGGCGCACTGTAGGAGCGGCTTCAGCCGCGACCGTCGCCGGCGCCGGGAGATTTGCCGCTGCGTTCGTCGCGACTGAAGTCGCTCCCACAGGGCAGTTTCGGCGCGCTTGCTGGATGCATTCTGGGAGGGCTTCAGCCCTGACCGTGGCCGGAGCCGGAAGGTTTGCTGCTTTTCATTTGTCGCGACTGAAGCTGCTCCTACAGAGGATTGGAGCGAGTTTGCTGGGTGCGCTGTAGGAGCGGCTTCAGCCGCGACCGTCGCCGGCGCCGGGAGATTTGCCGCTGCGTTCGTCGCGACTGAAGTCGCTCCCCCAGGGAGGCTTGCGGCGAACTTGCTGGGACTTGTAGGAGGGGTTTTCAGTTCCCGGCTGTGACTGGGCCGGAAGGTCTGCTGCTCCATTCGTCGCGGCTGAAGCCGCTCCTACAGGAGGCTTGCGGTGTGCCTGCTGGTGCACTGTGGGAGGGACTTCAGTCCCGACGGGTTCCGAAGCCGATCGCTGGCCAGCGCCACGAGCGTGACCGAGGGCTGGGCATGCGATGCGTTCCGCTGTTGCCCGGGTGAGCGGCGCCCGCGCGTCCGGGCTTCAGCGCCGTGCCGCCAGGCGCAGGCCGCGCGGAGTCAGCCAGCGTTCCAGGCCCTCGAACAGCGCTTGCACCAGCAGTGCGAGCAACGCCGCCGGCACCGCGCCTTCCAGGATCAGGCCGATGTCGTCCAGGCGGATGCCGGTGAGGATCGGCTGGCCGTAGCCACCGGCGCCGATCAAGGCGCCCAGGGTCGCGGTGCCGACGTTGATCACCGCGGCGGTCTTGATTCCGGCCAGGATGGTGCGCAAGGCCAGCGGCAGTTCGATCCGCCACAGCCGCGTGCCCGGCGGCAGGCCGATCGCCGCGGCGGTCTCGCGCAGTTCGCGGGCGATGCCGGTCAGGCCGGCATGGGTGTTGCGCACGATCGGCAGCAGGCTGTACAGGAACAGCGCGGCGATCGCCGGTTGGGCGCCGATGCCGAACAGCGGGATCATGAACACGAACACCGCCAGCGACGGCAGCGTCTGCAGCACCCCGGTCAGCGACAGCACCACCTGGCCGAGCCGCGGCCGGTAGGCGGCGAGGATGCCCAGCGGCAGCGCCACCAGCAGCGCCAGGCCCAGCGACAGGCCGACCAGCGCCAGGTGTTCGCGGGTGCGCTGCAGCAGGCGCGCCAGCCGGCCGTCCTGGGCCGGGGCGGCGATGCCCAGCCATTGCGCGGCGATCGCGCTTTCGGCGCGCTTGTCCAGCTTCGCCTCGGCGTTGAGCCGTTGCATCGTCGCCGCGTCGATGCGCCCGCCCAGGCCTTCCAGCGCCTGCACGAACCGCGGCGCGCGCTGCGCCAGGTCGCTGCGATACAGGAACACCGCGGCGTAGCGCGGGAAGTAGCGGCGGTCGTCCTGCAGCACCAGCAGGTCGTGCGCGGGGATCTCGGCGTCGGTGCTGTACAGGTCGGTGAGGTCGATCGCGCCGCTGTCCAGCGCGCGATAGGCCAGGTCGTGGTCCAGCCCGGTCGGCGTCTGCGGCAGCCGGTAGGCGTCGCGCACCCCGGGCCAGCCGTCGGCGCGCGAGACGAACTCGTTGCTGAGCCCGAGCTTCAGCGCCGGATGCGCGGCCAGGTCGGAGATGCGCGCGATGCCCAGCGCTTGCGCGCGCTGCCGGCGCATGCCGAACGCATAGGTGTTGTCGAAGCCCAGCGGCGCGCTCATCGCCAGGCCGCGCCGGGCCAGAGCGCGGCGCAGCGCGGCATCGTCGGCGTCGGGCAGTTGCAGCAGCTCCGCGGCCAGGGTGCCGGTGTACTCGGCATAGGCGTCGATCGAGCCCTGCTCCAGCGCGCGCCACAGGATGCGGGTGCCGCCGAGCTGGCGCCGGTGTTCGACCTCCACGCCGGCCTGGCGTCCGGCGCCGGCGGCGATCTCGCCGAGCACCACCGCCTCGGTGAAGTTCTTCGAGCCGACCACCACTTTCGCCGGCGCCGCCGCTGCGCTGCCGGCGCACAGGGCCAGCAACGCCGCGAGCGCGACCAGCGGCGCCGCGCGGCGCCGCACCGAGGCCGTCACCGCGCATCCTCCAGCGTGCGCTGCGCGTGCAGGAACTGGCCGACGAACGGCTCGGCCGGCGCGTCCAGCAGTGCGCGCGCGCTGCCCTGCTGCACGATGCGCCCGCCGCGCATCAGCACCAGCGTGTCGCCCAGGTAGGCGGCCTCGGCGACGTCGTGGGTCACCAGCACCACGGTCTTGCCGAGCAGCGCGAACAGCTCGCGCATCTGCGTCTGCAGCTCGTGGCGCACGATCGGGTCGAGCGCGCCCAGCGGTTCGTCCAGCAGCAGCACCGGCGGATCCAGCAGCAGCGCGCGGATCAGGCCGACGCGCTGGCGCTGGCCGCCGGACAGCTCGGCCGGATAGCGCGCCAGCAGCGTGTCGGGCAGGCGGCACAGCGCGGCCAGTTCGTGCAGCCGCGCATCGATCCGCGGCCGCGCCCAGCCCAGCGTCCGCGCCAGCAGCGCGGCGTTGTCGCGCGCGCTCAGGTGCGGGAACAGTCCGCCCTCCTGGATCACGTAGCCGATGCGGCGGCGCTGCGCCAGCAGCGTGGCGCGGCGCAGCGGCTCGCCCTGGAAGCGGACCTCGCCGGCGTCCGGCCATTCCAGCCCGAGCAGCATGCGCAGCACGCTGGACTTGCCGGCGCCGCTGGGGCCGATCAGCGCGGTGGTGCGGCCGGGGGCGATGGCCAGATCGACCCGGTCCAGCGCGAGCGTGTCGCCGTAGCGGCGGGTGACCTGGTGCAGTTCGAACATGCGTCCAAGCATAGCCGGGCCGCGCGGTCGGGGGGCGCGAAGGCGCGGCGCGGCCGGCGGATTCCGTCGGCCGGGTCGAGCGACAGGTGCGGCATCGACGTCGGCCCCGCCAGGCCGTACGTCAGCCGACGTGGTCTTCCACGCCCTGCAGGTCGATCTGGTCGAGCGGTTCGTAGAGATCGATCGCGGCGACCACGTTCGCAGCGTCGGCACGCTCTGCGCGACGCTGTCGCAGCAGCCACCGGCGCCGGGCGGCGCACGGCCCGCCAACGAAAAAGGGGCCTTGCGGCCCCTGTCTGGTTGCGTCCGGCGGTCTGGCTCAGCGGGCCATCTGCGAGTTGGACTGCCCGGTGGAAGCGGACTTCTCGCCGGCGAACGGGTTGAGCTTGCGGATCATCCACGGGTACTTCGGCCAGTGGCCGGTCAGCCACGGGTGCTTGGGCTCGTTGAGTTCCAGCACCCGGCGCGCGTCGTCGGCCAGCGGCTTGTTGCCCAGATGGGTGTAGGCCTCGGCCAGCACCGCCACCGCGTCGTACTGGTAGGCGCTCTGCGGATAGGTCTCCAGCAGGTAGGTGGCGCGGCCGGCGGCCGAGACCCAGGCGTCGCGGCGCAGGTAGTACAGCGCGTTGTCCAGTTCCTGCTGGGCGAACACGTTGCGCAGCGCGATCATGCGCTGGCGCGCGTCGGCGGCGTAGCGGCTGTTCGGGTAGCGCTCGGCGACGATGTTGAAGTCGGCGTAGGCCTGCTGCGGCGTGGACAGGTCGCGGCGGCTCGGGTCCAGCGACCACACCCGGCGCAGGAACACCGTGTCGCGGTTGCCGTTGGACAGCCCGCGCAGGTAGTACATGTAGGCGATGTTGCGGTGGGTCGGGTAGGTGCGGATGAAGCGGTCGATGCTGGACACCGCGTCGTCGTGCTTGCCCGCCTTGTACTGGGCGTAGGCGGTCTCGATCATCGCCTGCTCGGTGTACTGGCCGTAGGGGTACTGCGCGATCAGGCGCTTGAAGCTGTTCTCGGCGCCGGCCCAGTTGCCGCTCTCCATCTGCGAGTGCGCCTTCTGGTAGAGCTGCTCCACCGGCATCCCTTCCTCGGGATTCTTGTTCTTCTGGCGGTGGCAACCCGTCGCCACGACGACCATGACCAGCATCAGGGCGATGAAACGGACGTGCGCGGAGAGCGGGACGGAGCGTCGGATCATGGGTTCGGGCAGGACACGTCAGGAATACGAAGGGGCGATGATAGCCTAGTGGCCTGTCCGGCGACTGACTACGGCCGCCGCGACCCTCCCTTTCCGACGTAGCCGTGCCCTTTCATGCCCAATACCCTCCCGGACGCCCCCGAGGACGCCGCCCCCGACGGCCCGCGCCAGGCGCGCGTGCCCGACCATGCCGCCGGCCGCCGCTTCGACGCGGTGCTGGCCGAGCTGTTTCCCGAATTCTCGCGTTCGCGCCTGGCCGAGTGGATCAAGTCCGGCGACGCGCTGCTGGACGGCGCCCCGGCACGGCCGCGCGACGCCCTGCGCGGCGGCGAGATCGCCAGCCTGCACGCGGTGCTGGAGACCCAGACCCACGCGCTGCCGGAGGACATCCCGCTGGAAGTGCTGTACGAGGACGACCAGGTCATCGTGCTGAACAAGCCGGCCGGGCTGGTCGTGCACCCGGGCGCCGGCAATGCCAGCGGCACCCTGGTCAACGCCCTGCTGTACCGCGATCCGTCGCTGGCGGCGCTGCCGCGCGCCGGCATCGTGCACCGCCTGGACAAGGACACCAGCGGCGCGATGGTGGTGGCGCGCACGCTGCCGGCGCACACCTCGCTGGTGGCGCAGCTGTCGGCGCGCGACGTGCACCGCCAGTACCTGGCGGTGGTGGCCGGGCCGCTGGTCTCCGGCGGCACCGCCAATGCGCCGATCGACCGCCATCCGCGCGACCGCCTGCGCATGGCGGTGCGCGAGGACGGCCGCGACGCGGTCACCCACTACCGGCTGCGCGAGCGCTTCCGCGCCCATACCGCGCTGGAATGCCGCCTGGAGACCGGGCGCACCCACCAGATCCGCGTGCACATGGCGCACCTGAAGCACCCGATCATCGGCGATCCGCTGTACGGCGGCCCGCTGAAGCTGCCCAAGGGCGCCACCGAGGACCTGATCGCCGAATTGCGTGGCTTCAAGCGCCAGGCGCTGCATGCCGAGACGCTGGAGTTCAAGCATCCGGTGCATGGCGAACCGGTGCGCGCCACCGCCGCGGTGCCGGCCGACCTGCAGCGCCTGCTGGCGGCGCTGCGCGAGGATTCGCGGCTGGCCGCCGAACAGGCGCGGCGCTGAGCATGGCCGTGGCGGGCACGGTGAAGCCGGGCAGGGGCAGTGGCGGAGTCGCGCAGGCGGCGCGCCTGCGGGCTGCACGGTGCCCAGTGGTGCAGGACGCGGCCGGGACCGCCGGCCGGCTGCGGGCGACCACCGGCCGCATTGCGAAGCGCCGCATCGGGACCGCCGCCGTGCCGCGGGCAGCTCTCCATGGCTGACGCCGCCGGCTTCTTCCTCGCCGCGGACTGGCCGGCGCCGCCACGGGTGCGCGCGCTGACCACGCTGCGCCACGGTGCCGGCGCCTCGTTGCCGCCGTTCGACCGTTTCAACCTGGGCAACCGCAGCGCCGCCGACGGCGACGATCCGGCCACGGTGCAGCGCAACCGCGACGAACTGGCCGCCCGCCTGGCACTGCCGTCGCCGCCGCACTGGTTGCGGCAGGTGCACGGGGTGCAGGTGCTGCGCCTGGAGCGGCCGCCCGCCGCCATCGGCATCGACGCCGAGCCGACCGCCGACGCCGCGGTCACCGCCGTGCCCGGCGTGGTGCTGGCGATCCTGACCGCGGACTGCCTGCCGGTGGTGTTCGCCGCGCGCGACGGCAGCGAGGTCGGCGCCGCGCATGCCGGCTGGCAGGGCCTGGCCGGCGGCATGCTGGAGGCCACCGTCGCCGCGCTGCGCACGCCGCCGGCGCAGCTGCAGGCCTGGCTGGGGCCGGCGGCCGGCCCGCAGGCGTACGAGATCGGCGCGAACGTGCGCGATGCGTTCCTGGACCACGACCCGGCCGCCGCCAGCGCCTTCGCCGCCACCCGCCCCGGCCACTGGCGGGTGGATCTGTATGCGCTGGCGCGGCAACGCCTGGCCGCCGCCGGGCTGGACCCGGCGCATGTGCACGGCGGCGGACTGTGCACGATCTCCGATCCGCACCGCTTCCATTCCTATCGCCGCGACCGCCGCAGCGGGCGCATGGCGACGCTGGCATGGATCGCGGACTGAGCGTGCCGCTGTTCGCGCGGCTGCTCGGCGACGGCTTCGCGCAGTTGCCGCCGGCGCTGCGCACGCTGCATTCGGTGCCACGGCGGCAGCGCTACCATGGCCGTGCCGAGGTGCGCCGCGGCCGCCATCCGCTGCTGCCGCTGTGCGCGTGGCTGGCGCGGTTGCCGCCGGCCAGCGCCGCCACGCCGGTCGACGTGGTCTTCAGCGCCGACGCGCAGGGCGAGCGCTGGCAGCGCCGCTTCGGCACGCATGCGATGCCGTCGCGGCTGTGGCTGCAGGACGGGCGGCTGCGCGAGCGCTTGGGCGCGGTCGAGTTCGAATTCGCGCTGCGCGTGGACGGCGCGGCCATCGTCTGGAGCGCCGCGCGCGCCTGGGCGTTCGGCGTGCTGCCGTTGCCGCGGCGCTGGCTGGCCGGCGTGCATTGCCGCGAAAGCGAGCGCGACGGCCGCTACGCGTTCCTGGTCGAGGTGGCGCTGCCGTGGATCGGCCCTTTCATCCGCTACGAGGGCTGGCTTGAGCCGGCCTGAGCGCCCGCGCCCGGCAGCGCCCGCGCTGGACGCGGACAGCGCGATCGTCGTGTTCGACGGAGTGTGCCTGCTGTGCAGCCGCTGGGTGCGCTTCCTGCTGCGCTTCGACCGCCGCGGCCGCTACCGCTACGCGTCGGTGCAATCGGCCAGCGGCCGCGCGCTGCTGCGCGACAACGGGCTGGACCCGGACGATCCGCTGTCGTTCCTGTTGCTGACGCCGCAGCGCGCGTGGACCGAGTCGGACGCGGCGATCGGCGTGATCGCCGGCCTTGGCGGCGCATGGCGCGGCGTTGCCGTGCTGCGCCTGCTGCCGCGGCGCTGGCGCGATGCCGGCTACCGGCTGCTGGCGCGCAACCGCTACCGCTGGTTCGGCACCTCCACGCAGTGCTTCCTGCCCGATCCCGAGCAGCGTTCGCGCTTTCTGGAGTGAGCGCGGCCGGCGGTGCGGCCGCGTGCGGGCGCCGGGCTCAGGCGCCGCGATGTCCTGCGACGCCGCGGACCACCGCGGCGGCGCTTCGCCTAGCCGGCGCTGCGCAGCAGCGGGGTGACGTTGCTGCCGTGCGCGGCGGCGCCGCGGTCGATGCGGAACACCGCCACCGCGGTGGCCAGGCTGCCGGCCTGTTCTTCCATGCTGCGTGCGGCGGCGGTCGCTTCCTCGACCAGCGCGGCGTTGCGCTGGGTCACCTCGTCCAGCTGCATCACCGTGCGGTTGACCTGCTCGATGCCGCTGGACTGCTCGGCGCTGGCGGCGCTGATCTCGCCGATCAGCCCGGTCACGCGCTGCACCGAGCCGACGATCTCGTGCATGGTCGCGCCGGCGCGGTTGACCAGCCCCGAGCCCAGCGTCACCTTGTGCGTGGAGTCCTCGATCAGGCCCTTGATCTCCTTGGCCGCGTCCGCCGAGCGTTGCGCCAGCGAGCGCACTTCCGAGGCGACCACGGCGAAGCCGCGGCCCTGCTCGCCGGCGCGCGCCGCTTCCACCGCGGCGTTGAGCGCCAGGATGTTGGTCTGGAAGGCGATGCCGTCGATGACGCTGATGATTTCGCCGATGCGCCGCGAGGAACTGCTGATCGCGCTCATCGTGGCGACCACCTCGTCCATCACCTTGCCGCCGGACTGGGCGATCTCGCCGGTGCCCTGCACCAGGCCGTTGGCCTGCTGCGCGTTGTCGGCGTTCTGCTTCACCGCCGAGGTCAGTTCTTCCATCGAACTGGCGGTTTCCTCCAGGCTCGCCGCCTGCTGCTCGGTGCGGTCGGACAGGTCGGTGTTGCCGGCGGCGATTTCCATCGAGGCGCGGCGGATCGCCTCGACCGCGCCCTGGATGCCGACGATGATCTCGGTCAGCTTGGCCACGGTGCGGTTGGTGTCCTCGCGCAGCTGCGCGAACACGCCCTGCGCCTGGCCGTCGACGCGGTGGGTGAGGTCGCCTTCGGCCAGCGCGGCCAGCGCGCTGGCCAGCGCCGCCAGGTTGCTTTCCACCGAATCGGAGATGCGGTTGACGCCTTCGGCCAGCGCCTTGAGCACGCCGTCCATCGTCGCGGTGTCGATGCGGCGGCTGAAGTCGCCGTGCGCGGCGGCCTCGATCACCGTGGTCAGCGCCTGCTCGGCGTTGACCTGCGCGGTCACGTCCTCCCACTGCGCGATGGTGCCCAGGCGCACGCCGTCGGCGCCGGTGATCGGGCTGTACACGAAATCGATCTGGCGGCCGAAGAACGGCGCGCGCACGCGCTTGGAACCGGTCAGCGCGCGCATGCGGTCGATCGCCGCCTGGCTGTCCGGATAGATGTCGCCGATGCTGCCGCCGACGAAGCCTTCGGCGCGGAACTCGGGGCGGAAGCTCTGCACGTCCGGCTCGATCGCGCGCAGCATCTGCAGCAGCTTGCGGTTGGCGAAGTGCACGCGGCCGTCGTCGTCGGCGATGCGCACCATGGTGTCCAGGTCGTCCAGCGCCTGGATCACGAAGCGGCCGCGGCGCAGTTCGGCCTCGGTCTCGGCCTGGCGCGCGGCCAGCCGCGCCTGCGCGGCCTGCAGCGCGCGCAGCAGCGCCGCGTCCGCGCCATTGCCGGCGGAGGCCAGGCGCTGCTCGAAGCGGCCTTCGCCCAGCGCCTGCACCGCTTGCACCGCGTGCTGCAGCGACGGCGCCGCGAGCCGCAGGCCGGCCCAGTACAGCGCCGCCACCATCAACGCCGCGATCGCC
Source organism: Xanthomonas sp. AM6 (assembly GCF_025665335.1). Lineage (NCBI taxonomy): Bacteria > Pseudomonadati > Pseudomonadota > Gammaproteobacteria > Lysobacterales > Lysobacteraceae > Xanthomonas > Xanthomonas sp. AM6. The sequence continues at coordinate 1,266,713 of NZ_CP106869.1, forward strand.
AGCGCCGGCGCCAGGCGCGCCAGCGCCGGTCCGTCCGGCCCGAGCTGGCGGCCGACGTGCAGCGCGTACAGCGCCATCGCCAGCAGGCCCAGCGCATAGGCCAGGGCGAGCAGCAGCGGGCGCAGGTGCGGACGGGAGCCGCCGGTCGAGGGAAGGGCTGAGGCGTCTGGCAAGGTCATGGCGGCTACCGGCTGGGAAGCGTCGGCGCAGTCCATTCGCGTCGGCGGTTCATCGTGAATGTCTTCCAGTATCGGCCGGCAGGTTCGCCGGCTTGACCGCGCCGGGTGCCGCTCGTCGGAAAGATTCGACCTGAATGGGCACGGCAGGTAGCTGAATACGCTGGTTTTTATGCTGCGCTGCGATGTCGGGCGGCGCATGCCGCGCTCTCGGCCGGTGCACCGTCGCCGGCACGGATGGCCGCCGCAGCCGCAGCCGCAGCTGCCGGACGCGGCAACGCGGACGCGCCCCTCGGACCGGCGGGCCACAGCCTCCTCCAAACGAAACCGGCCGTCTCGCGACGGCCGGTGGGGTCGAACGGCAGCGGCGGGGGCGCCTATTTCGCCGTGGCGGCGTCGGGCAGCGTCCAGGCGATCACGCTGTCGCCGGGCTTGGTCTCCATGCGGTCGTGGCCGCCGATCGCGGCGACGATGTACTGCTTGCCGTCGACCGTGTAGCTCAGCGGCGCGGCCTGCGGGCCGGCCGGGACCCGCACTTCCCACAGCAGCTCGCCGGTCTGGGTGTCGTAGCCGCGCAGGAAGTTGTCCAGCGCCGCGCCGATGAAGGTGACGCCGCCGGCGGTGGCCAGCGAGCCGCTGTTGTTCGGCGTGCCCAGCTCGAACTTCATCTTCGACGGGATGCCCATCGGGCCCTGGTCGTAGCCGGTGCCCAGCGGACGCCGCCAGATCACCTGCTGGGTGCGCAGGTCCACGCCGGAGATGTAGCCCCACGGCGGGGCGATGCACGGGGTGTTCAGCGGCGACATCCACGGCTCCTTGCGCGCGCCGTAGGCCAGGCCTTCCTGGGCCATGTAGCCGGGCGTCCTGCTCTTGCCGTTGAACACCGAGACCACGCCCAGTTGCTCCATCTTCTGCCGCGGGTACACGTTCTCGGTGTACGGCAGGCGGTTGCTGTTCATCACCATGATGCCGCGCTGCAGGTCCACCGACACGCCGCCCCAGTTGATGCCGCCGTGGTTGCCGGTGAACGACAGCGAGCCGCCGAGGCTGGGCGGGGTGAACATGCCTTCGTAGCGTAGCTGCTTGAACTGGATGCGGCAGGCCAGCTGGTCGAACGGGGTGATGCCCCAGGCGTCGGACTCGACGATGGTCTCGTAGTCCTTGCTCGGCGCGCCGACGGTGTTGGGCATGCCCGGCGAAACCGGCTGGGTCTTGGCGGTCCAGTCGCCGTGGTCGGTGCCCTGCGGCACCGGCAGCTGCTGCACCGGCATGATCGGCTTGCCGGTCTCGCGGTCGAGCACGAACACCTGGCCGGACTTGGTCGCCTGGATCACCGCCGGGCGCGTGCCGCCGCCGGGCACCGGGAAATCGACCAGGTTCGGCTGCGGGCCGATGTCGTAGTCCCACAGGTCGTGGTTGACCGTGCGGAAGTGCCAGCGCTCCTTGCCGGTGGCCGCGTCCACCGCGACCAGCGAGGCGGTGTATTCCTCTTCCTGCGGGGTGCGGCCCTTGCCGAAGAAGTCGCCGGAGGCATTGCCGGTGGGCAGGTAGACCAGCCCCAGTTCGTCGTCGGCGGCCATCAGCGACCACACGTTCGGGGTCGAGCGGGTATAGGTCTGCCCGGCCGGCGGCGCGGCGTCGATCGCCGGGTTGCCCAGGTCCCAGGCCCAGCGCAACTGGCCGCTGACCGCGTCGAAGGCGCGCACCACGCCCGACGGCGCGTCGCGTTCCTGGCCGTCGCGGACCTGGCCGGTGGGCTGGATCACCACCCCGCGCATCACCACCGGCGGCGAGGTCGGGCCGACGAAGCCGGGCTTGGTGTTGCCGGTGTCCTTGTTCAGATCGACGTAGCCGTGGTCGCCGAAGCTCTCGCACAGCTTGCCGGTGGCGGCGTCGAGCGCGCCCAGGCGGCCGTCGACCATCGGCCAGAAGATGCGCTTGGCGCATTCGGCGACCGGGGTGGTGGCCTCGAAATAGGACACGCCGCGGCAGGTGGTGGCGGCGACGCCGGCCATCGCCTTGGGGTCGGTCTTGGGATCGAAGCGCCAGCGTTCCTTGCCGGTGCTGGCCTCGACCGCGATCACCTTCTGCGTGGGCGTGCAGATGTAGACCAGGTCGCCGACCTTCAGCGGGGTGTTCTGGAACGCGTAGCCGAGCTTGGAGCCAGCCGGCTTGAGGTCGCCGGTATGGAATTCCCAGGCGATCTTCAGGTCCTTGACGTTGGCCGGGGTGATCTGCGCGCCGGGGCTGTAGTGGTTGGACAGGTTGGAGCCGGCATAGGCGGTCCAGTTGCCGGCATCGTGGTTGGCGGCGACGTTGCCGTCGGGGCTGGGCACGGCGGCGCGGCTGAACGCGGCCTGCGGCCGCTGCGCGGCCAGCGCGGGGTCGGCCAGCTCGATCGTGCGCGGGAACAGCAGCGGACCGAACACCAGCAGCGCGCCGAGCACCGGCAGCACGCCGGCGACCAGCGCGTAGCCCAGGCCGGACAGCGGCGCCAGGCGCCGGCGCGCCACCTTCCAGAACGGCAACAGCAGCAGGCCCAGCACCGAGATCATCGCCAGGCGCGGGATCAGCGCCCAGCCGTCCAGGCCGACTTCGGCCAGCGCCCAGGCGATGGTCGCGGCCAGGGTCAGGCCGAACAGCCACAGCCCGGCGCGGCGGCCGAGCGCCAGCAGCACGCCGGACACGGCCAGCGCCAGGCCGGCCAGCAGGTAGTACCAGGAGCCGCCGACGGCGACCAGTTGCCCGCCCATGAAGGCGAGCGCGATGCCCAGCAGGGCGATGACCACGGCATAGGCGGCGAACAGCCAGCGGCCGGGTCCGTGTGTGGGGGAATGATCGGTCATGGGATGGGGAAGGTCTGGCGAGGGTCCGCGCGCGTCGCGGAAAGCGGCTGCGGCGCCGTGCGGATCGTGGAGGGGAGCAGGCGAGGGCATGGCCGCATCGGCGGTGGTCCTGCGCACTTCGGGACAGCGCGCCACCCCTCCCAGGGTGCAGACAACGGCGCGCTGCGTGCGCCAATTTTAAGCGCGGCCGGTGTGCTGACCGTGACGGCAAACGAAACCTTGCGTCCCGCGGGCAGGGTTTGCGAAGCCCGGAAATGGAGACGTGGTGCCCGGACATGCGTGGAAACCGGGGCATCACCCGATTTTTCGTCGCGACGCGCTCGACCATGCGGCATGTCGATTCATGCGTGCGCGCTCCACGAAGGCCTCGCAGGAGCGGCGCAGCGTGGCACGGCGTCGTGGAACGGGCACGCCGGCGACCTCGCCGCAACGATGGCCAGATTCCCGGCGCCGCCTCCCGCAGATTGCTCACCTGCGGGAGAAGGAGAGCGAAGCCTCAGCCCTCCAGCGCCTGCAGGTAGCGCTGCCGCCACACGCCGATGTCGTTCTTGCGCAGATGGTCCATCATCGTCTGCCAGCGTTCGATGCGCTTGGCCTTGGGCAGCGAGGCGGCGGTGGCGATGGCGTCGGCGACGCCGTCCAGGTCGTGCGGATTGACCAGCAGCGCCTCCTTCAGTTCGTCGGCGGCGCCGGCCAGCAGCGACAGCACCAGCACGCCCGGATTCTCCGGGTCCTGCGCGGCCACGTATTCCTTGGCGACCAGGTTCATGCCGTCGCGCAGCGGCGTCACCAGGCCGACCTGGGCGGCGCGGTAGAAGCCGGTCAGGGTGGCGTGGGTGAAGTTGCGGTTGACGTAGCGCAGCGGGGTCCAGTCCGGCTCGGCGTGGCCGCCGTTGATGTGCCCGGCGATCTGCTCGAGCTGGTTGCGCAGTTGCTTGTACTCGGTGACGTCGCCGCGCGAGACCGGCGCGATCTGCAGGTAGGTCAGGCTGCCGCGCTGGTCCGGATGCCGCTCCAGGTAGCGCTCGAAACCGAGGAAACGCTCGGGCAGGCCCTTGGAGTAGTCCAGCCGGTCCACGCCGATCGCCAGCTGGCGGTCGCGCAGGCTGCTGCGCAGGTCGCGCACCGCCGGCTTGGTCACCGCCGCGCGCGCCTGCTGCGCGATCAGCTCGGTATCGATGCCGATCGGGAACTTCTCGGCGCGGAAGCGGCGCCCGCCGGGCGCTTCCAGCACGCCGTCCTGGATCACCTTGCCGCCGCCGAACAGGCGCACGTAGGCCTGGAAGCGGTCCACGTCGCGCTGGGTCTGGAAGCCGACCAGGTCGTAGGCGTAGAAGCCGGAGAACAGCCGCGCGTGGTCGGGCAGGGCCTGGATCAGGTCGGCCGAGGGGAACGGCACGTGCAGGAAGAAACCGATCTTGCAGCCGATGCCGCGCTCGCGCAGCAGCGAGGCCAGCGGGATCAGGTGGTAGTCGTGGATCCACACCGTGTCGTCTTCGCGCAGCAGCGGCGCCAGCTTCTCGGCGAACATCGCGTTGACCCGGCGGTAGCCTTCGCGGGTGGCGCGGTCGTAGTCCACCAGGTCCAGGCGGAAGTGCAGCAGCGGCCACAGCGTGCGGTTGGCGAAGCCGTTGTAGTACGCGTCCAGGTCGGCGCGGTTGAGGTCCATGGTGACGAAGCGGATGTCGCCCTGGGTCTGCTCGTGCAGCGCGCCGCTGTCGCCGCGCACGGTCTTGCCGCTCCAGCCGAACCACACCCCGCCGCGTTCCTTCAGCGCGGCCAGCAAGCCCACCGCCAGGCCGCCGGCGCGGTTCTCGCCGGGCAACGCCACGCGGTTGGATACCACTACGAGTCTGCTCATGAAGCCTCCTGCCAGCTGCGCGACAATCGCATCGCGGCGATGATCAAGCCGACGTGCGAGTAGGTTTGCGGGAAATTGCCCCAGGCTTCGCCGCCGTCGAAGGCCAGATCCTCCGACAGCAGGCCCAGGTGGTTGCGGCGCGCGAGAATGCGCTCGAACAGTTCGCGCGCCTCGTCCTTGCGCCCGATCGCGGCGAGCGCGTCGATGTACCAGAACGTGCAGATGGTGAAGCTGGTTTCCGGCTCGCCGAAATCGTCCGGCGCCACGTAGCGGTACAGCGCGTCGCCGTGCTTGAGGTCGCGGCCGATCGCCTCGACCGTGGCGACGAAGCGCGGATCGTCCGGGGCGATGAAGCCGATGTCGGCCAGCAACAGCAGCGAGGCGTCCAGGCGATGGCCGTTGAAGGTGTCGGTGAAGTGGCCGCGCTCGGCGCTCCAGGCGTCGGCCAGCACCCGCGCGTGGATGGTGTCGGCGCGCTCGCGCCAGTAGGCCACGCGCGCGTCCATGCCCAGCCGCGCGGCGATCTTGGCCAGGCGGTCGCAGGCGGCCCAGCACATCGCGCTGGTGTAGGTGTGCACCTCGGCGCGGCCGCGGAATTCCCACAGCCCGGCGTCGGGCACGTCGTGCAGCGCGAACGCGCGCTCGCCCAGCGGTTCCAGGCGCAGGAAGGTATCGGCGTCGCCCGGGTCCTTCAGGCGCAGGTCGAAGAACAGCTGGGTGGAAGCCAGCACCACGCTGCCGTACACGTCGTGCTGCTTCTGGATCCAGGCCAGGTTGCCGCGCCGCACCGGGCCCATGCCGCGGTAGCCGGCCAGCGATTCGACCTCGTGTTCCTCCAGCGCCGCCTCGAAGCCGATGCCGTACAGCGGCTGCAGGCTGCCGTCGGTGGTGGCGATGTTGAAGATGTAGCCGAGGAACTGCTCCATCGTGCGGGTGGCGCCGAGCCGGTTCAGCGCGCGCACCACGAAGGCGGCGTCGCGCAGCCAGCAGTAGCGGTAGTCCCAGTTGCGCGGCGTGTCCGGCGCTTCGGGGATGGAGGTGGTCATCGCCGCGATGATCGCGCCGCTGTCCTCGTACTGGCACAGCTTCAGCGTGATCGCGCTGCGGATCACCGCGTCCTGCCAGTCCAGCGGCACCGACAGGTAGCGCACCCACTCGCGCCAGTATTCCTCGGTGCGTTCCTGCGCTTCCTGGATGTAGCCGGTCAGCGAGCGGGTCAGCGATTCGTCCACGCCGAGCATCAGGTTGACCGGATGGTTGAGCACGAACGGCAGTTCGTCGCGGATGAAGCGCACCGGCACGTCGGTGGTCAGGCGCAGGGTGAAGTCCGGCAACAGCCAGCGCACGTGGTTGCTGCCCCAGGTGCTTTCCGGCTTGCGCGCGCCCCAGTCGGCCAGCGGCCGCGCCAGCACGCGGATGCGCGGGTTGCCGGACAGCGGCCGCACTTGGCGGATGATGCTGACCGGCCGGTAGAAGCGGCCGTGGTTGCGCCAGCGCGGCGCGAAGTCGATCACCTCCACCGCGCCGCCGTGCGCGTCGCGCAGCACGGTGCGCAGGATCGCGGTGTTGGCCAGGTAGTGCTGCTCGCTGTCGACGAAATCCTCCAGCTCGATGCTGAAATCGCCGCCGGGGTGGTCGCGCGGCGACAGCAGCGCGCAGAACGCCGGGTCGCCGTCGAAGGCCGGCAGGCAGCTCCACACCACGCGGGCCTGTTTGTCGACCAGCGCGCCGAAGCTGCCGTTGCCGATCACGCCGAGGTCGAGGTTGGGGGAACTCATGGAGCGGGCGGGTCCTTGTGCAGGGCGGGAGGGAAGGCGGGGACGAATCGGGCGCGCGCTGGCGCAGGCGCCGCGCTCATGCGGCGTTGTCGCGCAACCATGCGTGTACGCCGTGTGTATCGGGCAGCGCGAACGTCGCCGCGCTGTCCTCGCGCGTGCCGACCAGCACGCTCCAGCCGCCGGCGCGGTTGGCGGCCTGGAAACCGAACTCGTCGGTGAGGTCGTCGCCGACGAACACCGGGCGCCGGCCCTGGAACGGCGGCTGCTGCAGCAGCGTGGTCACCGCCAGGCCCTTGTCGCTGCCCTCGGGCACGAACTCGACCACGTGGTCGCCCGGCTGCAGGCGGTAGCCGGGCAGCGCGCCGATCTGTTCCTGGGCGAAGGCAAGCACCTGCGCGCCGGCGTCCGGCGCGGCGCGCCAGTGCAGCGCCATGCTGGCGCCCTTGTCTTCGATCAGCACGCCCGGATGCGCCTGGCGCAGGTGCGCGGCGCGCTGGTGCAGGCCATGCAGCCACTGCGAGGTGTCGGCGGGCATCGCCGCGCGCGCATTGATGTCGCTGCGCAGCTCGTGGCCGTGCAGGCCGGCGGCCGGCAGGCGCAGGGGTGCGAACAATGCATCCAGCTGCGCCAGCGGCCGTCCGCTGACCAGCGCCAGCGCGCCGTGCAGCCGGTCGCTGATGCGGCCGATCGCCTCGCGCACCTCCGGCAGCAGGTGCACGCCGTCGGGACGGTCGGCGAAAGCGATGAGGGTGCCGTCCACATCCAGGAACAATGCGCAGGCATCGTCAAGGCGCGGCGGCGGCGGTCGGAGGGGGAGCGCGTCAGCCATCCGTTCATGGTGGCGCAGGCGGCGTTAGCGCGAGGTGGAGTGGGTGGAGCCGGGATTGGGGATTCGGGATTGGCAAAAAGCCACACGCGGCCCCGCTGTGACGAATCCCCAATCCCAAATCCCAATCCCGCACCTTCGTCAGAAGGTGTACCTCACCCGCCCATAGTAATAAGCGCCGTTGCTGCCGATCGGCGACAGCACGTCGTAGGGCAGGTTGCCGAAGTAGTAGATGTCGGTATTGGAGCGGTCGGAGTAGTTGTCGGTGAGGTTCTGCCCGCCCAGCGCCACGCTCCACTGCGGGGTGATGCGGTATTCGACCTCGGCATCGAGCTGCCACTCGGCGCCGTAGGTCTGCCGCGGCACGAAGCCGTCGCCGAAGTCGAACACGCGGGTGGCGCTGCCGTAGCGGCTGACGCGGGTCTGCAGCGCCCAGCGGTCGTTGCTCCAGTTCGCGGCGAACTGGGCGCGGGTGCGCGGTGCGGCGTCGGTCAGGGTGTTGCTCTCCTCCACGCCGAACAGCACGTAATCGGGATTCAGCGCCAGCAGTTGCGATGGAGTGGCGACCACGTTCTCCAGTTCGGTCTTGGCGTAGCTCCAGGTGCCGGTCAGCTGCAGCTGGCCGTTGCCCAGTGCCTGGCGCCAGTTGCTGACCAGCTCGGCGCCGCGGGTGCGGGTGTCGGCGGCGTTGACGAAGAAGCTGGCGCTCTGCAGGCCGCTGACGCCGAAGTTCTGCGCCACGAACGCGGTCAATGCATCGCCACTGATGTCCTCCGACAGCGCGATGCGGTCGTCGATGTCGATCTGGAACAGGTCCAGCGACAGGTCGAAGTGCGAACCGATGCGGCTGGTGAAGCCGAGGCTGTAGTTGACCGACTTCTCCGGCTTCAGCGCCTTCGCGCCCAACGCCTGCGCGATCGGGTTGTTGACCGACAGCAGCCGGCCCTGCAGCAGCTGGCCGGATGCGTCGTAGCCGGTGGAGGTGGCCTCGTAGCCGATCTGGCTCAGCGACGGCGCATGGAAGTTGTTGGAGATCGCGCCGCGCAGCGCGAACGCCGGCACGAACTCGTAGCGCGCGGCCAGCTTGCCGGTCAGCTCGCCGCCGAAGTCCTGGTAGTGCTCGTAGCGCGCGGCCAGGTCGGTGGAGAACTTGTCGCCGAACTGGCTGGACAGGCTGGCGTAGGCGCTGGCGACGTTGCGCGACAGGTCGGCCGCATCCTGCGGGGTCAACCCGCCGCCGGCCTGGGCGCCGGTGGGGCGGTCGGTGTAGGCGCCGGCGGCGTAGCTGGCCGGATCGCCGGGACGGGTGCGGTAGTGCTCGCGGCGGAATTCCACGCCGCTGCCGACGCTGTGGGTGGCGCCGGCCGCGTCGAAGCTGCGGCTCAGGTCCAGGTTGGCCACGCTCTGCTCGAAGGCGTAGTCGCCGGTCTTGAAGCGGGTCGGGCTGCCGGGGCCGAGCGAGGCGTTGAGCGAGTTCTTCAGCCGGTAGGTGAAGTCGTTGCGGCCGTAGTCGAGGCTGGCGTCGTAGGCCCATTCGCCCCATTGCCCGCGCGCGCCGGCCACGCCCTGCAGGTCGCGGTTCTCGCCCAGCGACACCGGCCGGTAGCCGTTCGGGTAGACCTCGGTCCAGTTGGCGTCGCTGTCGGGATAGCGGAAGTAGTTGGCGCCGCGCGTGTCGCGCTGGTTGTAGGTGCCGAAGAAGTAGAACTCGCTGCCCTGGCCGAACGGCAGCTTGCCGTTGATCCAGGCGTTGAGGTCCTTGCTGGCGCCGTCGCCGAGCACGTAGTTGCGCTTGCCGGCCAGGGCCAGGTTGGCCGGGGTCTGTGCCTCGAAGAACGGGATCTGGTCGTAGCCGGCGCGGTTGGTGCCCTCGCGGTTCTTCAACTCCAGGCCGACCTTGAAGAAGCCGCCGTCCTCGCCCAGGCGGGTGCCGACCTTGGCGCTGGCGTAGCTGGTCTGGCCGTCGGTGACGGTGCGGTCGATCGGCTTCACGTCGGTGTGGTGGGCGCCGAAGCTGGCCTCCAGCGCGCCGCTGTCCGGGTCGTCGTCGAGGATCACGTTGATCACCCCGGCCACCGCGTCCGAGCCGTACTGCGCGCCGGCGCCGTCGCGCAGCACTTCGATGCGCTGGATGGCGCTGACCGGGATCGCGTTGAAATCCACCGGCGTGGTGCCCTTGCCGATCTTGCTGTCGGTGTTGACCAGTGCCGAGGTATGGCGGCGCTTGCCGTTGACCAGCACCAGCACCTGGTCGGGCGAGAGCCCGCGCAGCTGCGCGGCGCGGATGTGGTCGGCGCCGCCGGAGTTGGACTGGCGCGGGAAGTTGAACGAAGGCAGCAGCGCCTGCAGCGCGCTGCCCAGTTCGCCGTTGACCACGCCGGCCTTGCGGATGTCCTCGGCGCTGAGCACGTCCACCGGCGCGGTGGACTCGAGCACGGTGCGGCCGCTGGCGCGGGTCCCGGTGACGATCACCGTGTCCAGGTTGGTCGCGGCGGCCGGCTCGGCCTGCTGCGCCAGGGCGGGGGCCGACAGGGCCAGGGCGATGGCCAGGCTCAGCGGCTTGGCGAACGGGTGCGACATGGGGGGCTCTCTCCTGCAGTGGCGCGAAGACCGGCCGCGGCGGTGGTCCGTGCGCCGCGGGCGGATCGAAATTTGGTTACATCCATCCGGATGAAGCGATATATTATCTTATCGTTAACGCGGCCGCGAGCTACCGCGTCCGTTCCGTTCGGCATCAGCTGATGCCCGGCGGTTATCGGGCGGGTGCCGCTGTCGTCGCCTACCATCGCGTCCTTCCGTTCCGACTGCCGAGACCTGCCGATGCTGTTGCGCGCCCCCTTGCTTGCCGTGTTCCTGGCCCTGACCGCCTGCGCCAGCGTGGCGCCCTCGGCTTCCACCGCGCCGGCCACGGCCAGCGCCACGCTGCAGGGCGACGCCGCGCGCCCGGCACAGGCCAGCGGCTGGGTGCGCAGCGAGCTGTACTTCGGCGTCGGCGAGGAGAGCGGTCCGGCCGATCGCCCGCAGGCCGAGCCGATCAGCGAGGCGCAATGGCGGGCGTTCCTGGACAAGCAGGTCACGCCGCGCTTCCCCGACGGGCTGACCGTGTTCGACGCCTACGGTCAGTGGCTGTTCCGCGGCGCCAAGGAGCCGAACCGGCTCAACACCAAGGTGCTGGTGATCCTGCACGAGGACACGCCGCAGCGCCGCGCCGACATCGAGGCGATCCGGCTGGCGTGGAAGCAGGCCACCGGGCACCAGTCGGTGCTGTGGTCGCGGCAGGCGGTGGAGGTGTCGTTTTGAAGCCGGGATTCGGGATTGGGGATTGGGGATTCGGAAGAGCGGGGCGATGACGTTCTCGATCCGCCAGGACGATCTGTCCGGTGAAGCGGTGCGCGCGTTGCTCGCGTACCACCTGCAGCAGATGCATGCGCAGTCGCCGCCGGGCAGCGTGTATGCGCTGGACCTGTCCGGATTGCAGCGCGCCGACGTGACCGTGTGGAGCGTCTGGCGCGGCGATGCGTTGGCCGCGATCGGCGCGTTGCGCGTGCTGGGCGACGGCGGCGGCGAACTGAAGTCGATGCGCACCCATCCGGACTTCCTGCGCCAGGGCGCGGCCGCGGCCCTGCTGGAGCACATCGTGGACGCTGCGCGCGCCGCCGGCCTGCGTCGGCTGAGCCTGGAGACCGGGAGCGGCGCGGCCTTCGATGCGGCGCAGGGCCTCTACCGGCGCCGCGGTTTCCGCGACGGCCCCGCGTTCGGGGACTACGTGCCGAGTGCGTTCAACCGGTTCCTGCACCTGGACCTGTAGCCGCGCTGCGTTGCGCGGGCCGGGATGCTGCATCCCTGGCTGCGCGCCAATCCGGCCGCACCGCTTCCATTACCATCCCTCGACCCCCACGCGACCACCGCCCGCATGCCCACCAGCACCGCTTCTCCTTCCTCGCGCCCGCGCTGGTTCGTCGCCGGCGATCTCAACGGTTTCTTCGGGCTGGTGGTCGACAACCTGTCGATCCTCGGCTTCATCACCGCGGCCCTGGTCGGCCTGTTCCAGTTCCCGGCCGAGGTGATCTTCACCCGCATGATTCCCGGCACCGCGTTCGGCGTGCTGATCGGCAATCTGCTGTACACCTGGATGGCGCGGCGGCTGGCCGCGCGCAGCGGGCGCAGCGACGTCACCGCGATGCCGCTGGGCCTGGACGCGCCGACCAGCATCGGCATGGCGCTGCTGGTGCTCGGCCCGGCGTTCGTGCGCTACAAGCAGCAGGGCCTGGATCCGCAGGCGGCGGCGATCGCCACCTGGCACCTGGGCATGGCCGCGCTGGTGGTGATGGGCCTGCTGAAGACGGTGCTGTCGTTCTTCGGCGATGCGGTCACCCGCGCCCTGCCGCGGGCGGCGCTGCTCGGTTCGATCGCCGGCATCGCGCTGGTGCTGATGGGCTTTTTGCCGCTGCTGGAAACGCTGCGCGCGCCGCTGGTCGGGCTGGTCGTGCTGGGCCTGCTGCTGTACGTGCTGATCGCCAGGGGCCGCTTGCCGTACGGCCTGCCCGGGGTGCCGGTGGCGCTGGTGCTGGGCACCGGCCTGTACTACTGGTTGAACGCGGCCGGTTTCGGCATTCCCGGCTACCAGGCGCCGCAGTGGGTGGCGCCGCAGCTGGTGCTGCCGTGGCCGAGCCTGGGCTTCGTCGCCGGCCTGGCCGACACCGTGCCGCTGCTGCCGCTGCTGCTGCCGTTCGGCCTGCTGATGGTGGTCGGCGGCATCAACGTCAGCGAGAGCGCGCGCGCCGCCGGCGACGACTACCGCACCCGCGACATCCTGCTGGTGGAAGCCTGCTCGACGCTGGTCGCCGGCGTCTGCGGCGGCGTCGCCCAGACCACGCCCTACATCGGCCAGCCGGCGTACAAGCACATGGGCGCGCGCAGCGGCTACACGCTGCTGACCGGCCTGTTCATCGGCCTGGGCGGCATGCTCGGGCTGGTCGCCGGGCTGGTGCAGTGGCTGCCGATGGCGGTGCTGGCGCCGATCATCGTGTACGTGGCCATCGACATCACCACCCAGGCGTTCCAGGCCACGCCCAAGCGCCATGCCGGCGCGATGGTGCTGGGCTTCCTGCCGTCGGTGGCCTACCTGCTGGCGATCAAGGCGCCGGGCTGGATCCCGCCGGACAAGCTGGCCGCCTTGACCACCGCGCTGGACGGGCACGGGCTGCCCGAGCTGGCGGTGATCTTCACCCTGGGCAACGGTTTCATCATCACCGCGATGCTGTGGACCGCGGCGGTGGCGGCGATGGTCGACGGGCGCCTGCGCCGCGCCGCGGTGTTCCTGCTGGTGGCGGCCGGGCTGACCCTGTTCGGGCTGATCCACTCGGTGGATCCGCGCGGCGGCATCTACCTGCCGTGGACGCTCAGCGGCCTGCCCAAGCTGATCGCCTGGCAGTTCGCCGGCGGCTACGTGGCCCTGGCCGCGCTGCTCGGCCTGCTGTCGCTGCAGAAGCCGCGCGCGGTGCTGGTGGATTGAGCGCGCCGATGCCGGCGGCTCGCTGAAAGCAGCAGGCAGGGACCTGGCGGCGCGCGGAATCGCGCGCCGCCACGCATCACCCATCCAGTTCCGGATAGCGGCGGAAGATCCCGTTCTGGTTGAACGGCAGGCGCCGCGGCGAGGCCAGATAGGCGGCGATGCCGGGGCGCTCGGACACGCGCTGCTGCAATGCGCGCAACTGCGGCAGCTTCGGCGAGAGCTTCTTCATCGCGTTGGGGAAGGCGTAGTCCAGTCCGCTCATCAGCTGGAACAGCGACAGGTCCACGTAGGAGTGCTCGCGCAGCGCATGGCGCCCGCCCCCCTGGCCCAGCACCTGCTCGAAGTAGCCGAGGAACTTGGGCAGGCGCTGCGTGCGCAGGTCCTCGGCGCGGCGCCGCGCTTCGGGCTTCTGGTCGTCGTAGTACAGCGCGCTGGCGATGGGGTGGTGGCTGTCGTGGATCTCGGTCACCAGGTCGGCGATGGTCAGCTGCAGTTGCAGCGCCTGCAGCCGCCGCGATTCGCTGTCCGGCACCAGCCCCAGCGACGGGCCGAGGAAGTGCAGGATGTTGGCGACCTGCGCGACCACCTGCCGCCCGGTCTTCAGGAACGGCGGCGCGAACGGGCGCGCGCCCGGCCGCTCGCCGTCGAGGAAGGGCTGCATCGCCGCGTCGCCTTCCTCGCGGGCGACGTCGCGGTAGGCCGCGCCGGCATCCTCCAGCGCCAGCCGCACGAACTCGCCGCGGCCCTGGATGCCGGTCCAGTAATAGAGTTCGTAGTGCATTGCGGCTCCTGTGCGGGATCGGGAAGGCCGAGGGTAGGGCATGACCGGTAGCGGCGTGTGACCGTGGTGCGACCGGTGCCGGAGTCGCCGGAGTCGCCGGTGCCGTTCGGGAGCCGCCGGCGCATGCGCGCGGCAGGCGGAACTGTCACGTCGGCGGCGCTCGTGCGCCGACCGCCGCGCCCGCAAGGCGTCCCGCCGCGCGGCGGACGCGAGCGGCGGCGTTCCCTCCGGGCGAACGATGCGCGCGCCGCCGGTGTATACAGGCGGTCCCGGCGGCCTTGAAACATGCCGCGCCAACCGCATCTGACTAGCATGCCGGCACGGCCGGCCCTTCATTCAGAGGAACTTCCCGATGCGGATGGACAAGCTCACGTCGCGTTTCCAGCAGGCGCTGGCCGACGCCCAGTCGCTGGCCGTGGGCCGCGACCACACCATCGTCGAGCCGGTGCACGTGTTCACCGCGCTGCTCGACCAGTCCGGCGGCAGCACCCGGCCGCTGCTGGCGCAGGCCGGCGTCAACGTGCCGGTGCTGCGCGAGCGCCTGGGCGAGGCGTTGGAGAAGCTGCCCAAGGTCAGCGGCCAGCCCGGCAACCTGTCGATCGGCAACGACCTGAGCCGGCTGCTCAACCAGACCGACAAGCTGGCGCAGCAGCACAACGACCAGTTCATCGCCAGCGAGTGGTTCGTGCTGGCCGCGGCCGACGATGCCGGCGCGCTGGGCCTGGCGCTGCGCGCCGCCGGCGCCGACAAGAAGAAGATCGAGGCGGCCATCGACAAGCTGCGCGGCGGCGAGACGGTGCAGTCGGAGAACGCCGAGGACCAGCGCCAGGCGCTGGAGAAGTACACCATCGACCTCACCGCGCGCGCCGAGAGCGGCAAGCTGGATCCGGTGATCGGCCGCGACGAGGAAATCCGCCGTACCATCCAGGTGTTGCAGCGGCGCACCAAGAACAACCCGGTGCTGATCGGCGAACCCGGCGTCGGCAAGACCGCCATCGTCGAGGGCCTGGCCCAGCGCATCGTCAACGGCGAGGTGCCCGAAGGTTTGCGCGGCCGCCGCGTGCTGTCGCTGGACATGGGCGCGCTGATCGCCGGCGCCAAGTTCCGCGGCGAGTTCGAGGAGCGGCTCAAGGGCGTGCTCAACGACCTGTCCAAGACCGAAGGCCAGGTCATCCTGTTCATCGACGAGCTGCACACCATGGTCGGCGCCGGCAAGGCCGACGGCGCGATGGACGCGGGCAACATGCTCAAGCCGGCGCTGGCGCGCGGCGAGCTGCACTGCATCGGCGCCACCACGCTGGACGAGTACCGCAAGTACATCGAGAAGGACGCGGCGCTGGAGCGGCGCTTCCAGAAGGTGTTCGTCGGCGAGCCGACCGTGGAGGACACCATCGCCATCCTGCGCGGGCTCAAGGAGCGCTATGCGGTGCACCACGGCGTGGAGATCACCGATCCGGCGATCGTCGCCGCGGCCACGCTGTCCAACCGCTACATCACCGACCGCCAGCTGCCGGACAAGGCCATCGACCTGATGGACGAGGCCGCCAGCCGCATCCGCATGGAGATCGATTCCAAGCCGGAGGAACTGGACCGCCTGGAGCGGCGCCTGATCCAGCTGAAGATCCAGCGCGAGATGCTGAAGAAGGAGAAGGACGAGGCCTCGCGGCAGCGCCTGGCCGACTTGGAAAGCGACATCGACAAGCTCGAACGCGAGTTCTCCGACCTCGACGAGGTGTGGAAGTCGGAGAAGGCCGCGCTGCAGGGCGCGACCAGGATCAAGGAGCAGATCGAGCAGGCGCGGGTCGAGCTGGAGGCGGCGCAGCGGCGCCAGGACTACGCCAAGATGAGCGAGATCCAGTACGGCCTGCTGCCGAACCTGGAGAAGCAGCTGGCCGCGGCCGGCGATGCCGAGCATCACGATTTCACGCTGGTGCAGGACCGGGTCACCGCCGAGGAGATCGCCGAGGTGGTGTCGCGCTGGACCGGCATTCCGGTCAGCAAGATGCTCGAAGGCGAGCGCGACAAGCTGCTGCGCATGGAAGACGAACTGCACCGGCGCGTGGTCGGCCAGGAAGAGGCGATCAAGGTGGTGTCCGACGCGGTACGGCGCTCGCGCGCCGGCCTGTCCGATCCCAACCGGCCCAGCGGTTCGTTCCTGTTCCTGGGCCCCACCGGCGTCGGCAAGACCGAGCTGTGCAAGGCACTGGCCGAATTCCTGTTCGACAGCAGCGACGCGATGATCCGCATCGACATGAGCGAGTTCATGGAGAAGCATTCGGTGGCGCGGCTGATCGGTGCGCCTCCGGGCTACGTCGGCTACGAGGAGGGCGGCTATCTCACCGAGGCGGTGCGGCGCCGGCCGTATTCGCTGATCCTGCTCGACGAGGTGGAGAAGGCGCACAGCGACGTGTTCAACATCCTGCTGCAGGTGCTCGACGACGGCCGCCTCACCGATGGCCAGGGCCGCACCGTGGACTTCCGCAACACCGTGATCGTGATGACCTCGAACCTGGGCTCGCACCAGATCCAGGAACTGAGCGGCGACGATTCGGCGGAGGCCTACACGCAGATGAAGGCGGCGGTGATGGGCGTGGTGCAGGCGCACTTCCGCCCGGAATTCGTCAACCGGCTGGACGACATCGTGGTGTTCCATCCGCTGGACAAGGCGCAGATCAAGTCGATCGCGCGCATCCAGCTGCACGGCCTGGACAAGCGCCTGGCCGAGCGCGGGCTGAAGATCGAACTCAGCGACCGCGCGCTGGAACTGCTCGGCAACGTCGGCTTCGATCCGGTGTACGGCGCGCGGCCGCTGAAGCGCGCGATCCAGTCGCAGCTGGAGAACCCGCTGGCGCAGCAGATCCTGTCCGGGCAGTTCCTCAGCGGCGACACCATCCGCGTGGATGCCGAGGGCGGGCACCTGGTGTTCGCGAAGGCGTGATCCCTGCCGGATCCCGCGCGCGGGCCGCCGAGCCGGCGGTCCGCGCCTTGCTGGTGGACCTGGACGGCGTGCTGCGCCTGTGGCCGGACGACGATGCGGCACTGGAACGTGCGCACGGCGTCCCGCCGGGTAGCTTGCGTGCGGTCGCGTTCGCGCCGGCGTTGCTGGAGCGCGCGATCCGCGGCGAGATGACCGATGCGCAATGGCTGGCCGACGTCGCCGCGCGCATCGCCGCGCTCGCGCCGCAGGCGGATGCGGCCGCGCTGGTCGCCGCATGGTCGGCGCCGCAGGCGGCCACACTCAATCTGCCCGTGCTGGAACTGGTGCGGCGCGTGCGCCAGCGCATGCCGGTGCTGCTGCTGAGCAACGCCACTTCGCGCCTGCCGCGCGATCTCGCGGCGCTCGGCATCGCCGACGCATTCGACGCGGTGGTGAACTCGAGTACGGTCGGGGCGATCAAGCCGGAGCCTGCGATCTTCCTGCATGCGCTGGCGCAGCTCGGGATCGCCGCGGACGCCGCATTGTTCGTCGACGATACCGCGGTCCATGTCGAGGCCGCGCGCGCGCTGGGCCTGCGTGCCGAGCGCTATGTCGATGCCGGGCAGCTGCGCGCCTGCCTGCTCGCCCACGGCGCGCTCGGCGACGACTGAAGCGCCCTCGGCACGCCACGGTGGTGCGCCTCGCAGCGCTGACAACCCGGCGGCATGGCCTCATAACCGCAGGTTTGCATTCCCCGCCCGGCATGGCGCTATCGTCTCGGCTCCTCTTGCCGAGACCCGCCCATGTCCGACCCGAACTGGAAGCTGGAGACCATCGCCGTGCACGGCGGCTACCGCCCCGATCCGACCACGCGCGCGGTGGCGGTGCCGATCTACCAGACCGTGGCCTACGCCTTCGACGACACCCAGCACGGCGCCGACCTGTTCGACCTGAAGGTGCAGGGCAACATCTACAGCCGCATCATGAATCCCACCACCGACGTGCTGGAGCAGCGCATCGCCGCGCTGGAAGGCGGCATCGGCGCGCTGGCGGTGGCGTCCGGGCAGGCGGCGGTGACCTATGCGATCCAGACCATCGCCGAGGCCGGCGACAACATCGTCTCCTCCAGCGCGCTGTACGGCGGCACCTACAACCTGTTCGCGCACACGCTGCCGCTGTCGGGCATCCAGACCCGCTTCGCCGACTACCGCGAGCCCGACGCGTTCGCCGGGCTGATCGACGACCGCACCAAGGCGATCTTCGTCGAGTCGATCGGCAACCCGCGCGGCAACGTCACCGACCTGGAAGCGGTCGCCGAGGTGGCGCATGCGCACGGCGTGCCGCTGATCGTCGACAACACCGTGCCCACGCCGTACCTGCTGCGGCCGATCGAGTTCGGCGCCGACATCGTGGTGCACTCGCTGACCAAGTACCTGGGCGGGCACGGCACCAGCCTGGGCGGGGCGATCGTGGATTCGGGCCGGTTCCCGTGGGCGGAACATGCGCAGCGCTTCCGCCGCCTCAACGAACCGGACGTCAGCTACCACGGCGTGGTCTATACCCAGGCGCTGGGCGAGGCCGCCTACATCGGCCGCGCGCGGGTGGTGCCGCTGCGCAACACCGGCGCGGCGCTGTCGCCGTTCAACGCGTTCCAGCTCCTGCAGGGCATCGAGACGTTGCCGCTGCGGATGGACCGGATCAATCAGAACACGCTGGCGGTGGCGCGGCATCTGCAGACCGAGGCCAAGGTGGAATGGGTCAACTACGCCGGGCTGCCCGGGCATCCGGAGCATGCGCTGGCGCAGAAGTACCTGCGCGGGCATGGCTCGGGTGTGCTCACCTTCGGCCTGCGCGGCGGCCGCGCCGCCGGCGCGCGCTTCCTCGACGCGCTGCAGCTGTTCACCCGGCTGGTGAACATCGGCGATGCGAAGTCGCTGGCCACGCATCCGGCCTCGACGACGCACCGCCAGCTGTCGCCACAGGAACTGGAGCGCAGCGGCGTCAGCGAGGACACGGTGCGGCTGTCGGTCG
This sequence comes from Xanthomonas sp. AM6, assembly GCF_025665335.1. NCBI lineage: Bacteria > Pseudomonadati > Pseudomonadota > Gammaproteobacteria > Lysobacterales > Lysobacteraceae > Xanthomonas > Xanthomonas sp. AM6. The sequence goes on from NZ_CP106869.1 coordinate 1,285,444, forward strand.
GGATCGAGCACATCGACGACCTGCTCGCCGACCTGCGGCAGGCGCTGGCGCAGGCCTGACCCGGCCAGGAACGCGCGTGGCCGGGGCGGCCTGCGCGCCATCGCCGCGACGCAGGCCATCGTCCGCGGCGGCGACGGACAGCTGGGCGAAAGGATGGCGCGCCAGGCTAGGGCGTGCCATCCATCCCGAGCAGGCCGCACCGGGCCTGGCGTGCCGTCGGCTGGCGGTGCATGGCGTCGCGCCAGGCTGGGCGGTCGGGCCGCGCCGCGCGCCGCCGGCCGACGACCTGCCAAGCACGGCCGCCGCGCCGTTGCCGGCACGCGCTGCTCCGGGATGGAGGGCACCCGATGTGCCGGCCGCCGTGCCGGCGTTGCCGTGTCCGCAGGCCAGGAGCTCTCGCCATGTCGTCCATCCCGCATGCCTGGTCGGTCGTGGTCGCCGCGGTGGCCGAGCATGCGGTGACGCCGCTGCTGGCGGCGCTGCACCTGACCGGGCTCCGCGACGATCCGCGCGAGATCGCCGCGTCGTTGCTGATCGCGGCCCTGCAGTTGTGCATCATCGGCGCGCTGTTCCGCCCGCTGGAGAGCCTGTGGCCGGCCGAGCGCTGGGAGCACCGGCGCCTGGCCAGGATCGACTTCCACTCCACCTGGCTGATGCTGGTCTGGGTGTTCCCGCTGTTCTCGTTCCTGATTCTGACCCGCTGGCCAATGCGCTGGGCGGGGCCGATGCCGACGCGGCGGCGGCGCCGGCGTTCGGCCTGCGCCACGCGTGGCCGTGGCTGGACCGGCATCCGCTGGCTTCGCGCTGTACTGCCTGGCCTACGACTTCACCTACTACTGGATGCACCGGATGCAGCACTGGCTGCCGTGGTGGCGGGCGACGCACAGCATGCACCACAGCCAGCGCCAGCTCAGCTGCTGGGCCAACGACCGCAGCAACTACCTGGGCGGCGCGCTGCAATCCTTCGTGCTGGCCGCGGTCGGCGTGGCGTTCGGCATCGTCGCCGACGAGTTCGCTGGCTGATGCTGCTCGGCGAACTGGTGCAGAACCTGTCGCATGCCAACGTGCGTTTCGGGTTCGGGCCGGTGCTGGACAAGCTCCTAGTCGATCCGCGTTTCCACCGCCTGCACCACATGCGCGTGGACCCGCAGCGGCCGAACCTGCACAACTGCAATTTCGGCCAGGTGTTCGCGTTCTGGGACGTGCTGTTCGGCACCGCCTTGTACGGCGAGCCGCTGCGTCCCACCGGGGGCGGCGACCCGATGGTGGGCCGCGACAACGCGCTGGGCTGGTCGCGCTGCAACTGGAGGGATTGAAGCGGTTCTGGGGGGCGGTACGGCGCCGCGCCGGATGGACGCCAGGCGAGGTCGCCTTCAGCGAGGACTATGGGCCGATCCCGGTCGCGCACGTCCCGGTCGCGCATGCGGCGGCGAGCGAATTCGCGGCAGCGGACGATGCGCACGCCGAGGCCGCGGTACAGGGCGGTTCCCGCGTCCCGAGCGGCCTGCCCGGGAGCGGACGACAGAGCCTGGCGGCGCGGCGTCGCTGCAGCCCGACGCCGCGCCGCCGGCCGATCACCGCTTCTTCAGGCAGCCGCTCATGAAGGTCTTGCGCGCATCGCCCTGCAGCTTCTGCGTGGCGGCTTGCGCATTGCAGTCCTTCATCCGCTGCTGCGAGGCGTTGGCCGCCGGCGCCGCACTGCCGCCGCTGAGGCAGGCCTTCTGCGCGGCCTTGTACTCGTCGCCCGTCTTGCCCTTGTTCTGGGCCGAGCACTTGGCCATCAACGACTGCTGCGCGGTCTGCGGCTTGGCCGCGGCATCGGCCAGCAGCGGGGCGGCGCCCAGGCTCAGCAGCAGGCACACGGCGAGGGAGATGGAGCGGGTCATGGCAGCGGTCCGGTCGGGTGGTGCGCGCATCCTGCGCCCGCGGATCTGACCGAACTGTGACCCGGTCCGCTGACCGGCGCACTGACCCCGAGGACCGTTCCGGCGGCTGGCCGCGCCCGGGCATCGCGGCGCGCGCCGGGTCGGCATCGCCCGGTTCGACCGCCATGCCGGCAAGCGGTCGCCGGCCGCCAGCCGTTCCAGCCCGGGCGTAGGCCCAGCGGCCGCCGCCCATCCGCCCCTCGCTCCGGCCTCAAACCTGAGCGAAGCCCCCGTCCACGAACACTTCGCTACCGGTCATGAAGCTGCTCTCGTCCGAGGCCAGGAACAGCGCGGTCGCCGCGACTTCTTCCGCCCGGCCGATCCGGCCCAACGGCAGCTGCGCGGTCATGCCGTCGATGATCGCCTCTCGCTGGCCGGTGCCGGACAGCGCCAGGTCCAGGCCCGGCGTCGAGATCGGCCCCGGCGACAGCACGTTGACGCGGATGCCGGTGTCTTTCAGGTCCAGCGCCCAGCTCCTGGCGAAGTTGCGCAGCGCGGCCTTGGTGGCGCTGTACACGCTGAATGCCGGTGTGCCCATGGTGCCGGTGGTGGAGCCGGTGAGGATCACCGAACCGCCGGCGCGCATCAGCGGCAACGCTTTTTGCACAGTGAACAGCGTGCCCTTGACGTTGACGCCGAAGGTGCGATCGAAGGAGTCTTCGGTGATCGCGCCCAGCGGCTGGAACTCTCCGAGCCCCGCATTGGCGAACAGCACGTCGATGCGGCCCTTGGCGGCTTCGACCTGGGCGAAGACGCGGTCCAGATCGTCCAGCTTCGAAATGTCGCCCTGAATGGCGATGGCGTCGGCACCGATCAGGCGCAGCGCCTTGTCCAGTTCCTCCTGCCGGCGCCCGACGATGACGACCTGTGCGCCTTCGGCCGCGAAGCGAATCGCGCTTGCCAGACCGATGCCGCTGTTGCCGCCGGTGACCACTGCAATCTTGCCGTTGAGCCTGCTCATGATGCGCTCCAGAGAATGGGGAGGCGCAACTGTAGATCTCGGCTATTATTTTGAATAGTATGCACCATTTGGTAAGTACCTTGGGAGCGATCGGATCATGGCGAACTCCACATTCAGTTGCGGTCTCGAGGCCGCCCTGTCCGTGCTCGGCGGCAAGTGGAAGCCGCTGATCCTCTACAACCTGGCCAAGAACGTGCATCGCTACGGCGAGTTGCGGCGCGCCATCGGCGGGGTGACCGACAAGGTACTGATCCAGCAACTCAAGGAGCTGGAACGCGACCAGGTCGTTGCGCGCATCGACTTCCAGGAGATCCCGCCCAGGGTCGAGTACTCGCTGACGCCTTTCGGGCAGTCTCTGGCGGCGGCGCTGGGAGGACTGTGCGTGTGGGGCACGGAACACATGCAGACGGTCGAACGCATCAGCGAACGTCGCGCGTCCGCCGTCTCCAAATCCAAGTCCAACGCCTGATCGCCGATGCCATGGCCGGCATCGGCGCTGCATGGTCTTGAGGTACGCGCCTGGCCGCGCGGACAGCGCATGCGCGGCGGTGGCGTTGGCCGGGCGCTGGCGGCCGCGCTGTCGAAGCGTCGAGGCGCTGCTGCCGCTAGCGGAAGAACTGGCTCGGCGGTTGGCCGAACTGGCGCTTGAACATCGCGGTGAACGCGCTGGGGCTGTCGTAGCCCAGTTCCACCGCCACGTCGATGATGCGGTCGCCGGCGGCCAGCCGTTCCAGCCCGCGCAACAGGCGCAGTTGCTGCCGCCATTGGCCGAAGCTCATCTGCAACTCGCGCCGGCACAGGCGCTGGATGGTCTTGACGTTCACCTCCAGCCGCGCCGCCCAGTCGTGCAGGGTGGTGGTGTCGGCCGGATCGGCATCGAGCGCGGCGCCGATGCGCAGCAGGCGCGCATCGTGCGGTTGCGGCAGGTGCAGCGGCAGCGCCGGCAGGGCGTGCAGCTCGTCGAGGATCAGCCGCATCAGGCGCCCGTCGCGCGATTCGGCGGCGTAGTCCCAGGGCACGCCGGCGGCGCTGCGGATCAGCGCTTCCAGCAGCGGCTCCACCGCCATCACCGACGGCTGCGCCGGCATGCCGGCGATCGCGGCGGGGCGGATGTACAGGCTGCGCATGCCCAGCGTGCCGACGCAGCGCACGCTGTGCACGGTGCCCGCCGGCATCCACAGCGCGCGGGTGCTGGGCACCACCCAATGGCCCTGGCCGGAGCGCACCACCATCAGCCCGTGCAGCGCGTAGACCAGTTGGTGGCGTTCATGCCGGTGCGGGGCGATGACGGTGTCGCTGGGATAGTCGGTGGCCTTGCACACCACGTCGCCCGGCGCCTCGTCAACGCTCCAGGCGCGCGGCGCAGGCGGGCTGGCGATGTCCTTTTCTCGACGAGCGATGGGCATGTCACGCAGGAAGGCCGGGGCGGCTCAGCCTACCATGCGCGCCGTCGCCTCCATTGCCCGGTCCGCCATGTCCAGCCTGCGTCCTGCCGCCGCCGTTCCCGCCGCCGCCGCACCCCGCCCGGTGGTGGCCGGCGTGCTCGCCGCAATCACCTCCTCGCACCTGATCAACGACATGATGCAGTCGCTGATCCTGGCGCTGTACCCGGTATTGAAGGGCCAGTTCCAGCTCAGCTTCGCCCAGGTCGGGCTGATCACGCTGACCTACCAGCTCACCGCCTCGCTGTTCCAGCCGCTGATCGGGCTGCGCACCGACCGCCGTCCGGCGCCGTACTCGCTGCCGCTGGGCATGACCTCCACCCTGTGCGGCCTGCTGCTGCTGGCGTATGCGCCGAGCTTTGCGATGGTGCTGCTGGCCGCCGCGCTGGTCGGGATCGGCTCGGCGATCTTCCATCCGGAATCCTCGCGCATCGCGCGGCTGGCCTCGGGTGGGCGGCACGGGCTGGCGCAGTCGGTGTTCCAGGTCGGCGGCAACACCGGCACCGCGCTGGGGCCGCTGATCGCCGCGGCGGTGATCGTGCCCAACGGCCGCCACGCCGTGGCCTGGTTCGGCGCCGCCGCGCTGCTGGGCATCGCCCTGCTGTCCTACGTCGGCCGCTGGTACGCGCTGCACCTGCAGGCGGTGCGCGCGGCGCCGCGGCCCGCCGTGGCGGCGCCGGCGCTGCCGCGCAGGACCGTGCTGCGGATCGTGGCGATCCTGCTGCTGCTGATCTTCTCCAAGTACTTCTACATCGCCGGGCTGAGCAGCTATTACACGTTCTACCTGATCCAGCGCTTCGGGGTGTCGGTGCAGAGCGCGCAGCTGCACCTGTTCGCGTTCCTGCTGGCCTCGGCGCTGGGCACGCTGATCGGCGGCCCGGTCGGCGACCGGATCGGACGCAAGCCGGTGATCTGGGTGTCGATCCTGGGCGTGGCGCCGTTCGCGCTGGCGCTGCCGTACGTCGGCCTGCACGCGGCGACCGCGCTGACCGTGCTGATCGGCTTCGTGCTGTCCTCGGCGTTCTCGGCGATCCTGGTGTACGCGCAGGAAATGATGCCCGGGCGCATCGGCACCATCTCCGGGCTGTTCTTCGGTTTCGCCTTCGGCATGGGCGGGCTGGGCGCGGCGGTGCTCGGCCTGCTTGCCGACCGCGAGGGCATCGTGTTCGTGTACCAGGCGATGTCCTACCTGCCGCTGCTGGGCATCGTGGCGGCGCTGCTGCCGAGCCGGCGCCCGGTGCCGGCGCACTGAGCGCGGTCCGGCCGGGCCAGGCGATCGGCGCAAGATCGGGACCGCGCAGGGCCGGTCGCCGCGGCACACTGCCTCGACCTTGCGGAGACCGGCCATGATCCAGACGCGGATGTCCTCCCAGCAGCGCGGCATCGAACGCGCGCTCGCGCACCTGCAGCAGCGGTTGCAGGCGCACGCGGCCGTGCCGGATCTGGCCGAGCTGGCCGCGGTGGCGCACCAGTCGCCGTTCCACTTCCACCGCGTCTACCGCGCCATGACCGGCGAGACCGTCGGCCGCACCGTGACCCGGCTGCGCCTGCTGCATGCCTTGCAGCTGCTCGCCGGCACCGGTTCGATCACCGAGATCGCGCTGGCCGTGGGCTACGAGACGCCACAGGCGCTGGCGCGCAGTTTCCGCACCACGCTCGGCGCCAGCCCCAGCCGGCTGCGCGCCGATCCTGCGGCGCTGGCCGCGCGATCGCAGGCGCTGGCGCGGCCGCCGCGGCAGGCCGCGGACGCGCCGCCGGCGCCCTTGCAGGTCGCGGTGCGGGCGCTGGCACCGTTCGAGGTGGTGGTGCTGCGCCGGCGCGGTGCCTTCGATGCGCTGGACGCCGGCTTCGGCCGCCTGTTCGCCTGGGCGCAGCGCGCCGGCGTCGCCGAGCGGCTGCAGACGCTGGCCGGCATTCCGCTCAGCGACCACCGCGACGTGCCGGCGCGCGCGCACGTGTTCGAGTGCGCAATGGGCTTCGCCGCAACGGTGTCCCCGCCGGCACCGTTCGCGCTGCGCACGCTGGGCGGCGGCGACTACGTGGTGCTTCGCCAGGTCGGCAGTTACGCGCAGCTGGAAGCGGCGCTGGACCGGGTCCTGGCCGATTGGTTGCCGGGCAGCGGCTACGCGCTGCGCGACGTACCGCTGCATTACCTGTACCTGGACGATCCGGAAACCGTGGCCGAAGCCGCGCTGCGCGCCGACATCTGCGTGCCGGTGCGACGCGCCCCCGGCTAGCCCGGGAGCGCACGACGGCGGCACGGGCCGGCGCGGCGCCGGCCAGGCATTGGCGCTCTTGCTGGGCCGCAGCGCACGCGCGATGCGCGCCCGCGTGCCCGCGTGCGGTTCAGCGCGGCGCGGCGCGCAGCGCGCGGTACGGCGGCGTCGCCATCACCATCTCGGCCAGCGAATAGGCCAGCTCGCGCTCGGCCATCACCGTGCCGTCGGCGCCGTGGTCGAGCAGGTGCTTGACCTCGGCATCGCTGTGCGCGCGCGCCAGCAGGGTCAGCCCCGGGTTCAGCGCGCGCAGCTTGGCCAGCGCCTCGCCGGCCTCCAGCGGCTGCGGGATCGCCAGGATCGCGATCTTGGCCTTCTCCGGGTGCGCCTCGGCCAGCACCCGGTCGGCGGCGGCGCTGCCGCGGATGCCGGGGATGCCGTCGGCATGCGCGCGTTCCACGTGTTCGCGGTTGTCGTCGATCACCAGCACCGGCACGCCGCGTTCGCGCAGCACCGCGGCCAGGGTGCTGCCGACCCGGCCGTAGCCGATCACGATGGCGTGGTCGACCAGGTCCAGCGACGGCCCTGGCGGCAGTTCCGCTTCCACCGTCACCGGCGCTTCCACCGCCTGCCTGGCCTGCCAGCGGTCCAGCCAGGTGAACAGCAGCGGGTTGGCGATGATCGACAGCAGCGCGCCGGCCAGGATCAGGTCGCGCCCGGTCTCGGGCAGGATCGCCAGGCTGACCCCGAGCCCGGCCAGGATGAAGGAGAACTCGCCGATCTGCGCCAGGCTGGTGGAGATGGTCAGGGCGATGCCGGTGGGGTGGCCGAACGCGCGCACGATCACGAACGCGGCCAGCGACTTGCCCACGGTGATGGTCAGGAACGTGGCCAGCACCTGCCACGGATGCTCGAGCAGGATGTGCGGGTCGAACAGCATGCCCACCGAGACGAAGAACAGCACCGCGAACGCGTCGCGCAGCGGCAGCGAATCGCTGGCCGCCTTGTGGCTGAGCTCCGATTCCTTCAGCAGCATGCCGGCGAAGAACGCGCCCAGCGCGAACGACACCCCGAACAGCGTGGCCGAGCCGAACGCCACGCCCAGCGCGATCGCCAGCACCGACAGCGTGAACAGCTCGCGCGAGCCGGTCGCGGCGACCTTCTCCAGCGCCCACGGGATCGCGCGGCGGCCGACCACCAGCATCACCACCACGAACGCGGCCATCTTCAGCAGGGTGATGCCCAGCGCGCCGAGGATCGAGCCGGCGCTGCCGCCATCGCCCTTGCCGCCGAGCGCGTCGGCCAGCGCCGGTAGCAGCACCAGCGCCAGCACCATCACCAGGTCTTCGACGATCAGCCAGCCGACCGCGATGCGCCCGCGCTGGGTTTCCAGCAGGCGCCGCTCCTCCATCGCGCGCAGCAGCACCACGGTGCTGGCCACCGACAGCGCCAGGCCGAACACCAGCCCGTGCAGCGTCGGCCAGCCCATGCTCCAGGCCAGGCCCCAGCCGAGCAGGGTGGCGACCGCGATCTGCGCCAGCGCGCCGGGGATCGCGATCCACTTCACTTCCATCAGGTCTTCGAGCGAGAAATGCAGGCCCACGCCGAACATCAGCAGCATCACCCCCAGTTCCGACAGCTGGTTGGCCAGCGCCTGGTCGGCGACGAAGCCGGGCGTGAACGGGCCGACGCAGATGCCGGCCACCAGATAGCCGACCAGCGGCGAGAGCTTGATGCGATGGGCGAGCGTGCCGAGGACGAAGGCGAGGGCGAGCCCGACCGCGATGATGTCGATGAGGCTGGTGTCGTGATGCATTCAGATTCGCAGAACAGGAATGCCGGGAGTGTGGCCGATGCGGGTTTTGTGGGCAAATCGGCGTGGCTACAACTCCAGGAGGCGGCGCTGCGCGAGGCCTGGCGAGGTTGCAGCTCGCACCGCTGCCAACGGACGCAGCCGACCGGCGTGCTGGCGTTTCGCTTGCCGAGTCGTGCGATGTCGCTGCCCGCCGCTGCTCGATGACGCGACCTCCGAGGTCGACACATCCAGGCAAGCGAACGCGCGCTGCCGATGCAGGGGCGGCGATCCCGCGTGCCCGGGGTTTTCCGTCAAGACATGCGTCGCGTTCTCATTTTCTGCGTTTCATCGGGTTTCACCCGGAATGGGCGTTCCATCCGATTGCAGTAAAGCTGCTCCGTTCCGACAGAACGCCGACATTCGCCGCGCCGCATGAGGCTGCAGCGCGTAGCGCGGCCGCCAGCCCAATGGCGGCGGCACTCTCACGGATTCGTGATACGCGAAACCGTCAAAATAGCCCGGGTTCCGGATCGGTCGAATGAGAAACCTGTCCCAGCCTCCCCGCGCTTCCCGCAAACCCCTGCCAGGCAAGGCATTGCCGCCGTTGTGTGCGCTGCAAACTGTCTACTGTCCGGGTTCTCGGCGTGCTGTATGTTTGCGCCAATTAGGCGTCCTGCCAAGGATCAAGGTGGCATGGCTACACTGAAAAAATTCGCTGGCGGCATCCTCCTGAGCGCGGCGTACTGCGCGCTCTACATGATCGTGTGGCGCTGGTCGGTGGACCAATGGTTCCTGCCGGCAGGCGTGCGCGCGGCCGCGTTGCTGTTCCTGCCGTACCGGCTGTGGCCGTACGTGCTGCTGGGCGATGCCGCCGCGTTGCTGGCGATGCGCGTGCCGATGGCCAACCACGACGGCGTGAGCGAGGTGTGGGCATACCTGAGCCCGTTCCTGGTCGCGCCCTTGTTCGCGCTGCTGCCGTGGGCGTTCCGCAGCCGCTTCCCCGCCTCGTGGGCCGTGCAGCGCTGGCTGCCGTTCCTCACCGTGGGCCTGGCGCTATGGGGCCTGCTGGTCAACAAGGCGGTCAACGCGATGTTGGACGGGCCGGCCGCATTCATCACCCTGGAGCACAGCATCCGGTACTGGATCGGCAGCTACCTGGGCATCCTGATGTTCTTCCTGCCGACGCTGCTGTGGCTGCATCGCAAGAGCGACAAATCCTTGTCCGGCACGTTGCTGCGCGACTCGGCGATCGCGGTGCTCGCCGTGGCCGGCATCTTCGCGCTGGCGATGGGCACCCCGGGCCTGTTGCACCAGTTCCTGTTGCTGATGCTGCTGGTGCCGGGCGCCTGGCTGACGCTTTCGCATGGCTGGCGCGGCTCGGCGGTCGGCGTGGTGCTGGCCAACCTGGCGGTCGCCATGTCGCTGCCGCGTTCCAACTATGCCGGCGCCTACGACCAGCAGGGGTTCGACGTGCAGATGCTGATCGCCGTCGCCGCGACCCTGCTGTTCGTGCTCGGCTCGAAGATCTCCAGCGCCTTCCGCCAGGCGCGGCATTACGGCTATGCCGAGCAGCAGGCGCTGCAGGTGGCGCAGGCCAGCTACATGTCCGCCGAGCGCACGCTGCGCAACCGGGTGATCGAGTACACCGACATCCATGTCCACCTCAACAAGCTGCGCCGCGACATCGCCTCCTCGCTGAAGGAGCGCGGCCACTACGCGGCGGCCATGGAAATGAACCGCACCGGCGTGATCCAGGCGCAGCTGCTGGACGACTACGTCGCGGCGCTGTATCCGCTGGACATCGAGACCCATGGGCTCTACGGCGCGCTGAGTTCCATCGCCTTCGCCAATGCCTGCGACACCGAGGTGGAGACGCGGCTGCGCGGCGAATCCAGGCTACTGTCGATCGGCCTGCAACTGGCCGCGTACCGCTGCGTGCTCAATGCGATGGAGATGCTGCCGCGCAGCGGCCGGCATCGGATCACGGCGCGCGTGTGGAAGGCGCGTGGCCGGCGCGGCCTGGTGGTGACCGTCGCCGCCGATCCGGCGCTGCTGCTCGGCGCCGGCGACGCCAAGAACACGGACGAGATCGAGTGGGAACTGGCGAGCCGGCTGAAGGCTCATGACGGCACCTGTCGGCGTCGCCATGAGCTGAAGATCAGCTTCCTCGTCTCCGAACCGTCGGAGCGGCGCCCCGTCACTTCTTGATGGTGACGGTCCAGGCGTCGCCATTGGCGGTGCTGGACCTCTGCACGGTGAAGTAGCGCGCATCGTAGAGCACGATGCCGCGGCTCTGGTCCAGCGCATCGACGATGCTGACCCGGTCCACGTCCTTGCCCATCGGGGTCACCCAGGCGGTGTTTTCGATGCGCGCCACCGCGCCGCGGACCTGCCCGTTCGCATCGTTGATCTGCAGGTAGGTCACCCCGCCACGCTCGAACTGATAGATGCTCACGGTGGCGTTGGTCGACAGATCGGTGGCGGCCGGCATGCTCTCGCCCAGGCCCTGCGTTGCGATGTGGCTGCCGCCGCCGGTGGGGCAGCAGGTCTGTGCGTGAGCGACCGAGGCGAACGCCGAGCACAGCAAGACTCCCGAGGCCAGCGTCGCGATTTTCGAGATATTCCAGTCCATAGCTTGTCCTTCCCCTGCTAAGGGTTTTCTATCGCCTGCCGTTCAGGCGATTCCACCTTACGCGAGTCGCAGCGGGCAGCTGTTGACAAATATCGGGTAAAGAAACGGAGTTTTACCCTATGTCATTGATGCGGCGCGCATTCCGTGAATGTCTACCAAAGTAACTTCCTCCTGTTCCTGATCTGTGTTAGTTGGTGGAGTTAATCGGCGGGAAGCGCGATCGTTAATACGCGACGACCGTTTCGCAGCGCGCGGCAGACAAAAAAGCCCCGGCGAACCGGGGCTTTTTCCTGCTCGGCAGCGCCGCATCCGCTACGCCGTGCCGGCCTGCCTCACCACTTGTAGTTGACGTTGGCGTAGGCGAAGGCGCCGTTGAAGCCGAACGGCGAGGAGGTGCTGTACGGGAGGTAGGTGCGGGTGCCGGCACCGGCGCGCGACTGGTCCGGGTACTCGTTGAGCACGTTGTCGCCGCCGATGGTGAAGTCCCAGTTGCCGAGCTTGTAGCTGGCGGCCAGGTCCAGCGTCCACTTCGCCGTATAGGTCTGGTCGGCCGCCGGGGTGGTGCCGAAGTCGGTGAACTCGCCCCAGCGCGTGGCGGTGGCGGTGAATGCCCAGTCGCCCGGCGCCCACACGCTGCTCAGGAAGAACTTGTCGCGCGGCGCGCCCTTGGTGATGCGGCCGATCTCGGCGCGGCCGATGCGCACCGCGGTCGGGTCGATCGCCTCCAGCACCGCCGGGTTCTCGGCGATCTGCTCGATCTCGGTCTTGTTGTAGTTGTAGCCGGCGGTCAGGTCCAGGTTGCTGTTGCTCAGCGCGATCTTGTAGGTGCCGACCGCGTCCACGCCTTGGGTCTTGGTGTCGATCGCGTTGGTGAAGTAGCGGCCGCCGCCGATGCCGGCGTAGCCGTTGGCCTGCAGGTAGTTGCGCACCGCGGTGGAGGTTAGGTTCTCCGACAGCACGATGCGGTCGTCGATGTCGATGCGGTAGGCGTCGACGGTGACGTACAGCGCGTCGACCGGTTGCAACACCAGGCCCAGGCCGTAGTTCTTCGACTTCTCCGCCTTCAGCGGTTCGGCGCCGAGCGCGACCGCGGCCGGGTTGTCGGTGCGGAAGGTGCCGATCTCGAATGGCGTGGCGGTGATGCTGCCGTCGGGCTGGGTGACGTTGATGAAGTTGGTGGCGATGGACTGGAAATACTGCTGCTGCAGCGACGGCGCGCGGAACCCGGTGGAGGCGGTGGCGCGCAGCGCGACCTTGTCGGTGAAGGCATAGCGCAGCGACAGCTTGCCGGTGCTGGTGTCGCCGAAATCGCTGTAGTTCTCGTAGCGCCCGGCCAGGCCGGCGGAGAACTTGTCGGTGATGTCGGCTTCCAGGTCCACGTAGGCCGAATAGCTGTTGCGGTCGTAGTGGCCCGAATCGCTGGGCTTGAAGCCGGCATAGACCTGCGCGCCCGGCAGCAGCGTGCCGTTGGCCGAGGGCACCCCGCCGTTGACGTAGGAGGCCACGTCGCCGGGCGATTCGTTGAACTTCTCGCCGCGCCACTCGCCGCCGAAGGCCAGCGTGACCGGGTAGGCCAGGCCGATCTCCAGCGACTTGCTGAAGTCGGCGTTGAGCAGGTTCTGGGTGACTTCCAGCGAACCGGCATAGAAGTCGGTGGGGCTGCTCAGGCCCAGGCTGTTGTTGAGGCTGTTCTTGACCTCGAAGCTGAGGTTGTTGCGGCCGTAGTTGTAACTGATGTCGATGCCCAGCCCGCCCTCGGTGCTGGCCTTGAAGCCGCCGACCCAGGAGACGTCCTTGCTGACGTTGTAGATCTGCGGCAGGAAGCCGCCGGGATAGATCTCCGGACGGTTGCGGTTGTCGCCGGACCAGCGGAAATAGCCGTTGGACAGCACCTCGCGGCGGCTGAGCATGCCGTAGGAATAGAAGGTGATGTAGTCGGCCGGGCTGTACTGGCCGTTGTAGGAGAACGCGCCCTGGTCGACGTCCGGGTCGCCGTAGCGCTGCTGCACTTCGCCCAGGTATGGCTTGGCGCGGTCGGTCTGGTCCTGGTGACCGGCCTGCGCGGCGAAATGCACGGCGCCGTTCTCGCCGAACGCGAGCCCGGCGTCGCCGGACAGCTGGTACTGCTCGCCGTCGCCGGCGCTGTACTTGCCGTAGCGCGCGGCGATGCTGCCGCCGTCGCCGCTGCCCTTGAGCACGATGTTGATGACCCCGGCGATGGCGTCGGAGCCGTATTGCGCCGAGGCGCCGTCGCGCAGCACTTCGATGCGCTCCACCGCCGCGATCGGGATGGTGTTGAGGTCGGCCGGCGAGGAGCCGCGGCCTTGCGCGCCGTTGAGGTTGACCAGCGCGGTGGTGTGGTAGCGCTTGCCGTTGACCAGCACCAGCACCTGGTCGGGCGACAGGCCGCGCAGCTGCGCCGGGCGCACCGCGTCCGAACCGTCGGTGATCGCCGGGCGCGGGAAGTTCAGCGACGGCACCGCGCGCGACAGCGCGGTGGCCAGTTCGGTGGTGCCGGTGGACTGCAGCATCTCCGGCGAGATGATGTCGATCGGCGAGGCCGATTCGGCGACGGTGCGGTCGGCCACGCGGGTGCCGGTGACGATCACGGTATCCAGCGTGCGGGCGCTGTCGGCATCGCTTTGCGCGAGCGCGGGTAGGGCGGCGGTGGCCAGCGCGAGGGCGACGGCAGTAGCGAGAGGGCTGAACGTGCGGGTCATTGGCGGTCGGCTCCAGAACGGGGGGACGTCGTGCGCCGCCAGGTCCGCGATCACCCCCTCCCGGGTGTTGCGCGTCTCGCGAATGTGGCGGCTGCACCATGGATTACCGGGATATGTCGATTGTGTCAATGTTCCGTTAAACCCCTGAAATCGTTGCAGGCGCAACCACCGCTGCGATCCTTTACGGCACCGGCGATGACGGTATTCGCCGCAGCCGTAGACAAAAAAAGCGGCCGGCAATGCCGGGCGCCCCGTACGCGATCAGGGTCACGCATCGCGCGTGCCGGCCTGGGCGCGAGCGTTACGCGCTGCGTGCGATCGCTTCGCCCGGCTTGGAATGCGCTTGGGGATCCCTGCGGAGAAACGCCCGCGCGATCTGGTTGCTGCAGGATCAGAAGTCGATGCGCACCGCCTCGGCGCTGCGTTGCGCGGGCCCGTGGAAGACGGCTTCGAGGTTGTTGCCGTCCGGGTCGAGCACGAAGGCCGCGTAATAGCCGGGGTGGTACGGGCGCAGTCCCGGCGCGCCGTTGTCGCGTCCGCCGTGCGCCAGCGCGGTGCGGTGGAACGCGTCCACCATCGCGCGGTCGCGCGCCTGGAACGCGAGATGGTGGCGCCCGGTCAATTCGCCCTGGGCCAGCGTGCTGCGGTCGGACACGAACAGTTCGTCGGCCCAGAAATACCCGTCGCCCTGGCCGCCGAGCGGGATGCCGAGTTCGCGCAGCACGGCGGCGTAGAAGGCCTGGCTCGCCTGCAGGTCGCGCACCACCAGGTGCAGGTGGTCGATCAGGCGTCCGCGGTACAGCTGTTCGGTTTGCATGGGGATGGCTCCGCCGGAGAGGACGGCATCTGATACCACCGCTGCCGGCGAGGCGCCTTCACGGCGCGTGGACCGGCACCGGCGCCGTCGGCGGCGCAAACGAGAACGCCCCGGACCGGCCGTGGCGTTCTCGTCATAAGCGCCGGGCGTTGCGGCTTACCAGCGGTAGTTGATCCGCCCGTACACGTAGGCGCCGTTGAAGCCGTACGGCGAGTAGTTGCTGTACGGCAGCATGCCGAAGGTGGAGTTGACCAGGTTGGTGGTCTTGTCCGGGTACTGGTCCAGCAGGTTGTCCGCGCCCAGGGTCAGGGTCCAGTTGGCGCTGGGCTTGAAGCTGGCCGAGGCGTCCACCACCCAGCTCGCGTCGTAGGTCTGGTCGCGGGCGGCGCTGGCCGAGTTGCGCACGGTGAAGTCGCCGTAGCGGGTGGCGGCCAGGTTGAAGTCCCAGTGCTGCAGCTTCCAGGTGCCGCTGAGGATGATCTTGTCCTTGGGGAAGCTGTCCTCCAGGCGGCCGATCTCGTCGCGGCCGAGGATGGTCTGGGTCGAGCCGATGGCCGCCAGCGCCTGCGGCTGCTCGACCGCGTCGGTGATCTCGGTCTTGCTGTAGCCGTAGCTGGCGGTGAGGTCCAGGGTGCTGGCCGCGAACGGGATCGTGTAGGTGCCGACCAGGTCCACGCCGCGGGTGCGGGTGTCGGCCGCGTTGCTGAAGTAGCGCACGCTGGTGACGTTGGAATAGCCCAGTCCGCGCAGCTGCGCCAGCACCGCGGCGTCGTTGAGGTTGGAGGACAGCAGGATGCGGTCGTCGATCTTGATCTGGTACGCGTCCAGGGTCAGGTACAGGCGTTCGGCCGGCTGCAGCACCAGGCCCAGGCTGTAGGACAGCGAGGTCTCGGCCTTCAGCGGCGCGGCGCCCAGCGCCTGGGCCACGGCACTGTCCACCGGGAAGGTGCCCGATTCGAAGAAGGTGCCGTTGATGTAGTTGCTGGTCACCGCCTGGTACTGCTGCTGCGCCAGCGACGGGGCGCGGAAGCCGCTGGCCACGGTGCCGCGCAGCGCCACCTTGTCGGTGAACGCGTAGCGCGCCGACAGCTTGCCCGAGGTCTTGCTGCCGAAGTCGGAGTAGTCCTCGTAGCGGCCGGTGAGACCGGCGGAGAACTTGTCGGTGAAGTCCGCTTCCAGGCCGGCGTAGACGGCGTAGTTGTGGCGGTCCGAATGCACCGCGTTGGCCGGCGAGAAGCCGGCGAAGCCCTGCGCGCCGCCGGTGGTGCCGCTGTAGGAGTCCGGTTCGCCCGGCGACTGGTTCCACTTCTCCTGGCGGTATTCGGCGCCGAAGGACAGCGTCACCGGATAGGCCAGGCCCCATTCCAGCGGCTGGGTGAAGTCGGCGTTGACGATGTTCTGGGTGTACTCCAGCGCGCCGTCGTAGAAGCTGCTGGGGCTGTCGATGCCCAGGCTGTAGTTGATGCTGTTGCGGGTGTTGAAGCCGATCTTGTTGTAGCCGTAGTTGTAGCTCACGTCCCAGCCGAAGCCGCCCTCGGTGCTGCCCTTGAGCCCGGCGACCAGCGAGCGGTCCTTGGAATACTGGCCGATCTCCGGCACGTAGCCGTCCGGGTAGGTCTGCGCCAGCAGCGCGCTCTGCCCGTTGTGGTTGCGCGAGCGGTAGAACGCGAACGAGGTGATGTCGCGGTTGCTGGCGATGGCGGTGGCGTAGCCGGTGACGCGGTCGCTGAAGCGGAACTCGCCGTTGGCCGAGACCGCGGTCGCGTCGACCTGCGGGTCGCCGTAGACGAAGGTGGTCTCGCCGATGCCCGGATAGTTGCTGGTGTTCGGCGTGGTGCCCTGGTACGGGCCGGCGCGGTTGGTCGCGTCCTGCTGGCTGATCTGCCCGGCCACGTGCACGCTGCCGCGGCCGTCGCCGAAGCCGATCCCGGCATCGCCGGAGAGCTGCGACTTGGCGCCGTCGCCGGCCGAATAGCGGCCGTGGTCGATCGCCAGGCTGCCGCCTTCGCCCGCGCCCTTGAGCACGATGTTGATCACCCCGGCGATGGCGTCGGAGCCGTACTGCGCCGAGGCGCCGTCGCGCAGCACTTCCACCCGCTCGATCGCCGCGATCGGGATCGCGTTGATGTCCACCGCCGAGGCGCCGCGGCCGATGCTGCCGTTGACGTTGATCTGCGCGGAGGTGTGGCGGCGCTTGCCGTTGACCAGCACCAGCACCTGGTCGGGGGAGAGCCCGCGCAGCTGCGCCGGGCGGATGCCGCTGGTGCCGTCGGTCAGCGCCGGGCGCGGGAAGTTCAGCGAGGGCAGGGCGCGCGACAGCGCGGTGGCCAGTTCCGAAGTGCCGGTGGACTGCAGCGCTTCGGGGGTGATGATGTCGATCGGCGACTGCGATTCGGCCACGGTGCGGTCGCTGACCCGGGTGCCGGTGACGATGACGGTGTCCAGCGTGCTCGGCGTCGCCGCGGTGTCGGCGCTCTGGGCGAAGGCGGGGACGCCGACGAGGGCCGCGACGACGGCGATCGCGAGCCGGGAAACAGGGTGATTCATGAATTCTCCAATACAGCGGGCGGGCCTCTGGGGGCCCGATGGGGGCGGAACGGCGGCGATGCGGCGGAGGCCGCGAGGAGGGGCCGGGAAGGGTGGCCCGCGCACGCCTGAGCGTCAATTATTCGTTAACGGTAGAATCGTGTCCCAGGAAGCATGCTCATCTGCATATTCCCAACGGTTCTTTGGACGCTCTCCCCCGATGATTTCGCTACGTAATTTCGCCATGCGCCGCGGCGAGCGGCTGCTGCTGTCCAACGTCGATCTGACCCTGCATGCCGGCTACCGCGTCGGCGTGGTCGGGCGCAACGGCACCGGCAAGTCCAGCCTGTTCGCGGCGATCCGCGGCGAGCTGGAGGCCGACAAGGGCGACGTGGAACTGCCCGGCAAGCTGCGCACCGCCAGCGTCGCCCAGGAAACCCCGTCGCTGCCCGATCCGGCGCTGGACTTCGTGCTCGGCGGCGACACCGAGGTGGCCGCGGCGCTGCAGGCCGAGGCCGACGCGCTGGCCGCCGAGGACTGGGAGGCGGTGGCCGCCGCGCACGTGCGCCTGGAAGAGGTCGGCGGCTACGACGGCACCGCGCGTGCCGGCAAGCTGCTGCACGGCCTGGGCTTCCCGGCGGCGACGCACTCGCGCCCGGTCAAGGACTTCTCCGGCGGCTGGCGGGTGCGGCTGAACCTGGCGCGGGCGCTGATGATGCCCTCGGACCTGCTGCTGCTCGACGAGCCGACCAACCACCTGGACATGGACGCGGTGCTGTGGCTGGAGCAGTGGCTGCTGAAGTACCCGGGCACACTGCTGCTGATCAGCCACGACCGCGAATTCCTCGACAACGTCGCCACCCACACCCTGCACCTGCATGGCGGCGGCGCCAAGCTGTACGTCGGCGGCTACACCGATTTCGAGCGCCAGCGCACCGAGCAGCTGCGCCAGCAGCAGATCGCGCACGAGAAGGAACAGGCCGAACGCGCCCACCTGCAGAGCTTCATCGACCGCTTCAAGGCGCAGGCCAGCAAGGCCAGCCAGGCGCAGAGCCGGATGAAGCGGCTGGCCAAGATGGCCGGCACCGAGGCGGTGCGCGCCGAGCGCGAGTTCCGCATCGAGTTCGCCCAGCCCAACCGGCTGCCGCATTCGCTGATCCGGCTCAACCACGCCGATTGCGGCTACGGCAGCGAGGTGATCCTGCACCAGGCCGGGTTCGGCCTGGAGGCGGGCGACCGCATCGGCCTGCTCGGCCCCAACGGCGCCGGCAAGTCGACCCTGGTCAAGAGCCTGGTCGGCGAGATCCCGTTGTTGCGCGGCGAGCGCAGCGCGCACCCGGACCTGCGCATCGGCTACTTCGCCCAGCACACGGTGGAGTCGCTGCACGAAGGGCAGTCGCCGATCGACCATTTCCGCGAGATCTCGCCGGACGCCTCGATCCAGGCATTCCGCGATTTCCTCGGCAAGTGGAACTTCCCCGGCGACCGCGCCTTCGAAGTGGTGGACGGCTTCTCCGGCGGCGAGCGCGCGCGCCTGGCGTTGGCGCTGATCGCCTGGCAGCAGCCCAACGTGCTGCTGCTCGACGAACCGACCAACCACCTGGACCTGGAGATGCGCGAGGCGCTGGCCGAGGCGCTGAGCGACTTCGAGGGCGCGATCGTGATGGTCTCGCACGACCGCCACCTGATCGGCCTGGTCTGCGACACCTTCTGGCGCGTGGCCGACGGCGTGGTCGAGCCGTTTGCCGGCGACCTGGACGAATACGCCGCCTGGCTGCGCAGCCGCCCGGCCGCGCAGGGCACCAAGCAGAAGATGGCCGAGGCCGCGCCGACCCCGCCGCCGCCGGTCAAGCCGTTGCCGGCGAAGAAGCCGCCGAACCCGCACAAGCTGGCCGCCGCCGAGAAGCGCGTGGCCGAGCTGGAAGCGGCGCTGGCCGAGCTCGACCGCCAGCTCGCCGATCCCAGGCACTACGCCGACGCCGAGAAGATGGCGGTGCTGGGCCGCGACCGCGAGGCCACCGCGCAGCAGCTGGCGCAGGCCGAGCAGGCGTGGCTGGAGCTGATCGAGGGCGCGTAAGCGGCAGCGTTCCCCTGGCGGCGCGCTGCCTGGCGCCGCACGTGCACGCCATTCGCTAAGCTGCGCGTCGGGCCGGCGGCGCAGGGAGCAACCATGATCAGCGGCATCATCGGCGTGGACGACTACCTGGCCGCGCAACGCCTGCACACCCGGCACCAGCTGCGGCGCGCGTTGGCGGTGCTGGCGGCCGCCTTGCTGGTCGGGCTGGTGCTGGTGCTGTCGCTGCCGTCCGAGGCCACGGTGTTCGGCGCCCTGCTGGTCGGCGCCGGCGGCGGCGGGCTGATCGGCCTGGGCGTCACGCGTGCGTGGATCCTGCCGCGCAAGGTGCGGCGCCTGCACGCGCAGCAGGCCACGCTGCGGCATGTCGTCACCTATGCCTGGGACGAGACCGAGATCGAGGTCTCGTGGGCGGGCGGACGGGCGCGCCATCCCTGGACCGACTACGTCCGCTGTCGCGAGAACGCGCAGCTGCTGTTGCTGTACCACAACGACATGCTGTTCGAGGTGGTGCCCACGGCGTGGTTCGCCGATGACGCGCAGCGCGAAGCGTTTCGGCGCCTGGCGACGCGGGTGGGAACCGCTGCCCGCGCCGGATAGCGGCGTGCGCGGGTCCGTGGCGCGCACACACGGGCGACGCGTGGCATGTGGGGTGTGCGTGCGGCAGCGCCAGGCAGCGCGCCGGGCGTCGCCCCTGGCGCGCTTGCCCGGCGTGGCGCCGGTGGCCTGGCTTGGCTCAGGCGGCGGCGCTGGCCACGACCAGCAGGCCGCCGGCGATGGCGGCCCAATCCAGCGGCGTGCGCGAGCGCAGGCTGCGCAGCGACGGACGCGCCGTCGGCGTCGGCCGCAGGCCGGCCTTCAGCCCCATCAGCGCCAGCCCGGCCGCGCTGAGCGCCCAGTGCCATTCGCTGGCGCCGCTGCGCAGGAAATAGGCCAGATGCAGCACGCACAGGCAGGCCAGTGCGGCGGCCAGGACGATGTCGCGCGAAACCAGGGCCGGACGAGCGGCCATGACGAGACGGTTCATTGCGTGTTCCCCCCAGGAACGTGATCGCCTTCCCCTGGCGCCCCTTGCAACTGCGACTCCGATCATAGTTCCGCTCTCGGGCGGCCGCCAAGTGGCGGTGCACAAATCTTCACGTGGCTTGCCCTTGGGCGCCGTGCTCTCCTCGGCCGCCCTTGCCGGCGATCGTCGCTCGGGCGCCCTGGCTGGTGTCCCGTGCGATGGCCGTAACCGGTCCCGGTCTGCGTTGGATCGCTTGGTGGGTGTGGCGACAGCCGCCTGCGCCGGATGCGATGGATGCGGCGCGCAGTGGCCCGCGCCGCTGGCAGTGCACACGACCTCAAGGAGAACGGGATGAACCGAGTCATGGCAACAGTGCTGCTGTCCGCCTTGCTGGCCGGCTGCGCCGGCTACGGCCAGCAGCGAACGCAGCGGACGATCTGCCGCGAGACCTCGTCCCTGTCCAGCGAGTGCAAGGCAGCGGAGTTCCTCGTGCTGGACGGCGATGGCACGGCGCCGGCGCCGGCACTGGCCTTCGTCGAGTTCGACCAGAACGGTGCGCCCTACGATCCGGCATCGATCGACGATGTCATGGGCAAGATCGCCGCGCGCGCTGCGCTGCCGCCGCAACGCCTACTGCTGGTCGTGTTCATCCATGGCTGGAACCACAACGCGGCGCAGGGCGATGGCAACGTCATCGCCTTCAAGGCCTTTCTGCGCCAGCTGCAGGCGCAGGAACAGGTGCTGGCGGTGGGCAAGCGGCGTGCGGTGGTCGGCGTCTACCTGGGGTGGCAGGCCAAGGCTTCGGACAACAGCCTGCTCGAACTGCTCTCGTACCGGGACAAGAAGGAGTTGGGGCTGACCACCGGCGTGGAAGGCGTGCGCGGCGTGCTGGCGCGCCTGGCCGAGCTGCGCCGCGCCGCGCCGGAAAGCCGCCTGGTGCTGATCGGGCACAGCTTCGGCGGCGGCGTGCTGTTCACCGCGGTCAAGGACCGCATCGTCGCCGCCGTCGGCGATCCGCAGGCGCGTCGGCAGAAGGCGTATGGCGATCTGGTGATCCTGCTCAATCCGGCGATCGAGGCCGAACAGTTCGTCGCGTTGCACCAGGCCGTCGCGCAGACCGCGTTCCGGGCGTGCGAGCCGCTGGCCATGGCCAGCTTCACCTCCGACGCCGACACCGCGCTGTCCAGGGAATTTCCGCGCGGCATGCGCTTGTTCTATCCGCAGCGGCTGGCGGCGGCGGGCACGGACGAGGCCGAACTGATCACCACGCCGTACGGCCTGTATCCGCCATTTGCGCGCTATCGGCTGCGTGTGCTGCCCGGGGCAACGGTGCAGACCGCGCTGACCCCGGCGGCGTTCACCGCGGCGGCACGCACCTGGGGCGGTTTCAGGGCCGGCACCGGCGCGTTCGCACTGGGCGGGATCGAATTGGCGTCCAGCGCCGCGCCAGCGCCGCAGCCCTGGGTGCCGCTGTTGAACGTGCGCGTGGACAAGGCGCTGATCCAGGAGCACAACGCGATCTGGGATCCCGGGTTCGCCTATTTCGTCCGCGGCCTGGTCGGCATGGAATTCGCCAAGGGCGATGCGTGCCGGTGAGCCGGCAGCGCGTGCGCCGCGGATGGTGCAGGCCATGGCGTGCGCACGCGTCCTGGCACACGGCTGAACCTTCTGCGCGCGTTCCGCTCAGCTCGCCGCGCGCTGCTGCTCGGCCAGCAGCCACTCGCGCAGGCGGCGGCCGGCCTCGCTTTCGGCGCGCGAACGCAGGCGGGTGAGCCAGTAGCGTCCGGCGTCGATGCGGGTCGGGAACGGCGCGACCAGGCGCCCGGCGTCCAGGTCCTGCGCGAACAGGCGCAGCGGCAGCAGGGCCACCCCGGCGCCGGCCGCCGCGGCGCTGGCCAGGGTCAGCGAGGAATCGCAGATCGGCCCGCTGGCCAGCACTTCCGGCGCGGCCGCCGCCTGCAGCCAGCGCGGCCATTCGTCCAGCCGGTAGGAGCGCAGCAGCGGCACGCCGGCCAGGTCGGCCGGCACGCGCAGCGCGCGCGCCAGCGCCGGCGCGCACACCGGTGCGAACGGCGCGTCCAGGATCGGCGTGGCGCACTGGCCCTGCCAGTCGCCGTCGCCGAAGCGGATCGCCAGGTCCAGGCCCTCGCCGGCCAGGTCGACGCGGTTGTTGTGGGTGTGCACGCGCAGTTCGATGTCCGGATGCGCGGCGTGGAAGGCGTCCAGGCGCGGCAGCAGCCAGCCGACCGCGAAGGTGCCGACCACGCCGACGCTCAGCGTCTCGCGGTAGCGGCCGCCGGCGAAGCGTTGCAGGGTCGCGGCGATGCGGTCGAAGGCCTCGGTCAGCACCGGATGCAGGCGCTGGCCTTCGTCGGTCAGGGCCACGCCGCGCGGCAGGCGCTGGAACAGCACCACGCCCAGGCGCGCTTCCAGTTGCTTGATCTGGTGGCTGAGCGCGGCCTGGGTCACGCACAGCTCGACGGCGGCGCGGGTCAGGTTCTGGTGCCGCGCGGCCGCCTCGAAGGCGCGCAGGGCGTTCAGCGGCAGCTGCGGGCGGATCATGGTCAGGCATTAATTCCGTTCATGGCTGCAATTGAATAACCTCGCTGGTGGGCGGCGGTCAAGCTGCGCATCATCGACGCTTCGAACGGAGGTGGACGATGCTGGCGAGACGACGGTTTCTGCAGGGGATGGGGCTGGCGGCGGCAGCGCTGGCGGTCGGGACGGACGCGAAAGTGCCGCAAATCAAGGCGCCGTCCCTGGCCCGGCGGCTGGCCGCGATCGAGCGCGGCACGGGCGGCCGGCTCGGGGTGGCGCTGCTCGACGGCAGCGGCGCCACGCTTGGCGGGCAGCGGCAGGACGAGCGTTTCCCGATGTGCAGCACCTTCAAATTTCTATTGGCGGCGGCGGTGCTGCAGCGGGTCGATCGCGGCGAATTGGACCTGGAACGGCGTGTGCCGATCCGTGCCGCGGACATGCTGGCGCACGCGCCGGTCACCGAGCGCCACGTCGGCGGCACGCTGAGCGTGGCCGAGCTGTGCCGGGCGACGATGATCTTCAGCGACAACCCGGCCGCCAACCTGCTGTTCCCGCTGGTCGGCGACCCGCCTGGGCTGACCCGCTTCCTGCGCGCGCTCGGCGACGCGCAGACCCGCTCCGACCGCTACGAGCCGGAGATGAACCGCTACGCCGACGGCGATCCGCGCGATACCACCACCCCGGCGGCGATGGCCGCCACCCTGCGCGCGCTGCTGCTCGGCGACGTGCTGCAGCCGGCCTCGCGCACCCGGCTGACCGAGTGGCTGATCGACAACCGCACCGGCGACGATTGCCTGCGCGCCGGCCTGCCACGCGGCTGGAGGATCGGCGACAAGACCGGCAGCAACGGCACCGACACCCGCAACGACATCGCCATCGTGTGGCCGCCGGGCCGGCGCACGCCGCTGCTGCTGACCGCCTACCTCAACGGCGCCAAGGTCGACAGCGCCGCGCGCGACGCGGCGCTGAAGGCGGTGGCGGTGGCGGTGCGCGAGACGCTCGCGGACTGAGCGCCGCGGTTATGCGGCGAAGGCGTCGCGCCCGGCGAACTTGGCGATGCAGCGGTTGCGCCGGCTGGCGGTCTCGCGCATCCCTGGCGGGTGCGGCCGCGGCGCGCGCATTTGCGGATCGCAAGATCCTGGCGCCGGCGGATGCGCTGCCCGGCCGCAAGCGAACGCTTCGCGATTGCCACGCATCGCTTCCCTGTCGTCCATCCTCCATCCACTGGAGCAAGAACGCATGCGCAATCCCCTCTTTTTCGTGGTTTCCGCCGCCGCACTGCTGCTCGCCCACGCGCCGGCCCACGGGGAAATCTGGCAGCCCGCGCCAGGCCACGTGCAGGTGCCGATCTGGCCAGGCAAGGTTCCCGATGCATTGCCGCGCCCGAAGCCCGAATCGGTCGGCCCCGGTCCCGGACGCCCGTGGTGGCCCAGGGTCAACGACGTCAGCCGGCCGACGATGACGGTGTATGCGCCCAGCGGCCGCAACACCGGCGCCGCCGTGGTGGTGTTCCCCGGCGGCGGTTACCAGATGCTGGCCATGGACCTGGAAGGGACGGAGATCTGCGACTGGCTGACCTCGCGCGGCATCACCTGCGTGCTGCTGAAGTACCGCGTGCCCAATTCCGGGCCGACCTGGACCGACGGCGGCCGCTACTACCCCAAGGTGCAGACCGCGCTGCAGGACGCGCAGCGCACGCTGGGGCTGGTGCGCCTGCATGCGGCGCAGTGGGGCATCGATCCGCACAGGGTCGGGGTGATCGGCTTTTCCGCCGGCGGGCATCTGGTGGCCGCGGCCAGCACCCATTTCGCGCAACGCACCTATCCGGCGGTGGACGCCGCCGACGGGGAGAGCTGCCGCCCGGATTTCGCCATCGCGGTCTATCCCGGCCACCTGTGGGCGCACGAGGACGAGGATCGCGCCACGCGCGATCCGACCCGCCTGGACCTGCGCCCGGACATCACCGTCGGCACCGGCACCCCGCCGACCTTCCTGCTGCACGCCGAGGACGACGAGGTGGACAACGTCGCGCAGTCGCTGGCCTACTACGTGGCGCTGAAGCGGGCCGGCGTGCCGGCGGAAATGCACCTGTACGCGCAGGGCGGCCACGCCTTCGGCCTGCGCGCGGGCACGCTGCCGATCGCGCAATGGCCGCGCCTGGTGGAAACCTGGCTGGGAACCATCGGCATGCTGGACGCGGCCGGCGCCCGCTGACCGCCGCGGCAGGCGCAGCGCCTGCGCGCTGCGGCAGTTCCGCAGGCGGCCACCGCGCCGATGCGAAGCGCCGGCACCGATGCCACCTGGATTCCGCGACCCTCGATCTCGACCGCGGGCCGGCGCTCAACCGGGCGCGGCGATCTCGGCCACCTCGCTCTGGTACAGCTGCGCCGGCCCGCCCATGGCCGGATCGCTGACGCTGGCCTTGCCGGTTTCCACGCGCCCGGCCAGGCGCTGGCGCGCGCCGTCCTGCACCAGCCACAGGTCGTACCAGCCGCCCGTCGCCGCCGCGTTCCAGCTGCGCCGATGCTCCGCGCCCGGCGCCAGCTCCACGCGGTCGCGCGGCTGCGCCTGCGCATAGGCGCCCGGCTGCAGTTCCACGTGCAGCGCGCGGATGCCGGGATTGCGCAGCAGCAGGCACAGCGCCTGCGGGTCGTGCGCGTCCTGGGCGATCTCGGCCTGCAGCGGCGGCGCGGCGAGGTCGCCGCGGTAGTGGCGGTGGAAGCCGTTGGGGCCGAGCAGCCACAGGTCGTAGCGGCCGTCGTAGGTGGTCCAGGTCGGGTCCAGCGTGGCGCCGGCGCCGACCGTGTAGCGCCGCGGGACCGCCGCCAGGTCGTAGCGGTCGTAGACGTGCAGCACCGCCGCCGCGCCGGCATTGGCCAGGCGCAGCCGCACTTCGCCGCGCGCGTCCACGTGCTCGAACTGCACCGTCGGGCGATACGGCAGCGCGCGCGAGCGGCGCACGCCGAACGGCTGCTGCGGCGCCTGCGCGGTGGCCGGCAGCGGCGGCAGCGCATGCTCGCGCAGGGCGGCCGCGCGCGCCGCCGCGGCGCGCACGTCGGGCAGCGCGGCGACGAACGGGCGCGTGTCGGCCTGGCGGAAATCGAAGGCATCGACCAGGTCGCCGCAGACCGCGCGGCGCCACGGCGTCAGCCCGCTCGCGGCGACGCCGAAGCGGCGTTCCAGCAGGCGCAGCACCGAGGTGTGGTCGTAGACCTGCGAGTCGATCCAGCCGCCGCGGCTCCACGGCGAGATCACGTACAGCGGCACCCGCGGGCCGAGGCCATAGGGACGGCCGCGCAGCTCCGGCAGGTCGGCCTTCTCGTCGCCCGGCGCCGGATGCAGGTGGTATTCGCCGTCGGTGCCGACCGTGGAGGCGCCGGCCCAGCCGCCGGCCGCGGCCGGATCGGGCGAGGGCGGCGCCGGCGGCGGCACGTGGTCGAAGAAGCCGTCGTTCTCGTCGAACATCAGCAGCAGCGCGGTGCGCGACCACACCTTCGGATCGGCGGTCAGCGCGTCGAGCACGCGCGCGGTGTAGGCCGCGCCCTGCGCCGGGCTGGACGGATCGGGATGCTCGCTGCCGGCGGCGTCGGCGATGACGAAGCTCACCGCCGGCAGCCGCGCGCCGAGCACGTCCTCGCGCAGCTGCGCCAGCGTGCGCGTGCCGACGCCGCGTTCGCGCAGCTGCGGATCGTGGCCGGGCGCGCCGCGCCAGGCCGCGCGGAACGGGGCGAAGCCGGCCAGCGGGTTGTCGGTGAAGTTGTCGGCCATGTCCTGGTAGATCTGCCAGGACACGCCGGCCTGCTGCAGCGCTTCGACGTAGCTGGGCCAGCGGTAGTCGTCCGCATGCCCGCCCAGTTCGGGGAAGTTGTCGTGCGAGTTGGCGATCGCCGGCCCGCCGGCGCGCGCATGCGGATCGTTGTGGCCGGTCCACAGGAACACGCGGTTGGGATTGGTGCCGGCCTGGATCGCGCAGTGGTAGGCGTCGCACAGGGTGAAGGCCTCGGCCAGCGCGAACTGGAAGGGCAGGTCGTCGCGCTCGTAGTGGGCCAGCGCATGGTCGCGCTTGGCCGCGGGCCAGTGGCCCATGCGGCCGTGGTCCCAGGCCTGCTGCGCGTTCGGCCAGGTGTGCGGGGTGCCCTGCACGCGCATGGCGCGGAAGTCGCGCGCGGTGCGCAGCGGGAACGGCGCCAGCAGCCGGCTGCCGTCCGCGCTGGGCTGCAGCCAGACGCTGCGCCGCGCCGCCTCGGGCAGCGGCGGCGCCGGGATCGGGAAGCGGTCGCCGAAGCCGCGCGCGCCGGGAAAGCTGCCGAAGTAGTGGTCGAAGGCGCGGTTCTCCTGCATCAGGATCACCACGTGCTGCAGGTCCTGCAGGGTGCCGCTGCGCACGTCCGGCGCGATCGCGGCGGCGCGGGCGATGCTGGGCGGCAGCAGCGCGGCGGCGGCGCCGGCGACGCCGGCCTGCAGCAGGCGGCGGCGGGGAAGGTCGGTCATGGCGCGGGCACCGGCAGGACGGAACGAAGAGGGCTCGCCGGCGGCAGCGCGCCGCCGGCGAGGGCGCAGCATGCGGGCTGCGCGGTTACAGATCCAGCGTCAGGGTCAGGCCGACCGTGCGCGGCGCGGCGATGAACGCGCTGTCGCTGCCGTCCACGCCTTCCAGGTAGCGCTTGTCGGTGAGGTTGCTGACGTTGAGGTCCAGCTTCAGGCCCTGCAGCTGCGCCGACAGTTCCGACAGGCTCAGGCCCAGGTGCGCGTCGAAGGTGGTGACGCCGTCCAGGCTGGCGCTGTTGGACGCATCCAGGTAGCGCTTGCCCAGGTAGCGGCCGGAGAGGCCGAACGCCCAGGCCTGGCCCTGCCAGTCGGCCGAAGCGACCAGGGTGTGGCGCGGCTGGCCGATCACCTGCGAGCCCGGGGCGATCTCCAGCGCGGTGTCGCGAGCGGCGTCGCCGCTGCCCAGGTAGGTCGCCTTGTTGAAGGTGTAGGCGCCGTTGATCCGCCAGCCGTTGTCCCAGCCGTAGCCCAGCGCCGCTTCCACGCCGCGCGCATGCACGCCGCCGAAGTTCTCGTAGACGCCGTCGGTCTCGCCCAGGTAGTCGATGCCGTCGACGAAGTTGGCCGGCACGTAGACGATGCGGTTGTCGAAGCGGATGTCGTAGACGGTGACGCTGCCGGTCAGCGGCCAGCGGCTGATGCGCAGGCCCAGCTCGATGTTGTCGGCGGTCTCGGGCTTGACCCGGCTCAGCGCCACCGGGTCGGTCTCGCCGAGCACGCCGGAGGGGATCGCGGCGAAGTTCTGCGAGTAGCCGGCGAAGGCTTCCAGGCCCTTCACCGGCGTGGTCCAGGTCAGGCCGGCGGAGAACAGCGGGTCGGAGTGCGCGTCCGATCCGGCGTGCTGGCTGTCGCCGATGCGGCGGTCGCGGGTCTGGTCGACGAAGAACTGCTTGACGCCCACGCGCCAGGCGAAATCGCCGTAGCGCATCAGGTCCTCGACGTAGTACATGCGCTCGTCGGTGTCGTACTTGTCCTTGAACTGCACCCAGTACGGGGTGTGGTCGAAGGCGATGTCGGTGCCGACGTTGAGCAGGCGGTGCCAGTCGCGGGTGACGCTGCGCTGGTACTTCTCCAGCCACACGCCGGCGCGCACGGTGTTGTCGATCGCGCCCAGCGCGGCACGCCATTCGGCATCGGCGGTGAACCCGGCGCGGTCGTTGTCGTAGTGGCTGTGGCGGTAGGACTGCACCGCTTGCGAGCCGGCCGGGTAGCAGGCCGGGTTCGATTCGGCCGGCACGGTGGCGCTGCCGCTGCAGCCGGCAAGCAGCGTCGCCGCCGCGCCGCTGGGGGTGACGAAGTAGATCTTGCCCAGGTCGCTGCCGCCGTACACGGTGCGCCCGCCGCGGAATTCCGATTCCGGGTTGCCGCTGCCGTCGTTGCTCACGTCCACCAGGTACGGCGGGATCCAGTCGCCGCGGCCTTCCAGGCGGTGCGCGTAGCCGGCCAGCGTGGCCTTGAAGCCGTTGCCGCCGTCGAACGCGCCGCGCAGGTAGCCGAAGGTGTTCTTGCGCAGGGCGCGCGAGCCGGAGCGGTAGTTCTGGTCGAGGTAGGGAATGCCGGTCAGCGTGCCGGTCAGCAGGTCGTGCTCGGGATCGCGCGCGAACTGCTCGGGGGTGACGCTGGTGTATTCCGATTCGTCGGCGTCGTCGTAGGACAGGTAGCCGCTGAGCTTCCACGCGCCCAGATCGCTGTCGAACTTGCCGGCCAGGTGGTCGCGGGTGGTGTGGCCGCTGCCGTCGATCCAGTCGTCGTTGCTGCTGTGCGAGGCGCTGAGCCAGGCCTTGGTGCTGCCGATCAGGCCGGTGTCGTAGCGCGCGTAGTACTTGCGCGCGTCGTTGTCGCCGATGCCCACCGCCACGCGCACGCGCTGCGCGTCGAGCGGTTCGCCGGTCAGGTAGTTGAGCGTGCCGCCCAGCGCTTCGTTGGAGCGCGAGGCGATGTCGGCGGTGCCCTGGCTGACTTCCACCGTCTCCAGGTCCAGCGGGTCGATGAAGCGGTTGGCCTTGGCGCCGCCGCCGTAGGCCGAGCCGCCGTTGGGCAGGCCGTCGATGGTGGTGCCGATCTGCTGGGTGTCGCGGTTGCTGACGAAGCCGCGCATGCTGATCTGCGTGCCCCAGTCGGAGGAACCGAACGCGTCGGCCTCGGTCACGATCACCCCGGGCAGCTCGTTGAGCACGTCGTTGACGCTGCCCATCGCGAACTGGCGGTCCAGCATCTCCTTGCTGACGCTGGTCTTGGCATAGGTGGTGGCCTGGCCGACGACCTGCACCTGGTCCAGGGTGGAGACCTGATCGCCGGCCTCGGCGGGCGTGGCGGGAGCGCTTGCATCGGCGGCCTGGGCGTGGGCGACCATCGCCGACAGCAATAGGGCCAGCGTGGTCCGCCGCGGGACACGGAAACTTTTCGGGAAATTCATCAAAGGTGAACGCTTGCAGGTGGGGGACCGTGATGGTGTCGACACATGGTTGCGTGGGTGTGACTGCCGGTTCGCGGGTTCCTGCGCCTGTGTCTGCAGGATGGCGCGGTGTGTCGGTGCGTTGGCGGGTCGCTTCGCGCCGGACCCTCACCCCAACCCCCCCAATGGGAGAGGGACTAAAGCCCAGGGGAGAGGGACTGAAGCGCAACGCGGCGGTTCCCTTCTCCCCTCGGTGGAAGGTGCCCGGCAGGGGCGGATGAGGGTACGGGCGACGCCTCGTGCACCCTCTGCAGGCGCCGGCCTGGCGTCCAAGCCGGCCGCATCGCTTGAAAGCCGGCGCCCGGGCCCCATACTGGCGGCCTCTGTTCCTCTCGCGTTTTTGCCGCCATGCCGATCTATGCCTTCCAATGTGCCGAGTGCGGTCACAGCTTCGACCGCCTGCAGAAACTCTCCGATCCCGATCCGGACGCCTGCCCGTCGTGCGGCGCGCCCGCGGTCAAGCGGCAGCTGACCGCGCCGTCGTTCCGGCTGTCCGGCAGCGGCTGGTACGAGACCGATTTCAAGAAGGACGGCGACAAGAAGCGCAACCTGGCCGAGTCCGGCAGCGGTGGCAGCAGCAGCGGCGGCGACGCCAAGCCGGCCGCCGCGGCCGCCTCCACCGACGCCCCGGCCAAGCCGGCGGCGGCCGCCACGCCGGCGCCGGCCGCCAAGCCCGCCGCGACCTGAGCCCGGCGCCTGGCAAAAATGCGAACGGCCCGGAGTCGCCTCCGGGCCGTTCGCGTTCCTGGGCTTGCCGATCAGCGGGCGCCGAAGCGCGCCCGGCAGCCTTCCTTGACCCACACCGCGTTGCCCTCGTAGCCCCAGTTGCGGCCTTCGACGCAGGTGGTGCCGGACAGTTGCTGGATCACCGCCGGGCGCCCCTGGCGGCGGTCCCAGGCGCAGCTGCGCAGGCGCTTGTCGTCGCTGCTGCAGGTCACCGAGTAGTCGCCGCCGCCGGCGGGCGGACGGCCCGGACCCCAGCCGCCGCCACCGCCGCCGCGGCCTTCGGCGAACTCGCCGCGGCAGCCGTCGTCCACCCACACCGCGCCGTCGCGCTGGCCCCAGGTGCGGCCCTCGATGCAGCGGGTGTCGGACAGCTGCCGCACCAGCACCGCATTGCGCCAGCCGGTGTTGCACACACGCTGGCGCTGGTCCTGGCTCTCGCACCGGATGGTGCCGCCGGGGCCGGCGCTGCCGCCATTGCCGCCGCCGCCCCAGTTGCCGCCGCCACCGTCGCCCCAGCCGCCACGGCCCTCGGCGAAGCGGCCGCGGCAGCCGCGGTCCACCCACACCACGCCGGGGCCGGCGCCCCAGGTCTGGCCTTCGATGCACGGCGAGTCCGACAGCGTGCCGACCAGCCGCGCGCGGCCGCGGAACGGCGTGGCGCACTGGCGGCGCTTGCGGTCGGTGCTGGAGCAGGCGATGGTCTGCGCGTTCGAGCCCGGCTGCGGCCGCCATTGGCCGCCGCTGCCGCGCAGCGAGGTGGAGATGTCCTGCTGGATGCGGCCGAAGCCCCAGCCGCGGTCGATCTGGTCCAGGTAGAACTCCAGCTGGTCGTCGGGGATCTGCCGGCCGCGCGACTGGTCGGCGTACTCGCGCTCGATCACCCGCACCCGGCTCGGCACCGACAGCTGCCGCAGGTCCTCCGGCGCGTAGGCGCGCGTGCTTTGCGCCGCCGCCGGCGCGCTGGCCAGGGCCAGTCCGGCCATCAACAGCCAACCGCTCAGACGCTTCAACATGGGTCCCCTCCGATGCCCGTGAATGTGGGCGGACTATAGCCTCACGCAAACTTAAGGCCGGGTGAGCGGCGCCGCGATTTGCCCGGGCCGGCGCCGCGCCGCAGAATATCCGGCTTGCCGGCGCCTTCTGCGCCGGCCGCCCCTCCTTGGAGTTTGCGATGCGTACCCACTTCTGCGGCCTGGTCGACGAGACCCTGATCGGCCAAACCGTCACCCTGGCCGGCTGGACCGACGTCGCCCGCAATCTCGGCGGCGTGTGCTTCATCGACCTGCGCGACCACGAGGGCATCGTGCAGGTGATGGTGGAGCCCGAGAACGCGGAGGTGTTCGCGGTCGCCGCCAGCCTGGGCTACGAGGACGTGCTGCAGGTCGAAGGCGTGGTGCGCGCGCGGCATGCGGTCAACGACAAGATCCGCAGCGGCAAGGTCGAGATCGTCGCCAGCCGCATCGACATCCTCAACAAGGCCGCGCCGCTGCCGTTCCACGCGCACGAGAACCCGGGCGAGGAAACCCGCCTGAAGTACCGCTACCTGGACCTGCGCCGCCCGGAGATGCAGCGCATGCAGCGCACCCGCATCAAGCTGGTGCAGGCGCTGCGCCGCCACCTCGACGCCAGGGGCTTCCAGGACATCGAGACCCCGATCCTGGCCAACGTCACCCCGGAAGGCGCGCGCGACTTCCTGGTGCCGGCGCGCATGCACCCGGGCGAGTTCTACGCGCTGCCGCAGTCGCCGCAGCTGTTCAAGCAGATCCTGATGGTGGCCGGCTTCGACCGCTACTACCAGATCGCGCGCTGCTTCCGCGACGAGGCGCTGCGCGCCGACCGCCAGCTCGAGTTCACCCAGCTGGACATGGAATTCGCCTTCGTGCGCGAGCGCGACGTGCAGGACTTCGTCGAGGAGATGATCCGCGCCATCTTCAAGGAAGTGGTCGGCGTCGAACTGGACGCCAGCTTCCCGCGCATGACCTGGGCCGAGGCGATGCGCCGCTACGGCTCGGACAAGCCGGACCTGCGCATCGGGCTGGAACTGGTCGACGTGGCCGAACTGGTCAAGGACAGCGAGTTCGCGGTGTTCACCGCCGCCGCCAGCGACGCCGACGGCCGCGTGGCCGCGCTGCGCATCCCCGGCGGTGCCAGGCTGTCGCGCAAGCAGATCGACGAGTACGCCGCGCATGCGGCCAAGTACGGCGCCAAGGGCCTGGCCTACATCAAGATCGGCGACACCGGCGAGGTCACCTCGCCGATCGCCAAGTTCTTCGGCGAAGCGGCCTTCGCCGCGCTGATCGCGCACGTCGGGGCCGGCAACGGCGACATCGTGTTCTTCGGCGCCGGCGCCTACAACAAGGTGTCCGACTTCATGGGCGCGCTGCGGCTGAAGGCCGGCAAGGACTTCGACCTGGTCGCCGACGGCTGGCGCCCGCTGTGGGTCACCGACTTCCCGATGTTCGAGTACGACGAGGAGGCGCAGCGCTACGTCGCCCTGCATCATCCCTTCACCGCGCCGGCGGTCGAGGACATCGCCGAGCTGCGCGCCAACGCCAGGACCGCGGTGTCGCGCGGCTACGACATGGTGCTCAACGGCAACGAAATCGGCGGCGGCTCGATCCGCATCCACCGCACCGACATGCAGGCGGCGGTGTTCGAGCTGCTCGGCATCGGCGCCGAAGAGGCGCGGATCAAGTTCGGCTTCCTGCTCGACGCGTTGAAGTACGGCGCGCCGCCGCACGGCGGCATCGCCTTCGGCATCGACCGCATCGCCGCGCTGATGGCCGGCACCGACTCGATCCGCGACGTCATCCCGTTCCCCAAGACCACCGGCGCGCAGGACCTGATGACCGGCGCGCCGTCGCCGATCACCGAAGACCAGCTGGCCGAAGTGCACGTGCAGGTGCGCGCCAAGCCGGTGCAGGGCTGAGCGATGGCGCTGGCGATCCGTCAGGCCACGCCGGACGACGCCGCCACGCTGGCGGCGCTGGCCGCGGCCACCTTCACCGAGACCTTCGGCCATCTGTATCCGGCCGAGGACCTGCGCGATTTCCTCGAAGCGCACTACAGCGTCGAACGCCAGCGCACCATCCTCCAGCACCCGGACTACGCGGTCTGGCTGCTGGAGGACGACGGCGTGGCGGTGGGCCATGCCGCGGCCGGCCCCTGCGGCCTGCCGCACGCGGACGTGCGACCCGGCGACGGCGAACTGAAGCGGCTGTACCTGCTGCGCTCGCACCAGAACAGCGGCTGGGGCAGCCGCCTGTTCGAGACCGCGCTGGGCTGGCTGGAGCGCGCCGGGCCGCGCACGCTGTGGATCGGGGTGTGGTCGGAGAACTTCGGTGCGCAGCGCTTCTACGCACGTTATGGATTCGCGAAGGTCGGCGACTACGAGTTCCCCGTCGGCCGGATCCGCGATCACGAGTACATCCTGCGCCGGGCGGCGGGCCCGGACCGGGCGGAGCGATAGCGGGGACGCTTTCCCGGCGGCCGTTCCCCCGTTCCGAGGCGCAGCCCGTCCTACCCGCGGCAGGGCTTCCCCAACGCCTTCGGCTGAAGCCGCTGCGCGGGCCGGGGCGCAGCGATGCCGGGGTTGTCGGCCAGGTCCGCCGGGACCGCAGGCGACCGGGACCTCACCGGCTGGCGGCGCGCACCGCCGTCACTTCCGCGCGCGGCGGTGCGCCGAACAGCCGCTTGTATTCGCGGCTGAACTGCGAGGGGCTCTCGTAGCCGACCCGGTGCGCCGCGGCCGCGGCCTCCAGCCCGTCCACCAGCATCAGCCGGCGCGCCTCGTGCAGGCGCAGCTGCTTCTGGTACTGCAGCGGCGACAGCGCCGTCGCCGCCTTGAAGCCGCGGTGCAGCGCGGACACGCTCATGTGCACCGTCCGCGCCAGCGCCTCCACCCGCAGCGGTTCCAGGTAGTGCCGCCGCAGCAGCATGACCGCCTGCGCGACGCGCTGGTGCTGGCCGTCCTTGACCGCCAGGGCGCGCAGGTGCTCGCCCAGGTCGCCCTGCAGCACGCGGTAGAGGATCTCCCGGATCGCCAACGGCGCGAGCACGCGCAGGTCCTCGGGGGCGTCGAGCAGGCGCATCAGCCGCAGCACGGCGTCCAGCAGCGGCGTGCCGACCCGCGCGACATAGGCGGCACAGGCGCCGTCGCCGGCCTCGTTTTCGCCGGTCCGTTCGGGGCCGTCCAACAGCAGCCCGGCGATGTCTTCCGGCGCGAGGTCCAGGCGCAGGCACAGGTAGGGCTTTTCCGGGCTCGCTTCCACCACCTGCCCGATCATCGGCAGGGTCACCGGCACGACCAGGTAGTGCAGGGGGTCGTAGCGGTAGTGCTGCTCGCCCAGGATCGCCAGCTTGCTGCCCTGGACCACCAGGCACAGCCGCGGCTCGTAGACCGTCGGCATGCAGGCGGTCGGCGCGTCGAAGCGGACCAGGTGCAGTGCGGGCAGGGCGGTGCGATGGAAACCTTCGCCACCGGCGGTCAGCCGGGCGATGCGGCCGGTCAGTTCCGCCAGCGGCGCGGCGAGCGAGTGCTGGGCGATCAGCTCGGACGGGGATAGGGCATTCATGGACTTCGCTGGGCATGGCCTGCGGCGATACGCCGAAGAGTACCGGAGACGGGCCGTGCCGGTGGGACCGACGTACAGGATCCGGCAATCTTGCGGCAGTAACGGGCAAGCGCCGGCACGGGCATTTCGGAGAGTCTGTTGTGGCCGCCGCACGGCAGTGTCCCGCCCGGCCTGCTTGTGGCAATGGCCGTGCGACGCGCACTATCGATGTCCGCGAACCGCTCGCCCCAGTCCCCCATGGAGCCGTCCGCATGTGGATCGTCCAGTACGCGCTTTCGCGCCGCTACACCGTTGGCGTGCTCGCCATCCTGATCCTGCTGTTCGGGATCCAGTCGGCGCGGCGCATGCCCACCGACATCCTGCCCGAGGTCGGCATTCCCTCGGTCAACCTGATCTGGACCTACGCCGGCCTGCCGGCGGCGGAGATGGCGGCCAAGCTGACCTCGTTCTCCGAGATCTCGGTGCTCAACAACGTCGACGATCTCAAGGAAGTACGCTCGGAGAGCCTGAACGGCATCGGCATCGTGCGCGCCGACTTCCAGCCGGGGGTCAACCTGGAGCGCGCGCTGGCGCAGATGACCGCGGTCTCGCAGACCATCCTGCGGCGCATGCCGCCGGGCACCTCGCCGCCGCTGGTGGTGCGCAGCAACCTGTCCAGCACGCCGGTGCTGCAGCTGGTGCTGTCGTCCGATTCGATGAGCGAGGCGCAGCTGTACGACTACGCCCGCCTGCAGCTGCGCTCGCAGATCCAGTCGATCCCCGGCATCCGCATGAGCCTGCCGTACGGCGGCGCGGCGCGCCAGGTCATGGTCGACCTGGATCCGGAGGCGCTGCAGACCTATGGCCTGACCCCGCAGGAGGTGACCGGCGCGCTGGAGCGCGGCAGCCCGACGCTGCCTTCCGGCACGATCCGCGAGGGCGCGCGCGAGATGCAGATCTCGCTGGAGACCAGCCCGGAAAGCGCCGCCGGCTTCCTCGACCTGCCGATCGCCAGCCGCGGCGGCAACGTGATCTACGTGCGCGACGTGGCCAGCGTGCGCGACGGCGGCGCGCTGCAGACCAACATTGCGCGCATGGACGGCGCCAGCGCAGTGTCGGTGGCGCTGATCAAGATGGGCG
The DNA here is from genome assembly GCF_025665335.1 of Xanthomonas sp. AM6. Lineage (NCBI taxonomy): Bacteria > Pseudomonadati > Pseudomonadota > Gammaproteobacteria > Lysobacterales > Lysobacteraceae > Xanthomonas > Xanthomonas sp. AM6. The sequence continues at coordinate 1,321,518 of NZ_CP106869.1, forward strand.
GCGCGTCGGCGGTGGAGATCGTGCGCCAGGTGCGCGAGCGCCTGCCGGAGATCGCCGCCTCGGCGCCGCCGGGCACGCGTATCGAACCGATCTTCGACCAGTCGGTATTCGTCGACAACGCGATCGGTTCGATCCGCCACGAGGCGATCCTGGTCGGCCTGCTGGTCGCGGCGGTGGTGCTGGTGTTCGTCGGTTCGTGGCGCTCGAGCCTGATCGTGCTCTCGGCGATCCCGCTGGCGCTGCTGGCCTCGGTGACTGCGCTGTACCTGCTCGGCTACACCTTCAACGTGATGACGCTGGGCGGGCTGGCGCTGGCCATCGGCATCCTGGTCGACAACGCGGTGGTCGACGTTGAGAACACCAACCGCCACATCGCGATGGGCAAAGACGTACGCACCGCGATCCTGGACAGCGCCGGCGAGGTGGTGTTCCCGGAATTCGTCTCCACGGTGTCGATCTGCATCGTGCTGACCCCGATCCTGCTGATGACCGGCCTGTCGGCCTGGGTGTTCACCCCGCTGGCGCTGGCGGTGATCTTCGCGATGCTGGCCTCGTTCCTGCTGTCGCGCACGCTGATCCCGGTGCTGTGCTATCTGCTGCTGCCGGCCGATATCCGCAGCCGCGAGCAGCCGCGCTGGGCCGCCGAGCGCGCGCTGCTGCACCTGCACCACCGCATGGAACACGCGCTGGAGCGGCTGCGGGAGCGCCACCACGCGCTGTTGTACCGGCTCGGCCACCATGGCGGCGTGCTGGTGCTGGCAGCGTTCGTGCTGCTGGCGTTGGGGGCGGGCAGCGCCGCGCTGCTGGGGCGCGAGTACTTCCCGCAGGTCGACGCCGGACAGTTGCGCCTGCAGGTGCGGCTGCCGTCCGGCACGCGGCTGGAGCAGACCGCGCAGCGGCTGGCGCAGATCCAACGCGAGATCCGCCAGGTCATCCCCGCCGACGAACTGCAGACGGTCTACGAGCAGATCGGCATTCCCGACGCCGTCAACCTGGCCTGGGTGGACAGCGCGGTGGTCGGCGCGTTCGAGGCCGAGCTGATGCTGCAGCTGCGCACGCCGCACGCGCCGACCTCCGGCTACCTGAAGGCGATCCGCGAGCGCATTGCCGAGCGCTTCCCCGACGTGCGCGTGTTCGAGCGTCCCCCTGACGCGACCGGCCGCACCCTGGCCGGTTCGGCGGTGGGCGCGCTGGAGGTGCGCTTCAACGGCCGCGATGCCGCCGGCAACCTGGCGCTGGCGCGCGAGCTGGTGCCGCAGCTGCAGCGGATTCCCGGTGCCACCGACGTGATGGTGCGGCAGGTGCTCGACCTGCCCGAGTACCACATCGCCATCGATCGCACCCGCGCCGCGCAGCTCGGCATCAGCGCCCAGGACGCCAGCCGCGCGGTGCTGGCGGTGCTCGGTTCGTCCGGCACCGTGACCCCGGTGTACTGGGTCGATCAGGCCAGCGCCACTTCCTATACGGTGCAGTTGCAGGTGCTGCCCTCGGACCTGGCCGGCATCGACGCCCTGCTCAACACGCCGCTGCGCATCGGCGCGAACGGCACCGTCCTGCTCCGCAACATCGCCAGCGTGACCCCGCGCGCGGTGCCGGCCAGCGTCGGCCGGGTGATGATGGCGCCCACCGTCAGCGTCATCGCCAACGTGCAGGGACGCGACCTCGGCTCGGTGTACTCCGCCCTGGGCGGGCTGACCGAGCAGATGCGGCCGCGGCTCAAGCCGGGCAACCGCATCGAGATCGTCGGCCAGGCCGGCGAGATGCAGAACGCCTACGCCGAATTGGGCTCCGGCCTGCTGATGGCGGCGGTGCTGGTGTTCCTGGTGCTGGTGGTGAACTTCCAGTCCTGGGTCCAGCCGCTGGTGGCGATGTCCGGGCTGCCGCTGGCCATCGCCGGCGCGGCGGTGGCGCTGTTCGTCACCGGTACTGCGCTCAGCGTGCCGGCGCTGATGGGCGTGATGATGGTGATCGGCGTGTCCACCGCCAACAGCGTGCTGGTGACCAGCTTCGCGCGCAACCTGATCGCCGGCGGCCACGATCCCGAACAGGCCGCCTACGAGGCCGCGGCGGTGCGCCTGCGGCCGGTGCTGATGACCGCCAGCGCGATGGTGCTCGGCATCGTGCCGATGGCGCTGGGGCTGGGCGAGGGCGGCGAGCAGAACGCTCCGCTCGGCCGCGCCGTGATCGGCGGCCTGCTGTTCGGTACGCCCGCCACGCTGCTGCTGGTGCCCTCGATCCTGGCCGTGCTTGGCCGCCGCCACAACCGCCGCGTCGCCGCGGCCGCAACCACCGCCGCCGGCTTGCCGGCCGGCGGCGAAGGAGCCATTCGATGAACGTCCGCCACCTGTTGTTCCGCCCGGTTCCGTCCGCGGCGTTCGCCACGCCATTGCTGATGGCCGCCTGCCTGCTGGCGACCGGATGCGACAACGGTCGCGCCGTGCCCGCGTCCGACGCGGTGCCCGAGGTGTCGCTGGTACAGGCGCGCGCGGCCGCGGCCGACGCTGCGCTGGTGCTGCCGGCGCGCGCTCAGGCCGGGCAGAGCGCGCAGGTGTTCGCGCGCGCCACCGGCCTGGTCGGTACGCGACTGGCGGACATCGGCGATCACGTCCACGCCGGCCAGTTGCTGGCGACCATCGCCGCCCCCGAGATCGACCAGGCGGTGCGCCAGGCGCAGGCCGACCTGGCACAGGCCGAGGCCGGCCTGATCCTGGCCAGCGGCAACTACGAACGCGCCGCGGCGATGCTGCGCACCCAGCTGATCTCGCGCGAGGACTACAGCAGTCGCCTCGGCGCACGCGATGCCGCCCGGGCGGCGCGCGACGCGGCGCACGCGCAGCTGGCCAGCGCGCGCGAACGACAGGGCTTCGCCAGCGTGCGCGCGCCGTTCGACGGCGTGGTCAGCGCGCGCAACGTCGACGTCGGCGACCGCGTGGTGGGCGATACCGCCTCGGCGACGGTGCCGATGTTCCGCGTCGATGCGCTCGATCCGTTGCGGGTCGCGGCGGACGTCCCGCAGAGCGCGGCGCTGCAGGTGCGGCCGGGCTTGCGCGCGCAGGTCACGTTCCCGGAGTTGCCGGACGAGCAGTTCGACGCGGAGGTGGTGCGCACCGCGCACCGCATTTCCGAGGAGGTCGGCGGCATGCGGGTGGAACTGCGGCTGCCCAATCCGGGCAACCGCATCCCGGCCGGCATGGTCGGCCAGGTGCGCCTGAGCGTCCCGCGCACTGTGCCGGCGGTGGTGCTGCCGCTGGCCGCGGTGATGCAGGACGGTGCGACGGCCAAGGTGGCGAGGGTGACCGGCGACGGCCAGGTGCGTTTCGCCCAGGTCAGCCTGGGCCGCAATCTCGGCAACGAGATCGAGGTGCTGTCCGGCGTCGCCGCAGGCGACTCGGTGGTGCTGGCGCCCAACGCGCTGCTGGCGGACGGAATGCGGGTGCGCGGGCGGCCGCAGGCGCGGTAGGCGCGTCCGCGCCGCGTTCAGGCCGGGCGCCGTAGCCTGGGGACCCGCTCCGAGGACGGTCGCATGCCATCGGTCGTGTTGCTGCACGGAATCTGGAACCCTGCCTGGTGGCTGCTGCCGCTGGCGAGGCGCCTGCGGTGCGAGGGCTTCGAGGCGGACCTGTTCGGCTACTACGGGACCATGGCCGGGCCGGACGCCGCGGTGCAGGCGCTGGTGCGCTATCTCGGCCGCCTGGGCGGTCGGCCGGTCGCACTGGTCGGCCACAGCCTCGGCGGGCTGGTCGCGCTGGAAGCGGCGCGGCGTGGCGCACCCGGAGTGGAGAAGGTCGTCTGTCTCGGCAGCCCGCTGCTGGGCAGCGCGGCCGCGCGCGCCCTGTGCGGACACCGCGGCCGCGCCTGGATGCTGGGGCGGAGCCGCGCGTTGCTGCGCGAAGGCGTCGCGCCATGGACCGGAAACGCCGCGGTCGGGATGATCGCCGGCCGCCGCGCCGCCGGCCTGGGACGGCTGTTCGCCGAACTGGGCGAATCCGACGGCACGGTCGCGCTGGCGGAGACCCGGCTGCCGGGATTGGCCGACCATTGCGTGGTGGATGCCAGCCATACCGGGCTGGCGTTCTCCGCGGAAGTGGCGCGGCGGCTGGCGGGGTTCCTGCGCGAGGGACGCTTCGATGTCGGGACGGTCCCGAGAGGGGCGCCGCGGCCAATCGGGTAGAATCCGCGCCTGTCATCCAAGCAAGACCGGTAACCCCATGGGTAGAGGCCCCTCGATCGAAGCCCGCAAGAACGCATCCGATGCGAAGCGCGGCAAGATTTTCACCAAGATCATCCGCGAGATCGGCGTGGCCGCGCGCGCCGGCGGCGGCGACCCGTCCAACAACCCGCGCCTGCGCGTGGCGATGGACAAGGGCCTGGCCTCGAACATGTCCAAGGACGTGATCGAACGCGCGATCAAGAAGGCCACCGGCGAGCTGGAAGGGGTGGAATACGAGGAGATCCGCTACGAGGGCTACGCCCCGGGCGGGGTGGCGGTGATCGTCGACTGCCTGACCGACAACCGCGTGCGCACCGTGGCCGACGTGCGCCACGCCTTCAGCAAGTGCGGCGGCAACCTGGGTACCGAAGGCTCGGTGGCGTTCATGTTCAAGCGCCTGGGCGTGCTCAGCTTCGCCGCCGGCGCCGACGAGGAGAAGATCACCGAGGCGGCGATCGAGGCCGGCGCCGACGACATCGTGGTCTACCCGGAGGACGGCGCGATCGACGTGCTGACCTCGCCGGAGGCGTTCCAGGCGGTCAAGGACGCGATGCAGGCCGCCGGCCTGGCCGCCGACCATGCCGAGATCAGCTTCCGCGCCGACAACGACATCGCCGTGGAAGGCGACACCGCGCTGCAGGTGCGCAAGCTGCTGGACATGCTGGAAGACCTGGACGACGTGCAGGCGGTCTATTCGAATGCCGACCAGTCCGCGTTGAGTGGCGGCTGAGATGGCGATGCCCGGGACGCGGGACGTCGCCGGGACCCGGGACTCGGGACTCGGGAACCGGAACGGCGAGTCGGCGGCGGCGGATAGATCGTCGGCGCCCGGGGCCGTACCCGCTCACGCCCGCCGCTCGGCCAGTCCTTCGAGTCCCGAGCCCCGGGTCCCGGGTCCCGGCAAAGTCCGCATCCTCGGCATCGACCCAGGCTCGCAGCGCACCGGCGTGGGCATCATCGACGTCGATGCCGCCGGCCGCACCACCCATGTCCACCACGCGCCGCTGCTGCTGCTCGGCGAGGGCGACTTCTCGCAGCGGCTCAAGCGCCTGCTGCACGGGCTGGGTGCGCTGATCGAGCAATACCAGCCGCAGGAAGTGGCGATCGAGCGGGTGTTCATGGGCAAGAGCGCCGACGCGGCGCTCAAGCTCGGCCACGCGCGCGGCGCGGCGATCTGCGCGGTGGTGCTGCGCGAGCTGCCGGTGCACGAGTACGCGGCCAAGGAGATCAAGCTGGCGATCGTCGGCAAGGGTGCGGCCGAGAAGCAGCAGGTGCAACATATGGTCGGCCTGATGCTGAGCCTGACCGGCAAGCTGCAGGCCGACGCCGCCGACGCACTGGCGGTCGCCATCACCCATGCCCACGTGCGCGCGACCGCGCAGCGCCTGGGCGTCAGTACGCAACAGGCGTGGAGCAGGAAATGACAAAGGCCGGGATTCGGGATTCGGGAATCGGGAATGGGAAAGGCAGAAGCGGTGGGGCGGGCACCCGCTTTCCCCATTCCCCATTCCCCAGTCCCCAGTCCCGGCGCCTCGCCCGAGGCGCCCAATGATCGGGCGCCTGCGCGGGATCCTCGCCTACAAGCAGCCGCCGTGGCTGGTGATCGACGTGGGCGGGGTCGGCTATGAGCTGGAGGCGCCGATGAGCACCTTCTACGACCTGCCCGACGTCGGCCGCGACGTGATCCTGTTCACCCACTACGCGCAGAAGGAGGACAGCGTGTCGCTGTACGGCTTCCTGCGCGAGGGCGAGCGGCGCCTGTTCCGCGACGTGCAGCGGGTCACCGGCATCGGCGCCAAGATCGCGCTGGCGGTGCTGTCGGGGGTCAGCGTGGACGAGTTCGCGCGGCTGATCACCAGCGCCGACGTCGCCGCGCTGACCCGCATCCCCGGCATCGGCAAGAAGACCGCCGAGCGCATGGTGGTGGAACTGCGCGACCGCGCCGCGGACTTCAGCGGCGGCGCGCCGGTCACCGGCCAGCTCGGCACCGATGCGGTATCCGAGGCCACCGTGGCGCTGCAGCAGCTCGGCTACAAGCCCGCCGAGGCGGCGAAGATGGCGCGCGACGCCGCCGCCGACGGCGACGAGGTCGCCACCGTGATCCGCAAGGCCCTGCAGGCCGCGTTGCGCTGACCCGGCGCCGTACCCCTTTCTTCACGCCTTGCGGCGCTACCCTGATCCCCTCATGTCCTCCTCTCCCGTTCCATCCCCCGGCTCCGGCCATTCGGCCGATGCCGCGCATGGCAAGGCCGGCTTCGCGCTGATCATCGGCGCCATCGGCGTGGTGTTCGGCGACATCGGCACCAGCCCGCTGTACACGCTGAAGGAGGCGTTCTCGCCGCACTACGGCCTGAACAGCGACCACGACACCGTGCTCGGGGTGCTGTCGCTGGCGTTCTGGTCGCTGATGATCGTGGTGACGCTGAAGTACGTCACCATCATCATGCGCGCCGACAACGAGGGCGAGGGCGGGATCATGGCGCTGATGGCGCTGACCCAGCGCACCATGCGCAAGGGCTCGCGCTCGGCCTACGTGGTCGGCATCCTCGGCATCTTCGGCGCCTCGCTGTTCTTCGGCGACGGGGTGATCACCCCGGCGATCTCGGTGCTGGGCGCGGTCGAGGGCCTGGAAGTGGCCGCGCCGGGCCTGCACGCCTTCATCGTGCCGATCACCGTGATGGTGCTGGTGATCCTGTTCCTGGGCCAGCGCTTCGGCACCGAGAAGGTCGGCAAGGTGTTCGGCCCGATCACCTGCCTGTGGTTCCTGTCGCTGGCGGCGATCGGCATCTGGAACATCGTCGACGCGCCGGAAGTGCTGAAGGCGTTCAACCCGTGGTGGGCGATCCGCTTCTTCCTGGAACACGGCTGGCACGGGGTGTGGATCCTCGGCGCGGTGGTGCTGGCGGTGACCGGCGGCGAGGCGCTGTACGCGGACATGGGCCACTTCGGCGCGCGCCCGATCCGCCACGCCTGGTACTTCTTCGTGCTGCCGTGCCTGGTGCTGAACTACCTGGGGCAGGGCGCGCTGGTGCTCAAGCACCCGTCGGCGCTGAAGAACCCGTTCTTCGAGGCGGTGCCCGGCTGGGCGCTGTACCCGATGATCGTGCTGGCCACGCTGGCGGCGGTGATCGCCTCGCAGGCGGTGATCACCGGCGCGTTCTCGATCGCGCGCCAGGCGATGCAGCTGGGCTACATCCCGCGCATGCTGATCAAGCACACCTCGCACGACACCATCGGCCAGATCTACATCCCCGGCATCAACTGGCTGCTGATGGTGATGGTGATCGCGCTGGTGCTGATCTTCCGCAGCTCCACCAACCTGGCGGTGGCCTACGGCATCTCGGTGTCGGCGACGATGCTGATCGACACCCTGCTGCTGGCGCTGGTGGCGCGCGCGCTGTGGCCGCGCTGGCGCAACTGGGTGCTGCCGCTGTGCGTGGTGTTCTTCGTCATCGACGCCGCGTTCCTGATCGCCAATGGCGCCAAGCTGCTGCAGGGCGCCTGGTTCCCGGTGGCGCTGGGCATCGTGATGTTCACCATGATGCGCACCTGGCGCCGCGGCCGCGAGCTGCTGCGCGAGGAGATCCGCAAGGACGGCATCCAGATCGACAGCTTCCTGCCCGGGCTGATGCTGGCGCCGCCGGTGCGCGTGCCGGGCACGGCGGTGTTCCTGACCGCCGACGCGACCGTGGTGCCGCACGCGCTGATGCACAACCTCAAGCACAACAAGGTGCTGCACGAGCGCAACGTGTTCCTGACCGTGGAGACCCTGCCGGTGCCGTACGCCTCGGCCCGGCAGCGGCTGAAGATGGACGCCATCGGCGACGAGTTCTACCGCGTGATCGTGCGCTTCGGCTTCATGGAGACCCCCGACGTGCCGCTGGCGCTGATGCGCTCCTGCGACCAGGGCGGGATCTACTTCGACCCGATGGACACCACCTATTTCGCCAGCCGCGAGACCATCGTCGCCAGCGCCAACCGCGGCATGCCGATCTGGCGCGACAAGCTGTTCGCGGTCATGCACCGCAACGCCGCCCCGGCCACCGGCTTCTTCCGCATCCCCGGCAACCGGCTGGTGGAGCTGGGGGCGCAGGTGGAGATCTGAGGCCGCCTGCGGCGGCCGGGATTGGGGAGTCGGGGAGTCGGGATTGGTCAAGGCCGTAGCGCCGAAGCCATCCCGCAGCCGATACTATTGCGTTACCCATCCCGAATCCCGACTCCCCAATCCCGGCTCCCATGGACCGCATCATCGCCAGCAGCGCCACCCGCGAAGACGACGCGGTCGAGGCCAGCATCCGACCCAAGCGGCTGGCCGACTACCTCGGCCAGCAGCCGGTGCGCGAGCAGCTGTCGATCTACATCGAGGCGGCCAAGGCGCGCGGCGAGGCGATGGACCATGTGCTGATCTTCGGCCCGCCGGGGCTGGGCAAGACCACGCTCAGCCACGTCATCGCCAACGAGCTGGGGGTCAACCTGCGGGTGACCTCCGGCCCGGTGATCGAGAAGGCCGGCGACCTGGCGGCGCTGCTGACCAACCTGCAGCCGCACGACGTGCTGTTCGTGGACGAGATCCACCGCCTGTCGCCGGTGGTCGAGGAAGTGCTGTACCCGGCGATGGAAGACTTCCAGATCGACATCATGATCGGCGAGGGCCCGGCCGCGCGCTCGATCAAGATCGACCTGCCGCCGTTCACCCTGATCGGCGCCACCACCCGGGCCGGGCTGCTGACCGCGCCGCTGCGCGACCGCTTCGGCATCGTGCAGCGCCTGGAGTTCTACACCCCGGAGGAGCTGGGCAAGATCGTGCGCCGTTCCGCCGGCATCCTCGGCATCGCCTGCGACGCCGACGGCTGCGCGGAGATCGCGCGGCGCGCGCGCGGCACCCCGCGCATCGCCAACCGGCTGCTGCGCCGGGTCCGCGACTTCGCCCAGGTGCGCGCCGGCGGGCACATCGACCTGGCCGTCGCGCAGGCGGCGATGCAGATGCTCAAGGTCGACCCGGAAGGCTTCGACGAGCTCGACCGGCGCCTGCTGCGCACCATCATCGAGTACTTCGACGGCGGCCCGGTCGGGGTCGAGTCGCTGGCCGCCTCGCTGTCGGAGGAGCGCGGGACCCTGGAAGACGTGGTCGAGCCGTACCTGATCCAGCAGGGCTACCTGGTCCGCAGCGCGCGCGGGCGCATGGCGACCAACAAGGCGTATCTGCACTTGGGCCTTCAGCCCAAGCGGGATTCGGGATTGGGGATCGGGGATTCGGGAGCGCTGTTTTGACTGCGAGCCACCAGGACACGCCTTCGCTCGGCGAATCCCCAATCCCGAATCCCCAATCCCGGCAGCTATTCAGTTGGCCGACACGCATCTACTGGGAAGATACCGACGCCGGTGGGGTGGTCTACCATGCGCGCTACGTCGCCTTTCTGGAGCGGGCGCGCACGGAATGGTTGCGTGCGCTGGGCTATGGACAGGAGCGCCTGCGCCTGCAGCACGATCTGGTGTTCGCGGTGCGCGCGATGCAGCTCGACTTCCTGCGCCCGGCCCGCCTCGACGATACGCTGCAGGTCGGCGCCGCGCTGTCGCAATGCAAGCGCGCCAGCCTGGTGTTCGCGCAGTCGATCCACCGCGACGGCGAGTTGCTGTTGCGCGCGCAGGTGCGGGTGGCGGCGCTGGGCGCCGGCAGCTTCCGCCCGCGCGGCATGGACGACGCGCTGTACGACGCATTGAAAGTTCTCGAAATCACTGAAGCAGAATTACTGAGGAACGACGGATGATCGCATTGCTCCTGGCCCTGCAGGACACGGTGGTGGAGGCGCTGCCGCAGGACGTGACCCAGACCGCCGCGCAGGCCGTCGCCAACACGGCCGCCCACGGCGGCATCAACTACCTGGACCTGATGCTCAAGGCCAGCCTGCCGGTCAAGGTGATCGTGCTGCTGCTGCTGCTCGGCTCGCTGATCAGCTGGGTGATCATTTTCCGCAAGGCGCGGGTGTTCAAGCAGGCCAACCGCGACGCCGACGAGTTCGAGAACCGCTTCTGGTCCGGCACCGACCTGACCAAGCTCTACGCCGGCGCGGCCGACCGCAACCGCGTGGTCGGCGGGCTGGAGGCGATCTTCGAGGCCGGCTTCCGCGAGTTCACCCGCCTGCGCGACAAGCGCAAGCTCGATGCGCGCATCCAGCTGGAAGGCGCGCAGCGGGCGATGCGGGCGACCTATGCGCGCGAGGTGGACCGCCTGGAGCGCAACCTGGAACTGCTCGCCAACATCGGCTCCACCGCGCCCTACGTGGGCCTGGTCGGCACCGTGTTCGGCATCATGGTGACCATGCACGACATGATCAACAGCGGCCAGCAGGCGGGCATCGCCGCGGTCGCGCCGGGCATCTCCGAGGCGCTGTTCGCCACCGCCATCGGCCTGTTCGTGGCGATCCCGGCGGTGTGGGCGTACAACCGCTTCACCACCCGGGTCGAGCGCATGGCCGTCCGCTTCGAGACCTTCTCCGAAGAGTTCAGCTCCATCCTGCAGCGCCAGGCCAGCGGCGACTGAGCGCCGCCGCGCGCTCCGCCCCCGATCCCAGGATTCCCGCATGACTGCCGCCATTTCCCGCCGCAAGCGCCGCAAGCTCAAGTCCGAGATCAACGTCGTGCCGTACATCGACGTGATGCTGGTGCTGCTGATCATCTTCATGGTCACCGCGCCGCTGCTCAGCCTGAGCGTGGACGTGGACCTGCCCGATTCCACCGCGCGTTCGGTGGAAAGCAAGAAGGATCCGGTCATCGTCACCGTCGACGCGGAGGGCCGCTACACGCTGACCCTGCAGGACGGCAAGCCGGAGAAGATCGGCGCGCCGGAGCTCAAGGCCAAGATCCAGGCCTTCGTCGGCCAGAACAAGGACGTGCCGGTGTTCGTCGCCGCGCCGGGCAGTTCCAACTACCAGCTGGTCATGGACACCATGGTCATGCTGCAGCAGGCCGGCGTTCCCAAGGTGGGCCTGATGAGCCAGCCCGGTACCAATGCACGCTGAAGCCGATTCCCGACCGCATCTGGCCCAGGGCGACAGCGACGGCCTGATGTACGGCATCGCCCTGGCGGTGGGCGTGCACGTGCTGCTCGCGCTGCTGTTCTTCCTCGCCTGGTGGTGGTCGCCGGTGCGCGAGGTGGAGCCGGCGGCCGGTTCGCCGATGGTCGAGGCCTCGCTGGTGGTCTCGGCCGCGGACGTGCGCTCGGCGCAGAAGGCGGTGCAGGACGCGCCCAAGCCGTTGCCCGAGCCGCTGCCCGAACCGGTCAAGGAGGTCGCCGAGGAAGACACGGTGCCGCCGCCGCAGCCGGTGCCCGTGCCCAAGCCGCAGCAGGCGCCGACCGAGCAGCAGCAGAAGGCCCAGGACTTCATCCCGGTGCCGGACAAGGTCGACCAGGACCGCGCCTCGCGCACGGCGATCTCGCAGGAAAAGGAAAAGCAGGAGCAGGAAGCCAAGCGCCGCCAGGAGCAGGTCGACCTGACCGAGCAGAAGCGCCAGCAGGAGGCCGAGCAGAAGCAGCGCCTGGCCGCGCAGCAGGAAGAGGAGCGGCAGAAGAAGATCGCCGAGATCCGCAAGCAGCGCGAGCAGGCCGAGCGCGAGGCCAAGCTGGCCGAGCAGAAGCTGCGCCAGCTGGCCGACGTGCGCGCCAAGCAGGCCTCGGCCACCGCCGCGTCCACGCCGCAGGCCGCGCCCGGGCAGAACGGCACCAACACCGACCTGTCGGCCAAGTACGCCGCGGCGATCCAGCAGGCGGTGCTGAGCCAGTGGGTGCGCCCGGATTCGGTGCCGCTGGGGCAGAAGTGCAAGATCTCGATCAAGCAGATCCCCGGCGGCACGGTGATGGAGGCCAAGGTCAGCCCCGACTGCCCCTACGACGAGGCCGGGCGCCGCTCGATCGAGGCCGCGGTGCTGCGCGCGCAGCCGTTGCCGTACCGCGGCTTCGAGCCGGTGTTCGCGCGCGAGCTGACCTTCAACTTCACTGCGCAGGACCGGTAAGGCCGGGATTGGGGATTGGAGGGGGCGAGGTTTTGCTGCCTTGTCCCGGTTCCCGAAAGCCGGTTCCGGGCCTGGCGAACTCCCGGGCGGCGGCGCGATAGGCGATAATCCGGCGCGTCCTGCCGCCGGCTTCACATGCCGGTGTTCATGATTGCGAATACGTTCACCCGCGCATTGCTATCTCTTGCGCCTTCCCGAGTACTGCTGAGCGACCCATGAAGAAACTGCCGCGCTGGCTAGCCGTCCTGACTGCCCTGTTGCTCCCCTTGGCCGCGTCCGCGCAGGACAGGGGCCTGGAAATCGACATCGTCGGCGGCAACGCGTCGGCGACCCCGATCACCGTCGTGCCGATGCCCTACCAGGGCTCGGCCGCCGCGCCGTCCACCGACGTGGCCGCGGTGGTCCGCGCCGACCTGGACCGTTCCGGCCAGTTCCGCAACCTGCCCGAAGCGCAGATCGTCGAGCGCCCGACCCGCGGCAGCGAAGTCCAGTACGCCACCTGGCGCGCGCTGAAGCAGGACTACCTGGTCGCCGGCCGGGTCGTGGACGCGGGCGAGGGCGCCTACCGGGTCGAGTACGAACTGTTCGACGTGGCCAAGGGCGAGCGCCTGCTCGGCCTGGCGATGACCGCCCGCGCCAGCGCCATGCGCGACGTGGCGCACCAGATGGCCGATGCCATCTACGAGAAGATCACCGGCGTGCGCGGCGCGTTCTGGACCCGCATCGCCTACGTCACCGCCAGCGGCAAGGGCGGGGCGATGCGCTATGCGCTGATGGTCGCCGACTCGGACGGCTACAACCCGCAGACCATCGTGCGCTCGGCCGAGCCGCTGCTCTCGCCGAACTGGAGCCCGGACGGCAAGAAGCTGGCCTACGTGAGCTTCGAGCGCGGCAACTCCTCGATCTACATCCAGGACATCGCCACCGGCGCGCGCCAGCTGGTGTCCAGCTTCCGCGGCATCAACGGCGCCCCGGCGTTCTCGCCGGACGGCCGCAAGCTGGCCCTGGCGCTGTCGCGCAGCGGCAACCCGGAGATCTACGTGATGGACCTGGGCAGCAAGCAGCTGACCCAGCTGACCAACCACTTCGGCATCGACACCGAGCCGACCTGGGCGCCGGACGGCGGCTCCATCTACTTCACCTCCGACCGCGGCGGCCGCCCGCAGATCTACCAGGTGGCGGCGACCGGCGGCAGCGCCAACCGGGTGACCTTCCAGGGCAACTACAACGCCACCGCCAGCGTGTCCTTCGACGGCAACAAGATCGCCGTCGCCCAGGGCAGCGGCAACACCTACAAGATCGCGATGATGGACCGCAGCCTGGGTTCGCCGCGCTGGAGCACTTTGTCTACGGGCTCGCTGGACGAGTCGCCAAGCTTCGCGCCCAACGCCAGCATGGTCCTGTACGCCGCTCGCGAGGGCGGGCGCGGGGTGCTTTACGCGGTTTCGGCCGATGCCCGCGTGCGCCAGCGCCTGGTCCTGGCCGACGGCGACGTGCGCGAGCCGTCGTGGTCGCCGTATCGGACCGCGCGTTGACATGTAAGTTTGATGTTAATATTTCGCTGCGTTGAACCCCTCATCGGCTCAGGAGCCACAAAGGTATCCCCATGAACAAGACCACCCGCGTTCTGCTTGTTTCGCTGTTGTCCGTCGCAGCTCTGGCCGGCTGCTCCAAGAAGGTCAAGGAAGTTCCCCCGACCGACACCACCGGTACCACCGGCTCCACCACCCCGACCGGCCCGTCGACCTCCGGCCTGTACGGCCCGGGCGACCTGGACACCGATGCCTGCCTGCGCCAGCGCGTGGTCTACTTCGATCTGGACCAGGATTCGCTGAAGCCGGAATTCCAGGCGATCATGGCCTGCCACGCCAAGTACCTGCGTGACCGTCCGTCCTCGCGCATCACCCTGCAGGGCAATGCCGACGAGCGCGGTTCGCGCGAGTACAACATGGGCCTGGGCGAGCGTCGTGGCAACGCCGTGTCTTCGGCGCTGCAGGCTGCCGGCGGTTCGGCTGCCCAGCTGACCGTCGTCAGCTACGGCGAAGAGCGTCCGGTCTGCACCGAGTCGGGCGAGTCCTGCTGGTCGCAGAACCGCCGCGTCGAGATCGTCTACACGGCTCAGTAATAGATGCGTATCGGTGTCCTCACATCGATGATCGTCGCGGCGGCCCTCGTGGCCGCCGCGCCGGCTCATGCGCAACGCGCCAGCCTGGCCGACCGCGTGACCGTGCTCGAACAGCAGGCGATGAACACCCAGGCCAACACCGACATGCTGAACCAGCTCAACCAGCTGCGGACGCAGATGCAGTCGCTGGAAGCCACGATCGAGCAATTGCAGCACGACAACGAACAACTCAAGCAGCGCGCCAAGGACCAGTACCTGGACCTGGACGGCCGCCTGAACCGGCTCGAGGGTGGCGCCATGCCTCCGTTGCCGCCGGCCGGCGGAGCCGCACCGGCCGCTTCCGCACCGTCTGCCAAGCCGGCCGCCGCCGTTTCCGAGCGGCCGCCGTCGGTGCATGGCGATGCCGGCACGCTCAGCGCCACCGGCGACGAGCGCACCAGCTACAACGTCGCCTTCGACGCGCTGAAGGCCGGCAAGTACGCCGACTCGGCGAACCTGTTCCAGAGCTTTCTCGAGCTGTACCCGAACGGCGTCTACGCCCCCAATGCCTTGTACTGGCTGGGCGAGAGCTATTACGCCACCAAGAATTTCCCGCTGGCCGAGGCGCAGTTCCGCGACCTGATCGGCCGCTATCCGACCCACGACAAGGCGTCCGGCGCCCTGCTCAAGCTGGGCCTGTCGCAGTACGGCGAAGGCCATGCGCAGGAAGCCGAGCAGACCCTGCAGCAGGTGATCAGCCAGTATCCAGGCTCGGATGCCGCGCGCACCGCGCAGGACCGCCTGCAGTCGATCCGCATCGGCCAGCAACTGCGCTGAGCCCCCCAACGCTGCCGCCATCGTCGCGGGGCATCCTTTTCCCGCCATGGCCGCCGTTCCCAGCGATATCGTCCAAAGCCCGCTGCCGCGCCTGAAGCTGACGGAGATCTTCCTGTCGCTGCAGGGCGAGGCTGACAGCGCCGGCTGGCCGACCGTGTTCGTGCGCCTGACCGGCTGCCCGCTGCGCTGCAGCTACTGCGACACCGCCTACGCCTTCCACGGCGGGCAGTGGTGGGACATCGACGCGATCCTGGCCGAGGTGGCGCGCCACGGCGTGCGCCATGTCTGCGTGACCGGCGGCGAGCCGCTGGCGCAGAAGCGCTGCCTGCGCCTGCTCGAGCAACTGTGCGACGCCGGCTACGATGTGTCGCTGGAGACCTCCGGCGCGCTCGACATCGCCGAGGTGGACCCGCGCGTGTCGCGGGTGCTCGACATCAAGACCCCGGCCTCGCAGGAAGCGCACCGCAACCGCTGGGACAACCTGCCGCTGCTGACCGCGCGCGACCAGATCAAGTTCGTGCTGTGCGGCCGCGCCGACTACGAATGGGCGCGCGCGATCGTCGCCGAGCACCGCCTGCACGAGCGCTGCACGGTGTGGTTCTCGCCGAGCAAGAGCGAACTGGCCCCGCGCGACCTGGCCGACTGGATCGTCGCCGACCGCCTGCCGGTCCGCTTCCAGATGCAGCTGCACAAGCTGCTGTGGAACGACGAGCCGGGCCGTTGAGAAGCCGGGATTGGGGATTGGAGATTGGGGATTCGTAGAACTCCCTCCGATGTCCGATCGCGTGCTGTAGCTTTTGCGAATCCCCAATCTCCAATCCCCAATCTTGGCCCTTCAATGAAAAACGCCGTCGTCCTACTCTCCGGTGGCATGGATTCCGCCGTCGTCGTCGCCATCGCCCGCGAGCAGGGCTATGCCGTGCATGCGCTGAGCGTCAGCTATGGGCAGCGGCATACGTCCGAACTGGATGCGGCCACGCGCGTGGCCGCCGCGCTCGGCGCGGTGGCGCACAAGACCGTCAACGTCGACCTGCGCAGCATCGGCGGCTCCGCGCTGACCGACGACATCGAGGTGCCGGACGCGGGCGGCGCGGGCATTCCGGTCACCTACGTGCCGGCGCGCAACACCATCATGCTGTCGGTGGCGCTGGGCTGGGCCGAAGTGCTGGGTGCGGCGGACATCTTCTGCGGCGTCAACGCGGTGGACTACTCCGGCTATCCCGATTGCCGTCCGGAGTTCATCGACGCGTTCCAGACCCTGGCCAACCTGGCGACCAAGGCCGGCGTGGAGGGCGCAGGCCTGCGCGTGCATGCGCCGCTGCAGCGCATGAGCAAGGCCGACATCGTGCGCGAAGGCGTGCGCCTGGGCGTGGATTTTGGCCTGACCGTGTCCTGCTACCGCGCCGATGCCGACGGCCGCGCCTGCGGCCACTGCGACGCCTGCCGCCTGCGCGCGGCCGGTTTCGCCGATGCCGGCGTGGCCGACCCGACCCGCTACGCCTGATTTCGCGTTGACGCGGGGGTGGGGTAGAATACGCACCCCGGCGCAACGCCGGGGCATTGTTTTGGGCCGTTAGCTCAGTCGGTAGAGCAGAAGACTTTTAATCTTTTGGTCGATGGTTCGAATCCATCACGGCCCACCATTCAGTCCACTGATGTGCAGCCATCCAACGCCATTGGCGCGGCCCTGTACGGTCTGCCGGTGCTGGTTGGTGCCCATGCTGCGTGCGTCGAAGTCGGCCCGACAGTGGGCTCGTGGGCCTGGGGCGGCCCGATCTCAACGCGGGTTCGCCGCTTGGCTGAGCGGAATGGAGATCCGCGCTGGCACACCGAGTTGAGCCTTGCATTTCAGGTTGCCCTGCAAAGGGATCCAGTCCTGCGCTGCGAGCGGGCAGGCCGCGCGCAACTCGGCGACGTCCAGGACATCGCCCTTGAATCCCGGTATCTCCCATGGGTCTCCATGGAACTCGATCACCAACAGCCTGTCGGCTGGCCCTTCTTCGGGGACGGAGAAACCGTGCCGCCATTTGGTGAGGCCCCTCTCCATCTGCGTCCCGATGATGATTGCCGGCATACGTTTCTCCATATGAAAAACAAGGGCGGGGGTTCGCGGCCGCGCAAGCGGCGGGCCATGCATCCTTCCACTGGCAGGTCTCACCTGATGAGAATCGTCCGGGCCGGAAAGGGGCGCGTGCCCCGCGACGGATCGGAAGGGAGCTGCCGATCTTCACTCCCGGCATGGGCGCCAGCCACCTGTCCCGCGCGCTGCACTTGCAGGCGCTATGAAGCTTGGCGACGTGGGCGGTCGACCACGTGGGAACGCATGGCGCCTGCCGCAGCGAACCGGCGCCTGCCGTGCTGCGCCGGGCGCATCTCGATCCGGCGCATGCGGCTCAAGCGCCTT
The DNA here is from genome assembly GCF_025665335.1 of Xanthomonas sp. AM6. NCBI lineage: Bacteria > Pseudomonadati > Pseudomonadota > Gammaproteobacteria > Lysobacterales > Lysobacteraceae > Xanthomonas > Xanthomonas sp. AM6. The sequence continues at coordinate 1,339,083 of NZ_CP106869.1, forward strand.
TCCGTCCGCGCTGCATGCTCGACGCCGCCGTGCGCAGCGCCTGGCTGATCTGCTGCAGCACGCTCGAACGTACCGCCGCGTGCTGCCAATAGAGCGGCACGTCGAGCCAGCGTTGCGGGTCGATGACGACGATCTGCTTCTCGCGCAGTCCGGCCGTGAGCATCTGCTCGGGAGCCAGGCACCATCCCAGGCCGCGCGCGGCGGCTTCGACGAAGCCGGTCGAGGTCGGCAGGTAGTGGATGGGAGGGGTCAGGCGGGTGCGGGTGATGCGTCGCACGAAGCGCGCCTGCAGGGCGTCCTTGCGGTTGAACACCATCATCGGCGCGTGAGCCAGCGCCGCCGCGTCGAGCCCCGCGGCGAAGTGGCGCGCGACGAACGCCGGCGAGGCGATCGCGTGGTAGCGCATGCTGCCCAGGGCATGCACGTTGCAGCCCTGCAGCGGCTTGCCCGCGGACGTGACCGCGCCGAGCACGGTGCCATTGCGCAGCAGCTCCAGCGTGTGGTCCTGGTCGTCCACGTGCACGTCGAACAGGAAGCCGTGCGCGTGGTGCAGCGACGCCAGCGCGGCGAGGAACCAGGTCTGCAGCGAGTCGTCGTTGACCGCGACCGCGATGCTGCGCGTGGGTCCGGCGTCGGTCGCGCCCGGTAGGAAATCGGCCATCGCCTCGGCTTCCAGCGCCTGCATCGGCCGCACCCGGCGCAGCAGTGCTTCGCCGGCAGGCGTCGGCCGGCACGGTGCCTGGCGCACCACCAGCACCTGCCCGAGGCGGTCCTCGAGCGCCTTGATCCGTTGCGAGATCGCCGACGGCGTCAGCGACAGCCGGCGCGCGGCCGCCTCGAAGCTGCCTTCGTCGAGCACGGCGGCGAACGCCGACAGTTGCGGATGAAGCAGGTCCATGCGCCCGGCCGATTAGAATTTCTGCATAGCCTACAGAATATTTAGCTTTTCTAATGGCACGGCCGAGGTCAGCATGCGCCTCCCGCAATCCTGGTCATCCTCATGGTTCTCGCAGCCTCGTTTGCCGGCTTCATCGCCAGTGCCGGCCTGATCATCGCGATCGGCGCGCAGAACGCGTTCGTCCTGCGCCAGGGCCTGAAGCGGCAACAGGTGGGCATGGTGGTGGCGGTCTGCGCGTTCGGGGACATCGCCTTGATCGTCCTCGGGGTGGCCGGCATCGGCGCGCTGGTGCAGCAATGGCCTGCACTGCTGCAGGTGCTGCGCTATGCAGGCGCGGCCTTCCTCGGCGTGTACGGCCTGATGGCGGCGCAGCGCGCCTGGCGCGGTGCCGGCGCATTGAAGGCGCAGGGCGAGGAGCCGGCGAGTCGGCGCCGCGTCCTGCTGACCTGCCTGGCCTTCACCTTTCTCAATCCGCACGTGTATCTCGACACGATGATCCTGCTCGGCAGCCTGTCCACCCGCTATCCGGGCGCGCTGCGCTGGGCGTTCGCGCTCGGCGCCTGCCTGGCCAGCGTGACCTGGTTCAGCAGCCTGGGCTATGGCGCGCGATGGCTGCAGCCGGTGTTCCGCACGCCCCGCGCATGGCGGGTGCTGGACGCCTGCATCGCGGTGTTCATGCTGGCGCTGTGCGGCCTGTTGCTGGTGCGTCCGCTCGGCTGACGCGAGCGGCCGTGCCGCGGGATGCGGCATCGGCATGCCGCGGTGCGCAGGATGCGCGCAATGGCGATGGCTACGCGGAGGCGGGCGCGGACCTGAGCATGCCGGCGAGGCTTTCGCTGAGGATCAGTTGCAGGTGCATGCGCTTGAGCTCCACGCCCACCATCATCATGTGCAGGCCGACGCACATCGCCGCGACCGCGTAGACGCGCGCCTGGAACTCCTGCTCGCTGCCATTCCAGCCGCCGTGGCCGCGCAACAGGCGCTTGAGCATGTCGCCGAGGTGTTCGATCAGGGAGATGCCCCGGCGCCGCGAATACTCGGCCAGTTCGGGGTCGCGCGCGGCCGCCAGGTCTATTTCCAGACCGAGCCGCAGCCGGCGGCCGTCGGCCTCGGACAGCAGCCATTCCTCCAGCGCGCCGGCGATGAAGTCGGTCGCGTCCAGGTGCGGCGGCCGCTCGATCATCCACATGGCGCGCAGCGATTGCTCGTAGCTGCGTTCCATCAACGCCCGCACTAGTCCGCGCTTGTCGCCGAAGCGCCGGCGCAACGCGCTGCAGGACACGCCGCCGGTCTCGGCGATCAGCTCGAAGGTGGTCGCGCCGAGGCCCTTGTCGGTGATGCACTGTTCGGCCGCGTCCAGCGCGGCGTCGCGGATGCGCTGCTCGCGTTCCCTGGCGCTGCGCAGGTCAACGAGATTGGACATGAGGAGCGTCCTGGCGAAAAGGTGGATGGTGACGGGATTGTGCCGGCGACGCCATGCCGCGCGCATGCGCGCGGCTGCTCTGCGGAGCGGCCACCGCGGCGGCCGAGCCGGCGATTGCAAGTATAATAATCATTCTCATTTGTCGGCGGCGTCTGGGTGGCGCCGCCTCGTCTCAAAGGATCCGTTGATGCCTTCGCCGCTTCCCCTGTCCGTCGCGCTGCTTCCGGCGCTGGCGGCCATCGCCTGCGCCCACGCGCAGTCGCCTTCCGCGCAGACCCTGGATACCGTCGTGGTCAGCGCCTCGCGCACCGACCAGCCGGCCGAAACGGCGCCGCAGACCGTGGTGGTGATCGACCGGCAGGAGATCGCCCAGCAGCTCGCCATCAGCAGCAATTCGTCGGATCTGCTGTCCAGCCTGCTGCCGTCGTATACGCCGAGCCGCGGCAAGATGAACGGCAGCGGCGAGACCTTGCGCGGGCGCACGCCGCTGATCCTGGTCGACGGCATTCCGCAGTCCAATCCGCTGCGCCCGACCGGGCGCGAAGCGCACACGATCGACTATGCGATGGTCGAGCGCATCGAGGTGATCCAGGGCGCCAATGCGATGAACGGCCTGGGCGCCACCGGCGGCACCATCAACCTGGTCACGCGCCGTCCGCAGCCGGGTGCGCTCAACCAGCACGTCGAGGTGCAGGCGACCGTGCCGACCACCGACGTCGACGCCGAGACCGCAAGCTACAAGGCCGGCTACCGCATCGACGGACGCCGCGACAAGCTCGACTACCTGCTCGCGGTCGGCTACGAGGACCAGGGCCTGTACCTGGATGGCGACGGGCGCGCGATCGGCACCGACGTGACCCAGGGCGACCTGATGGCCACCCGCGCCTACGACGTGCACGCCAAGCTGGGCTACTGGATCGACGACCGGCAGGAACTGCAGTTCAGTTCCAACCGCTATCGCATCAAGTCCAAGGCCGAGTACCTGAGCGTGGCCGGCGATCGCGAGCTCGGCATCCCCACCACCTCGGTGCGCGGCCGGCCGGAGGGCACGCCGCCTTGGAACGACGTGTGGACCACCGGCCTGTCCTACGCCCATCACGACCTGGCCGGCATGGAACTGAAGGCGATGGTGTTCAACCAGGAGTTCGAGGGGCTGTTCGGCGCCGACAACTCGGCCACCTTCCAGGACCCGCGCATCGCGCCCAACGGCACGCTGTACGACCAGTCGCGCTCGGTGGCGTCCAAGTGGGGATCCAAGACCAGCCTCGGCAAGGACGGCCTGCTCGATGGCCGGCTCAAGCTCACCGGCGGCGTCGACACCCTGTGGGACAGCGGCAAGCAGGACCTGTACGGCACCGGCCGCACCTACGTGCCCGAATCGGAGTACCGCGACCTGGCCGCGTTCGTGCAGGGCGAATACCGGCTGCTGCCGCAGCTGACCGTGCATGGCGGCCTGCGCCACGAGGACGCGAAGCTGACCATCGACAGCTACCAGACCCTGGCGCGCTACAACCGGGTGCAGGTGCAGGGCGGCCGCCTGTCCTTCGCCGAGACGCTGTACAACGCCGGCGCGGTGCTGGCGCCGAGCGAGCGCTTCAACGTCTTCGCCAGCTATTCCGAAGGCTTCGGCATGCCCGACGTGGGCCGGGTGCTGCGGTCGATCAATACGCCCGGCACCAGCGTCGCCAGCCTCAGCGCGCTGCAGCCGGTGCTCACCCGCAACGTGGAACTGGGCACGCGCATGCGCGGCCAGGCCTGGGACGTCGATGTGGGCGTGTTCCAGTCGCGCTCGGATTACGGCACCCGCGTGATCGCGGTGGACGGCGCGTTCCAGATGGCGCGGGAGAAGACCCGCATCGAGGGCGTGGACGCCAGCGTCACGTACCGGGTCGACGACCGGCAGCGCCTCGGCCTGGCCTATGCGTATACGCGCGGGCGCTACGACAGCGACGGCAACGGCAGCCTGGACGCGCATCTGGACGGGCTGAACGTCGCGCCCAACCGCGTCATCGGCAGCTGGGCGTCGCAGTGGACGCCGCGGCTGTCCAGCTTCGTGCAGGCGCAATACGCCTTCAGCCGCAGCTTCGACGATCCGCAAAAGCGCTTCAGCGGCTACGCGCTGGTCGATGCGGCGCTGAACTACAGGCTGCGCCAGGGCGAGCTGCGCCTGGCCGCGGCCAACCTGCTCGATCGCCAGTACATCACCTACTACTCGCAGAGCGCGCTGGTCGAACCGGACCGCTACTTCGCCGGGCGCGGGCGCACGCTGACGGTGGGCTACAGCCTGGATTTCTGAGCGGCGGCCGCTGCGCGCGCGGGCGGAGACGCGTTTCGCGTCCTTGCTGCGCGCGCACGTCGTCACACGCTTTCGTCTGGCGACGGATGCAGGGTATGCAGCGGAAGGTTGACGCTCCGCCTGCGGATTCCCAACGCTAGCGGTTCTCCTGCGCGTCTACGCGTCGCTCCGCTGGAGCCAGGCGTGGCGCATGCGCCGGCTGGCGCGCGTGGCGAGACCTTGGCTGCCGACGACCTGGGCATGACGGATGGCAGCTTGCGCGGCGCCGGCGCAAGCACGCTGCCGCTGCTGCGCGGCTGGCTGGCGGCTACCAGCCGCCGTAGGGATAGCCGTAGCCGCCGCGGCCGTAATAGCCGCCGTGGCCTTCGCTCTGGCCGACGCTGATGCTGATGCCGACTTCGCGCGGCTTGCCGTCGTCGTTGTAGTAGGTCTTGCACAGATTGAGGTTGGCGGCCTGGTAGTTGCTGTTGCCGCCGCGCGAGGAATAGCCGAAACCGGTGGCGACGCTGCCGTGGACGTCGCCCTTGCAGCGGTCGGCGCGGGCCTGTTCGGCCTCGGCCAGGGCCTGGATGGCCGCGGCCTTCTGCGCCGAGGCCGAGGTGCCGCTGGTGTCGCCGTAGTAGGCGCCGGGCGGGTCGGCCTTGTACACCGGGTCGCTGCCGTAGGTGATCGGCTGCTGCGGCACGCTCAGGTCCAGCGCGCGCTTGGCCGCTTCGCCGTCGCTGGTGCTGCCGTTGGCGGCGGTCTGTGCCATGGCCGGGCCGGCGAGCAGGGCGCAGGCGAGCAGGAGGGATCGTTTCATCGGGCATACGCCAAGGAAAGAGGGGCCGGGTGGCGGCAGCCGCAGTCGCCGTCACCGTGAACCGACGCTATCAATACCACGTTGAACCCGGCCTGTCGGCGGCCGGGAATTTTCTTGCCGGTGCCGGCCACAAGCCGCGACATGGCGGCAAACGGCCGGCGCGGACGCGCCGGCTAGCCCTGTTGCTGGACGATGTCGATCAACTGCTGGCCGTAACGGGCCAGCTTGGTGCCGCCGATGCCGCCGACGTGGGCCAGTTCGTCCAGGCTGGTCGGGCGCTGTTCGGCGATGTTGCGCAGGGTGCTGTCGTGGAAGATCACGAACGCCGGCACGTTCTGTTCCTTGGCCAGGCTGGCGCGCAGGTCGCGCAGCGCGTTGAACAGGGTCAGGTCCTGCGGCTGCACCGGCACGCCGGTGCGCGGGCTGCCGCTGCGGTCGCCGCGTTCGCGGCCGCGGCTGGGCGCCTCGCGGCGCATCATGATCTGGCGCTCGCCCTTGAGCACCTGGCGGCTGGCGTCGGTCAGGCGCAGCCCGCCGTAGGCGTCGCTGTCCACTTCCAGCAGGCCGGTGGCGACCAACTGCCGAAACACGCCGCGCCAGGCGCGCGCGTCCAGGTCCTTGCCGATGCCGTAGGTGCTGAGCCGGTCGTGGCCGAACTGCTTGATCTTCTCGCCGTCGCTGCCGCGCAGGATGTCGATCAGGTGGCCCACGCCGAAGCGCTGGCCGCTGCGGTAGACGCAGCTCAGCGCCTTCTGCACGGCGACGGTGGCATCCCAGGCCGCGGCCGGGGTCAGGCAGTTGTCGCAGTTGCCGCAGGGCTGCGGGTAGGTCTCGCCGAAGCTGGCCAGCAGCACCTGGCGCCGGCACTGCATCGATTCGCAGTAGCCGAGCAGCTGGTCGAGCTTGCGCCGCTCCACCCGCTTGCGGTCCTCGCCGGCCTCGCCCTGTTCGATCATCTGCTTGAGCAGCACCACGTCGCCCAGGCCGTAGCACAGCCAGGCTTCGGCGGGCTCGCCGTCGCGGCCGGCGCGGCCGGTTTCCTGGTAGTAGCCTTCCAGCGACTTGGGCAGGTCGGTATGCGCGACGAAGCGCACGTCGGGCTTGTCGATGCCCATGCCGAAGGCGATGGTGGCGCACATCACGATGCCGTCCTCGCGCAGGAAGCGGCGCTGGTTGCCGGCGCGGACCTCGGCCGGCAGGCCGGCGTGGTAGGGCAGGGCGTTGAGCCCTTCCTTGGCCAGGAACTCGGCGGTTTCCTCGACCTTGCGCCGCGACAGGCAGTAGACGATGCCGGCGCTGCCGCGGTGGGCGCGCAGGAAATCCAGCAGCTGGCGGCGGCTGTTGTCCTTCTGCACCACGGTGTAGCGGATGTTGGGGCGGTCGAAGGAGCTGACGAAGTGGCGCGCCTGGGTCAGGTCCAGGCGCTCGGCGATCTCGCGCTGGGTCGGCGGATCGGCGGTGGCGGTCAGGGCGATGCGCGGGATCTGCGGCCAGCGCTCGTGCAGCACGGTGAGCTGGCGGTATTCGGGGCGGAAGTCGTGGCCCCACTGCGACACGCAGTGCGCCTCGTCGATCGCGAACAGGGCGATGCGGCTGCGCTCGACCAGCGACAGGAAGCGCGGGGTCAGCAGGCGCTCGGGGGCCACGTACAGCAGGTCCAGTTCGCCGGCCAGCAGTTCGCGCTCGACCCGCTGCGCGGTCTCGCCGTCCAGCGTGGAGTTGAGGTACTCGGCGCGCACGCCGAGCTGGCGCAGCGCCTCGACCTGGTCCTGCATCAGCGCGATCAGCGGCGAGATCACGATGCCGGTGCCGTCGCGCAGCAGCGAGGGGATCTGGTAGCACAGCGACTTGCCGCCGCCGGTGGGCATCAGCACCAGCGCGTCCTGGCCGGCGGCGACATGTTCGACGATGTCCTGCTGCGGGCCGCGGAACTGGTCGTAGCCGAACACGCGGCTGAGCACGGAATGAGCGGAAGATTGCATGCGCCTAGGATACCGCGTAGGTCAAGCGCGGCCGTGCGGCGCCACCGCGCCTGGCGGCGTCAGGCGAGCGCGGCGGCGTGCGTAGGCATTGCCCGACGTGCGCGGCGCCTGCCGACGAAGTGGCCGAACAGCAGCACCGGCAGCGCGACCAGCAGCGCCGCCGAGCAGGCCAGCGCCGGCGCGATCGGCGCCAGCAGTTGCACCGGATGGCCCGGGTCGTACCCGCGCGCCCACAGCGCCACCGCCATCATGCCCAGGCCGCTCAGCAACACCAGCAAGGCCAGCGCGGTGGTCTTCGGCAGGCTGCGCTGCTGCGGCTGGCAACTGTCCACCGCCAGCGCCAGCGTGACGCACGCGGCCCATACCCCGGCGAACCAGTTCAGCGCGGGGACGAGGAAGCCGACGCTGTAGTTGATCGCGGTCAGCACGGCCAGCAGCAGTGCGACCAGGCCATGTCCGCCGTTGCTGGGCACGCCCGAGTCGCCCAGCTGCCACCAGGAATGCAAGCCGGCGGCCAGGCCGGCCGCGACGCCGGCGGCGCAGCCCAGCACGATGGCCAGCAAGGGGCGACGCAGCGAGGGGTACGGAGCAGGCATCGAACGTCCATGTGGGCGGAGCGGGCGCTCCGCCCGCCAGTATGCACGACGCCTGGGAAACAAGCGTCCCTTGCGACCCAGGCGCCGCGTGCAAGCCCTCTTAGGCAGGGCCCGCGGTGCCATTCGACAGGCTCAACGCGCTGGAATGCGGCAGCCTTCGCTGGCAGCGCCTGGACGAGATTCCCCAAGGCCTTCGCGCCACCGGTCCGCCACAGCGCTTCGGCGGGAATCGGAAGCCGCGTGCAGGCCCGAAGTCCGCATCGCCCCCGGGGAAAGCCATGCCTGCCGGGCAGGCATGGCCGTCGTGCCTGTCACTGCAGCAGCGAACGCAGCATCCAGGCGTACTTTTCGTGGGTCTGCAGGCGCTGGGTCAGCATGTCCACCGATGGATCGTCGCCGGCGTCGTCGGCGGTCTTGAGTACCTTGCGCGCGGTGCGGCACACCGCCTCGTTGCCGACCACCAGCTGGCGCACCATCTCGCGCCAGTCGGCGCTGTCGGTCAGGCCCGGCTCTTCCGGGATCGAGGTCAGCGCGGCGAATTCCTTGTACGAGCCCGGCGCGTTGAAGCCCAGCGCGCGGATGCGCTCGGCGACGTCGTCCAGCGCGGCCCACTGTTCGGTGTACTGGGTCTCGAACATCAGGTGCAGCGAGTTGAACATCGACCCGGTCACGTTCCAGTGGAAGTTGTGGGTCTTCAGGTACAGCGTGAACGCGTCGGCCATGAACTGCGACAGGCCGTCGGCGATCTTCTTGCGGTCGCCGCCGCTGATCCCGATATCGATGTTCGGGGCCGAGGGCGCCAGCGCGGCCAGCGACGGGTTGGGCGGGGTCTTGCTCTTGCCGGGGGTCTTGCTCTTGGCCATGGGTGGATCCTCCTGAGGGGTTACGAACGATATGGCGTCACAATAGACAGACTAAAGCATTGGCTGTCATTCAAAGTTCAACGGCACCTGATTGATGAGCACTATCGAAAAACACCTGGCCACCCGCCTGCGCGAGCGCCGCGCCGCCATCGATGCGGCGCTGACCCGCGACCGCGGCCGCCTGTTCGGCCTATGGTCGCGCTGGCAGGCCGCGCCCGGCAATCCCGCGGCGGAAGCGGCGTTCGAGCAGGCGCTGGCCGCGTCGCGGGCGCGCTGCGAGGCGCGCGCGGCGGCGCAGCCGGCGATCACCCTGGACGAGCAGCTGCCGATCGCGCGCGAGGCCGAGCGCATCGTGGCGCTGATCCGCGCGCACCAGGTGGTGGTCATCGCCGGCGAGACCGGCTCGGGCAAGACCACCCAGCTGCCGAAGCTGTGCCTGGCCGCCGGCCGCGGCGCCGCCGGCATGATCGGCTGCACCCAGCCGCGGCGCCTGGCCGCGCGCGCGGTGGCCACGCGCGTGGCCGAGGAACTGCGCACGCCGGTGGGCGGCGCGGTGGGCTTCCAGGTGCGCTTCAACGACCGGGTCGGCGAGGAGACCCGGATCAAGTTCATGACCGACGGCATCCTGCTGGCCGAGATCGCCAGCGATCGCTGGCTGTCCAGCTACGACACGATCATCGTCGACGAGGCGCACGAGCGCAGCCTCAACATCGATTTCCTGCTCGGCTACCTCAAGCAGCTGCTGCGCAAGCGCCCGGAGCTGAAGGTGATCGTGACCTCGGCCACGATCGACACCGCGCGCTTCGCCGAGCATTTCGACGGCGCCCCGGTGATCAGCGTCGAGGGCCGCACCTTCCCGGTGGAGGTGCGCTACCGGCCGCTGGAAGAGCCGGGATTGGAGAGTGGGGAGTTGGGATTGGCAGAAGCGCGAGAGGGCCAGCGTTCGCCGCGAACGGCCGTTGCGAATCCCCAATCCCCCATCCCGACGCCCGGCCTCACCGTCAACGACGCGATCGTGGCCGCGGTGGACGAGATCACCCGCCTGGACCCGCGCGGCGACGTGCTGTTATTCCTGCCCGGCGAGCGCGAGATCCGCGACGCGCACCAGGCGCTGGAGCGGCGCAAGTACCGCGAGACCGAGGTGCTGCCGCTGTACGCGCGGCTGTCCAACAGCGACCAGGACCGGGTGTTCAATCCCGGCCTGCGGCGGCGCCTGGTGCTGGCCACCAACGTCGCCGAGACCTCGCTGACGGTGCCGCGGATCCGCTACGTGGTCGATCCGGGCTTTGCCCGGGTCAAGCGCTACAGCCCGCGGCAGAAGCTGGACCGGTTGCACATCGAGCCGATCTCGCAGGCCAGCGCCAACCAGCGCAAGGGCCGCTGCGGACGCGTGGCCGAGGGCATCTGCTACCGGCTGTACGCCGAGGCCGATTTCCAGGCGCGGCCGGAATTCACCGATCCGGAGATCCGCCGTTCCAGCCTCGCCGGGGTGATCCTGCGCATGCTGCAGCTGGGCCTGGGGCGGATCGAGGATTTCCCGTTCCTGGAGCCGCCGGACGAGCGCGCGGTGGCCGACGGCTGGCAGCAGCTGGTGGAACTGGGCGCGGTCGGCGAGCCCGACCGCCACGGCCTGCGCAAGCTCACCGAGATCGGCCGCAAGATGGCGCGGCTGCCGGTGGACGTGAAGCTGGCGCGGATGCTGGTGGCCGCGCAGCAGCACGGCTGCCTGCGGCCGATGCTGGTGATCGCCGCGTTCCTGGGCATCCAGGACCCGCGCGAACGCCCGCCGGAGGCGCGCGAGGCGGCCGACAACGCGCACGCGAAGTTCGCCGATGCGCGCTCGGAATTCGTCGGCATCCTGCGCCTGTGGGACGGCTACCGGCAGGCGCACGAGGAACTGACCCAGTCCAAGCTGCGCGACTGGTGCGGGCGGCATTTCCTTGGTTTCCTGCGCATGCGCGAGTGGCGCGAGCTGCACCGCCAGCTGCACCTGCTGTGCGAGGAACTGGGCTGGAGCGAGGAGCCGGCGGCAGCCTCGCTGCTGCCGTTGCTGGCCGGCGCGGCATCGCCGCCGCCCACCCGCGACGCCGAGACCAGCGCACGCGCCACGCGCGGGCAGTTGCACCGCGCCGCGCGGCTGGCGCGCGAGGGGCGCAGCGACCCTGCGCCGGCGCCCGCCGAGCAGTCCCGGCCCGCGCCGCCGGCCAGCGCGGCCGACGACGCGCCGCGCGCCAGCGAGCGCGAACGCGCCGCCGCCTACCAGGCGCTGCACCGCGCGCTGCTCGCCGGCCTGCCGACCCAGGTCGGCCACCGCACCGAGAAAGGCGATTTCCTGGCGCCGCGGCAGCGCCGCTTCCTGCTGTTCCCCGGCTCGGCGCTGGCGCGCAAGCCGCCGCCGTGGGTGCTGCCGGCCACGCTGCTGGACACGCAGAAGGTGTGGGGCCTGACCAATGCCGCGGTCGAGCCGGACTGGGTCATCGCCGAGCTGCCGCACCTGCTGGCGCGCAAGCATTTCGACCCGCACTGGTCGCGCGCGCAGGGGCAGGTGCTGGCGTCGGAGCAGATCAGCCTGTTCGGGCTGGTGCTGGCGCCGAAGAAGCCGGTGCACTACGGCCGCATCGATCCGCCCGGCGCGCACGATCTGTTCGTGCGCCAGGGCCTGGTGCCTGGCGAGATCAACACCCGCGCCAGCTTCGTCGCCGACAACCAGAAGGTGCTGGCGCAGGCGCACGAGGAAGAGGCCAAGCTGCGCCGCGCCGGCATCGTCGCCGACGAGGACTGGCAGGCGCGCTGGTACCTGGACCGGATTCCGGGCGAGATCCATTCGGCGGCGGGTCTGGACGCGTGGTGGAAGGCGTTGCCGCCGGAGCAGCGGCGCGCGCTGCACTGGTCGCTGGCCGACCTGCTGCCGGGCGAAGGCAGCGAGGCCGATCGCTACCCGAAGTACTTCGCGCTGGGCGATGCGCGGCTGGCGCTGCACTACACGTTCGAGCCCGGTGCGGCCGACGACGGCGTGACCCTGGAGGTGCCGCTGCACCTGCTCAATGCGCTGGATCCGGCGCGGCTGTCGTGGCTGGCGCCGGGCTTCGTCGCCGACAAGGCCGCGGCGCTGATCCGCAGCCTGCCCAAGGCGCTGCGGCGCAACTACGTGCCCGCGCCGGATTTCGCCCGCGCCTTCCACGAGGCGTTCCCGCAGCCCAGCGCCGACGACATCCGCGGCGAGCTGGCGCGCTTCCTGCAGCGCGCCACCGGTGCGGCGCTGGGCGCGCTGGACTTCGACGACGGCGCGCTGGAGCCGCACCTGCGCATGAACCTGCGCCTGCGCGACGAGAGCGGCAAGGTGCTGGCCGAGTCGCGCGACCTGGAGGCGCTGCGCGCGCGCTTCGGCGACCGCGCCGGGCAGGCATTCGCCGCGCGTGCCGGGCGCGAGATGGCCGCCGAGGGCCTGCGCGAGTTCCCGTCCGCGCCGATCCCGCTGCAGGTGCCCGGCGAGGCCGGGGTGCCGGCGTATCCGGCGCTGGTCGACGAAGGCGAGGCGGCGGCGCTGCGCATCTTCGCCGACCGCGCGCAGGCCGAGGCCGAACACCCGCGCGGCGTGCGCCGGCTGCTGGAGATCGCGCTGGCCGACAAGGTCAAGCAGGCGCGCAAGCAACTGCCGGTGTCGCCGAAGACCGGGCTGCTGTATGCGGCGATCGAATCGCAGGAGCGGCTGCGCGGCGACCTGGTCGATGCGGCGTTGAATGCCTTGCTCGAAGATGGCCTGGACGCGATCCGCGATCCCGGCAGCTTCGCCCAGCGCCGCGACGCGGCCGGCAGGCAGCTGTTCGGCGAGGCGATGGAGCGGCTGAAACTGGCCGAGGCGATCATGGGCGCGGCGGCGGAACTGAAGCCGCAGCTGGAATCGCCGCTGATGGGCTGGGCCAGCGGCAACCTCGACGACCTGCGCGCGCAGCTGGCGGCGCTGGTGCATCCGGGCTTCCTGCGCGAGACCCCGGCCACCGCGCTGGCGCAGTTCCCGCGCTACCTGCGCGCGATGATCCTGCGCGCCGAGCGCGCCAAGCGCGATCCGGCGCGCGACCAGGCGCGGATGCTGGAACTCAAGCCCTTCGTCGATGCGCTGGCGGACGCCGCCGCGGCCGGACGCAGCGCCGATCCGCAATGGCAGGCGCTGCGCTGGGACCTGGAAGAGTTGCGGGTGTCGCTGTTCGCGCAGGAACTGGGCGCCAAGCCCGGGATCTCGGCGAAGAAGCTGGCGCAGAGAGTCACGGCGTTGAGGTGAGACTCGGGACTCGGGACTCGGGACTCGGGACTCGGGACTCGGGACGACAGGATGATGTTCCTGCGCAAATCGCTGTCAAGCGATTTGATGAAAGAAGTGCCGCTTTCTTTGAAGAAAAAGCGACTTTTCTAGCTGTGGATCATTCGCTTTTCTGTAGGAGCGGCTTCAGCCGCGACGCGTTGTCGATAGAGCGTCGCGGCTGAAGCCGCTCCTACAGAAAAGCAAGCATGCGGCGCACTTGCGAAAATCCCGAGTCCCGAGTCTCCGATCAATCATCCACCCGCTCGCCCATCAGCTCGCGCTGGCGCTTGTCCAGTTCCTCGGCGTAGCGCTTGCGCACGAAACCCTCGGTCAGCACGCCGAGCACCTTGCCCTGTTCGTCGACCACCGCCAGTTCGTCGCTCTGGGTCAGGTCGAACTGGCGCATCGCGGTGACCACGTCGGTGTCGGCGCGCAGCGCCACGTCGCGGTTGCCGGCGTAGTCGGCGATCGCCGCGTCGGCGTTCACGCCGTCGGCGTAGGCCGCGGCCAGCGTCACCAGCCCCGCGTAGTGGCCGTCCTCGTCTTCCAGCACCACGCGCGTGCCCGAGCCGAGCGGGAAGCGGCGGCGGAACTCGGCCACCGAGGTGCCGGCGGCGAGCGGGTGCACGTCCTTGCGCATCATCCGCCCGGCGCTCAGGTGCTTGACCCAGCCCACGTCGCGCGCGCTCTTGATGGTCTCCCCGCGCAGGTGCAGGCGCCAGGTCGAGAACGAATAGCCGAACACCTGGCGCACGATGGTGTTGGCCACCAGCACCGCCACCATCACCGCGCTGGCCAGCACGAAATCGTGGGTGCCCTCGAGCACCAGCATCGCCATCGTCATCGGCGCGCCGACCACCGCCGCGGCCAGCGCCGCCATGCCGGCCAGCGAGGCGGCGGTACCGTCCACCAGCGCCATGCCGCTGCCCAGGTTCAACAGCCCGGCGAACAGCCCGCCGACCAATGAGCCCATGAACAGCGAGGCGAAGAACAGCCCGCCGCGGAAGCCGAAGCCCAGCGAGATGCCCGAGGCCAGGCACTTGAGCAGCAACAGCATGCCCAGCCATTGCAGCGAGGTCGGGCTGGTCAGGTCCAGGTGCAGCGCGCCATGCCCGGAGGAGAGCACCTGCGGGGTGATCAGCGCCAGCGGGATCAGCATCAGTCCGCCGGCCACCGGCCGCGCCCAGCGCGGCAGCGGGCTGCGGTTGACGATCTGTTCGATCGCCGCGACCAGACGCATCACCGCCACCGCCAGCAGCGCGCAGATCGCGCCCAGCAGCGCGTACAGCGCGTAGTCGCGCGCTTCCAGCGCCGACGCCGCCGAGGCCGGCAGCAGGTACGGCTGCACGCCGGCGGCCTGGGCCACGAACACCGCGCCCAGCGACGCCACCGCGACCGGCGCCAGCGCCGACGGCGAGTACGCGCCGATCACGATCTCGAACGCGTAGAACGCGCCGGCCAGCGGCGCACCGAACGCGGCGGCGATGGCCGCGCCGGCGCCGGCGCCGACCAGGGTGCGGATGTCGGCGCGGCGCAGGCGCAGGATCCGCCCCAGGTGCGAGCCGCTGCCCGCGCCCATTTGCGTGTACGCCGCTTCCAGCCCGACCGAGGCGCCGCAGCCGTTGGACAGCAGGGTCTGCGCGGACACGATCAGGTTGTCGCGCATCGACATGCGCCCGCCGTACAGCGCGTTGGCCTCCACCGCATCGATCAATTGGCGCTTGCGCGCGCGTGCGGCCATGCCGAGCAGGCCGACCAGCAGCCCGCCCAGCGGCAACACCAGCAACTGGCCCAGGCTCAGTTCGGGCAGCGCGCTGAGCCGGGCATCGACGTCCAGGCCGTACAGCCAGGCCTGGGCGCGGTGGGCGAGGCCGCTCTGCAGCAGGGTCAGCAGGCCGGCGACCAGCCCGACCAGCAGCGCCAGCGCGATGAACCAGACGTCGCTGGCGCGAAAGCGCCGGCGCAGCGCGTCGGCGAGGCTGTGCGAGGCATCGGCCAGGCCCAGCCGCGGGTGCCGGCGCACGTTCACGGCACGCGGCTTACTTGACGCGCCGCACCTTGGCCTGGGTGTTGTAGGTGTCCACCTGCATGTACCACACGCCGGCGATGCCGGGCTTGATCCGCACCTTGGGCGCGTTGCGGCGCACGCTGCTCAGGCTGGCCGATTCGGTCTGCTCCCATTCCTGGCCGTTGGCCAGCACGTAGCGGCGGCCCTTGGAGAAACCGGTGAACTCGCCGACCAAGGTGCTCTCGATCGGTTCCTGGCTGCCGAAGTCGAAGAAGCCGCGGTTCTTCACGATCACTTCCTGGCGGCCTTCCTCCTTGGCCTTCTCCAGCGCCACCGCGGTTTCCTGGGCGACCTTGCCCTGCAGCCAGGCGTTGAGCGCGGCCAGTTCCTGCGGCGACAGCTTGTCCAGGCCGGCGGCCTTGAACTCCTGCGCCGACATCTGCGTCTGCAGGTCGCCGGCGACGGCGCGCTGGGCGGCGGCGGGAGCGGCGGACACGGCGAGCGCCGCGCACAGGACCAGGGGGGAAAGGCGCGCAAGGAGCATGGCGGGATCCGGGCAGTGGAATGCCGGGTAGTGTAGTCGCAAGCCGCGCCGCGGGCGCCGGTTCCAGGCCGGGCGCGTCGCGATGCGTCGCCTGCGTTTGCGCGTCATGGCGAGGCGCGGCGGCGCGCTCGTCGCCAAGACGGACGCGGGGGGCGGATACCCCGGCGCTCAGCCGCTCCCGGGCTCGGTGGCGGCGTTCGCGCGCGCCGGTCGCCGGTACACGAACGCCGGCGCGTCGCCGGCGGCCTCGCGCTGCGCCAGCGCCTGCAGCTCGGCATGCTCCGGCGCGCGCTCGCAGACCGGGTCCAGCGTGGCCGCGTCGCCGCTCAGCGCCAGCGCCTGGCAGCGGCAGCCGCCCCAGTCGATCTCGCGCTTCGGGCAACCCTGGCAGACCTCGGGCATCCAGGCCGTGCCGCGGAAGCGGACGAACGCCTCGCCGTCTTGCCAGATCGCCGCCAGCGGCCGTTCGCGCAGGTTCTCGAACACCATGTCCGGCAGGGTCTCGGCGGCGTGGCAGGGCAGCACGTCGCCGCGCGGGGAGATGTTGACGAAACGCTGGCCCCAGCCGCCCATGCAGGCCTTGGGCCGGTGCGCGTAGTAGTCGGGGGTGACGAAGTCGATCGTCAGCCGCTCGCCCAGGCGTTCGCGCGCCGCGGTCACCGCGACCACGGTGGCGTCGATCTGCGCGCGGCTGGGCATCAGCGCGGCGCGGTTGCGCAGGCCCCAGCCGTAGTACTGGGTGTGCGCCACTTCCAGGCGCTCGGCGCCCAGTTCCAGCGCCAGCTCGATCATCGCCGGCACCCGCTCGGCGTTGTGGCGGTGGATCACCGCGTTGATCGTCAGCGGCAGTGCCAGCGCGCGCACCGCGGCGGCGAAGGCGCGCTTCCTGGCCAGGCTGTCGCGGTAGCCGGCGATGCGGTCGGCGCCGGCCGCGTCGGCGTCTTGCACGCTCAGCTGCACGTGCTCCAGTCCGGCGTCGGCGAGCTGCGCCAGCATCGGCGCGCCGCCGGCCACGCCGGAGGTGATCAGGTTGCTGTACAGGCCCAGCGCGCGCGCATGCGCGACCAGGTCGGGCAGGTCCTTGCGCAGCATCGGCTCGCCGCCGGAGAAATGCGCCTGCAGCACGCCCATCGCCGCGGCCTGGTCCAAGGCCGAGCGCCAGCCGGCGGTGTCCATCTCCTCGCGCAGCGCGGCCAGCGCGATCGGGTTGGAGCAGTACGGGCAGGCCAGCGGGCAGCGGTGGGTCAGCTCGAGCAGCAGCGACAGCGGCGGCGGCACGGTCGCGTTCATGCGCGCAGCAGACGTTTGTCGTGCAGTTGCGCGGCCAGTTCGAGCACGTCGCGTTCGACCTCGGCCGGGTCGGCGTCGAACTGAGCGGCCAGCTCCGCGGCGATCGCCGCCAGCGACCGCTGGCCGTCGCAGCGCGACACGATCGCGTGCGCGATCTCGTCCAGCTCGATCACCCGTTCCGGCGCCAGCAGCACCCATTGCGCGCGGGCGCGGTCGTGCTGCAGGCGCACGCCCGGCGCCAGCCGCGGGCAGCTGTCCGGCGCGAACGCGCTCATGCCACCGCCTGCGCCGGCACAGGGGCGAACGCCTCGGGCCAGGCGACGCCGGGTTGCACGTAGGCGAAATGCAGCGCGTCCAGCTGCGACCACAGCACCCCGCACTTGAAGCGCAGTGCGTCCTTGACCAGCTGCTGCTTTTCCACGGTGTCGGCGTGCTGCTTGACGTAGTCCAGGGCGAAGTCCGAATCGCGCGGCGCCTCGTGCAGGCGGTGCTCGAAATACGCCAGCGCCTCGCGCGAGACGAAGTCGTAGTGCTGCAGCATGCCGGCGACGCGGCGGCCGATGATGCCCGGCGCGAACAGTTCGGTCAGCGAGGAGGCGATCGCCTCCAGCAGGCTCTTCTCGCGCACGAAGTGCAGGTAGGCCTGCACCGCGAAGCGGGTGCCGGGCAGCAGCGCGCGGCCGGACTGCACCAGCGCGCGGTCCAGGCCCAGCGCATCGGTCAGGTGCAGCCAGCGCGCGATGCCGCCTTCGCCCTCGGCGCTGCCGTCGTGGTCGACGATGCGCTGGCGCCAGATCCGGCGCAGCGCCGGATCGTCCATGCGTGCCAGGATCGCCGCGTCCTTCAGCGGGATGCAGCGCTGGTATTCGTAGCGGTTCAGCGCCCACGCCTGCACCTGGCCGCGGTCGAGCCGGCCGCCGTGCAGCAGCGCGTGGAATGGATGCTGGTCGTGGTACAGGCGCGCGCCGATCGCGCGCAGCTCCGCTTCCAGCTGCTCGGGGCTCAGCAAGGCGCTCATGGGCGAAGGTTCACGGGCAGGGTGCTCACAGGACGATGTCCATGCCGTCGTGGGCGACGTCCCAGCCGTGCGCGGCCACCGCCGCGCGTTCGGCCGAGCCGGCGTCCAGGATCGGGTTGGTGGTGTTGATGTGGATGAAGACCTTGCGCGCCACGTCCAGCCCGGCGAACGCGCGCAGGGTGCCGGCCTCGCCGTCGATGCTGAGGTGGCCCATGCGCTGGCCGGTCTTGGCGCTGATCCCGAGCTGCACCAGTTCGTCGTCGCGCCACAGGGTGCCGTCGAAGAACACCAGTTCGGCGCCGCGCAGGCGCGCGCGCAGCGCGTCGGTCATCGCCGCGCAGCCGGGGATGTAGTGGAGGCGGTGGCGGCCGTCGTCGATGGTCAGGCCCAGGGTTTCCTCGTCGGAGCCGGCCAGGTCGCCGCCGTGGCGGCCTTCCATGAACAGCGGCACCTTGCCCGGCACCGCGAACGGGGTCACCTGCAGGCCGAGCAGCGACAGCGGCGTGTCCAGGGCGAAGGCGTGGCGCTGCACGTAGGCCGGATTCAATGCATCGAACACCGGGTTCTGCGCCAGCAGCTCCAGCACGCGCCCGCTGGCGTACAGGTCGAAGCGCTGGCTTTCGCGCATCGACAGCAGGCCGGCGATATGGTCGATCTCGCCGCTGGTCAGCAGCACGGCTTCGATCGGGGAGTGGCGCAGGTCGCGTTGCGGCCACAGCGCCGGGGTCGCCAGCAACTGCTGGCGGAAATCGGGCGAGGCGTTGATCAGCAGCCAGCGCTGGTCGTCGGCGCTGACCGCGATGCTGGCCTGGGTCCGACGTTGGGCACCCGGATGTTGCTGCCAGGCCCGCAGGCTCGCGGGCGTATGGCAGTTCCATTGCGGGTGCCCCCCGCCGGCCGCCGATCCCAATACGATGAGGTGCATCCGGTCTCCGTCTGCGGCGCCTGGCCGGTCACATCGTCTCGGGAAAGGAGCTAACGCGCGATCAAAGCTCGCCGGAGGCGTAGCAGTTGATTTCCGCGCCGACGCAGATCTCGCGGATCACTGGCTTGTTCCACTTCTTCATGGGCATTCCTCTTCGAGTGGGACGACGGGGCGACGACGGCGGCATCCGCCTGCGGCGGGGCGACGGCGTCGGCTTCGAGAATAGGCCTGCCCCTGCCCGCGGATGTGAAATTCCGGTAAAGCAGGGCCCAAGTCGCAAGCGCGTCACAGTGAGCTTGCGGTACGCGTGCGCGATGCCCGCGGCGGCGCCCGCGGCGCCGCGCGCAATTGTGGGAAAGCGCGCAGGCGCGCTAGTGTAGGCGGCACGTTTTCGCCACGACCGCCCGTCCTTGAACTCCTCTTCCCATTCCGGCCTGGAGGCGCTGCTGCAGCGTCCGGCGGCGGCTGCCCTGGCGCCGGCGCTGCGCGAGGCGCTGCTGCAGGCCTGGCACGCGCAGCCGGAGCAGGCCGCGCGCGCGCCGTGGCCGGTGCTGGCCGACACCCTGGACGCGCTGGCGCTGCTGTCCGCCGACGAGGCGGCGCTGCTGGCCGCGCTGCTGTTCGACCTGCCCGGACTGCGCGAGCGGCTGGCGCAATTGCCGGTGGCGCCGGCGGCGCGCGCGCAGGCGGTGGTCGGCCTGCTCGACGGGCAGGACGCGGCCGACCAGGTGTGGGCGCTGCATGCCGGGCGCGAGGCCGGGCGCAACAGCGAGGGCCTGCGCCGGCTGCTGCTGTCGATCGTGCAGGACCTGCGCGTGGTGCCGATCCTGCTGGCGCGGCAGCTGGCCAAGATGCGCGTGGCCGACAGGCTGCCCGAGGCGCAGCGCCGCGCGCTGGCGCAGCTGACCCGCGACATCCACGCGCCGCTGGCCAACCGCCTGGGCATCTGGCAGCTGAAGTGGGAACTGGAGGACCTGGCGTTCCGCCACCTGGAGCCGGACACCTACCGGCGCATCGCGCGCGAGGTGGACGAGAGCCGGGTGGCGCGCGAGCGCTATATCGAGGCGGTCAAGAAGATCCTGTCCAAGGCGCTGGGCGAGCAGGGCCTGCGCGCGGAGATCAGCGGCCGGCCCAAGCACATCTACAGCATCTGGCGGAAGATGCAGAAGAAGCGGCTGGCCTTCGACCAGCTGTACGACCTGCGCGCGGTGCGGGTGATGGTCGACGACGTCGCCGCCTGCTACGCCGCGCTGGGCGTGGTGCACGCGCTGTGGGCGCCGGTGCCCAGCGAGTTCGACGACTACATCGCCCGGCCCAAGGCCAACGACTACCGCTCGCTGCACACCGCCGTGGTCGGCCCGGAAGGGCGCACGATCGAGGTGCAGATCCGCACCCACGAGATGCATGCGCAGGCCGAGCTGGGCGTGGCCGCGCACTGGAAGTACAAGGAAGGCGGCAAGGGCGCGGAGAAGGCGTTCGACCGCAAGATCACCTGGATGCGGCAGCTGCTGGAGCAGTCGCAGGACGGCGAGCAGGGCGGGCTGGCCGGCGCGCTCGATGCCGAACTGGTCGAGGACCGGGTCTACGCGCTGACCCCGATGGGCGAGGTGATCGACCTGCCGCAGGGCGCCACGCCGCTGGATTTCGCCTACCACGTGCACACCATGGTCGGGCACCGCTGCCGCGGCGCCAAGGTCAACAACCGCATCGTGCCGCTGACCCACAAGCTGCGCAGCGGCGACCGCGTGGAGATCCTCACCGGCAAGGAGGCCGAGCCGCGCCGCGACTGGCTGCTGCCGGCCAACGGCTACCTGGCCAGCGGCCGCTCGCGCGACAAGGTACGCGCCTGGTTCCACAAGCTCGACCGCGCGCGCAACGTGCAGGCCGGCAAGGACCTGCTCGAGCGCGAACTCAAGCGCCTGGGCCTGCAGCACGCCGACCTGCTGCCGGCGGCCAAGAAGTTCCATGCCGACGGCATCGAGGAGCTGTACATCCAGGTCGCGCTGGGCGACGTCGGCCCCAGCCAGGTCGGCCGCGCCTTGCACGAGGCCGAGCGCGCCGCGGCGCAGCCGGCGGCGCCGGCCGTGCCGCGGCCGACCGCACGGCGCGGCGGGCTGGCCAAGTCCAAGTTCACCGTGCAGGGCGTGGGCAACCTGCTGGTGCAGCTGGCGCGCTGCTGCCAGCCGGTGGCCGGCGAACCGATCGCCGGCTACCTGACCCGCACCCGCGGCGTCACCGTGCACCGGGTCGACTGCGCCGCCTTCGCCCGGCTCGCCGCCGGCAGCCCGCAGCGGGTGCTGCCGGTGGAGTGGGGCCAGGCCGGCGGCGGCTACGAGGTCGACGTGCTGGTGCGGGCGGTGGACCGGCGCTGGCTGCTCAAGGACATCACCAACCTGATCGCGCAGGAGGACGCCCACGTGCTGGAGATCAACAG
Source organism: Xanthomonas sp. AM6 (assembly GCF_025665335.1). Lineage (NCBI taxonomy): Bacteria > Pseudomonadati > Pseudomonadota > Gammaproteobacteria > Lysobacterales > Lysobacteraceae > Xanthomonas > Xanthomonas sp. AM6. Next base: position 1,360,462 of record NZ_CP106869.1, read on the forward strand.
CGACAACGTGCGCGACAGCGGCCGCGCGCAGCTGCGGCTGCGGCTGAAGGTGGGCGACTACGGCCAGCTGTCGACCCTGCTCGGCAAGCTCGACGCGCTGCCCGGGGTGGACGAGGCGCGGCGCCTGGGCTGAGGACGGCGCGCGCGCCGGCCAGGTGCGCGGCGGACTTGGTGCCGGGTCCGCGATGCCATTGCTGGCGCGATGCGGCGCGGCGCAACAGGCATCGTCATGCACGCACGCTAAGCTTGCGCGGTGAGCAAGCCGCCAGATCAGATCAGGGACGAACGCCGGCGCAGGCCGCGGCCGGTGCCGCTATGGCGCGATCGCCGCGTCTGGCGCTGGGCGCTGGCCGCCTTGCTGCTGGTCGCGATGACCCTGGTGGTGTTCCGCCGCCCGCTGGCCGACCTGCTGTGGCCGGAGACGCGCATCCAGCAGTTGCTCGACCAGGGCCATGCCGCCCTGCGCGCCGGCCGCCTCAGCGCGGCCGACGGCAGCGGCGCGCGCGAGCGCTTCGAGGCGGCGCTGGCGTTGGATGGCGACCGCCTGCAGGCGCGCGCCGGGCTGGCCGCGACCGGCCGCGCCGCGCTCGGCCAGGCGCGGGCGGCGCTGGCGGCCGGGCGCTACGCGCAGGTGCGCTCGGCGCTGGCGCTGGCGCGCGCGCTGCAGGTGCCGCGCGCCGAGGCCGACCGCATCGAGGCCGCGCTGCGCCAGCGCGAGGCCGCGCATGCCGGGCTCGACCAGCTGCTGCAACGCGCCGCGCAGGCGCGCCGCGAGGGGCGCCTGGACGGCGCGCCGGATGCGGCGCTGCCGCTGTACCGGCAGGTGCTGGAGTTCGCCCCGGAGCGCACCGAGGCGCTGGAAGGGCGCGAGGACGCGCTGTCGGAACTGCTGCAGCGCGCGCAGGCGGCGCTGGCGCGCGGCGACGTGGCGGCGGCTGCGGCGCTGGTGGCCCGCGCGCGCGACTACGATCCCGGGCACGTCGACCTGCCGGCGGCGCAGGCGGCGCTGAACCGCGCGCTGGACGCCTTGCAGCGCGAGGCCGAATCGGCCCTGCGCCGGCAGCGGCTGGAGGCGGCGGCGCGCGCCTTCGCCAAGCTGCGCGCCGCCGCGCCGGATGCGCCCGGCGCGGGCGACGGCGAGCAACGCGTGGCCGCGGCGTATGCGGCGCAGGCCACGCGCGCCGCCGCCGATTTCCGTTTCGCCGAGGCCGAGCGCGCCTTGCAGCGGGGGGAGGCGTTGGCGCCCGACAACCGCGCGCTGGGCGACGCCCGGCAGGCGTTGGCGCGCGCAAGGCAGAGCCAGGCCACGCTGCAGTCGCGGCTGTCGCCGGCCGAGCGCGCACGCCGGCTGCAGGCGCTGCTGGCGGCGCTGCAGGCGGCCGAAGCGCGCGGCGACTGGCTGACCCCGCCCGGCGCCAGCGCCTACGACACGCTGCTCGCGGCGCAGGTGCTGGCGCCGCGCGATGCGCGCGTGCGCAGCGCCGAGCAGCGCGTGCTGGCGGCATTGCGGCAGTGCTTCGACGAGGAACTGCGCGGCAACCGGGTGCTGGCGGCGAGCGCGTGCTACGACGCCTGGCGCGCGCTGGCGCCGGGCGGCAACGGCGTGGCGGCGGCGCGGCGGCGCCTGGCGCAGCGCTGGCTCGCGGTCGGCGACGAGCGCCTGAGCGCCGGCGACGCCGAATTCGCGCGCGAGGCGCTGCGCCGCGCCCGCGCGATCGACCCGGGCACGCCGGAACTGGCGGCGTTCGCGCGGCGCTTGCGCAGCTTGTCGCCTGGGCGATGAGCGTCTGCGCGCATCCAGGTGGTATCCCGGCCTTGTAGGGAGGGTTGCAGCCTCGCGGCTGCCAGGCCTGCCATTTGCCGCCGATTCTGCCGCGGCGATGGCTTGAGCCTGGATGGAACCGTTTCTATGGGAGCTGGCCGGCGCACGGCTCATGCTTCTTCGGACGCGATCCGAAACTGTCGGGTCCACCGCTTCGTTCGTCGCGACTGAAGCCGCTCCTGCAGGGACCTGGCGGGCGCTTGCCGGGTGCACTGTAGGAGCGGCTTCAGCCGCGACGCTTTACCGGTAGCGCATCGGGTCGATGGCCCGACCCCGGTCGGAGCCGCTTCCGTCCGCACATGCCGGGTGTCAACGGGCCGCCGCAGCCCTAGTCGAGAAACACCTGCCGCACCGTGGCGCGCGCCGCGTCCAGCGAGAAGTGGGTGGCGATGTTGCGCAGGCCGTTGCCGGCCAGCGTGTTCCACAGCGCTTCGTCGGTGTACAGCTGCGCCAGCGCGGCGACGAACTGCGGTGCGCTGTCGGCGATCAGCACGTCCTCGCCGTGGCGCAGGTGCATGCCTTCCACCGCGCAGGGGGTGGCGACCACCGGCTGGCCGTGCGCCATGCTCAGGTTGACCTTGCCCTTGACCCCGGCGCCGAAGCGCAGCGGCGCCACCGCGATGCGGATGCCGTCCATGTACGCGGCGATGTCCGGCACGTGCCCGAGCAGCTCCACGCCGGGCGTGGCCGCGCCGAGGCGGCGGATGTCCTCGGGCATGTCGGCGCCGATGCAGTGGAAGCGCAGGTCCGGCAACAGCGCGCGCAGCGGTGGGAAGATGTCCTGCAGGAACCAGCGCACCGCGTCCACGTTGGGCGCGTGGCGGAAGCCGCCGACGAACACCAGGTCGCGGCGCTGCGCCCACGGCAGGCCCGGCCCGGCGACCTCGTGCAGGTTGGAGATCAGCGCGGTGCGCACCTGCGGCGCCTCGCGCTGCAGTTGTTCGCGCTCGACCTCGCTGACCAGCACGGTGACGTCGACCTGGCCCATCACCTCCAGCTCGCGCGCGCGGGTGCGCTCGGCCTCGCGCAGCAGGCGCGCGTCGCCGGCCAGCTCGGCGCCGCGGCGTTCGCGCAGGTAGTGCAGGTCGACGGTGTCGAACAGCCGCCGCGCCTGCGGCGCGAAGCGGCGCAACAGCGGCAGGCAGGCGTGGGCAACATGGTGGCGCACCAGCAGCACGGCGTGGAAGCGCGCGCCATGCTGCTGCAGGAAGCCGCTCACGCTCTTCAGGTACGGCGCGTACCACACCTCCACGCCGAGCCGCTGCAGCGCCTCGCTGTGGCGGCTGGCGTACTCGCGGCCGCTGGGCACCAGCACCACGTGCGCGCCTTCCTGCAGCAGCAGGCGGATCAGGTTGAGCTGGCGCAGCGAGGCCGAATCGCGGTCCGGCTGCGGCAGCGCCTCGTCGATGATCAGCACCTGGCGCTGGTGGCGGTGCAGCAGCGCCGGGGTCGGGGTGGTGCCCGGCGCCAGCTGCCGCGCCAGCACGCCGGCCCATTTGTCGGCGAACACGCCGCGGTTGCGCACTTGTTTGACTTTGATGTCCACGCCCTCGTCGTGCACCACCTGGCTCGCCGGCTGCAGCACGGTGCGCAGGCCGGCGTCGCGCACGGCGAAGGCCAGGTCGGTGTCCTCGTAGTAGGCCGGCATGTAGCGCGTGTCGAAGCCGCCTAGCGCCAGGAAGCGCTCGCGCTCGATCGCCAGCGCCGCGCCGGCGGCGTAGTCGATGTCGCGCAGGTAGGCGTAGCGCGGGTCGTCCGGCGATTCGAAGCGGCCATAGCTCCAGGCGCTGCCGTCGGCGAAGACCACGCCGCCGGCGTCCTGCAGGCGCCCGTCCGGGTACAGCAGCTGCGCGCCCACCAGGCCGGCCTGCGGCAGCTGCGCGAAGGTGTCCACCAGCGCGTCCAGCCAGCCCGGTTGCGGCACCGTGTCGTTGTTGAGGAACACCAGGTAGCGGCCGCGCGCGCGCGCCGCGCCGTCGTTGCAGGTGGCGATGAAGCCGCCGTTCTGCGCCCGCACGTGGTAGTGCAGGCCCTGGACCTGCGGCAGCCACTGCACGGTCTCGTCGCTGCTGCCGTCGTCGATCACCAGGATCTCGCAGGCCGCCGCCGGCGGGTGCGCGGCCAGCGCGCGCAGGCAGGCCAGGGTGTGCGCGACGTGGTTGTAGACCGGGATCACGATGCTCGCCAGCGGCGCGTCGCTGGCCGGCACCGCGAACGCGGCGAACGGCCGTGGCGCGACCGTGAACAGCGCGCGCCGCGGCGGCGGCAACGGCTGCGCATGCACGCGCAGCCGTTCCCAGGTGCTGCGCCAGCCGCGCGTGCGCAGGCTCGCCAGGCCGCGCCGGAGCAGGCCGCTCAGGCGGTTCAGGGCGTAGCGCGCGTTCGCCCAGGACATCGACATCCGTTGCAACTCCAACTTAAACAAAAGGGGGCCCGCGCCGCGCTGCCTGCTGGCCTGCGCTAGACTCGCCGGAATTTACATTCTCGCATCCCCGTGCCACGACGCTACGACGACAACGACACCGACGATCAGGACACCGACGATCTCGACAGCGGCGCCTCGCCCTGGCGCCGGCGCCTGCTCACCTGGGGCCTGGCCGCGGCCGCGCTGGGCCTGGGCTTCCTGATCCCGTACACGGTCTATCTGAACAAGCAGGTGACGCAGCGCTTCGGCGAACTGCGCTGGCAGATCCCGACCCGGGTCTACGCACGGCCGCTGGCGCTGGCGCCGGACACGGCGATGGACGCGCAGACGCTGAAGACCGAACTGGACGCGGCCAGCTATCGCGAGGACCCAGGCGCACAGCGCCCCGGCAGCTACCAGCAGGACGGCGGCCGCTTCGTCATCGCCAGCCGCGGCTACGTCGACGTGGACGGCCGGGTCGCGCCCAAGCGGGTGGAAGTGAGCCTGTCCGGCGGCCGCGTGGCGGCGTTGCGCGATGCGCAGACGCGCAAGTCGCTGACCGCCGTACGTCTGGATCCGGCGCGCATCGCCACCTTGTACGGGCAGAAGCAGGAAGAGCGGCGGCTGGTGCGGGTGGACGAAGTGCCCGAGCTGCTGGTCACCGGGCTGCAGGCGGTGGAAGACCGCGACTTCAACTACCACCACGGCATCGACCTCAGCGGCATGGTGCGCGCGGCGTGGGTGATGGTGCGCTCCGGCGGCAAGAGCCGGCAGGGCGCCAGCACCCTGACCCAGCAGCTGGCGCGCAGCGGCCTGCTCGGCATCGGCAAGGAGCAGACGCTCACCCGCAAGTTCAACGAGATCCTGTACGCGCTGATCATGGAGGCGCGCTACGACAAGCGCACCATCCTGGAGGCCTATCTGAACCAGGTGTACCTAGGGCAGCGCGGCAGCCAGGCGATCCACGGCGTCGCTTCGGGCGCGGAATTCTGGTTCGGGCGCGAACTGGACGCGCTGCCGCCGGAACAGGTGGCGCTGCTGATCGGCCTGGTCAAGGGGCCGTCCTACTACGATCCGCGGCGCTATCCCGAGCGCGCGCTGGACCGGCGCAACTTCGTGCTCGGCAAGCTGCGCCAGAGCGAGCTGATCGACGAGCCCACCTACCGCCAGGCGCTGGCCGCGCCGTTGGGCGTGCCGGCCAACCCGGGGCTGGTCGCGGCCAACCGCTTCCCGGCCTACGTGGACCTGGTGCGCCGCCAGCTGGCGCGCGACTACCCGGAAAGCGCGCTGCAGGGCGCCGGGCTGAGCGTGCTGACCGGCATGTCGCCGTCGGCACAGGCCTATGCCGAGGGCGCGGTGACCCGCACCCTCAAGTCGCTGGAGACCAACAGAAAGCGGCCGCCGCTGCAGGCCGGCCTGGTGTTGACCGACACCCACAACGGCGACGTGCTGGCGGTGGTCGGCAGCCGCGACGTGTCGCAGCCCGGCTTCAACCGCGCGATCGAGGCGCAGCGCCAGGTCGGCTCGCTGCTCAAGCCGTTCGTGTACCTGCTGGCGCTGGCGCAGCCGGACCGCTATTCGCTGGCCAGCTGGGTCGACGATTCGCCGGTGACGGTGCAGCTCAGCCGCGGCAAGCGCTGGACCCCGGGCAATTCCGACAACCGCAGCCACGGCACGGTGCGCCTGGTCGATGCGCTGGCGCATTCGTACAACCAGGCCACGGTGCGGATCGGCATGCAGGTCGGGCCGGAGCGGGTGGCGCAGCTGGTCAAGGTGCTGGCCGGGCTCGAGGCCGAGGTCAATCCTTCGCTGATCCTGGGCGCGACCGACCAGAGCCCGTATGCGATGACCCAGCTGTACCAGTTCCTCGCCTCCGGCGGGCAGATCCAGCCGCTGCACGCGGTGCGCGGCGTGCTCGATCCGCAGGGCAAGCTGCTCAAGCGCTACGACAAGGCGCCGGCGCCGGCGCAGGAAGGCGACTCGGTCGCCGCCAACCTGGTCGGGCTGGCGCTGCAGCAGGTGGTCAGCAACGGCACCGCGCGGCAGCTGCTCGGCGACGGTCTGGGCAGGCTGTCGCCGGCCGGCAAGACCGGCACCAGCAACGATGGCGTGGACAGTTGGTATGCCGGCTACACCGGCGACCACCTGGCGGTGATCTGGATCGGCAACGACCAGAACAAGCAGACCGGCCTGTACGGCGCCACCGGCGCGATGCGGGTGTGGTCGGGCATCTTCGCGCGGCTGCCGAGTTCGCCGCTGAAGGTGCAGGGCAAGGGCATCGACTGGCAGTGGATGGACCCGGCCGGCAGCAACAGCACCGACCCCAGCTGCCCAGGCGCGCGCCAGTTCCCGTTCGTGGTCGGCTTCGCCCCGGCCTACGCCCCGTGCGCGCCGCCGCAGGCGCTGCCCGAGGAGGAGGCGGCGCCCGCCGACGGCGAGCAGCACCAGGGCGGCGGCTGGCGCAGCTGGTTCGGCCTGGACAAGAAGAAGGAAACGCCGCCTGCCGACGCGGCCTCCACACCGCCAGCGCAATGATCCCCCGGATGCCTGCCATGACCCGATACGCCCCCGCCGTCGCCGCCCTCAGCCTGCTGCTGGCCTCCTGCGTCAGCGCGCCGCCGCCGCCGCCCCCGCCGCCGGCGGACACCACCACGCCGGCGCAACGGCTGGCCGCGGTCGAGGCCAGCGGCGGCGCCGACGACACCGAACTGAGCGTGCAGCCGCTGCGCGATCCCCAGGTCGAGGACCTGCGCGACAGCGCCAAGCGCAAGCGCGCGGCCGGCGACCTGGCCGGCGCCGCGGCAGCGCTGGACCAGGCCCTGCAACTGGTGCCGGACGACCCCACGACGCTGCAGGACCGCGCCGAAGTGGCGCTGCTGCAGAAGGACAACGCGCAGGCCGAGGCCTTCGCCAAGCGCGCCATCGACCTGGGCTCGCAGACCGGCCCGCTGTGCCGCCGCCACTGGGCGACGATCGAGCAATCGCGCCTGGCGCGCGGCCAGAAGGAGAATGCGGTCTCCGCGCACGCGCACATCGAAGGCTGCACGGTGCCGGGGTTGAAGCGCTATTGAGTGGGGCCGGGATTCGGGATTGGGGATTCGCGAGGCGAAGTTCACCGGATGTTCCGGATGAGCCGCACCGCTGCAGTGTTCCCCCCTTTCATGTTTGGCGCGCACGCATAAGCCGCGGGCGCAACGCGCCGCTTTTGCCAATCCCCAATCCCCACTCCCAATCCCGGCCCCATGTCCCTCGCCCACGCCAGCACCGAAGCGCTCAGCGACGGCGGTGCGCTCGCCCGCCAGCTCGATGCGTTCGTGCCGCGCGCGGCGCAGCTGCGGCTGACCGCGGCGATCGCCGAGGCGTTCGAGCAGCGCGACGTGCTGCTCGCCGAGGCCGGGACCGGCACCGGCAAGACCTATGCGTACCTGGTGCCGGCGCTGCTGTCGGGGCTGAAGACCATCGTCTCCACCGGCACCCGCGCGCTGCAGGACCAGCTCTACCACCGCGACCTGCCGCGGGTGCGCGCGGCGCTGGGCGTGGGCCTCAACAGCGCGCTGCTGAAGGGCCGCGCCAACTATCTGTGCAAGTACCGGCTGGAGCAGGCCAAGGGCGAGCCGCGCTTCACCGCGCGCGAGCAGATCGCGCAGTTCCAGCGCATCGTCGCCTGGGGCGGACGCACCCGCTTCGGCGACATCGCCGAGCTCGACGCGCTGCCCGACGATTCGCCGCTGCTGCCGCTGGTCACCTCGACCATGGACAACTGCCTGGGCACCGAGTGCCCGTTCTGGGGCGAGTGCTTCGTGGTGCAGGCGCGGCAACGCGCGCAGGCCGCCGACGTGGTGGTGGTCAACCACCACCTGCTGCTGGCCGACCTGGCGCTGAAACAGGAAGGCTTCGGCGAGATCCTGCCCGGCGCGCAGGCCTTCGTCATCGACGAGGCGCACCAGCTGCCGGAACTGGCGGCGAACTTCTTCGGCGAGAGCTTCGGCATGCGCCCGCTGCAGGAACTGGCGCGCGACTGCCTGGCCGAGAGCCGCCACGTCGCCGGCGCGCTGGCCAGCCTGCAGGCGCCGGTGCAGGCGCTGGAGCAGGCCTTGCGCGAACTGCGCGCGGCGATGGAAGGGCTGCCCACCCGCGGCACGCAGTGGCGCCTGCTGGCCAAGCCGCAGGTGCGCGACGGCTTCGATGCGTTGCTGAGCGAGCTGGCGCGGCTGCAGGAGAGCCTGGCGGTGCTGCGCGAGGCCTCGCCCGGCTTCGACGCCTGCGCCGCGCGCGCGCAGGACATGCGCGCGCGGCTGGGCCACTGGCTCGGCGACGACGCGCCGATCCCGGATTTCGATGCCGAGCCGGCGCCGCCGTCCAACGACGTGCTGTGGTACGAGCTGAGCGCGCGCGGCTTCCGCTGCCAGCGCACGCCGCTGGACGTGTCCGGCCCGCTGCGCATGCATCGCGAGAAATCGCACGCGGCGTGGGTGTTCACCTCGGCGACGCTGGCGGTGAAGGGCGATTTCGAGCACATCGCCACGCGCCTGGGCTTGAGCGACCCGATGACCCTGCTGCAGCCCAGCCCGTTCGACTGGGCGCGGCAGGCGCTGTGCTACCTGCCGGCGTTGCCGGACCCGAACGCGCGCGGCTTCGGCACCGCGCTGATCGCCGCGCTGCATCCGGTGCTGCAGGCCTCGCAGGGCCGCGCCTTCTTGCTGTTCGCCTCGCATCGCGCGCTGCGCGAGGCGGCCGAGGCGCTGCGCGACGGGCCGTGGCCGCTGTTCGTGCAGGGCGAGGCGCCGCGCGCGACCTTGCTGCAGCGTTTCCGCGAGTCCGGCAACGGCGTGCTGCTCGGCTCGGCCAGTTTCCGCGAGGGCGTGGACGTGGTGGGCGATGCGCTGAGCGTGGTGGTGATAGACAAGCTGCCGTTCGCCGCGCCGGACGATCCGGTGTTCGAGGCGCGGCTGGACGCGATCCGCCGCGACGGCGGCAACCCGTTCCGCGACGAACAGCTGCCGCAGGCGGTGATCGCGCTGAAGCAGGGCGTGGGCCGGCTGATCCGCAGCGAGACCGACCGCGGCGTGCTGGTGCTGTGCGATCCGCGACTGCTGTCCAAGTCCTACGGCCGCACCTTTCTGGAATCGCTGCCGCCGTTCGCGCGCACCCGCGACGTGGAGGACGTGCGGGCGTTTTTTGGGTCGGGACTCGGGAACGGGGACTCGGGACTCGAAGAAGCGCAGGCGCATTGAACGCGACACGGCGTCATCGCGCTCCAGCCGGCAGCCATTGGACACGGCGCTCCTTGCCCCGGTGATCGAGCGATGGATGCTAGGCTTTTCGCCTTTGCGAATCCCCGATCCCCGATCCCCAATCCCGGCCCCATGAACATTCTCGCCTTCGAAACCGCCACAGAAGCCCTGTCCGTCGCCGTGCACGTCGACGGCAAGGTACTCGAGCGCTTCGAGCTGGCGCCGCGCCGGCATGCCGAACTGGCGCTGCCGTGGGCCGAGCAGTTGCTGGCCGAGGCCGGCATCGGCCGCAGCCAGCTCGATGCGGTCGCCTTCGGCCGCGGCCCCGGCGCGTTCACCGGCGTACGCCTGGCGATCGCGCTGGCGCAGGGCATCGCCCTGGCGCTGGACCTGCCGGTGCTGCCGGTGTCCACCCTGCACGCGCTGGCCCTGCGCGCGCCGGCCGACGCGCCGCGGGTGCTGGCCGCGATCGATGCGCGCATGGGCGAGATCTACGCGGCGACCTTCGTGCGCGACGCCGCAGGACTGCATGCGCTGACGCCAGAGCAGGTCCTGGTCCCGGACGCGTTCGTGCTGCCGCAGGCGGATGCGCCCTGGCACGGCGTCGGCACCGGGCTGGCCGCCATCGACGGCACGCTGCAGCGGCGCCTGGGCGCGCAGTTGCGCAGCGCCGATGCGCAGGCCCTGCCGCATGCCGCCGACGTGTTGACCCTGGCGCTGGCCGCGCACGCCCGCGGCGAAGCGATCGCGCCGGAACGCGCCGAGCCGGCCTACCTGCGCGACAACGTCGCCCTGACCCTGGCCGAGCAGCAGGCACAGCGGGCCGCGCGGTGACCGAGGCTCAGGCCCAGGCCGAGCGCGCGCGTTTTCGCGGCTGCCTGCTGGGCCTGGCGGTCGGCGATGCGCTTGGCACGACGCTGGAATTCAAGGCGCCAGGCAGCTTCGCGCCAATCGACGACATGGTCGGCGGCGGTCCGTTCGAGCTGCGGCCCGGGCAGTGGACCGACGACACCTCGATGGCGCTGTGCCTGGCGCACAGCCTGCTGTACCGCGAAGGCTTCGACGCGGCGGACCAGATGAACCGCTATTGCAACTGGTACCGGCATGGCTACCTCAGCAGCACCGGCATTTGCTTCGACATCGGCAGCACCGTGCGCCAGGCGCTGGAGCGCTATCTGGACGGCGGCCCGGCCTTCAGCGGCAGCGAGGACCCGCACGCGGCCGGCAACGGCTCGCTGATGCGGCTGGCGCCGGTGGCGATGTATTACGCGCATCGCCCCGAGGTGCTGGCCGAACGCGCCGCGGACAGTTCGCGCACCACGCATGCCGCCGCCGAGGCGCTGGACGCCTGCCGGCTGTTCGCGTTCCAGTTGCGCGCGGCGCTGCTCGGCGGCGACCGCGCGCAGCTGCTGCAGGCGCCGCAGCTGGTCCTGGACACGCCGGCGCTGCGCGCGCTGGCCGTCCGCGACCACGCCGCGGTGCCGGCCACCCGGATCCGCGGCACCGGTTACGTGGTCGATGCGCTGTCGGCGGCGCTGTGGTGTTTCGCGACGACCGATTGCCTCGCCGACGCAGTGCTGCGCGCGGCCAATCTCGGCGACGATGCCGATACCACCGCGGCGATCTGCGGGCAATTGGCCGGCGCCTTCTACGGCATCGATGGCATTCCCGCGGCCTGGCGCGCACGGGTGCAGGACGCGGCGGAGATCGTCGCGCTGGCCGACCGCCTGCATGCGGCCAGCGTCCCCGGGTGAGTGCGCGCAGGAAGGCCGGCCGTCCCTGGCCGGCGCCCCCGCAGGCCGCGGGGGCGGTCAGTAGTCGTAGCTGACGCTCAGCCGCACCGAACGCGGCGCCTGGCGCAGCAACGCCGCGCCATACACCGGATCGCTGTTGCCCGGGTCCGTTTCCGAATACGGGTACTTCCACAGCGTGGCCTGGCCGTTCAAGGCGTTGAACACGTCCAGGTTGAAGGCCAGCCTGTGGTCGGCCGCCGCCGGCCGCCACGACACGCCGAGATCGAGCTGCTTCAGCCACGGCAGGCGGCCCTGGCTGCCGGGAGGGGCCGCTTCGCCCTGGTAGTAGTGGTAGGCGATGCCGTAGCCGGACGGATCGCTCTGGTCGGCGCCGTACGAGCCGAGCGCACTGAACGGCGTGCCGGACATCGCCTTGAGGTTGGCCGACACCAGCCATTCGGGCGTGAACTGGTAGTAGCCGTAGAACTTGAACTGGTGGGTGTGGTCGTTGCTCTGCGGGCCGTTGGTGTGTTCCATCAGCTGCGCATAGTCCCAGGCCTGGGTGGTGGACACCGCGGTCTGGCCGATGCCCGACAGCAGCTGGCCTTCGGTGGTGCCGTAGCTGCGCGACCAGGTGTAGTCCAGGCGCCCGTACCAGCGCTGGTCGAACGGGTGCTCCAGCGACAGGTTGAGCCCGTAGTAGTTGCGCTTGAACTTGGGGAAGCCGAGCTCGGCATTGCTCAGCGGCACGCTGACGTAGTTGCCCGACGTGTCCACCAGGGTGAAGGTGTTGGACTTGCCCGGATTGATCAGCCAGCAGCTGACCGGGTTGCTGTCCAGGGTCACCGTATGCCCTTGCGCCGCCGCCGCCGCGAACACCGAGTCGCTGTCGCAGTAGTCGTCCACGCCGCTGCGCAGGACGCGGTAGGTGCCCTTGGCGCCGTAGACCCAGTTGTCGCCCCAGGCCTTGGTGAAGCCGAGGATGAACTCGTCCTGGAACGAGGGCTTGATGCCCTGCGTGGCCACGGTCCTGGGATCGGGCAGGATGCCGTAATTGTTGTTGGAGGAGACCGCGTCGGAGATCTGGGTCAGGCCGGTGGGATAGCCGTTGGCGTCGATGCCGCCATAGGTGTAGTAGGTCGAGGTCGCCAGGGTCGCGCCGGCGGCGTTGAACGCCGGATTCAGCGGCAGCGCCAGGTAGTAGCGGCCGGCGTTGCCGTACACCTTGAAGCGCGCATCGCCGTCGACGTCCCAGCTGAAGCCCAGGCGCGGCGCCCACTGCCCGCTGGTCTGCTTGATGTACGCGTCGCCGTCGCGGTTGTAGTTGGTGAACTGGTCCAGGCGCAGGCCGAGGCTGAGCAGCAGGCGCTCGCCGACCTGCCAGTTGTCCTCGATGTACTGCGCACGTTGCGCCGCACGGACCGAGGCCAGCGCGCTGTAGACGTACCTGCGCACGTAGTAGCCGTCCTCGCCGTTGGCGTAGCCGCCGGTGGCCGGCACCCCGAGGCCGGTGTTGATCGGCACGTTCGGGTTGGACTGGCCGTAGATCCACTGGTAGCCGTCGGCCGAGGCCACCGAGCCGCGGTTGAGCGCGCGCGCGTTCTGGTTGTCGATGCCGATGGTGATGCTGTGCTCGCCGATGACGTAGTTCAGGTCCAGCCGCAGGTTGTCGGTGCGGTTGCCGCGGTCGGGATCGACCAGCAGCGCGGTGGTCTGCGCGTTGGTGATGGGGGTGCCGCCGGTGTAGGCCGGGTTCTGGAACACGGCGTCGTCGACGTAGGTGAGCGCGCCGCTGTAGTTGGGGTTGCCGGTGTAGTCGTCGGTGCGCTGCTTGCCGTACTGGGCGCTGAAGGTCAGGCGGTCGGTGAGGTAGCCGGTGTACTTGGCGGTCCACAGGTCACCGCCGGTCTTGGTGGTGTCGGCGCTGCCGCGGCGCGCGCCGATGTCGTGGCCGCTGTAGTCGTAGTAGCTGCCGCGGGTGATGTAGCGGCTGGAGGCGCCGGTGATCTCCAGCAGCTGGTTGTCGCTGATGTTCCAGTCGAGCTTGGCGTACCAGCTCGGCCGCCGGTAGTCGTAGTCGTAGTAGCCGGTGTTGTTCTCCCGGGAGCCGTAGAACCTGCCGCCGTCCTGCCGCTGCAGTTCGTAGGAGCCGAAGAAGAACAGCCTGTCCTGGATCAGCGGGCCGCCGGCGTACAGGCTCTGCGTGCTGAGCGTGGCGCTGCTCTTGCTGTCCGGCCGGTACAGCGTGCCGTCGCCCGGCGCGTGGACGTCCCTCTGCGAGGCGCGCAGGCCATCGGGCTCCCAGGTCGCCTGGCCGCCGAAATGCCATTCGTTGCTGCCGCGCTTGCCCACCGCGTTGATCACGCCGCCGTCCGAGCGCCCGTACTTGGCGCTGTAGCCGCCGGTGTAGACCTCCAACTGGTCGATGCTGCCGTAGGGCAGGGTCAGCCCGCCCAGCCCACGCAGCGGGTCGGTGGTGTTGAAGCCGTTGATGTAATAGGCGTTCTCCGCGGCCGAAGAGCCGCCGAAGCTGAGCAGTTGCGCGCCGGTCGGGCCGCTGTAGGTGCCGCTGCCGCTGTTGCCGGCCACGCCGGGCGCCAGCTGCGCGATCGCCTCGGCCGAGCGTCCCAGCGGCAGCCGCTGCAATTGTTCGGCATCGATCACGGTGCGCGAGTCGACGCTGCTGACGTCGATCGCCGCGGCGGCGCGGTCGGCGCTGACGTTGACCCCGGTCAGGCTGGTGACCGCAGCGAAGGAAACGTCGGTGACCGCGCCGACGGTCAGGCCCACACCCTCGCGGCTGCCGAGCACGGCGTCGTCGGCGCCCTTGGCGACGATGGTGTAGGTGCCCAGCGGCAGCTGGCCGATGCTGTAGCGGCCGCGCGCGTCGACCGCGACTTCGCGGCTGAGGCCGCTGTCGCTGCGCACCTGCACGCGCTGCGCATTGGCCGGCGCCTGCCCGGCGACGGCGCCGGTGGTGGACTGCGCCAGGACCGGCGGCGCGGCAAGAGCGGCGCCCAGCGCCAGCGCGAGCAGGGCGGGCCTGCGGAGTAGGGGATGCTTTTTCATGGGAGACGGCTCGGGTGGTGGGGGCGGGGATGCGCGCCGGCCTCCGATCCATTCGTCCTTGGCGATGCGGTGTGCGCGGTAACGTTCCCCGTCCCCATTAACCTTAATGCGGCGCCTATTCAGAAATGCCGCGTGGTTATGTCGGCGGCACCAATCGTTATCTCGGGCGATGGCGCCTGGGCGCAGTCGCCCGGCGCGCGTCGCTGTTGCGGATGCGCAGGAGCGCCTGCCATCTTTCGCTGCAGATCTCCTCTCCATGGCGCAACGCAGGCAGCTCCCTTCTCCCGGCGGGAGAAGGGAGAAGGTGCCCCGAAGGAGCGGACGAGGGACGGCGGAGCCTAGGCGGTTCGGGGAGCGCGGCCGTCCGTGCCGACGCACCCTCACCCCGACCCTTTCCCGGTGGGAGAGGGGCCGGAGCGGCTCGATGCTGTCAGTACATGAGGCTGGGCGTGATGCCGCGGGCGCGCGGCTCAGCGGTCGTCGCGCAGGGTGCCGCCGGGCAGGAAGACCCAGGTGCGGGTCACCTGCAGGATGTCGATGTTGTCTTCGGTGTGCGGCAGCGGCGGGAACGGCTGCGCCAGCTGCACCACCCGCAGCGCCGCGGCGTCGAGCATCGGCACGCCGCTGGAGCGCAGCACGCGGCTGCTCTCGATGCTGCCGTCGCGGCGCACGCCGACGCTGATCACCACCTGGCCGCCCAGCCGCTGCCGGCGCGCCTCGTCGGGGTAGTTGAGGTTGCCGACCCGCTCGGCGCGGTCGACCCAGGCGCGCAGGTAGTTGGCGTAGGCGTACTCGCGGGTGCTGGCGGACACGAACTTGCGGTTCGGGCGCTTGGCGTACTGCTCCGAGCGCAGGTGCACCTCGGCGGCCAGGCGCGCCATCTCCGCGTCGCGCTGTTCGCGCTGCGCGTCCACCGGCCGGGTCGGGGCGTCGGTGCGCGGCTGGGTCTGCGGCGCCGGCTGCGAGCGTTCGCCGCGCGCGCTGCTGACCACGCGCGGGGTCGGCTCCGGCGCCGCCGCCGCGGTCTGCGCGCGCAGCGCCTGCGGCGCCAGGCCGTCGTGCTGCTGCGGCACGACCCCGGGCTGGCTGTCGCGCGGGCGTTGCGCCTTGTCGTGGTCGCCGCCGCCCTGCTGGTTGGCCTGGGCCAGGAAATCGGCCTGCTTCGGGGTCAGCGGGGTGCTGGTCTGGCTGAAGATCACGTCCAGGGTCGGCACCAGCGGCGCGTCGTCGTCGATCGCGAAGCCGACCCCCAGGATCAGCAGGCCGTGCACGATCAGCGACAGCACCAGGGTGGCGCTGAGCCGTTCGCGCTCGCCGATGCGCGGCGCGGGCGTCGCGGCGGCCGCGCTCATCGCGCCGGGTAGGCCTCGATCGCGTCGAACAGCAGCCCGGCGATGTTCAGCCCGTACTGCGCGTCCAGCTCGCGCACGCAGGTGGGGCTGGTGACGTTGACCTCGGTCAGGTAGTCGCCGATCACGTCCAGCCCGACGAAGCGCATGCCGCGCCGCTTCATCTCCGGGCCGACCTGGCCGGCGATCCAGCGGTCGCGCTCGCTCAGCGGGCGGCCTTCGCCGCGGCCGCCGGCGGCCAGGTTGCCGCGGAACTCGTCGCCCTGCGGGATCCGCGCCAGGCAATAGTCCACCGGCACGCCGTCGACCAGCAGGATGCGCTTGTCGCCGGCGCTGATGTCGGGGATGAAGCGCTGCGCCAGGGCCAGCCTGCGGCCGCCATCGGTCAGCGTCTCCAGGATCACGTTGAGGTTGGGGTCGCCGGTGCCGCTGCGGAAGATCGAGCGCCCGCCCATCCCGTCCAGCGGCTTGAGCACCGCCTGGCCGTGCTCCAGCACGAACGCCTTCAGCGCCGCCGCGTCGCGGCTGACCAGGGTCGGCGCGCAGCACTGCGGGAACAGCAGCGCGGCCAGCTTCTCGTTGAAGTCGCGCAGGCCCTGCGGGTCGTTGATCACCTGCGCGCCGGCGCGCTGGGCCACGCTCAGCACGTGGGTGTCGTACAGGAATTCGGGGTCGAACGGCGGGTCCTTGCGCATCAGCACCACCTGCCCGGTGCCGAACGCCAGCTCGGCGAACGCGCCCAGCTCGAACCAGCCGGCCTTGTCGTCGCGCACCTGCAGCGGCGCCGCCTGCGCCAGCGCGCGGCCCTCGCGCAGCGACAGCCCGCCGGGCCGCACGTAGTGCAGCCGGTGGCCGCGGCGCTGGGCTTCCAGCAACATCGCGAAGGTAGTGTCTTTGGCAATCTTGATGCTGGCGATGGGATCCATCACCACGATGACATCGAACGGCATGGCGGCACCTGGGGGACTGAGCGGAGGATGGTAGCGGGTCGGCGGCGGGCGCGCGCAAGGGCGTCGCGACGGGGCCGCGCGGCGCCCTGCGGCGGCAAGCAAACTGTGACATAGTTGGCGCTGGACGGTGGTCCAACGCAACGCCGTGGCGACGGCCTTGACAGTCTGAGCGGGTCTTGGGATACATGTCGTTTCGCAGCGACGTCGGATCCGATGAAGCGTCGCGCGCCTGGGGGGCAAGTGAATGAGTGAAAACACGACTGCGGGTGGGGAACTCGCAGGACTGAGGGTCATGGTGATCGATGACTCGAAGACGATCCGCCGTACCGCCGAAACGCTGTTGAAGCGCGAGGGTTGCGAGGTGGTCACCGCCACCGACGGGTTCGAGGCCCTGGCCAAGATCGCCGACCAGCAGCCGCAGATCATCTTCGTGGACATCATGATGCCGCGGCTGGACGGCTATCAGACCTGCGCGCTGATCAAGGGCAACCAGCTGTTCAAGGCGACGCCGGTGATCATGCTGTCCTCCAAGGACGGCCTGTTCGACAAGGCGCGCGGCCGCATCGTCGGTTCCGAGCAGTACCTCACCAAACCCTTCACACGCGAAGAACTGCTGGGCGCGATCCGTACATACGTCAACGCCTGACCAGGGGGAAAGGCACCATGGCTCGAATCTTGTTGATCGAGGACTCACCGACCGACCGGGCGGTGTTCACGCAATGGCTGGAAAAGGCCGGGCACGAGGTGCTCGCCACCGACAATGCCGAGGACGGGCTGAAACTCGTCCGCGAGCAGGCGCCCAGCCTGGTGCTGATGGACGTGGTGCTGCCGGGGATGAGCGGCTTCCAGGCCACCCGCGCGCTGTCGCGCGACGAGGCCACCCGGCACATCCCGGTGCTGATCATCAGCACCAAGAGCATGGAGACCGACAAGGTCTGGGGCATGCGCCAGGGCGCCACCGACTACATCGTCAAGCCGCCGCGGGAAGACGACCTGATCGCCCGCATCAACCAGCTGGTCGGCTGACGTGCGTTCGCCCTTCGACATCCTCGAGGCCTACGAGCGGCGCAGCCTGGCGCACGCGGTGCAGATGCCCGAGCGCGAATTCGACGAGAACATCTGGCGCGGGGTCGGCTTCCGCGTCGGCAACCGCCATCTGGTGTCCGATTTCCGCGAGGTGGTGGAAATCGTGCGCATGCCGCCGATCACCCCGGTGCCGGGCGCGCAGCCGTGGCTGCTGGGCGTGGGCAACCTGCGCGGCAACCTGTTCCCGGTGGTCGATCTGAAGCAGTTCATGGAAGGCCAGCGCACCTCGCTGCTGGAAGGCCAGCGCGTGCTGATCATGCGCCAGAGCGGCGGCGACGTGGCGCTGACCATCGACGAACTGTTCGGCCAGCGCAGCTTCACCGAGTCGCAGGCGGTGGAGCCCGGCGAGCTGGCCCACGGCCGCTACGCGCACTTCGTCGACCGCGCGTTCCGCGGCGACAGCAACGACTGGGGCGTGTTCTCGCTGTCGCTGCTGTCGCGTACACCCGAATTCCGTCAAGCCGCCGCCTGAGCGCGCGGCCTGCCTTCGCATCGAAGATCGAGGTCGAATCATGAGTACTGCAGCGGACGCCCCCAAGGCCAGCAAGCTTGGCAGCATGGGGACGAGTTTCTGGCTGGGCCTGCTGGCACTGTCGCTGATCGTGTTCGGCGCCAACACCGGCGTGGCCACCTGGCAGGGCAACCGCCTGGCCGGCGCCAGCACCGGCGCGGCCGACCTGCAGGTGCTGTCGCAGCAGCTGGCCAACCAGGGCCGCGACGCGGTATCCGGCAACGCCGCCACCTACAAGCAGTTCAAGCAGACCAAGACCCGGGTGGAGAGCACGGTCGCCGAGCTCAACGCGCGCTATGCCGACGAGACCGGCATCGCCGGCCCGCTGGCCGAGCTCAACCGCACCTGGGCGCCGCTGGGCAAGAACGCGCAGCAGGTGGTGGACAGCGAGCCGGCGGTGCTGGCGCTGGCCGGCAACGCCGAGCGCTTCGTCGGCGGCGTGCCGCAGCTGCAGGCGCAGCTCAACGAGGTGGTGCGCGCGATGACCGTGGGCGGCGCCCCGGCCGCGCAGATCTACAACACCCTGCAGCAGGTGGTGGTGGCCGGCACCATGGCCCGCCGCGTCACCGAGATGCGCGCCGGCGGCAGCGGCGCGGCCAGCGCCGGCGATGCGCTGGCGCGCGACTCGGTGGTGTTCGGGCAGATGCTCGAGGGCCTGCGCAACGGCAACGAGGAACTGGGCATCGCCCCGGTGCGCAACGCCGCCGCGCTGGCCGCGCTGGAGCAGTCGCAGGCGCAGTGGGCGGAAATGAAGAAGGACCTGGACGCGCTGCAGGCCAGCTCGCGCAGCCTGTTCGCCGCGCAGTCCTCGGCCGCGGCGCTGACCGCCGGCTCGGACAAGATGCTCCAGGACAGCAAGAAGCTGTTCGACGCGTTCTCCACGTTCGGCTCCGTGCGCGACACCCGCCCGTTCCCGAACTTCTGGCTGGGCGTGGTGTCCGGCCTGCTGGCGCTGCTGTCGATCGTCGGCTTCGTCTGGACCTCGGTGCGCAGCCGCACCCGCGAGCAGGAAATCCGCTACCAGACCCAGGTCGAGTACAACAGCCGCAACCAGCAGGCGATCATGCGCCTGCTCGACGAAATCAGCTCGCTCGGCGAAGGCGACCTGACCGTCAAGGCCTCGGTCACCGAGGACATGACCGGCGCCATCGCCGACGCGATCAACTACGCGGTCGACGAGCTGCGCCACCTGGTGACCACGATCAACGACACCTCGGCCAAGGTCGCCATCTCCACCGAGGAGACCCAGGCCACCGCGCTGCAGCTGGCCGAGGCCGCCGGCCACCAGGCCGAGCAGATCGGCTCGGCGTCCGAGCGCATCAACGAGATCGCCGCCAGCATCGAACAGGTCTCGCGCAACTCCAGCGAGTCGGCCGAGGTGGCGCAGCGCTCGGTGGTGATCGCCGCCGAGGGCGCCGGCGTGGTCCGCGAGACCATCCAGGGCATGGACCAGATCCGCGACCAGATCCAGGAAACCTCCAAGCGCATCAAGCGCCTGGGCGAATCGACCCAGGAGATCGGCTCGATCGTGGAACTGATCAACGACATTTCCGAGCAGACCAACATCCTGGCGCTCAACGCCGCGGTGCAGGCCGCCTCGGCGGGCGAGGCCGGCCGCGGCTTCGCGCTGGTCGCCGACGAAGTGCAGCGCCTGGCCGAACGCACCTCCGGCGCCACGCGCCGCATCGAAGGCCTGGTGCAGACGATTCAGGCCGACACCAACGAAGCGGTCAGCTCGATGGAGCAGACCACCTCCGAAGTGGTGTCCGGCGCGCGCCTGGCCGAGGACGCCGGCACCGCGCTGACCGAGATCGAGCGCGTCTCCAACGCGCTCAACAACCTCATCAAGAACATCTCCATCGCCGCGCACCAGCAGTCCGCCGCGGCGACGGACATCACCCAGACGATGGACGTGATCCGTCGCATCACCGGACAGACCTCGCAAGGCGCCGGCCAGACCGCCGACTCGATCGGGCGGCTGGCGCAGCTGGCGGCGGACCTGCGGCGCTCGGTCGCCGACTTCAAGCTGCCGGCGTGAGCGGATCGGAACAGGGTGGAAGGAAGCGCACATGACGTACCGTGAAAAATCCCTGCACACCGCCGCCGCGCATGCGCGGCATGGCGCGTGGCCGTCCGCAGGGGCGCCGCGATGAGCGCGCTGCGCGATGCGATGAGCCACGCCGCGCTGGGCTGGGTCAAGCCGGAGCTGGACGAGACCCTGCGCCAGGTGCGCGGGGAGATCGAATACTTCGTCGAGGACCCGGCCGACACCAGCCGCATGCGTTTCTGCGCCGGCTACCTGCACCAGGTGCAGGGCACCTTGCGCATGGTCGAGCTGTACGCGCCGGCGATGGTCGCCGAGGAACTGGAACTGCTGGCCATCGCCGTGCAGAACGGCCAGGCGCCCGACCGCGACGAGGCCTGCGCGACGCTGATGCGCGGCACGGTGCTGCTGCCCGACTACCTGGAGCGCCTGCAGGACGGCCACCGCGACATCCCGATCGTGCTGCTGCCGCTGCTCAAC
This sequence comes from Xanthomonas sp. AM6, assembly GCF_025665335.1. Lineage (NCBI taxonomy): Bacteria > Pseudomonadati > Pseudomonadota > Gammaproteobacteria > Lysobacterales > Lysobacteraceae > Xanthomonas > Xanthomonas sp. AM6. Next base: position 1,381,144 of record NZ_CP106869.1, read on the forward strand.
GACATCCGCGCCGCGCGCGGCGAACCGGGCCTGAGCGAAGGCGCGCTGTTCGCGCTGTCGCCGGACGCTGCCAGCGCCACCGAGGCCGAGCTCGATCACGCGCGCGGCAGCCTCAGCGGCCGCAACCGCGAACTGCTCGACACCGTCGGCACCGCGATCAAGGAAGAACTGCTGCGGGTCAAGGACGCGCTCGACCTGCACCTGCGCACCGGCGGCGACGTCGCCGCGCTGCAGACCCAGGTGGACGAACTCGGCAACGTCGCCGACACCCTCGGTGTGATGGGCCTGGGCGTGGCCCGCGGCGTGGTGGTGCAGCAGCGCGATTCGCTGCGCAGCATCGTCGACGGCGAGCGCGAGGCCGACGAAGGCCTGCTGCTGGATATCGCCGGCGCGCTGCTGTACGTGGATGCCTCGCTCGACGACCAGGTCGCCTATCTCGGCGCCAGCGCCGGCATCCACGACGACGCCAGCGCCGCCGAGGCGCGGCGCACGGTGGAAGTGCTGGCGCACGAGGCGATCGCCAATTTCGCCGCGGCGCGCGAGCATTTCGTCGCCTTCATCGAGACCAACTGGGACCACGAGCGCCTGAGCGAAGTGCCGCGCCTGCTGGGCGAGGTCGCCGGCGCGCTGCGCATGCTGGAACTGCCGCAGCCGGCCGACTACCTGGAAGGCGTGCGCCGCTACGTCGCCATCGAACTGATCGGCAAGCGCCGCGTGCCCAGCGGACGCCAGCTCGACACGCTGGCCGATGCGATGGCCAGTCTGGAGTACTACCTGGAAGCGCTGCGCGAGCGCCGCCCGGGCCGCGAGGAAATCCTCGACATCACCCGCACCAGCCTGGAAACGCTGCGCTACTGGCCGCTGCCGAGCGATGCGCCGGCGCCGCAGGAGGTGCTGGCAGGGCAGGAGGTGGCAGCCGACGACGGAGCCGCGGCGTCGCTGCTCGAGCCGGATGCCGCGCCGGCCGCCAGCGAAGCGCCGCGCGCGGCCGTCGCGCCGCCGCCGGTGCCGTCCTGGGATCTGGCGCCGGTCGCGGACGCGCCGCTCGCCGCAAGCGTACTGCCCCCGTTGCCGGGCGAGGCGCCGCGGGCGTCGCAGTGGACGTTGGACGACGTCACCGAGACCGCGGGGAACACCGAGGCTGTCGAGCGCGTCGATCGCGCCGACGACGGCGTGCCGTCCGGCATCGCCGCGCACGGTGCAGATGGAGCAGATGCCGTCGGCGCCCCGGCGTCGCCGATCAGTTTCGACCCGGTCGCCGCCGAACAGGACGAATGGTTGGCGGGCTCCGAGCCGCTGCACATCAGCGTCGATACGCTGGCGCTGGAAGGCGATGCGTTCCGGCCGGAGGGCGCAGACGCGTCGGCCGGCGAGTCCGCCGCGCCTGCCGACACGGCGCCCGCGTCCGACGCTGCCGCGCCGGCCGGCTATGGCTTCGACCCGGTGGCCGCCGAGTCCGCCGAGTCCGCATCCGCTGACGATTCCGGCAGCGACGACACGACCCTGCTCATCGTCGACGCGCCGAACGCCGGCTTCGCCGGCACCGCCGACGCCGACGTGCTGGTGATCGAACTGGAAGACGCGCCGGCCTTCGCCGACGCGCCGCTGGCCGCAGCCGACGACGCGCACGGCATCGCCTGGAACGAGACGCCGGCGACCCTGGCCGACGACGACGCGTTCGCCGCCGAACTCGGCGCGCACGCCACCGAACCGTCGTCGGACGATGCCACGTCCGCGAGCGCGGCCGATGCTGCCGCGTCGCCGCACGCGCATGCCGGTGCGGCAGTGCCTGGCGACGCCGATGCCGACATCGACGCCAATACCGATACCGAATCTAGCCCGTTCGTCGACCTGACCTGGCCGGAGCCGTCTCCGGCACCGGAAGCGCCGGTGCCCGGCGTGCACAAGGCCAGCATCCAGCCGATCGAACTGGACGACGCGTCGGCGGCGTTCCTGGCCGAACTCGACGCCGCGGCCGCGCAGTTCAACGTCGCCGCGCCGCCTGCCGCGACCGGCACGGCCGGCGCAACGCAGGGCAGCGACGAACCGGCGCCGCCGGCAAGCGACGCAGGCACAGGCGCCGCGTCTCCCGCGCCCGTCACCATCGACGGCGGCTTCGTCGACGACGGTGGCGAGATCGATGCCGACATCCGCGACGTATTCCTCGAGGAGTTCGACGAGGAACTGGTCAACCTCGGCAGCCTGCTGCCGGCCTGGCGCGCCTCGCCGAGCCACATGGAAAGCCTGCGCCCGATCCGCCGCGTGTTCCACACCCTGAAGGGCAGCGGCCGGCTGGTCGGCGCGCGCGTGCTCGGCGAGTTCAGCTGGAAGATCGAGAGCATGCTCAACCGCGTGCTCGACGGCACCCGCGCGGCCAGTCCGGCGGTGGTGACGATGGTCGAACTGGCCTACGAGGTCCTGCCGCAACTCAACGCCGCGCTGCGCGGGCACGGCGTGATCCACGCCGACCTGGACGCGATGCAGGCGGTCGCCGAGCGCATCGCCGCCGGCGAGGACGCCTACTACTTCGCCGCCGCGCCGACGCCGGCCGCGGCCGCGCCGCGCGCCGGCACCCCGGCCTCGGTGGACAGCGTGCTGCGCGAGATCCTCGAAGCCGAGGTCGGCACCCACCTGGAGACGGTCCGCGACTGGCTGCAGCATGCGCCGCAGCCGGCCACCGAGGCGCTGCTGCGCGCGGTGCACACGATGAGCGGCGCGTTCGCGATGACCGACGTGCCGGAGATCACCGAGGTCACCGGCCCGGCGGAAAACTACGTCAAGCGCCTGCTGGCGGCCGACCTGCCGCCCAGTGCCGATGGCGTCCGCGCGCTCGACGATGCCGCGCACGCGATCGCCGGCACCATCGCGGAACTGCAGGCGCCGTCGCCGGTGATCCCGCCATACACCGAGCTCTCCCAGCGCCTGCGGGCGCTGGTGGCCACGCTGCCGGAAGCGCAGTGGTCCGCGGTCGCGCGCGACGAGGACGAGGGCGAGGACGGGAGCGACGGCCACGCGGCGCCGGCGCAGGCCGACGCGGCGCTGGACCCGACGGCGCTGCAGGCGATCGAACTCACCGCGGCCGACGACCTGTCGGCGTACCTGGGCGACGCCAGGCATCTCGACGCAGCCACGGGCGCGGACCATGCCGCCGCTGCTGTTGCCGACGATGCCGATGCCTCCGTGGCGCAAGCGGCCGATGCGCCACTGGCGCAACCGCCGGTTTCCGACGATGCGCATGCGCCAGCGGCGAGCGACGCCTCTGCCGAAGGCGACGCCTCGGCGACGGCTGTCGTGGACGACGGCAATGCAGCCTTCACCGAGGAAGACCGCGGCGCCAGCGTGGCGGCGGGCGAGGACGAGGCAGAGGAATCGAATGCGGCCGTCGCCGCGCCGGCCGACAGCGACGCCGCGCCTGCCGCGATCGACGCCGACGAACAGGCGCTGCTGGCCCAGGACGGCAAGCTCGACGAACTGACCGTCGATGCGCCGCTGGCCGACGAGCGCGTGCCGACGGACAGCGAACTGCCGCCGCCGGAAGGCGCGGCCGAAGTCCAGGAACCGGACGCGGCAGCCGTCGACGCCGCGGCGCACGACGAATCGCAGCACGACGCGCACGGCCGGGATCGCGACCAGGACGCGTTCGCCGAGCACGAGCACGACCAGGAGCGCGATCCGCAGGGCTATGCGTTCAGCGCCGAGTCCGCGCAGCCGTCCACGCGTTGGCACGGCACCGAACCGGTCTCGGCCAACGACGATGCCGAACCGTCGCTGGCGGCGGACGACGCTGCGGTGCATGCCGATGCCGATGCGCATGGCGCTGCCGCGTCGCAAGCGCAGGGCGACATGGACGCGGCTGCGGACGATGCCGATAGCCATGCCGCCCCGGCCGATGCCGAGACGCATCCGGCCGACGCGGGCGATGGCGCTGCCGACGCTGCGTCGCACGCCCAGGAAGGCGCGGACGCCACGGCCGAATGGCAGCCGGATGGCGCCGCCGACGATATCGACGGTCGCACTGCACACGCCGACGTCGAGACGCCTTCGGCCGATGCTGCTGCGACCGACGCGAGCGAAAGCGCGCCGGCAATGCATGCCGACGCTGCATCGCACACCCAGGACGACGTGGACACTGCAGCCGACCTGCAGCCGGACGCCGCCGCCGATATCGACCGCCATGCCGAACAGGCCGACGCCGATACGCATTCGGCGACCGCCGACGCGACCGACGCGGGCGACCACCTGTTGGCGCCGCATGCCGACGGCGTCGCGCACGCCACGTCCGATGTAGCTGACGCCACGCCTGCCGCCTCGGACGATGCCGAAGTCACTCATCCGACCGACACGGCCGACGCGCCAACGCACGTCGCCGCGCACGAGGACGAAGCCGGTAACGACGCCACGTCGCATGCCCATGACACGCAAGCCGACCAGATCCAGCCGGCCGAACAAGCCGACGCCGGGCAGCCGACGGATGCCGAGCCTGCACACGCGGATGCCGCTGCACTGGAGACCATCGAACCTGCGACGGAGGCCGACCTCGAACCGTCGCATGCAGATGCCGCCGAACTTGCGGACGCCACAACCGGCGACCAACACTACGCCCCCACCGGCGCAGCCGACGCCCCGTCCACCGCCGAACCCGCCCAGCGCGACGCCGTGCCGGCCGACCTGGCCGCGGTCGATCTGGGGCCGCTGGACTTCGCCGACCTGGACCGCGAACTCGTCGACATCTTCGTCGAGGAAGGCAAGGATCTGCTCGACCATTGCGATCGCCTGGTCGCCGAGCTGCGCGTGGCGCCGCAGGACCGCGACGCGCTCGCCGGCCTGCAGCGCGACCTGCACACGCTGAAGGGCGGCGCGCGCATGGCCGGGGTCAACGCGATCGGCGACCTCGGCCACGGCATCGAATCGTTGCTGGAGGCGGTGGCCGCCAACCGCACCGAACTCGACCGCGGCGACGTGCAACTGCTCGAGCGCGGCTTCGACCGCCTGCACCAGTTGCTCACCCTCACCGGCACCCACCGCGCGGTGGCGATGCCGGCCGACCTGATCGGCCGCTTCGACGCGCGCACCCACGGCCGCAGCGTGCAGGTCGATGCCGGCGCCGAGGTCCGTGCCGACGATGCCGACGTGGCGGCGATGATCCAGGCCGCGGTCGATCCGGAATCGGTGCCCGCACCGGAGCCGGCGCCGCTGTCGGCCCCGTTGCCGGTGGACGGCACGCTCGACGAGGAGTCGATGATCGCGCGGCCGATGCAGGAACAGGTGCGCGTACGCGCCGACCTGCTCGATCGCCTGGTCAACCACGCCGGCGAAGTGGCGATCTACCGCTCGCGGCTGGAACAGCAGCTCGGCGCGTTCCGTGGCGCGATGTCCGAACTGGACCGCACCAACGCGCGTCTGCGCGACCAGCTGCGGCGCCTGGACCTGGAAACCGAGGCGCAGATCGTCGCCCGCTACCAGCGCGAACAGGACCAGACCGAGCAGAGCTTCGATCCGCTGGAACTGGACCGCTTCTCCACGCTGCAGCAGCTCAGCCGCGCGCTGAACGAATCGGCGGCCGACCTGGGCGGCCTGCAGGGCGTGCTCGACGACCTGGCGCGGCAGTACGACGGCCTGCTGCAACAGCAGTCGCGGGTGAGTTCGGAACTGCAGGACGGGCTGATGCGCGCGCGCATGGTGCCGTTCGACGGCCTGGTGCCGCGCTTGCGCCGCGTGGTGCGCCAGGCCGCCAGCGAAACCGGCAAGCAGGTGCACCTGACCCTGGAAGGCACCCACGGCGAACTCGACCGCAACGTGCTCGACCGCATGATCGCGCCGCTGGAACACATGCTGCGCAACTCGGTCGCGCACGGCCTGGAAACGCCGGAACAGCGCCGCGCCGCCGGCAAGCCGGAGGAGGGCAGCATCGCCATCCGCCTGCGCCGCGAAGGTTCGGAAATCGTGCTGGAAGTGGCCGACGACGGCGCCGGCCTCAACCGCGACGCGATCCGCCACCGCGCCGAACAGCGCGGGCTGATCGCGATCGGCGCCGCGCTGTCCGAGGAAGAACTGGATTCGCTGATCTTCGCTCCCGGCTTCAGCACCTACGACCAGGTCAGCCAGCTGGCCGGCCGCGGCGTGGGCATGGACGTCGTGCGCAACGAAGTGCGCCAGCTCGGCGGCTCGGTGGATATCCATTCGGTGTGGGGTCAGGGCGTCACCTTCACCCTGCGCCTGCCGCAGACGCTGGCGGTGACCCAGGCGGTGTTCGTGCAGATCGGCGAGACCACCTTCGCCGTGCCGGTGGCCTCGGTCAGCGGCATCGGCCGCATCAGCCGCGAGCGCTTCGAGGCGGCCGACGGCGGCTACCACTACAGCGGCGAGGAATTCGCGCTGCACGACCTCGGCTCGCTGGTCGGCCAGGCCCCGGCGCGCGCCGAAGGCCAGGCGCAGGTGCCGCTGCTGCTGGTGCGCGCCGGCGACCTGCGCGCCGCGGTGGCGATCGACCAGGTGCTCGGCAACCGCGAAATCGTGGTCAAGCCGGTCGGCCTGCAGATCGCCTCGGTGCCCGGCATCTACGGCGCCACCATCACCGGCGACGGCCGCGTGGTGGTGATCCTGGACGTCGCCCCGCTGGTGCGCCGCTACCTGGCGCAGCCGGCGCGGCCGGTGGTGGAAGCGGCGCCGACCGAACAGCGGCGCGTGCCGCTGGTGATGGTGGTCGACGATTCGCTAACCATGCGCAAGGTCACCGGCCGCGTGCTGGAACGCCACAACTTCGACGTGATCGCCGCGCGCGACGGCATCGAGGCGCTGGAGCGCCTCGAAGAGCGCGTGCCCGACCTGATGCTCTTGGATATCGAGATGCCGCGCATGGATGGCTACGAACTGGCGACCGCGATGCGCGCCGACCCCCGCTACAAGGCGGTGCCGATCGTGATGATCACCTCGCGCAGCGGCGAGAAGCACCGCCAGCGCGCCTTCGAGATCGGCGTGCAGCGCTACCTGGGCAAGCCCTATCAAGAGCTGGATTTGATGCGCAACGTGTACGACCTGCTGGGAATCGCCCGTGTTCGCGAATGACGGCACCGCCACCGGCACCCCGGTCGCGCTGCTGGCGCGTCCCGGCCAGGCGCGCGAGCGCCTGCGCGAGGCGCTGCACCAGGTCGGCGCGGCGATCGTGCTCGAGGACGACCCGGCCGCGATCGACGCGCAGACCCTGGCCGATGCCGCGCCCAGCGCGGTGCTGATCGCGCTGGAACCGGCGATCGAGGACGCGCTGGAACGGCTCGACGCAGCGCTGGACCTGCCCGGCATCACCGTGATCTTCGACGAGGCCGACCTGGCCGCGCGCCGCGAGGGCTGGGAAGCGCAACGCTGGGCGCGGCACCTGGCGGCCAAGCTGCAAGGCCACCAGGACGTGCTGCCGCCGGGACGCGAGAACGACACCGGCCTGCAGCCCGAACCCGGCCTGCCGGTAACCCCGGCGCAGCTGCACGAAGGCGCACCGATCGGCTTCCACGTCGAGGAAGCGGCCAGCTTCGCCACCACCGTGCCCGGCGACAGTTTCTACGCCTGGCAGCCGCCGGCCGATGTCGCGCCCGGGTTCGAGGAATTGCAGTTCTCGCGCGACCAGGCCGCGGCGGGCGATGCGGCCGCGCCAGCAACGGCGCCGCAACCGGCGGCCGCGAGCGCAGCGGCGCCGGCCGAACCCGAGCCGGCCAGCGCACCGCCCGCGTTGCCGGCCAGCGCCTGGTCGCTGGTGGACGACGACGCCCCGCTGGCCGTGCAGGCGCGCGCGCCGCTGAGCCAGATGCAGATCTCCACCGAAGGCCTGTCGTTGGTCGCGCTGGATTCCGAAGCGGACGCCGCCACCGATCCTGCAACCGGTCGCGCCACCGCCGCCGCGCAGGGTGCGGTGCTGGTGATGGCCGGCATCGGCGGTCCCGACGCCATCCGCCGCCTGCTCGCCGCATTGCCGCCGGATTTCCCGCAGCCGCTGCTGGTGCAGCTGCGCCTGGACGGCGGCCGCTACGCCAACCTGGTCAAGCAGATCGCGCGCGTGTCCGCGCTGCCGGTGCTGTTGGCCGAAGCCGGCGCGACGGTGGGCGCGGGCAACGTCTACATCCTGCCCGACGACGTCGGCGTGCGCGGCGGCGAAGGCGCCGGCCTGCGCTTCGTCGTCCAGGACGCCGGCGCCTCGGTCGTCGCCGGCCTGCCGGCCGCGCACAGCGCCGTGCTGCTGCTCAGCGGCAGCGACCCGCAACAGGTCGACGACGTGGTGGCACTGGCCGCGCAAGGCGCCTGGGTCGCCGGCCAGACCGGCGACGGCTGCTACGACCCGGTCGCCGGCGCGCACCTGATCGGCCGCGGCCATCCCGGCGGCGACCCCGTGCAGCTGGCGCAAGCCCTGTCCGCGCGATGGAGCGGCTGAGCCGCCACCCGCGCGTTTTTCCCGGTTCCAGGACGACGTAACCCATGAGCAGCAGCTACGCCAGCAACGACGAAATCCGCGGTGTCCTGATCCAGGCCGGCAGCGAGCGCGTCCTGCTGCCCAACGCCACCGTCGCCGAAGTGATGTCGCGCATCCCGGTTGAACCGCTGCCCGACGCCCCGCACTGGCTGCTCGGCCAGATCGCCTGGTACGGCTGGAAAGTCCCACTGCTCTCGTTCGCCCGCCTGACCGGCCTGGGCAGCGAGACCGTCGCCTCCAACAACAAGATCGTCGTGCTGAAGGCGCTGGGCGGCAACCCCGACCTGCCGTACTTCGCGTTGCTGACCCAATCCTTCCCGCAGCTTATTTCCGTGCCGCGCGACGGTTTGCTTGCCGACGCTTCCGAGGAAACCCTGCCGGCTGGCGTGCATATGCGAGTGCTGCTTGGCGAGCAGAGCGCGTTGTTGCCGGATATGGAGGCGATCGAGGGGATGATTTCGGAGCGGTTTTCGGCTGTGAGATGAACTTTCGCCGCCTGACGGTGACATCGCTTCCTCAGCGTGAAGCAAGAAAAATTGATTTGATGGATCGCAAGAAATCCAAAAGGATGTGATGAAAATGACCCTGCTGAAATCGGCTCTTGCACTCTTGCTCGTTGTATTGGCTGCCTGCGGAGTGGCGCCAGCCAGTGCGCAGGATTATTCGCGTTGCGTATATCCAGGTGGCAACGGTGACGATGCCAATTCCACTTGGTGTCCTGACGCAGCCATGGCTGCGTCACAAGCAACCGTTCTTGCGAACGCTGTGCTGCCTTACTTCGATGAGTTGGCCATTCGTTATAAGGGCGAGCTAAATAAGGTGTGCCCGCCAATGCACTTCAGTGGCGAACTCAGTGACTCAGTCGTGGCTTATGTCAAAAGGATTAGTGGAAATTGTAATATTCCTGATGATGGGAAGGGCGTATGGGCGGCGTGGCGAAACTATCCAAAAAAGAGCCAGGCGAATTTAGGTGCGGCATGCTGCAAGCTTCGTGCTGGCAATCCGATCAATTTCGGTACCGGTAACAAGTATCTGGTCGATCATGATTTTTCGACTGCTAGCGGTTTGCAGCTGGATCGGCACTACAACAGCTATGAGTCCTTAGGCCGTATTTCGCTAGGCCTAGGTTGGCACTTGTCCTATGATCGTAGCGTGGAACCTGTAGGCGATTCACTGACAGCTGTGATCGTAACGCGGCAGGATGGAAAACGTCTTAAATTCAAGAAAACGAACGATTTGTGGACTCCTGAGGTCGGTATCAGTGATGCTCTCGTCGAGAAACTCGACAGCACTGGAGAGCGTGCAGGCTTCGTCTTCAAGCCGTCCGATGGTTTTTCCAGTGAGTTTTATGGTTCGTCTGGTGCGCTGGAGCGCATAGAGTGGAATGACGGCCGGCGCGTCTTTTTGCAGTACAGCGATGCTTCCACTCCGGTAGCGATAGCTCCCGCAACTGGTTACTTGATTGGTGTTGTGGACGGCAACGGTCGCAGTCTGGGGCTGGCCTATAGCGAGAATAGGTTGGCGCGTGTGAGTCTCCCCGATGGAGGCGAGCTGCAGTATCAATACGATACGTCCAAGCGGCTCGTTGGGGTAATGTATGCCGATGGCGCTACAAAGGCCTACACTTATAACGAGCAATCCTACACGTCCGGATCCCCGCTGACCGCGGCACTGACCGGTGTCGTGGACGAGCGTGGTGATCGCTATGCGACCTATGTTTACGAAAAATCCGGTCGCGCCATTTCCACGTTCCATGGGCCTGGCTATGAGAAGGTGGATGTCGAATACAGTGGGGATACGTCGGCAACCGTTCATTATCCCACGGGCCTCTCTACAACTTTTCAGTTTGCTTTTCCCGCTGGCATTGTCCGTTTCGAGGCTGGCTCCGGGTTCTGTATCGGTTGCGGGAACGAATTCAAATCGGAAACCTACGATGCCAACGGCTTCCCCGACCAATTGGTTGGGCAGGACGGCTTGACCGTTGACCGTGATTACAATGCTCGAGGGCTGCTTGTCCAGCAGATAGAAGCCGATGCCACGTCGAGCAAGCGCAGCGTCCAGACCGATTGGCACGCCAGTATGCGCCTGCCGGTCGCGCGACGTAGCTATGATGCGAGCAGCGCACTCGTTGCCAGTTCCTCATGGACCTACAATGCGCGTGGGCAAACGCTGACTTCGACTAGGGTCGACCCAGCTGCTAGTGTCGCGCGTGCGACAACCACGACGTATTGCGAGCAGCAGGATATCGACGCAGCTCGCTGCCCGATGTTGGGATTGATTACTTCGATCAATGGCGCGCGCACTGATCTAAGTGATGTTTCCATTTTTGCTTACTATGCAAGCGACGATACCAATTGCGTCACATCCTTCGCTGCTTGCCCGCACCGCAAGGGCGATCTGTGGAAAGTCACCAATGCCCTGGGCCAAGTGACCGAGTACCTGTCCTACGACGGTGCCGGCCGCGTGCTGTCGGTGAAGGACGCCAACGGCCTCATCACCGACTTCACCTACCACGCGCGCGGCTGGCTCACCGCCAGCAAGGTCCGCGGTGCCGACGACACTAGCGAAAGCGACGACCGCATCACCCTGATCGACTATTGGCCGACCGGTCTGGTCAAGCAGGTCACCCAGCCGGACGGCGCGTTCACCGCCTTCACCTACGATGCGGCGCACCGCCTGACCGACATCACCGACAACGCTGGCAACACGCTGCACTACACGCTGGACAATGCCGGCAATCGGATCAAGGAAGACACCAAGGACGCATCGGGCGCGCTCAAGCGCACGCTGTCGCGTGTCTACAACCAGCTTGGCCAGCTGGCCACGCAGGCCACCGCCGGTGGCGACCCGACCGACTTCGGCTACGACGCCAACGGCAATACCGAAACGGTGACCGACGCACTCGGCCACGTCACCCAGAACGACTACGACCCGCTCAACCGCCTGGCGCGCACGCTGCAGGACGTGGGCGGCATCAATGCCGAAACCAAGTTCAGCTACGACGCGCTCGACAACCTGACCAAGGTCACCGATCCGAAGGGCCTGGATACCACCTACACCTACAACGGCCTCGGCGATCTGACCAAGCTGACCAGCCCGGACACCGGCGTCACCACGTACACCTACGATAGCGCCGGCAACCGCGCCACGCAGATCGACGCGCGCAACGTCAAGACGACCTACAGCTATGACGCGCTGAACCGGCTGACCAAGGTCGCGTATCCGACCACCAGCCTCAACGTCACCTATACCTACGACGTGAGCCCGACCGTCTGCGCCAGCGGCGAGACCTACGCGGTCGGCCGCCTGGCACGGATGCAGGACACCACCGGCACCACCGAGTATTGCTACGACCGTTTCGGCGATCTGGTCCGCAAGGTGCAGACCACCAACGGCAAGGTGTTCGTGCTGCGCTACGCCTACACCAAGGCGGGCCAGCTCAGCCGGCTGACCTATCCCGACGGCGCGGCAGTGGACTATGTGCGCAATGCCCAGGGCCAGACCACCGAAGTCGCCGTGACCCCGGCCGGCGGCACGCGGCAGGTGTTGCTGAGCAACGCGACCTACTACCCGTTCGGCCCGGTGGCGAGTTGGTCCTATGGCAACGGCCGCCCAATGCAGCGCGTACTGGACCAGGACTACCGTCCGCTGGCAGTCAGCGACACCCGCACTGATGGCCTGAGCACCGGCTTCGCCTTCGACCCGGCCGGCAACCTCAGCGCCCTGACCGCTGCAGGCAACACTGCCCCGGTGGTCAGCCTGGACTACGACGCGCTAGGCCGCCTGACCGCGTTCAAGGACGGCCCGACCGGCACGGTGATCGATGGCTACAGCTACGACGCTACTGGTAACCGGCTCAGCGCCAAGGTCAACACCACGACGCAGACGTACACCTATCCCACCAGCAGCCACCGCCTGGACGCAGTGGCCGGCGCTGTCCGCACCTACGACGCGATCGGCAATACGTTGTCGATCGGCGGCACCGCGCAGGAGTTCGTGTACGACGCCAACGGCCGCATGGGCCAAGCCAAGCGCGCGGGCACGGTGGTGATGAAGTACAGCTACAACGGCCGCGGCGAGCAGGTGCGGCGGGTCGGCAAGACCAACACCTACACGCTATACGACGAGAGCGGCCATTGGCTGGGCGACTACGACATCAACGGCGCCGCGCTGCAGCAGGCGATCTGGCTGGACGACCTGCCGGTAGGCGTGCTGGCCAAGAACAGCCTGCGCTACGTGCAGCCGGATCACCTGGGAACCCCACGTGCAGTGATCGACCCGGTGCGCGACGTAGCGATCTGGAAGTGGGACTTGAAGGGTGAAGCCTTCGGCAACACCCCGCCGGACCAGGACCCGGACAAGGACGGCATCGCGTTCGTGTTCGACATGCGCTTCCCGGGTCAGCGCTACGATGCGGCGACGGGGCTCAACCAGAATTACTTCCGGGATTATGAGCCGGGAATTGGGCGATATGGGCAGAGTGATTTAGTTGGTTTGTCAGGTGGCATCAGTACATACAGTTATGTGTTCTCGAGACCGTTCGAAATGCATGATGTATCAGGCTTGGTAGCAGTGCCAATGTCCATCCCTGGGATCCCACCTCCGCATCCTCTAGTCTGGGCTGCTCTAGCAGGCTTTGCTATTGGGGAAGGATTTAATTATGGCTACGAATATCTGTCGGGAGGTAGTCCGGGGACTGATCTTTATGACTGGACTCATCCGCAATATTCGCAGCCTTTTGACGAATCATCAGGTATAGCTGATATTCCTGCTTCAAGAGCGGTTCCTGTTCCTTATCCTGATAGATTTCGGGGTGGCTTTAGTTGCATCTGTCGAGCAAATCGGGATGGCAGGAGCGCGGATAATTGCTCCAACGATAATCAGCAGTCTGCAATGGGCTATGGCCAAGGCGCTACATTGTCTGAGGCAAAAAAAATGGCTGAAAAAAACGCTAAAGATAATCTTGGCGCAAAATCAACTCATCATGTCCAATGTCGTTGCACCGGGCCTAAGGGGGATAGGATTATTCCGCATGGATAAGAATAGCCAACAATTGCTGCTGGCGGATGCTAGGCAGCTTATTGAGCGAGGTGAGTATTCTGATGCTTATGAAAAACTCGCTGATCTCGTAGTTGAAGAGAATCCTGAAGCTTTATTTTTATGCTCTACTTTTAGTTCTTCGCCTGATGAGAGTGACAGAAGTTTTGAAATAAGAAGTTTTAATTTTTTGTCAAAATCGGCAGAGCTTGGCTTCGCTCCCGCAATGTATGCTCTTGCTTTATGTTACGCCAATGGTGACTTGGTTGATCAGTCTGATGAGCGGGCCGCTTATTGGTGCAAGGCTGCTGCCGAAGGTGGAAGCGATTCTGCAAAGCTTTACTATGCGACTGCTCTATTGGATGGCTTAGGTGTGCCTAGAAATGTTGATGCCGGACTGAGACTAATACAGGAGCTTTTGGATTCTGGAAATGTCGCAGCAGGGGAAATGCTTCCCGAGATCAATGAGCGTTTTCCGGGTGTGCTAAGAAGAAATTTCATCGGCTCAAGACCTCGCAAGCCATAGGGGCTTAAGTTGGGGCGGATCAGGTAGCGTGGCAGGTGCTGTAGCACGGTGGCGCGGCGCTGGATGCTTGGGTGCGAGTACCGCTGGAGGTCGAGCCCAAAAAGTCGACGATAGGGCGGGCGGCTAGCGCTTGGCCCTGATCGGGGTGCCACGAGGCCTGCTCGCCGACGCCTCCGAAGAGGCCGACCCCGTCCGCCGGTATGCACATGCACATGCTGCTGGGCGAGCAGAGCACACGCTGCTGCCTAATATGGAGGGTGATCGAAGACATGATTTCGGAGCGGCTTCAACTGTTGGTCGACCGAGCTTTAGTTCTGAACAAAAACGAGTCGCAGCTGTACATCAAGTCAGCCCGCATTGATGCCAGGACTGTGGTGGAGTGCGCTGATTTGGTTGACAATAGGGAGGCGCGCTACATGTGTCGGCATATTTCTTTTAGCTCAGTCGCTGCATCTGGGAATCGATAGATTATTCATCGGTGGAGTAAATGGAACGTTTCTTTATGTCGGCTAACAGCGTCAGGTCTTTGTGCTGTTTTCTGGGGTTTTTTTGTTTGGCGTGCTTGACGCTAGGCAATACAGCTCTGGCGGCGGGGTCGGCACGTCAGCAGAATCCTGCATGCGGCTACGATTCCTGCGATGAGGCTTCTGCGTATGCGGAGTGTAGCGACGAACTCTCCTTGGCCAAGAAGGATCCAGGGCTGCAGCCCTGGGCGCAAGGTCTGATCTGCTATAACGGCCATGGGCGTAACTCTTACAATATTGTTCACTCGGATCCGTTGGGGCTCGATGCGGGACTTAACGACTATCAAAATGGATTCCCTTATGTGACGGGAGCCGCGTTGCTCAATCCCGGGTCGGCCCTGGGTGTGCCTCGCTGTAGGGAGCAGTGCTTCGGCGATCCGATCAATGCAGGTATCGGCAATAAGTTCGAGACGCATGTCGAGTACCGGGGGGAAGGAGTTTTCCCGCTGTCCTTGGCGTTGACCTACAACAGCTCGCGCAGGATTAGCTATTATCCTGACCAGTTGAACGTGTTTGGCCGAAATCGTACACATAGTTATTTGCGCCGCATCAACTATTTCGATACGTCTTCTGGTCCTGTCGTCTATGTTTCGCGCCCCGACGGCGAGGCGCTGCGCTTCACCCAATCCAGCTCGGGCTGGGCGCCGGACGTGCCGGGCGACGGGCAGCTTTCCATGTCATTGGATGGCGGAGGAGCCATCGCGGGTTGGCAGTTGCGTGAAAACAAGGGAGGCGTAGAGATTTTTGATGCAGAGGGGCAATTGTCTGAAATCCATGATGCATCCGGATTTAGGCAGGTGCTCGCTTACGATGACGCGGGACGCCTTGCCGCTGTAAGGGACGTCGTCGGTCGAGCAATGCGATTCGAATACGGTGACGACGGGTTGGTCGAGAGCGTGTGGTTGCCTGATGGGCGGCAGCTGAGCTTTTACTACACGGAGAGCAAAGATCTCGAGCGGGTAAGCTATCCGGATGGGCACGAAGTAAAGTATCTGTACGACGAGCCCGACCATGTCAGTGGCTACGCACCGGCTGGAATGTATACGGGGTTCATCGACGAGCAGCAGCAACGTTACTCGACGACCATTTATGCGAAGTCGCTGTACGGAAGCGACGCGAAGGCGCTAGGAACCTATCTTGGCGACGCCGTGGATCGATACATGGCGGACTATACCTTCGCCGGTGGCGAAACCTATGCGACTGCTGCGGCCATCACCTCCAGCCTGGGTAGTGTCAAGACGATCGATTTCGCCTTGGTCGACGGCATCGTGACGCCGGTATCGATCGTAAAGTCGTGTGACAACTGCGCGTCGCAAGAGGTGTCTTATGAGTATGCTGCCGATGGGCAGGTCTCCAGCAGCACGACATCCGGCGTCACCACGAGTTATGTCCATAACGCCAGAGGGTTGTTGGACTCTCGTGTAGACGCATCCAATGATGCAGCGGGCAATAAACGGACCACTCAGGCCGATTGGCATCCGGATTTCCCCTTCCCGCTGGAGCGCCGAATCTACAATGCGGCGGGTGCGTTGACCGAGAAGTCAACATGGTCCTACAACGCTCGCGGCCAAGCGCTGACGGCGTCCCGCACCGATCCGGCTGCCGGCACGAACCGTACATCTACTACGGCGTACTGCGAACAGGCCGATGTCGATGCGGGCGCTTGCCCGTTGCTGGGTTTAGTGACCTCGATCGACGGTCCGCGTACCGATGTCACGGATCGTCTCTCCTATACGTACTACGCTGCCGACGATGGCACCTGCGCCAGCGCTCCGACCACCTGCCCGCACCGCAAAGGCGACCTGTGGACAGTTACCAACGCCTTGGGCCAAGTGACCGAGTACCTGTCCTACGACGGTGCCGGCCGCGTGCTGTCGGTGAAGGACGCCAACGGCCTCATCACCGACTTCACCTACCACGCACGCGGCTGGCTGACCGCCAGCAAGGTCCGCGGTGCCGACGGCACTAGCGAAAGCGACGACCGCATCACCCTGATCGACTATTGGCCGACCGGTCTGGTCAAGCAGGTCACCCAGCCGGACGGCGCGTTCACCGCCTTCACCTACGATGCGGCGCACCGCCTGACCGACATCGCCGACAACGCTGGCAACACGCTGCACTACACGCTGGACAATGCCGGCAATCGGATCAAGGAAGACACCAAGGACGCATCGGGCGCGCTCAAGCGCACGCTGTCGCGTGTCTACAACCAGCTTGGCCAGCTGGCCACGCAGGCCACCGCCGGTGGCGACCCGACCGACTTCGGCTACGACGCCAACGGCAATACCGAAACGGTGACCGACGCACTCGGCCACGTCACCCAGAACGACTACGACCCGCTCAACCGCCTGGCGCGCACGCTGCAGGACGTGGGCGGCATCAATGCCGAAACCAAGTTCGGCTACGACGCGCTCGACAACCTGACCAAGGTCACCGACCCGAAGGGCCTGGATACCACCTACACCTACAACGGCCTCGGCGATCTGACCACGCTGACCAGCCCGGACACCGGCGTCACCACGTACACCTACGACAGCGCCGGCAACCGCGCCACGCAGATCGACGCGCGCAACGTCAAGACGACCTACAGCTATGACGCGCTGAACCGTCTGACCAAGGTCGCGTATCCGACCACCAGCCTCAACGTCACCTATACCTACGACGTGAGCCCGACCGTCTGCGCCAGCGGCGAGACCTACGCGGTCGGCCGCCTGGCACGGATGCAGGACACCACCGGCACCACCGAGTATTGCTACGACCGTTTCGGCGATCTGGTCCGCAAGGTCCAGACCACCAACGGCAAGGTGTTCGTACTGCGCTACGCCTACACCAAGGCGGGCCAGCTCAGCCGGCTGACCTATCCTGACGGCGCGGCAGTGGACTATGTGCGCAATGCCCAGGGCCAGACCACCGAAGTCGCCGTGACCCCGGCCGGCGGCACGCGGCAGGTGTTGCTGAGCAACGCGACCTACTACCCGTTCGGCCCGGTGGCGAGTTGGTCCTATGGCAACGGCCGCCCGATGCAGCGCGTACTGGACCAGGACTACCGTCCGCTGGCAGTCAGCGACACCCGCACTGATGGCCTGAGCACAGGCTTTGCCTTCGACCCGGCCGGCAACCTCAGCGCGCTGACCGCTGCAGGCAACACTGCCCCGGTGGTCAGCCTGGACTACGACGCGCTGGGCCGTCTGACCGCGTTCAAGGACGGCCCGACCGGCACGGTGATCGATGGCTACAGCTACGACGCCACCGGCAACCGGCTCAGCGCCAAGGTCAACACCACGACGCAGACGTACACCTATCCCACCAGCAGCCACCGCCTGGACGCAGTGGCCGGCACTGTCCGCACCTACGACGCGATCGGCAATACGTTGTCGATCGGTGGCACCGCGCAGGAGTTCGTGTACGACGCCAACGGCCGCATGGGCCAAGCCAAGCGCGCGGGCACGGTGGTGATGAAGTACAGCTATAACGGCCGCGGCGAGCAAGTGCGGCGGGTGGGCAAGACCAACACCTACACGCTGTACGACGAGAGCGGACACTGGCTGGGCGACTACGACATCAACGGCGCCCCGCTGCAGCAGGCGATCTGGCTGGACGACCTGCCGGTGGGCGTGCTGGCGAAGAATAACCTGCGCTACGTGCAGCCGGACCACCTGGGCACTCCGCGCGCGGTGATCGATCCGGTGCGCGACGTGACGATCTGGAAGTGGGATCTGAAGGGCGAGGCGTTCGGCAACACCTCGCCGGATCAAGACCCGGACAAGGACGGCACTGCGTTCGTTTTCGATATGCGTTTCCCCGGGCAGCGCTACGATGCGGCGACAGGGCTTAATCAAAATTACCAACGCGAATATGAGTCGCTAACAGGAAGGTATAGCCAGGCTGACCCTATTGGATTAAAGGGTGGCCTAAGTACTTATCGTTATGTCTATGCCAGTCCATTCTTATACATGGATCCAGAGGGGCTGATGTGCGTGCCATTAATTACAATTAATACTGGAAGCGAGCGGCGCATGAAAAGCCGTGAGCTTATTAATGATTCTGGATGGTCTTTGAGCAGAGTTTCGGTTGATCCTCCAGCGCCTGGTACCCCAATGATGGGTCGTGCTCACGCCAGCCAAGGTGGCGGCTGGGCAAGGATGATACTTGGCGGTGAATCTGGAGACTGCTGGGCTAAAAAAGTGAAGTCTTATAAAGAAGAATATGAGGAAAAAAATAGCTTTTATACGCTAGAATTTTGTACTGATGAAGATTGTGACGCTAAAAGATCCTACCTCCGTGGGCGGAGTGGGGTGGGTGATATTAATATGTATTCGTCAATGAGTGACGATATTGAATTCACTACTGGCAGAGCATCAGGACAGATACTTCTTTTCAAGTGTTTAGAATGGCTCAAGACTTTGCGATAGAGGGTGCGGGTCATGTTGCGTTTTTTTGCATTAGGAGTTGCTTTTCTATCCTGGGTGATTTTTGATTGGTATTTTTTTCGCATTATTGAGAGATGGCTTTTCCCTATGGGAGGGGTTTTAGATGTGCTATCATTTATTATTCCAATCATAGCATTTAGGTTTATTTATGGATTTATTGCTGGAGTGTTTTTTACTTTAGTCATATTCAGGTTGAAGATTTTTAGTGCGCGATGGATTTTATTTTATTTTTTGATTTTGTACTTCTTGGGAAAATTCTTTTTTACGGAAATATGGTTTGCCCATGATCTAATTTCTCGTGCTCTTGTTGCTGGGCCGTATATAATTTTCTTTGCTGGTTACCTTGTTGCAGGTCCAGTTTTTCGTAATTTCTTTAATGGAGCTCAAAAAAATATCGGATAGCTTTGCCTTTGCCTCTATTCGCTGATTGATGCTTTTACTGCCGTGGCATTCAGATTAATCTCTCTCTCGCATCATGCAAGGCCAACCTAGCGCGCTTTGCGCTACGTCATCCTTCCCAGCGCCGGAGCCACCCCATGCACGAACGCCGCCATTTCCTGAAGACCGCCGCCTTTGGCGCCATTGCCACCGGCTTGGCCGCCGCGTTGCCGCGCGCGTGGGCGACCGACAAAGGCGGCGTCCCACCACTGCCACGCGGCGCAGCGCGGGTGATCTCGACCTGGGACTTCGGGATCGCGGCTAACCAGGCGGCGTGGCAAGTGCTGTCGCGCGGTGGCGCGGCGTTGGATGCGGTGGAGGCCGGGGTGAAGGTGCCGGAGGCCGACCCGAACAATCCCACCGTCGGGCTCGGCGGCTATCCCGATCGCGATGGGCGGGTCACGCTGGACGCCTGCATCATGGATCACACCGGCGGCTGCGGGTCGGTGGCGGCGCTGGAAGATATCGTGCATGCGATCTCGGTGGCGCGGCGGGTGATGGAGAAGACGCCGCACGTGATGCTGGTCGGCGACGGGGCGCTGCAGTTCGCGCTGGCGCAGGGCTTCGAGCGCACCAACCTGCTCACGCCGTCGTCGGAGAAGGCGTGGAAGGAGTGGCTGAAGACCTCCAAGTACGCGCCGGAAGCGAACATCGAGAACCGTGCCTACCAGAAGGGCACGCTGCCCGGCGGCAAGGACAACCACGACACCATCGGCATGCTGGCGCTGGACGCGCACGGCAATCTGTCCGGGGCCTGCACCACCAGCGGCATGGCGTGGAAGATGCACGGCCGGGTCGGCGACAGTCCGATCATCGGCGCCGGGTTGTATGTCGACAACGAGGTCGGCGGTGCCACGTCCACCGGCGTCGGCGAGGAGGTGATCCGCAACGTCGGCAGTTTCGCGGTGGTGGAGATGATGCGCCAGGGCAAGAGCCCGGCCGAGGCCTGTCGCGAGGTGGTGATGCGCATCGTGCGGCGCAAGCCGCAACTGACCCGCGACCTGCAGGTCGGGTTCCTGGCGATGAACAAGCGTGGCGAGGTCGGTGCGTTCGCGATCCAGCCTGGTTTCAGTTATGCGGTCTGCGATGCGCAGCGGCAGGATCTGCTACTGCCCGGGCAGAGCCATTTCGCGGCGCCGGCCGCATGAGCGAGGTGGTGAAGATGGGACTGGAGGTGGCCGCCGATTCGATCGGCTCGGCGCTGGCGGCGCAGGCTGGCGGGGCGATGCGGGTGGAATTGTGCGGCGGCCTGGACGGTGGCGGGCTGACGCCGTCGTTCGGCACGCTGGCGGTGTTGCGCGATCGATTGACCATTCCGCTGTACGTGCTGATCCGTCCGCGGGTCGGCGATTTCGTGTTCGACGAGGCGGAAGTGGAGGCAATGCGTCGCGATGTGGAGCAGTGCGTGCGGCTGGGCTGCGACGGGGTGGTGCTGGGTGCGCTGGATCCGGCCGGCGAGGTCGACATGGCGACGATGCGGGTGCTGATCGCGGCGGCTGGATCGCTTGGCGTCACGTTCCATCGCGCCATCGACGTCAGCGCCGATCCGCGGCGTGCGCTGGAGGATGCGATTGCGCTGGGGTGCGAGCGAGTGCTGACGTCCGGCGCGCGCGAGACGGCGGAGGAGGGCGCGGCGCTGATCGCGGAGCTGGTGCAGCAGGCGGGCGCGCGCTTGAGCGTGATGCCGGGGTCGGGGGTGACCGAGACCAATCTGGCGCGGTTGCGTGCGCTGACCGGTGCGCGCGAGTTCCATGGGTCGGCGCGCGGGCCGCTGGCCTCGCGCGCCTTGGCGCCGCATCCGCATGTGCGCAGCCTGGGCGGCGATCGCATGCAGACCGATGTGGAGCGGGTGCGGCGGATGGTGGCGTTGTTGGCGGAGTAGTGGGTGGTGTGGCGATTGGTTGTGAAGCGATTCGTCCGGTGGTGTGGGGCGTGATCGTGGTTGCTGTCGATGGTGTTGGTCGCAGTGGTAGGTGTGGGGTGTAGCGGCACCTGTAGGGGGGCTTTAGCCTCGGCACTGTCCGAAGCCGTCAGGTTCACCGCGTCGCTTGTCGCGACTGAAGTCGCTCCTACAGGGGGTTTTGGTTGGCTGATTGGGACGTCCTGTCACGGGGCTCCAGCCTGGTATCGGTGTGGACAGCTTGCGGTCGCGGTGTGTCTATCGCTTCGCTTGTCGCGGCTGAAGCCGCTCCTACAGGGGGCGCGGTTAGCTGGTTGAGTGCAGTGAGGAGAGTGTCAGTTCTGGCTGTGCCCGAAGCCGTTGGGGCGCTGCTCCGTTCGTCGCGACTGAAGTCGCTCCCACAAGGGGGTGCGGCTAGCTGGCTGGGGGCACTGTGGGAGGGGCTTCAGCCCCGACGCGCTGCTGCTGCAGCGCGTGCGGGCGCTTGCTGCGATGCTGTCCGAAGCCGTCAGGTTCACCGCTTCGCTTGTCGCGGCTGAAGCCGCTCCTACAGGGGGGCGGCTAGCTGGTTGAGTGCAGTGAGGAGAGTGTCGGTTCTGGCTGTGCCCGAAGCCGTTGGGGCGCTGCTCCGTTCGTCGCGACTGAAGTCGCTCCCACAGGGGTTTGCGGCTAGCTGGCTGGGTGCACTGTGGGAGGGGCTTCAGCCCCGACGCGCTGCTGCTGTAGCGCATGCGGGCGCTTGCTGCGATGCTGTCCGAAGTCGTCAGGTTCATCGCTTCGTTCGTCGCGGCTGAAGCCGCTCCTACAGAGGGTGAATCTGCGGGATCTCGCGGCGTTCAATGTTGTCTGCAGCACGATTTCCGTCTGGCGAGGCGCAATGTGGCTTCGCGCAGCGAGCGCCTCATGCCGGCGCGCGATCTCATTCCTTGCCGCCAGACTCCACCGCCGCAGCACGCAACCGCTTCGGATCCAGCACCACATGCTTGATGCGTGTGCGCTTCCAGGTGTAGCTGATGTGCACCAGCCCGTCGCGGGTCTGGATCACGGCTGGATAGGAGTACTCGTCCTTGGCACTGTCTTCCAGGGTCAGTACGCGGGTCCAGTGGGTGCCGTCGTCGGACAGGGCCACCGCCAGGGTGCCGCGGCCGTCCCACCAGTCCTTGCCGGCTTCGGTGGGGTTGTAGACCAGGAGCGAGCGGCCGTCGGCCAGCACTACGGCGTCGGTGCCGGAGTTGGGGTTGGCCAAGTCGAGCAGAGTCATCGGTTCCCAGCTGCGGCCGTGGTCGCGCGACCAGGTGCTGAACACGTGGTTCTGCTGGCTGCGGCCGATCGCCTGCAGGCGGCCGTCGGCATGCACCAGCACGCTGGGCTGGATCGCGCCGATCCGCGTGGGGTCGTTCAATGCGGGGCCGCGGGTCCAGTGCGCGCCGTCGTCGTCGGACCACTCCATGTGCGCGACCCAACCCGCGTCCTCGCTGCTGCTGGGGCTGAGGATGCGCCCCGTCGCCAGATGCACCGGCTTGTTCTTGATCGGGCCGAGGATGCCGTCGGGCAGGCGCACGGGCGCGGACCAGTGCGCGCCGCCATCGGTGGAGGTGATCTGCATGCCCCACCAACGCTTCGGGTCGGGGCCTACTTTGTAGAACAGCCGCAGCGGCCCCTGCGCGGGCTGGAACAGCACCGGATTCCACGCCGGCAGCGGCGCGCCCTGCGGCTGCGCGCCGTCGGCCACGCGCTGCGCCGGCTGCCAGCCGCGGGCATCGCGGCGTGCGACCCAGATGCCGACGTCGTCGGCGCCTTCGTGGCGCCCGCCGAACCACGCGGCGAGCAGGCCGTCGCGGGTTTCCACCAGGGTCGAGGCGTGACATTGCGCGGTCGGCGCGTCGGCGTTGACGAATTCGCTGTAGACGATCGGCGAGGGCGGGGTGGACGACGGCGCGGTCGGCGCGGGGGCGGCGATCACGCGTACGGCGAACAGCGACAGCAGCGGGAGCAGCAAGGAACGCAGCATGGTGGTCCGGTCCTGTGCCGGTCTGGAAGATACCTATCTATCATCACTTAAATACCACATGCCGTGGTGCCGGTGGCAAACGGCTGCCCGGCGACCGCGGGGACCTAACCGCGATGGCGGTGGAATGGATCAACGACGGCCAGCTGGTGCAGAAGTACGCGGTGGAAGTGTTCCGCGACGGCGCCCGGGTCAAGATGGCGGAGGCGCAGGCGGTCAGGCGCATGATGATCGATCACTTCCAGGCGGTCACCGACTCGCGCGTGCGCCTGAACACCTGTCAAGCGCCGATGCCGCGCATATCCGCGAGTTCCAGCCGTTCGACGTGGGCGCTGCCGCGGCGCGCTGGAACTCGCCGGTTGCGACATGCACAGCTGCGTCCGGGTATCTGGACGCTGCTTTTTTGCATGGTGATGGCGCTGGTTTAGGCGCTTGGATGCGATGAGCGCGCTTGGCGCCGTTGTCCGTGCAGTGGTCCCGGTGCGTTGGTCCCCGCTCGCCGGCTACTGAACGCGCGTTACGCGAACAACTCCACGGCGGCATCGTTCCACGCATGGCCGTGCATACCCCACGGGCTGTCTTCCGCAGGCGGCGGGAACCCGGTCCGGCAGTAACCGCGCTTTGCCTCGAAATCGAACACCGCATGCGGATAGCCGTTGATCAGCAGCACCACCTTCTTGCTGTCCTGGGACCAGCCGATCTGCACTTCGGAAGGTTCTTCTTTGTCGGCGACGTCGGCAGCGTTGTAGATGTGCAGAGCGTCCTCGATGGGGTTGTCATCTGCCGACGTGTCGAGCGCATAGAAATAGCCGGTGTCGCCGTCGTCTTCGAAGACGGCAACGAAGGGCGACCGAGGCGCTTGCGCCTCGATAACCAAGGCCGTGCCGACGATCAACTCGTTTTCGGCGGTGATGGTGATGGGCATGTTCGTTCGTGCTCGGATGCTGGATAAAACGCGCCGCTGCTCGGCGCGGCTTGGTCGTCAGACGGTCGGCCCGCCACGACCAAGGCTGTCCTGATTTCGCTGCGTCGCTTCCTGCGCAAGCTGCTGCTCCTGCGATCGGTTCAGGGCCAGCGCTTGCTGCGACGTTTCCTGCAGTGGGGGAGCCGGTTCGTTGGTATTGACCGACACCCTGAATCCCGGCGTGGTTCCGGTCACCCACAGCGTGTCGCCCGCCATCCGCACGCCGCCGATCGTGCTGGCGTCCGTCATGCCTTCCTTCTTGCTCAGCAGCATGGCGTGGGCCACGTGATCGTCCGAGATCTGTGGTGGCGTATCGCTCCTGAGTTTCGCGAAAAGCGCCTGATCGTGCGGGGGAAGTTGCCCCAGAGCCGGTGTCTGCCTGTCGGTGTGCTCGGCCGCGGCCACCGTCGGTGCGCCGTTCGCCGGCAGGGAGGCATGCGGTTTGGCCTCCGCGGGCTTGGCCTCGCTCTTGATCGCCGGACTCTGGCCGTCCAGTGCCGGTTGTTGCGCCTGCTTGATCTCTTCGGCGGTCGTGATGGCCTTGGGCACCATCTTGCTTTCGGACAAAAATCCGTCGCGACCATCGTCCATCATCGTCACGATCGCGCTGTCCGGGCCTGGACGGCCGGTCTTGGGATCGGGCTGCAGCGTCAGGGAGTACGGCTTGCCGACATCCAGGCCGTCGCGGGCGTGCGTGCGGGCGACGGCGGCCGTGGCGGCGTCGATCTCCGCTTCCGTTCGCGCAATCCCGGCGCTGGCGTAGGCGCCGGCCACCATGCCGCGCATCGTCGCGGCTTTCGGCAGCGTCGGATTGGCCTGCGCTTCGGCGGCCATGGCCGCGTATTCCTGCAACCCGGCCTGCTGGCTGCGATGCACCTCGTTCAACTCGTCGCGGACGTTGCCCTGGGCCTGGTTGGTGCCGTAGAGCATGCCCGGCGTCGTCCACTCGCCATTGGCGCCACGGGTGTAGGTGTGGCCATCGGACGCCTGCAGGGAGTCCGTCTGCGCGCTGGCGTGCTTCACCGCGGCCGGCATGTTGCCGTGCTGGTGCCAGCCGAACTGGTTGTAGGCCACCTGGTAACGGCCCGCGATCGCCGCCGGCGTATTGGCCGCGTTCTGGGCAATGATCAACTTCGAGGCCTGGTCCAGCTCGGCCGCACGTTGCGGGGTGGCGATTTCGGCATGGGTGACCTTCATGCCGTGCTCGATGTACTGGTCGACGACGGTCCGCGACCAGCCATGGGTTTGCGGATCACGGACCCAGTGTCCTTCCCCGTCCAGGCTGCGGGCTTCGCCTTTGCCCGATGGGATGGAATAGGGGTTCTGCGGCTGCGACAGATTCGCCAGTCCCAGTTCGTAGGACGCGTTGGCGGACTTGTAGTTCAGTTGGTTGGCCAGCACGTCTCCGGCCACGTACCTGACCTTGCTGTAGGTGGCGCTTCCGCCTTCCGGCGATGCCGTGGTGGTCGTGGCCTTGATCTGCTGCGTCTCGGCGACCCGCGACCAGGTGCCTTTCGGATCGTTGGGGTCGCGGCTCCATTCGTTGCCGTCCCGGTCCTGCTGGGTGAAGACCCGTTTGATGTCCTCCTGCTGCGCCCATTTCTCGCCGAGGAAGGCACCGCCGACGCCACCGGCCACGCCGCCGATCGCCGACGTGACGAGCGCGCCCGGGCCGCTCGGTGAGCCACCCGCCAGGCCATAGCCGGCACCGGCCAGGAAGCCCACGGCGATGCCCCCGCCGATACCGCCGACATTGCGGCCGATGAAGTGGGTCTTGGCCGACTCGGCGCCTGTCGTATTGCCCTGCGCTTCCAGCTTCACCACCTGATGGCCGGTGGTGGAGAAGTCGTACGCCAGCGCGGCCACCGCGATCACGGTCCCGCCTTTCGCCAGCATGCCGGGGCGCAGGCCCTTGGACGCCGCCACGGCCTCACCGGTGATAGCCGCTTCTCCCACCGACGCCGCAGGCGTGCTGAATCCGGTGGGCGCACGGGTCAGGCCCGCGTTTGCCAGTTCGGCAGCGGGCGGGAACTTGGCGGCATCTGCGCCGAGGGTCGCGGCAGCCTCGCGTGAAATCGTGACCTTGGTGATCTTCGGATCAACGTTCTCGGGCGACACGAAGATGCCCTTGGGCGCCGCCTCGATGAACTGCGCCTGCACCTTGGGCAGTACGGCATCGGCGCCACCTTGGGCGTAGAGCGCTTTCAGTTCGCTTACCGGCTGCCCGCCCAGGGTTCGGACGTTGGGGTTCTCCAACACCGCAGGCAGTTCCACCTTGCCGAAGACACGCTCTACATTGGCGTTGGTGGCGACTACCTTGATGTCACCGCGCAGCGAACCCGCGAATTCGTTGGAGGCTTCGCCCCAAAGAGAGCCTTCCAGTGAAGTGGCGCTTCGAGCGGCCGCCTTCGGGTTGCCATACAGGAAGTCTGCCACGGACTTCTCGACTTGATCGAGATCTTGTCCTTGCACCGTGAATATGCGCTCAGCTGCGTCAGCGATGGCCATTTCGACATCCTTGTTGCCAAGGAACCGTGCCCGCGCAGTATTGTTGATGATAGGTTCGCCGGTCTTACTCGCGAGTTCCTTGGCAATCACCTCGGATGAAACGTCGCCGACTGGGCGACTGTAGAGAATGCCCCCTTCGCCTATGGCTTTGGCAGGATACTGGCGCGCGATCGCTTGAATTTCTTCAAGAGAAGTTGCCTTCTTTATCTGCTCGATATGCTTGGAGTAGTCGTCACTCATGGCGTACCCCGTCATCCATGACTAAGGCCCAGCCGTCCCTGAAGAAAACTTCACCCATGAAGTGGGCATTCGGATACTCGTTCAGCAGCGTGGGTCTATTCGAAAAATGTGTGCCAGCATTGATCAGCCGAACGATTAGTGTCTGAACAGCGTGGATCTCTGCTGTCGTGAAGACTCGGCATGCGCCTGGCATGGGCATGCCGATGTCACCGTCACGGCCGTAGCCAAATGAGACGACTTCAATGTTGTAGTCATTGTGATTCGGCAGAAAGGCTCTTCTAATTTCGCCGAAGTAATCTTCGCCATCCACCTCGACGGCGAACGTCTCATGACGTTGTTCATCCATGATGCCGCGCACGCCGCCTGAAAACCTGGCGCGTCCCTCTGGGAACTGCAGCCAATCGAAAGTGGGGTGGTTGGATAGGTCCATGCTTAGTCTTCCATGTTGGATCATCGGAAATACAACCCCGCAAGCGGGCTTCCAGTTGCCAGGTCCGGTCAGGCGATTCGCCTGAAGATCGACCTGCGAGCCCTACTCTACGACTCCGGGATAGCTTCTGCCATCACAGAGGGGATTTCAAGAAAGACCCCATGGTTGTGAACGGAAGTGGTTCAAACATCCGCGACCAAAGCCCAGCCATCCTTGAAGCTGACCTGGCCCATGAAGTGGGCATTTGGGTATTCCGTCAATACAGACGGTCTATCCGAAAATTGAGTGCCAGCAGCGATCAGTTGAACAGCCAGTGCCTGAATGGTGTCGATCTGAGCTGGCGAGAAGATCTGGCATCCATCAGGCATCGGCATGCCGAGATATTCTTCGCTACCGTAGCCGAAGCAGACCACTTCAATGTTGTAGTCATTGTTGTTGGGCAAGAAGGCTGTTTGGATTTCTCCAAAGAACTCGTTGCCATCTACCTCGACAGCGAACGTCTCGTGCCCAAGCTCGTCAACGCCTCGCACCAAGCCCGAAAATCTGGCGCGCCCCTCTGGGAATTTCAGCCAATCGAAGGTGCGGTGGTCCTGCAAGTCCATGCTCATTGCTTCCTGTCAGGCAATCGGATTCCGACGTCGTGCACCCGATTGTCCAGCAGCGATGCCAGGTCGTGCAATCTTGGGGGGGGGGCGGCAGAGTGCATTGCGTGCTCTGGCCCCGGTGTTCCTCGGACTACGAGCGTACCGGCATCGGCCTTAGCCGCGGCGAGTAAGTGTCCTGTGGCCATGCGGATGCGCTTTGCGGATAGCAGCAGGCAAAGCGCTGAGTCCTTTGGACGTGATAGCAGAAGCAGCAGCACAATGGCGAGAGCGTGTGCCGGCTGTTTGTTTGCCCAAGCCGGCGATCGGCGACCCCTATGCCCAACGCTCGAACGAGTGCTCTAATGCCGGAGCCGCCATCGGCTTTACCGTCCTGGAGCAAACACCTTGAACGCCCGTCGATTTCTTGTCGCCGCGTTGTCCGCTTGCCTGACCACGTTGCCCGGGCTCGCGGCCGCCGCGACGCAGACGTCCGTCGCTCCGGCGAACGTGATGATGTTTGGCTCGTTCCACTTCGAGAATCCGGGGCGAGACATGGTGAAGTTCAAGGTCTCCGACGTGATGTCGAAAGACAATCAGGCCTACCTCGCGGGCCTTGCCGCGCGGCTCGCCGCGTTCCGACCCACCGACGTCCTGGTGGAATGCGAGCCGTCCGAGCAGGCGAACTACGACGCAGCTTTTGCCCGCTACCGCGACGGTCAGTCGGCCCTGCCGGCTAACGAAGTCCACCAAATCGGCTTCCGCGTCGCCAAAGCCTCGGGGATTGCGGGAGTAACGTGCTTCGACGAGGGCCAGATCGGCTGGGAAGCCGATCCGATGTTCGATTACATCAAGGCGAACGACCCGGCAATGCAGGCGACGATGGATGCCACGTTCAAGACGCTTTCCGCGCGCGCCGACCGCGAGCAATCGACGCTGCCGCTGGCCGAACTGCTGCGCCTGACCAACGATCCCGCCCGCGACCGGGAAAACAAGAATCTCTACATCAGCACCAATGCCGTGGATGCCGGTGGCAGCTTTGCCGGTGCCGACGCTGCGGCCAGTTGGTGGCACCGCAACTTCCGCATGTATGCCAACGTGCAGAAGGTCGCTCAACCCGGCCACCGCGTGCTGGTGATTGCTGGATCCGGCCACACGGCGATCCTCAAGGACCTGTTGGCGATCGACATGCAGCGCACTGCCGAGGACGTGAGCGGGTATCTGGCGCCGTAAGTCGACCTGACGTTAAGGGCAACAGCGGGACTCGGCGGTGGGGCGGAGGAAATATGCGATTTAAATTGATATTTCCTCTGGCCCGTTGTTAGCGATCCCTATCGGTGCGGTAACCGTGAGGATGCACCATGCGAGTGCTTTTTCAGACAAAAGCCGTCGCACAATGTTGATTGATAAGAACTAAGGCTGGGAAACGTCAGGATCTGTGCCCCGTCTCCCAGTTTCATACCCGACACCGACCACGCCGACCTCCAGCCATGACCAAAGTTCTGATCCTCAGTGTAAGCGCCGGCAATGGCCACGTGCGCGCAGCACAGGCGCTTGTTGCCGCCGCACACTCTTTCGCTCCCTCGTGCACGGCTGTACATATCGACACCATGGCCCATGTGTCAGGGGCATTCCGCAGGATCTACACCGATTGGTACATCCAACTCGTGAATCGCGCGCCCGAACTCTGGTCGTATCTGCATCAGCGTAGCGATGTCACGCCGCACCACGCGGCGTCGCAGCGCTTGCGCCGCGGCATCGAGCGACTGAGCACCGGCGCGCTGCTGCGCGAGATTCGAAACGCGAAGCCCGATGCTGTGATTTGCACCCACTTCCTGCCGGCCGAGTTGCTGATGCGCGAACGCAGAAACGCTCGTCTCGACTACCCCGTCTGGTTGCAGATCACCGACTACGACCTGCACAACATGTGGCTCGTTCCCGAGATGACCGGCTACCTGGCGGCGAACGAAGAGGTCGCATTCCGGCTTCGCGCACGCGGCATTCCGGCCGACCGTGTGCACGTCACAGGAATTCCGGTGATGCCGGCATTCTCGAAGCCCGACGCACCGACGCTGGAGCGCGACGCTTGCGCGGCAGCCCTGGGTCTGGATCCATCGCGCTCCACGCTTCTGATGGCGTCAGGCGGCGCTGGCGTTGGCGATCTTGCGAGCATGGTCGAACGTGCCCTGGGCATGGCAAGCGATTTCCAGGTAATCGCCGTGGCGGGTCGCAATGCCGAAACATACGCCAGACTCGCGGCGCTGGCGCTTCGCCATCCGGGCCGGATGATTGCTGTGGGCTTCACCGACGAGATGCACAAGCTCATGGCAGCTGCCGATCTGGTCGTCACTAAGCCCGGCGGCCTCACCGTGTCCGAATGCCTGGCGCTGGGCAAGCCGATGCTGCTGATCTCGCCGATCCCTGGCCAAGAAGAACACAACGCAGGCTTCCTGATGGAAGAGGGCGCAGCATGGCTGGCCTACGATGCAATTGGCCTTGACTACAAGGTCGAACGACTGATGGCCGATCGGGCGAAATTGCGAACCATGTCCGCTCGCAGCCTTGCGCTCGGCAAGCCCCAGGCCGCAGCGACGGTGCTTCAACGTGTGCTGCAGAGCATGCCCGCATGATGCGAGCCGCAGATAGAGCGCCCATCCGTCGCACACTGGTCCACCTGGCCTGGGTGCTTGTGATGGCGTTCTATCGAGCTGACATGTAGCGGGTTTGGCTTGAATGAATTATTGAGCGAGCTACGTATCCAATGACACATGAGACGGACACCCATTGACGAAGTAGCAGGTAAAGATATGCCCGGAATTGTCGGTTAGACACTCAAAGGAGATGTCCCAGGGTTGAGTCTCAACTCCATGGAGCGGGACGCCTACGCCGCAGAGTCTAAGCGCCGAGCGCCATTGTGCCGGAAAGGGCCTTCCGAAGAACTGCTCATGCCTGGGGACAATTAGCTCAGCTACCTGTGAAAAGGCCATGTCGGGGTCGAGAGTAATTTTTTTGAAGAATTCCGCCTGCGGCTCTGTAGGAGGGGTGGTATCCAGAGAGTCGATTGATACTGAAATGTCATCGTCTTCGTATGCGTCATGCATCCAGTAAAAGCCTTTCTTGCCTCTTTTTTCTAGGATGATAAGTCCGAAGATAGGATGGTCGAGCCTGATGGGTGTATGCCAAAGAAAGTCTAGAAGTGACATGAGCGCTTAACGTCTGAGCTGATTTGGTCTGTCTGGCACGAAAAAATATATGCTGCGACATTGCAGGGGGGAGGGCTGTCGGTGTCGTACAGCATCTTAGGGGGAGGTTCACTGTTCCCCTGTTTTCCTAGTGAGAGATCGGCTTCTTTAATATCCAAGAGTTATTGCGACATTGTATGCTGCGTAACCACCGACGAGATAGCTAATTATGAACGATAGAGATTTTATTCTTCCAATATGAGTCCAAAGTATTCCGGCTATGTTGAGCATGGCAAATAAATTTCCAAAATGGAGGGCTGCTGCTAGAGCGCCGAGTGCCAGCAAGCTCTCCGGAATATGCTGTGCGGGCGGGAATATCATTAGGAATTGAAAGCCAAGCAGGGCGCCGACCGAGATTCTGGGTAAGGAGAATATTGTCTGTGAAGCAAACCTGCTGGGCCAGTCGCCATCGGCTTTGGCGAGAAAAAATGGATTCAAGAGGCTTGCATCTTCAGTTAGTGTTGCAATCGGCTTGCTTGGTTCGCGGCTGACTTTGATTTTTTTATCGATGAGCAACGCGAGGCGGCATACGTGCCACATCAATAGTCCATTGAACATGAATAATAGATAGACGCCTGCTATTCTCGGAAGCTTTGCGCCTGCTAGGGGAATGTCTTCGGAAACAACAGTGGCAGCAGCAATGAGCGTAAGCAAAATTGGCAGTGGAATCGTCAATGTCTTGATGAACGAATCAAGCAGGTTCTTGAGGTCGGTCTGATCTTGCGCTTTCGACGCATTCATATGTCACCTCATGGTTCGCCATTTTTACCGTTTGATCTGAAGCTGAGCCGGGGCGGCCACACTTCCCTTACGCAGGTTATCGATGTTGCCTGATGGGTAGATCGTTTGAATGCGCCGACTCTGATCCGATCCCATGGCGAGGGATTGCACGTGCGGCTGGATATCCCCGGTGTTGCTCAGCATATCGTATAGCCGGGCACCGACAGGCTGGTCATCGCCGTACAGGCTTATGTATTG
This sequence comes from Xanthomonas sp. AM6, assembly GCF_025665335.1. Classification (NCBI taxonomy): domain Bacteria; kingdom Pseudomonadati; phylum Pseudomonadota; class Gammaproteobacteria; order Lysobacterales; family Lysobacteraceae; genus Xanthomonas; species Xanthomonas sp. AM6. The sequence continues at coordinate 1,413,405 of NZ_CP106869.1, forward strand.
GGTGACGAGCCGTGTGCGCTGGCAATGACCGCTTCCGTGTGGCCATCGAGCGGCAGCTCGGCCGTCATGTCGCACCCGCCGCGCGAATAAATGGGCTACCGAAGGTCGGGCTGACAGGTGAGGAAGTGCACTCCTGCACCTGTTTTCCCGATTTTCCTTCCTGGAAGCTCTCGCGTGGCGTCAGGGCACAATTGCCTCGCCAAGCGTGCATCCCGGAGCTTCGGCCGGCGCACGTGACATCTCGCTGGTGCGGTACGACTCGCCCCATTCGCGAAGGCTGATCAATACCGGGGCGAGGGATCTGCCAAGCGGAGTGAGCGCATATTCGACCTTGGGCGGCACCTGCGGATAGACGTGCCGCACGATGACGCCGTCCTCCTCGAGCTCGCGCAACTGCAACGTCAGCATGCGCTGCGTGGCGTTCGGAATCAGGCGCGTCAGTTCCATGAAGCGCTTCTTTCCAGAGAGCAGGTGGAACAGGATCACGGGCTTCCAGACGCCGCCGATCACGGAAAGCGTGACTTCGACCGCGCAGCCGCTCTTGCCGTCTAGACGTTTCAGACGCATGGTTTTTTACCTACAAAATTGATAGTACCAGTGAAAATTGTACGTACTTGCGATGTGGGAGGTACCTGCTGACAATGCCTGCAATGCGGCAGCGCTGCAAATGGTGCAGCGCCGCCCTTCGCCACCTTTCCACCAAGGATGCCGTACTCATGAAAGCCATCACCCTGCGTCAGCCCGCTGGCCTAGACAAGCTCCGCCTCGTCGATCTACCCGACCCCGGCCAACCGGGCGCCGGAGAAATCCGCGTGCGTGTGCATGCAAGCTCGCTCAACTTCCACGATCTGGGCGTGGTGACTGGCCGGATGCCCAGCGTCGACGGTCGCATCCCGATGTCCGACGGCGCCGGCGTGGTGGAGGCGGTTGGCGAAGGCGTCGACGAGTTTGCCGTAGGCGATTCGGTCGTTTCGACGTTCTTCCCAACATGGCTGGATGGCGGGCCGACCATCGCCGATTTCGCGACCGTGCCCGGCGACGGTGTCGACGGCTATGCGCGCGAATACGTCGTTCGCCCAACGCATTGGTTCACGCACGCACCGCGCGGCTACAGCCACGCCGAAGCGGCGACGCTGACGACCGCCGGGCTCACCGCGTGGCGGGCGCTGGTGGTCGATGCGCGCCTGAAGGCCGGCGACACCGTACTGGTGCTCGGCACGGGGGGCGTGTCGATCTTTGCGCTGCAGTTCGCCAAGCAGATGGGTGCCACCGTGATCGCAACGTCGTCCTCCGACGAGAAATTGGCACGTGCGCAGGCACTAGGCGCCGACTTCACGATCAACTACCGGCGCGATACCGACTGGGCGGCCAAGGTGCTCGAGTACACGAACGGCCGTGGCGTCGACAACGTGATCGAAGTGGGTGGCCCCGACACGCTGGGGCAATCCATCCAGGCCTGCCGCATCGGCGGACATATCGCCTTGATCGGCGTGCTGACCGGCATTGCCGGCCCGGTGCCGACGGTGGCGCTGATGCAACGCCACCAGACCCTGCAGGGCTTGATCGTCGGAAGCCGCAGCCACCAGCGCGACATGGTCCGCGCCATCGACGCAACCGGCATCAAGCCGGTGGTCGACCAGACATTCGCGCTGGAAGACATCGCCGATGCATTTGCGCATCAGGCGGCGGGCAAGCATTTCGGCAAGCTGTGTCTGTCGATTTGAGGTGCGCGCAGGCGTGCTCCGCCATGCGGGATCAGGAACATCGAATTCCGTGAGCGCAGCGTCTGGAATGTAATGCGGTCAGGTTCACTTAGAAGTCAACCTGACCCGTTCCTGCGGTCCCCAACGTCTGAATTAAAACGCGCCGCGCCGCGCGGCGTCGTTAGGTATAAAACTCATCCATCAGAGGAGCGGGCGTGGGCCACGGTAGTCAGTGCCCGAAGTAGGCTCAGCGCGCCATCCGACAAAACTGCCAAGTGTCACGTGCTGAAGTTGAGCGACACATCCCAGGATGGTGCCCTCCCAAGTGTCGTCCAACATCTTGGAGGAAAGTACACTCTGCCCCCAGTTTTTCACTGACTCCAGGTTTTCAAACGGTTGCCATCCGTCTCAACCTGCAGCGCCAACATGCGCTGGGCAACGAGCGCTTCCGTGCGGCCATCGAGCTGCAGCTGGCCGCCGCGTCGGGCCCGCTGCGCGAATGGGCAGGCCGCGGAAGGTCAGGCTGATAGGGGACGAAAGTGCACGCTGACCCCTGTTTTCTATCGGGGAAGGCCCATTGCCCAAAGCCAGAAAGTTGCTCAAACGATCCTCGTCCATTCAGCTCCATCGAAAGACATAAGATCGGACTCGCCATTCGACCACATGACGCCATTGCCGGCGCTCAGCTGGTAACAGGACTCTGGACGATCATCGCCGAAGTCCACAGGCTCCAGCTGCGATTCTTTCAGTCGATAGACATTCGACAGGGTGGAGACGTAAAGAGCATCGATGAACCATTCCAGATCCCAGATATCATCGGAGACTGCCGTTTGATCGATGACGCTCCACATATCCTTGCGCCCTTGCAGCAGCACACCGCGATGGCCGGCTATGTACACCGTTCCATCAGGCGCGCACTTGACCGATGTGAGCGTCACCGACGTTGGCGATTCACAAGGGTGCCAATGCTGGCCATCGAATCGCCATATCGCGCCATCCCGGCCAACTGCATAGATTTCTGCACTTGAGAAGCCATGAATCGCCTGCGCATCGAACGTTTCCGGCAAGCCATCATCGATCCGTATCCAGCGTTTTGGGCCGTCAAAGCGGTACACCATGCCCCTTAGGCCGACCGCGAAGGCCTGTCCGTCGATCGCCGCCACGCCACGAATGCCGCCCGTTCTCGGCTCTTGAGGTGCAGGTGTGCTGTCGTCGAATATGTCGCCGGTAGTGGTGCCGCTTGCCATGATGGCTGAGTAATGGCCGGTGCCAGATACGGCGATGAGTCCAAGCTCAGGCTGAGAAACAACGGCTAACGAATGGGCATCGTAGTTGGCCTCGCCTCTGGTAAAAGTGCCGTCCTTGTATTTGAACGTAATGGCGTGTGGAATCTCATCGGCTTCTTTTTTGGGGTCTGCGGCATAGATATAGCCAAGGCCGGGCAGGCGCACCACCGCAGTGCGCATGATGAGGCCATTCAACGGTGTGTCAGGCATGTGGCGCTTCCTTGAAAATAGAGGTTGTAGGGCGGTTGTACACGCTGTTGTCGCTTGCGCTGCACCGGCACGGGAGTACAGCCGCCTGCTGCGAGCCGATCTCTCGCGGGGGCCAAGATCGCGGCCGCAGGCTCAGGCGGAGCCCTTGGCCGGAGGCGCGCATATCCAGGGACGTGCGGTGGGCGCGCCGATCTTGATGGCGCCGCCACAGTGGAAGGCGGACCTTCGACCTTGGCATGGTCCAGCCCTGAACCTTGCTCGTATCGTCCATCGGCAGCGGAAGAGTTTGCATGCCGGTCAGCGGCTTGCCGTCGAGCAGCGTGGGTCGCCAGCTTAGCGCACCATCGGCCATGAGCGTAGTTGAGTACACTTCAAAGCAAAACGCCAATAGATCCGAAGCCCAAGCGATGCGCACCACGACCTACAAGCATCGCCCAAGACCGAAATTTCTTCAGGACTGTTTCTATTGGAAACAGCGCGGGTACCACTATTCCAGCGCCGCGCCTGAGGAAATACTGTCGCCTGATGGATGCGCGAGTGACGATCCCTGGATCGCGCTTGCTTCGATCATCGAATGCGCGAAGCAGGGGGATTACAGCCATATATCCCAGCTGAGAAAGTGGATAGTGGACAAGGATAACGATCCGACACTGGTGTCGGCCTGCCTGGGTCTGACTGCCGATGCAGGGCTTGATGCGGACCTGGAGTTCCTTGCCGAACTCATGATCGACGGGCCCCGCTATCTGCGCGTCGAGGCGAGCCTGGCGGCGCAATGGTCGGGGGTGCTTTGGCTGATTCCCTACATGGTCGAAGCCTGGTGTTCGCTTGACCGGCGCGCCGACCGGGATGCCGTCGAGGCAAACATCTCCAACCTGCTCGATGCCCGTGAAGGCGAGCCCGCGTTCTTCGATACCGGTCTGGGCAAGGCCGACTACAGGCGGGCGGTCGAGGCGCGGCTCGCCGAGTTGAGCGATACCCATGGCAGCGACCGAGTCGCGGTCCTGGCAGGCGAGCCCGTCGATATGGACAAGCAGGTCTGGCTGATGAGAAAGGCGCTTGTACCTAGAGGCACCGACGAGTGGATCGATTGGAGCGACTTCCTGCTCTGGCGGCGCAAATTCGAGGTGTACTCGGGCGTCGACTGTTCGGGGTTCTACGGGAAAAACGCCGAGTTTCTGCCGCACAACGCGGCCGCCATCCTGGACAAGTACATGTCCTCGCCCCTGCGTTTCGATGTTGGGAAGCGCTACTTCTTTGGGAACCTTGTTCAATAGCAGGCAGCAAGCGCTCTGGATGCCTACCGCCGCTGGGTGCCCTGCAGTGGGCACACCTGTCCAAGTGAGTGGAGGAGCATGACGATTCCAGCGACCGGCTTAGAGGCGGCAGAGCGCATCGTGTGCAGCCTGGCGCTGCCTCTCGAAAAGCCGGCATCTGCTGGGGGTGTGTGGCCACACACAACGGGTGCCCCGGCGGGCGCCGGGCGATTCAGCCCTTGCCGGCCGCCGTGACGACCAATTCGCCATCGCGCACGGTGATGCGCAGCGTGCTGCCGATGGTGAAGCCCAGTTCCTCCATCCAGCGACCGCCCAGGCGCAGCGCCGGCGTGCGCTCGCCGTTGGCGGCGTGGCCGCAGCCGACGGTGCACTGCTGCGGCGGGCGTGGGTGGCGGGGCGCGCGCGAGGCGCGGGCACGATCGGCGGCATCGGCGGCGGCGACCTGTTCGGGCGTCAGCATGGGGATGAGCGTCGATTCGGCGATCGTCCACTGCGGGCAGTGGCGATGCTTGTGCGACTTGCGCTTGCGGGGAGCGGCGGGGCGGGATGACGGTTGACGCATGGCACAGCCTCCTTGGCAGACAGAAGCCCGCGCCGAACGGCGACGGGATGTCGGGAGGTTAGAAACCGCACAGAGCCGGCGGGCTTATTTCCCCGAAGGGTGTTGTATTCACCGCCCTCCCGACGCAGACAGCGCGTCGGAGTGAGCCTGCGGACAGGCACAAAAAACCCACCGGTTTGACGGAGGTGGGTGCCGCTCTGTGAGGAGTTTCTACGCTCCTTGGAGGGGATGTTGCTACTGGTTTTTGAGGATGTCAAATGGTTTTTGGCCGTAAAAACCAAGATGGGCTTTTAAGTGAACCTGATCCCGTTATCCTTTGCGCAACGAAGTGGCTTCGGCTTGAACGCATTGTTAGGCGCGCCTGTCGCCAACGTTGTAAGGCTTAAGCAAGAGCTTGCCATCCGCAACATCTTGAGCGAATTGCTCTGCAATCTGTTCCGCTCTAGCCTCTAGTTGAGCAGCCATCGCCGCTAAGTACTTGACATGCCCCTCGAGCTTCTTCAGCTCTTCACGAACGTTAGATATAGGCATAAGTCCGTACTGCACGTTCGGCTCATCGGTCTCCTCAAACTTCATTGCGTCTGTCGGGATCTTTTGATTGCCCAGGCTCGCTGTGAAAAAAATCAAGGCGTCATGACCAGGAACCCGCCGACCGGCCCAGTGCGCGAACATATGGCGGAGGTGGCGATGCTGCATCAGGATCTCTGCAGCCTTCCGGATACCCTCCGCCAAATCAAGATTCCAAATGCAGGTCTCAGCGCAGGCCATGAGATGATCCAGCGCGTCTTTGTCATTAAGCTTTAGCGCAAACTCGGTCGGCGCGCCCTTCCTGATGTGAGTGAGGTGGTTGATCACTCGCCGCGACTCAAGGTCGGCGAAGCAGTACGTCTGAACAAATCTCCCGATCAACTCGTAGTCTTGAGCTGAGAGTGGGTGAGAGTCATTTATTACATGACTTAGAGACATTCTCGCTTTGAGCAAATCGTCTGTCCCAAGGTCGGCCCGAGTCAGCGCCATTGTGTCGGCTCCCATTTCAGGCTTGCCATGACGGCCCCCAGCGCCTATCGCTTGAATTAAGCCGACCCGCGAAGCGGGTTCGGCTTGAATGAATTGTTAGACAGGAGCTTAATCATCTAGCCCTAGGAGCTTTTGAGCGGCTTTCGCGATAATTTGGCGACTCTCTTTTGACGTACCAACTTTGCTTACGGCTAGCCAGAGCTTGTTGCCAGCAGTCTTGTACCAGGTGCCCCTTGGATATCCGCTCAAATTTGCCTTGATGGCAGTTATTTCTTGGTTTAACCGATTTACCTCTTGCTGTGTTAGTTCATGCCTCTCCTGCATCTCATGGAACTTTGTCATTAGGTCATCAAGCTTGCCCCTCAGCTCGTCAGCCTCCTCTTGACTGAACTGTTCTTGAGGGTTTTCGACGTGTTCCTTGACGTGCCTTTCGATTGTCTCCCGTAGCTCATCGAGCTCGGAGTAAACGGGGATAGTTGTACGCAACTCGTCCCGAATATTTCTAGCCCAGTTCAGGACTTTTTCCGGTGCCTCTGACGGATTTTCGACGCGTACGTACTCTTGGGTTTCATGCTCGCCCGGTGCCGCTAGAACCATGTAGCTGTCGGAGCCGGACTTGTTAAGGACAAACGTGTACGCGGAATTGTGTCTGAAAGTGATCTTGAGCAGCGAATCGCGGCCGTCAGTCACTACGTGAAAGTCGGCAGGAGAAAATGGCGATCTCTCGATCGCACTCCAGACACCTGCGATAACAGAATTTCTCAGTGGCAAAGTTGTCTCTCCCCTGTCTAATGCCTGAGTTAAGCCGCGCCGCGAGGCGGCGTCGGCTTGGGCGAATTTTAGGCCGCTGCTGACCTGATGTACGACTCAACCATATTCTGGAACGCCGCGCGATCACTCGGCGATACGAACGCACGGTTAGGAACAACATGCGCCAAGCCGGCCGACACGTAGATAGCGAAAAACCCCGGACGCTTCACCGCCAACCGTACGCCGCGCCAGTAGAACTCCGACCTATTGAATGCGGTTTCCTCCAGCAATCCGTTCTCCCGAAGCTCCAGTGTGTGTTTGGTGAGAACCGTCGGATCACTCCGGCCGCCAACATAAAAAGCGAGAAACAGCGCTTGAAGCAGCCACAGAATGCTGTGCGCCAACACGGCAAGTAATACTGCAGCAACCAAACCGCTTGCTATGACTGAGTAGCCAATCAGTGCGGCAAACAAAAGGAAGACGAGCTGAAACCCGGGCGACAGGAACTGGTGCATGAGGTTGAACACAACCAGATCAGATCGACGTGTGACGTACGAGACGCGCATGACTGTCCTAGCGGCCTAACAGCTGAATTAAACCGACCCGCCCGACGAATTCCAGTTTTGGCGTGGAGCCACGAAGAGGGCTCGGCTTGAATGAATTGTTAGGCCGACGACGTAGGTGGCCGGAGTAGCGATTGAATGTACAGCGAACTAGAACCATCCCAGCCGCAAATGACGCATTGCCCCGAGATGAACTCATGTGAGCACTTGGTAGTGCCATAAAGGACATGAGCGCACTCTGGGCAAAGTGATGACATGCTTGAGGCAGCGGTGACATATGGACTCTGGCATTCATCGCATTCCTTCGAACCTCTGTCCATTGTTGCCTAACACCTGGATTAAGCCGCGCCGCGAAGCGGCGTCGGCTTGGACGAATTGTTAGGTTGGAGCTGCGGCGCCCGGGAGCCACGGAGGCCAAGCACCTCTTCCTTGTCCTGGAGCGGCCGCATAAAGACCCCAGGTTTGATGCCTTGAAAATCTGGTCCCTTCAGAAGGATCAGCCGCTGCTCGGACTCTTGGGCGTGCGCAGCCTGGATTTGGCCAAGGCTGTAATGGAGGTGAGATGCTAGTGGCACGTAGAGGACTGGCGGGACCTTCGGGGCATTTGTGACAATAACCTCGTCAACAGCGATGCGCAGCCTGATTTGATTATTGAGTCCGGGGCCAGTTCGCGCCTCCGGGTCGCGGATTTTCCTACCGGAGCCGCTGAGCATGTCTACTCCCGTCACGCGGCCGACCAGGACGTGGTCCGCACTGGTTGCCATCTCTTCTAGCGTCGCTTCAAATGGAAATCCTGCCAGGGCAACAGCTGGTAGAAGAGCAAGGACGGTTAGCAGGATGCGACGCATGTTTTTCTCCAGCCTAACACCTGAATTAAGCCGGCCTGCGAAGCGGGTTCGGCTTGAATGAATTGTTAGATGCCAGCTCAGACGATTGCATCGCCGCGCTGCGCGTAAAAGGTGGTCTCGCTCGGACCCAGCCCCATGAGATTGCGTGTGGCCTCAACATTGCCGCCAGTAGCGTTGACGAAGCAAACGCGCAAGCGAAACAGACACTGTTGCATGCCGAATTTTGTTAACACATCCTCATAATCCTCTCTAGAAATGGAGAATCCGACACTACGCTTTCCGTTCGGAGGAAGATGGAACAGACCTTCGACGTTGAATTTGTAGTAAGTGCCTTCGGACTGCCCGCCATAGTCAATGAATATGTTGCGGATCTCTACAGGCTTAATTCCGACGTTCACCAATTCTGCAGAGTAATGAAAAGCCTCTGGGCCGCTACCGCCTTGGATGCTTTCATTCTCCAGATGCAGGCGAGTCGCGTAGTCATAGGTTTGATTGCTTCGAGTGCGCCAATAGCTCGCTATCGCGATCCCGGTTGAAATCACGGATAGGGACAATGATACAAGTGCGATAGCAAGCGTTGAAGTCACGACGATACCTCGCTGGCATCTAACTACTATTCGGCGGCAAAATGGCGTGTAAAGCAGGTGTGTAGCGTGCCGATACAGCCGTTTTTCGTAGCAGCACGTGTTGCAGTTTCGATCTTTCGTGGTTCGAGCCGTCGCCTAATCCTTGCGTCTAAACCCACAGCCATTCCCCAGTGCATCCCGCACAAGGCCGACGCTATCACTTGTTGACGGCTGTCACAAGTTGGACGCCGCTCGGCGGAACCGCAGGCGGCCCTAATTTGTAGACAAGTTATTTGATCTCGCGCCTTCCAGAAGTACTGGATGGCGCGCTCTGCAGATAACTCAATTACCCGGCGCATTCCAAACCTGCGTCTTAACCCCGCGCACGCTCGCATCCGCCGAACTATCCAAATCAAACACAATCACGCTGTTCTCGCCCTTGCGCTGCATCGGCGCCGGGAAATACAGCGCCCGCTGCGGCCCGATCTTCCAGTGACGCCCCAGGTTGTGGCCGTTGGCCCAGGCGAAGCCTTTGCCGAACGCCTGCATGTCCAGGAAGGTGTCGGTGGGCGTGGCGATCTTGACGGTGCCGCGGTGGAAGGCGGGGCCTTCGACCTTGGCGGTGGTCCAGCTGGTGATCTTGTTCGCGTCGTCCATCGGCAGCGGGAAGGTCTGCCAGCCGGTCAGCGGCTTGCCGTCGAGCAGGACGGGGTCGACCAGGCCGGCGCGGCCGTCGGCCAGGTGGGCGCCGTAGTTGATGCGGCCGCCGTTTTCCACCAGCACGTCGAGGGTGTGGGTGCCGGCGGGGATGTCCACGTCCACGGCCACCTGCTGCAGGCGGCGTTCGGCGCTGCCGGCGAGCTGGCGATCGACGTAGACGCGGGCGTAGTCGCGCACGTCGCCCAGGTACAGGCTGCCCTTGCGCGGGCCGGTGACGGTGGTGCGGTAGAGGATGTAGCCGTAGGCCTGGCCGTAGCGCTCCATCGGCTGCGGGCTGTCGGTGGTGGCGGCCGGTGCGGGCAGGTTGTCCCACAGCGAGGCCGATTCGCGCAGCGGGGTGGCGGGCAGTTCGGCGAAGCGGATCGGCTTGGGCAGGGCGGGTGGCTGCACGCCGGTGACGCGGGCGATGGCGTCGCGGAACAGGACGAACTTGGGCGTGGGTCGGCCGGCTTCGTCCAGTACGGCGTCGTAGTCGTAGCTGGTGGTCTGCGGGGCGTAGTGGTCGCTGGGGTTCTTCTGGAAGTTGGCGCCGTTCATGAAGCCGAAGCTGGTGCCGCCGACGAACATGTACAGGTTGGCCGAATGGCCCTGGCGCAGGATCCATTCGAATTCGCTGGCCTGTTTGGCGCCATCGGTGGCGGCGTGTTTGGCGCCCCATTGGTCGAACCAGCCGGCCCAGTATTCGCCCACCATCTGCGGCTGGCCGGGGCGGAACTTGGCCAGGGTCTGGAAGGCGCTCTTCGCTTCGCCCGGGGCGAAGTTCACCACCGCCAGGGTGTCGGGCAGGGTGCCGTTGGCCAGCATGTCGGCGCCGTCGGAGGTGAACAGCAGCGCCTGGTCGAAGCCGGCCTTGACGAACATGGCGCGGTTGGCCTGCATGTAGGCGTGGTCGTCGTTGTAGGAGCCGTATTCGTTCTCGACCTGCACGGCGATGATGGGGCCGCCGTTGCGGTTGAGCTTCGGCTTGACCTGCGCGGCGACGGCGTCGAGGTAGGCCTGGCTGGCGGCGAGGAAGCGCGGGTCCTGGCTGCGCACGCGCATGCCCGGTTCGGCGAACAGCCAGGCGGGGTAGCCGCCGGCTTCCCATTCGGCGCAGACGTACGGGCCCGGGCGCAGGATGACGTTGAGGCCCTGGGCGGCGGCTTCGTCGATGAAGGCGGCGACGTCGTTGTTGCCGCTGAAGTCGAACTGGGCTTGGCGCGGTTCGACCAGGTTCCAGAACACGTAGGTCTCCACGGTGTTCAGGCCCATGGCGCGCGCTTTCTGCAGGCGGTCCTTCCAGTAGGCGCGGGGGATGCGCTGGTAGTGGATGGCGCCGGAGATGATCTGGTACGGCTTGCTGTCGCGGGTGAAGTGTTCGCCTTGGGTGGCGAAGGCGGGCCAGGCGTTGGCGCCGGCCGCGTGCACGGCGGTAGCGGGCAGAGCGAACGCCAGGGCGAGGGCGAGGGCAGCGAGGGTCTTGCGTGGCATGGGGGCCTCTCGAAAAGGGCAATGCGAATTAAACACGGCGGCAGCCGGTGCGGCGCGCGCGACGCAGTTCGCCTGCATCACGCGCGCGGGGACAACGGAGCGCAGGAATCACCAATCCCCATTCCCGATTCCCCAATCCCGGCTTTCAAACAAACGACGGCGGCAGGTCTTCCTTGGCCGCGCCGAAGGCGGGATTCGGCTTCGGGCCCATCTCCAGTTCCAGGGTGCCGCCGGCGGCGAGGTCGGCGTGGCGCAGCCAGCTGCGGGTGTAGGGCTTGCCGTTCCAGCGGGCGCGCTGGATGTAGACGTTGGTGGGGCTGTTGCCGTGGGCGACGATGCTGAGGGTGCGGCCGTTGCCGACGTCGACGTCGGCGCGCTTGAACAGCGGGCTGCCGAGCACGTAGGTGGCGCTGACCGGGTCCACGGCGTAGAAGCCCAGGGCGCTGAGCACGAACCAGGCGCTCATCTGCCCGCAGTCCTCGTTGCCGGACAGGCCGTTGCGCGCGTCGTGGTATTGCTCGCGCAGCAGCCGCCGCACCATCGCCTGGGTCTTGTACGGTTGCCCGGCGTAGGCGAACAGGTAAGCGACGTGGTGGCTGGGTTCGTTGCCGTGCGCGTACTGGCCGACCAGGCCGTCGATGTCCGGCGGTGCGTCGGCCGGCAGTTCGGAGCTGGTGGTGAACAGTTCGTCGAGCTTGGCGACGAAGCCGTCGCGGCCGCCGAACAATTCCATGTAGCCGTACAGGTCGTGCTGGTTGAGGAAGGTGGCCTGCCAGGCGTTGGACTCGGTGAAATCGCGCCATTTCGTGAGGTGGCCCATCGCGCGCGGATCGAACGGGGCGGCCCAGTCGCCGTTGCTCAGCCGCGGCTGCACGAAGCCGCTGGCGCGGTTGAACACGTTGCGGTAGTTGCGCGAGCGTTCGCGCAAGGCGCTCGCGTCCTTGGCGGCGCCGGCGGCCTGCGCCAGGTGCGCCACCGCCCAGTCGTCGTAGGCGTATTCGAGGGTGCGGCTGACCGCTTCGTCCACTTTGTCGCTGGGGATGTAGCCGAGTTTGCGGTACTCGCCCAGGCCGTGCGTGGTGTCGTCCATCGCGCGCTTGCGATACGCCGGCCAGGCGGCGGCGTAGTCGATGCCGGTGAAGCCCTTGGCGTGCGCTTCGGCCAGCACCACCGCGGAGTGGTAGCCGATCATGCAGCCGGTCTCCACGCCTTGCAGCGGCCAGATGCCGACGCCGTCCGGGCATTCGTTGGCGCCGCGCACCAGGCACTGCACCAGGTCGGGCACGCGCTCGGGTTGTACCAGGGTCAGCAACGGATGCAGGGCGCGGTAGGTGTCCCACAGCGAGTAGGTGCTGTAGTTGTGGTAGCCGGCGGGCAGGTTGTGCAGCTGCAGGTCCATGCCGCGGTAGCGTCCGTCGACGTCGCTGAACAGGGTGGGCGCGAGCAGGCTGTGATACAGGCCGGTGTAGAAGATGCGGCGTTGCGCGTCGTCGTCGGTGTCGATGCGCACCCGCGCCAGTTCCTTCTCCCACGCGGCCACCGCGGCGGCGTGGACGCGCGCGAAATCGAAGTCGGGCAGTTCGGCGTCGAGGTTGGCCAGGGCGTTCTCGGCGCTGACCGCGGAGATGCCGACCTTGACCAGCAGCGGCGCGTCGGCGGCGTCGGGGTAGTGCAATGCCACCTTCAGGTGGGTGCCGTCGGCCTGGCGCGCGTCGGCGGCCAGCGGCTGGTCTTCCGAATACAGCTGCGCGGTGGCGAATGGCCGCGACAGGCGCATGGCGAAGTAGATGTGGCGGCCCTTCGCCCACTGATGGACACGGCGTCCGCCGGTCAGCGTGCGCGCATCGACGATGCGCAGCTGCGCGTCACTGACCCGCGTGGGGATGCCGGGCTTGTCCTGCATGCCGTGGCACAGGTCCAGCAGCAGGTGCGCGGGCTTGCCCTTGGGGAAGTGGTAGCGGTGCAGGCCGGCGCGCGCGGTGGCGGTGAGTTCGGCGTGCACGCCGCTGTCCTTCAGGCGCACGCGGTAGTAGCCGGGCGAGGCGGCCTCGTCGGCATGGTCGTAGCGCGAGCGGTAGCCGGCATCCGGATTGTCGAGTGGGCCGGGGACCAGCTTCACTTCGCCGGTGGCCGGCACCACCAGGAAATCGAGCATGTCGCCGATGCCGGTACCGGACAGGTGGGTGTGCGAGAAGCCCATGATCGAGCCGTCGGACTCGTGGTAGCCCGAGCACGAATCCCATACCGCGTTGTAGGTGTCCGGGCTCAGCTGCACCATGCCGAACGGCAGCGTGGCGCCGGGGAAGGTGTGGCCGTGGCCGCCGGTGCCGATGAACACGTCGACGTGGCGGGTGAGCGCGGCCTTGGCACGCGCGTCGGCGGGCAGCGCGTAGCTGCCGGCGCGCGCCTGCGCCAGCCGGGCGATGCCGCTGCTGCCGAACAGGGCCAGGGCGATGGCGCCCTGCAGGAAACCGCGTCGTGTGGCCATGGTGCTGTCCTCGGGTGTGCGCGAAGAGGGGAGATGTTTTTTCTGTAGGAGCGGCTTCAGCCGCTGCCGGGTGTTGCCGGTAAGGCCCGGTCGCGGCTGAAGCCGCTCCTACAGGAGGCGGTGTGGTGGTCAGGCTTTCAGCAGGTGCGGCTTGCGCTGGTGCAGGTCGATGATCAGTTCGCCGAACAGGGTGTTGGCCCAGGCGAACCAGTCGCGGGTGAATTTGCTGGGGTCGTCCTTGTCGAAGGCTTCGTGCATGAAGCCGGTGCCGGCGTCGGTGTTCTTCAGCCAGGCCAGGCATTGGCGGATCTGCGCGTCGTCGTCGCTGGCCAGCGCGTACTGCATGATCGCCATCGGCCAGATCGTGCCCATGCCGCTGTGCGGGCTGCCCACGCCTTCGGCGGCGCGGCCACGGTAGAAGTACGGGTTGCGCTCGCTCCACGCCAGCTGGCGGGTGCGCAGGAACAGCGGGTCGCGGCGGTCGCAGCAGCCCAGGTAGGCCAGGCTCAGCAGGCCCGGTGCGTTGGCGTCGTCGATGAACAGCTGGTTGCCGTAGCCGTCCACTTCGAAGGCCCAGAACGCCTGCCCGTCGGCATCGCGCATCTGCCCGAAGGTGCGCGTGGCGGTCTCGACCTCATCGGCCAGTGCGTGGCATTCGCCGGCGAAGGCGGCATCGCGGTGCAGCGTTTCGCTCATCGTCGCCAACTGGCGCAGCGAGGCCACCGCGAACAGGTTGGCCGGCACGAACAGCGGATACACGCAGGCATCGTCGGACGGGCGGAACATCGAGTGGATCATGCCGTTGGGCTTGGTCGGCTGGCCGTAGCCTTCCAGCACCAGGGTCTCGGTAGCCAGCGGCGAGGGGCGCTGGAAGCGGTAGGGGCCGCGGTCGTGCAGGCGCTGCTGTTCGCGGAAGGTCCTGACCACCACGTGCATCGCCGCGCGCCAGTCGTCGTCGAACGGCGCGGTGTCGCCAGTGGCGCGCCAGTATTCGTGCGCCAGCCGGATCGGATAGCACAGCGAATCGATTTCCCATTTGCGCTCGCCGACGCCGGGCTTCATCTCGGTGATGTCGGCCACCGACCATTTCAGGCGCTGGCTGGTGCCGTCGGGCAGGAAGGCGTTGGCGTAGGGATCGAGCTGGATGCAAGCGGCCTGGCGCTGGATCAGGCCATGGAACATGCGCCGCAGCGCCGGATCGCGCTTGGCCAGCGGGATGTACGGATGCACCTGCGCGGAGGAATCGCGCAGCCACAGCGCCTCGATGTCGCCGGTGATGACGAAGGTGTCCGGCTTGCCGTTGCGGGTGCCGGTGCGCACGGTGGTGTCGAGCGTGTTCGGGTAGCAGTTCTCGAACAGCCAGGCCAGGCGCGGGTCGGCGATGTCGGCCTTGATCGTGCGCAGGTGCATTTCCACGGTGGCGCTGACGAACTGCCGTTTTGCCGGCGGTGGGCGCTTGCTGGCCAGCGCTGTCGCCGATGCGCTGGATGCGGCGGCGAAGCCGGGGACGGCGGTGGCGAGCAGGCCGGCGCCGGCGGTGGTGCCGAGCAACTGGAGGACGTCGCGGCGGGAGGGCATGGGGAACTCCTGGGGTGTCGGTGTGCGTGGTTGCGCGGCGGCGGCTGTGCGTTGCGTTGCTTTCTGTAGGAGCGGCTTCAGCCGCGACCGGGTGTTACCGGCAAGGCACGGTCGCGGCTGAAGCCGCTCCTACAGGAACGCGGTGCGCCGCGCGTCCATTGGTCAGCGCGGCAGGGGCACGCTGCCCTGGATCGAGAATGCGGCTTCGCCGCCGGGGGCGCCGGTGCCGGGCTGGCCACCGCCGACGAACACGCGGTAGTCGCCCGGCTGCACCGCGCGCTGGCCGGCGCGATCGACGTCGCTCAGTTGCCGCGGGTCCAGCTCGAAACTCACCTTGCGCGTTTCGCCCGGCTGCAGCGTCACCCGTTGGAAGCCGACCAGGCTGCGCAGCGGCGACTGCGGGCGTTGCGGGTACTGCAGGTACACCTGCACCACTTCGTCGCCGGCGCGGCTGCCGCTGTTGCGTACCTGCGTGCTCACCCGCAACCGCTCGCCCGCCTGCAGCGTCGCCGTGGACAGGTGCGGTGCGGTGTACGCGAAGCTGGTGTAGCTGAGCCCGCTGCCGAACGCGAACAGCGGCTCGCCCTTGAAGTAGCGGTAGGTACGGCCCTTCATGTCGTAGCTGACGTACGGCGGCAGGTCCTTGGTGGAACGGTAGAAGGTCACCGGCAGGCGCCCGCCCGGGTTGACGTCGCCGGCCAGCACCTGCGCGATCGCGGTGCCGCCGGATTGCCCCGGGTACCACGCCGCGACGATCGCGTCGGCATGCTGCCTGGCCCAGTTCAGCGCCACCGCGCTGCCGCTCATCAGCACCACCACCAACGGTTTGCCGCTGGCCTTGGCGCGCTCCAGCAAGGCCTGCTGCGCCGCGGGCAGGGCGAGGTCGTTGCGGTCGCCGCCGTCGAAACCGGGGACGTCGATGCGCAGTTCCTCGCCTTCCACGTCCGGCGACAGGCCGACGAAGGCGACCACCGCATCGGCCTGCGCGACCGCGCGTTCGGCCTCGGCCAGTTGCGGCGCGGCCGGGGCCAGCCATTCCAGGCGCACGCCCTGGTCCTGGCCGCGATGCTCCAGTTCCAGGCGGATGCGGCGCGGGCGCGTGTCGTCGAAATGCAGCACGGTCTCGACGTTGCGGCCGTCGGCGTTGTGCATGCCGGCCGGCAGGTGCTTGTCCTCGGCGTTGCCGGCGACGACCAGCTTGTCGTCGATGTACAGCCGCACCGGATCGTGGCCGCTGCAGTCGAAGCAGCGCGCCACGCGCACCGCCAGGGTGTAGTCGCCCGGCCCGGGCGGCAGCAGTTCGCCGCTCCAGCGCACCGAGTAGCGATCCTTGTCCACGCCCTTGGCCGGCGCCACGTGGTCCCAGTTGAAGCTGACCACGCGGTCCTGGCGCTGCGTGCGCGGGGTGCCGGCCAGGTCGACGTTGTCGAAATACTCGCCACGCAGGCCGGACTTTCCGTCGCTGCGCAAGGCGGTCTCGGGGATCATGCCGGGCACGCCCGCGGCGAGCGGGGCGCCTTGCGCATAACTTACGTTCGCGGCGCCGAAGCGCTCGCGCAGGCCCAGCAACGGCGTCACCGGCGCGGCCGAGGTGCCCTGGTAGTTGGCTTCCAGCGCGGCCAGCGCGTCGGCGTTGGGGCCGATCACCGCCAGGCGCAGGCCCGGCTTCAGCGGCAGCGTGGCGTTGCGGTTGTGCAGCAGCACGATCGACTCCTGCGCGGCCTGCAGCGCCAGCGCGCGGTGCGCGGCGCTGTCCACGTCCTTGGCGCCCAGCCGCGCGTACGGGTCCTTGCGCTGTGGCTGCAATTCGCCGAGCCGGTAGCGCGCGGCGAACAGCCGCACCAGCGACCGGTCGAGCAGGGCTTCGTCGGCGTCGCCGCGTTCGATCGCCTGGCCCAGGTCGCGGTAGGCGTGGCCGCAGTTGAGGTCGTGGCCGGCCTTGAGCGCGGCGGCGGACGAGCCGGCGTTGTCGGCGCGGAAATAGTGGAACTGGGTCATGTCGTCGACCGCGTCGCAGTCGGAGACCACGAAGCCCTTGAAGCCCCAGTCGCCGCGCAGGCGGCCGTCGAGCAGCCAGTCGGCGGCGCAGGCCGGGGTGCCGTGCAGCGAGTTGTAGGCGCACATCACCGAACCGGCGCGGCCGTCGACGATGGCCGCGCGGAAGGCGGGGGTGTAGGTCGCTTCCAGGTCGCGCGGCGAGACGTCCACGTCGAAGCCGTGGCGGCCGGGTTCCGGGCCACTGTGCACGGCCAGGTGCTTGGGCGTGGCGATGGTGCGCGGATGCGTCGGGTCGTCGCCCTGCAGGCCGCGGATGAAGCCCACCGCCAGTTGCCCGGTGAGGTAGGGGTCCTCGCCGTAGGTCTCCATGCCGCGGCCCCAGCGCGGGTCGCGGAAGATGTTGATGTTCGGCGACCAGATGGTCAGCCCGGCGTAGCGCGGGTGGTCCTTGCCGGGGCGGCCGGCGAGGTTGAACTTGGCGCGCGCCTCGGTCGAGGTGACGGTACCGACCTGCTCGAGCAGGGCGGTGTTCCAGGTCGCGGCCAGGCCGATCGCCTGCGGGAACACGGTGGCGTAGCCGTTGCGGGCGATGCCGTGCAGGCCCTCGCTCCACCATTCGTAGGCGGGCACGTCCAGGCGCGGAATCGCCGGTGCATCGTTCATCGCCTGCGCCACTTTTTCCTCGCGGGTCATCTTCGCCACCAGCGCGGCGGCGCGGTCTTCGGCGTCGTCGGCGTGGGCCAGGGGGAAGGCCAGCAGCCCCAGCACGCATGACACCTGCAGGAGGGACTTCAGTCCCGATCGGGCGTCACCGGTACGACGTCGGGACTGAAGTCCCTCCCACAAAAGTGCCCCACCCAGCGCCGCCCTCGACGCCGGCGAGCCGAACAGCACGATGTGCGCCTCATCCGGCATGGCGGGCTGGCGTGTGTTTCCCGCCCGCATCACTTCGCCTCCGCCGGCTCGGCCGGCGCGCCGGCCAGCGTGGCGGCCAGGTCGCGCACCTGCAAGGCGCCGCGCAACTGCTCCAGCGTGGCGCTGCTGCGCACGTGCACGGTCAGCGGTTCGCCCGGCAGCAGGTCGAACGCGTTGTCCGACAGCGTGGCGTCCAGGTCGCCGAACGCCAGCCACACCTCGCGCGCGAGGGTGGTGCTGGTCAGGGTGATCGCATAGCCGTCGCCGTCGGCGCGCAGCTCGCTGCGGATGTCGGGGCTGGGCAGCTGCAGGCGCTTGGCCGCATCGAAGAACACCAGGTTGCGCGACAGCACGCGCGCGCCGTCGAGCAGCTCGAACACGGCGAAGCTGCGCTTGGGATCGGCGCGGCGCAGCAGCTGCGCATCGCTGAAGTTGCCCACGCGCACGCTGGACAGCGGCGCCAGCGTCACCGGCTTCTCGCTCTTGCTCAGCACCTTGCCGGACACGTCCATCACCCGCATGCGCCAGCGCGCGGCCAGCGGCACGGTGCGGTCGGAGACCAGCGACACTTCGGTCTGGCCCTTGTCGTTGCGCAGCGCGGCGATCAGCTCCGGCGCGTAGAAGCGCCTGGCGTGGTAGTGCAGCGCCTTCCAGCGGCCGAAGTAGTCCAGGCTCGACCACGAGGCGCCCGGCCACACGTCGTTGAGCTGCCAGTACAGCGAGCCCATCGATTGCGGACGCGATGCGCGCAGGTGCTCGGCGGCCAGGGCGATGCCCTCGGCCTGCATCAGCTGGCTCAGGTAGACGAAGCTCTCGAAGTCCTTGGGCTCGCCGAATTCGCGGCGGATGTACAGCAGCAGGCGCTGGTTGCCGTTGCCCTTGTCGAACTTCTGGTGCGCGCGCATCACCGGCGATTCCGGCTGCAGGTCGCCGGGTTCGGCGAAGGCGCGGATCGTGCGCATCTCCGGGAACGACTGCAGGCCGTACTCGGACATGAAACGCGGGGTCACGTTGAGGTATTCGGTGGCCGGCAGCGCCGGGCCGCCCCACACCTTCCAGTAGTGCATGTCGCCATCGTCGGGCTGGTCGGCGCCGCCGTCGAAGTCGGTGCCGGGCGAGGTGGCCCAGTACGGGGTGTCGCTGTCGTACTTGCTCACCGCCTCGCGCAGCACGGTGCCGAACAGCGTGGTCATGCCGCGCTCGATGCGGGTGCGTTCCTCCGGGTCGATCGACTGCTTGAACTTGACCCGGTCGCCCCAGTTCTCCCAGCCGGTCTGCACTTCGTTGTTGCCGCACCAGATGACGATGCTGGGGTGGTCGCCCAGGCGCTTGACCTGCGCTTCGGCCTCGGCGCGGGTGTTCTCGCGGAACGCCACGTCGTAGGGCGGGATCGCGCCGCCGAACATGAAGTCCTGCCAGATCATGATGCCCAGGCGGTCGGCGTCCTCGTAGAAACTGTCCGGCTGGTAGTGGCCGCCGCCCCACATGCGCAGCATGTTCATGTTGGCGTCGCGCGTGGACTGCAGGATGCCGCGCATGCGCGCGGCGTCGACGCGGCTGGGGAAGCTGTCGAACGGGATCAGGTTGGCGCCCTTGGCGAACACCGGGATGCCGTTGACCACGATCGCCATGCCCTTGCCCCACTTGTCCTTCTCGCGGCGCAGCTCGACGCTGCGCAGGCCGGTGACGCGCTGGGCGTCGTAGCTGTCGCCGGCGGCGTCGCGGATGCGCGCCTTGAACGTGTACAGGTCCTGCTTGCCGTAGCCGGCGGGGAACCAGCGTTGCGGCTTGGCGATGCGCACCGGCACGGTGAGGGTGTTGCTGCCGGGATCGAGCACCGCCTTCTGGCTCAGCTGCGCCACGCGCTGGCCGTCGGGGCCGAGCACGTCCAGGTCCAGCTGCACCTCGCCGCTGCGGCCGGCCTGCACCTCCAGCTGCGCCAGCAGTTGCGCGGTCTCGGCATCGACGCGCTGCTGGGCGATGTGCAGGCCGTCCACGCGCAACGCGTCCCAGGCTTCCACGCGCACGTCCTGCCAGATGCCGGCGGTGACGATGCGCGGGCCCCAGTCCCAGCCGAAGGTGTACGGCGCCTTGCGCACGTAGGTGGAGCTGTGCCGCGCCAGCGGTTCGTCGCCGAACGCCGAGTCGTAGGCGCCGGGCAGCGCGTACGGCTGCTTGGCCAGCCACGGCTGGATCTTCTTGATCGGCGAGTACAGCCGCACCTCCAGCACGTTGTCGCCGCGCTTGAGCAGCGGCTTGGCGTCCACGCGCCACTGCCGGAACATGTTGTCGGCGGTCAGCAGTTTCTTGCCGTTGAGGTAGACCTCGGCGAACGTGTCCAACCCGTCGAACACCAGCTCCACGTGCTCGCGCGCGAGCAGCGCGGCGTCGGCCTTGAAGCGGGTCTGGTACTGCCAGTCGCTCAGGCCCGCCCACTGGATCTTGGCCTCGTTGTCGCGATAGAACGGATCGGGCACTACGCCGGCCGCGATCAGGTCGGTCTGCACCGTGCCCGGCACCTGCGCCGGCAGCCACTGCGCCGCCTTCGGGAATTCCTTGGCGCGGGTCTCGCCCGGCGCCAGCCGCACCTGCCAGCCCTGCTGCAACGACAGCGAGGCCGGCGGCGCCGCCTGACCCAGTGCCGGCACGGCCAGCGCCAGCAACAGCCCAAGCCGGGCGGGAATGCGCGAACGCGGCGCGGAACGGGGACGGCGGTGCGGCTGGGTCATGCGGGGTCTCCAGGGGTCAGCGCGCGGCGGCGGGGGGCGCCTGCGCGGTGGTTTCGATCAGATGGACGGCGCCGATGGCGTAGTACGGACCGTCGATGCGGGCGGTGGAGCGCAGGCACAGGTCGTGCGTGCCGGTCTGCTTGGGCAGCGGCGCTTCCAGCGAGAACTGCTCGCCCAGCGCCTTGCCGCCCGGAAGCGGGATGCGCGCCAGCAGCTTGCCCTTGCAGTCGCCCAGGCGCACTTCCAGCTCGCCGTGCGCGGTCTTGGCCGGGTAGCGCTTGACCTTGACCTGGTCGTGCGCCAGCCCGTAGTTGCGCGCCAGCCGCGCCGCGTCGATGCGGATGCTGCCGACGCCGTCCAGGCGCGCGTCGGCATAGCGCCAGCAGCTGCTGAACAGGTCGACGTTGAACACCGGCGTGTCCTTGCCCGGCAGGTCCGGCAGCAGCGGCACGCGCAGGCCCAGGCTGCCGTCGGCGCAGGAACTCAGGCCCTGGGTGTCGCGGCTGAGCAGGCCGGCGCGGTCGAGGATGCGGGTGCGCGGGGCGGCCAGCATGGTGCCGTCGTCGGCGAAGGTGGCCACGCGCACCGTGGCCGGCAGCGCGACCTCGAACGGCGCCGCGTAGCGCGGCGAATCGGCCTTGGGTTCGCTGCCGTCGGTGGTGTAGCGGAAGCTGCCGAACCTGGCCTGGTTGCCGAGCGCAATCGTGGCCTTGCCGCTGTCCAGCGCCGCGTTGTCGCCGCCCTGGATGGCGATGTCCGGCGCGAACGCGCCGTCGCCGTAGTCGATGCCGAGCGCGCGGTAGCGGTTGAGCTGCGCCGGCAGGCGCTGCAGGAAGCCGTCCCAGCTGCGCACCGCCATCGGCGACCACGCCGCCTCGGCCAGCGCGCCCAGGCGCGGGAACAGCGCATGGTCGATGTGCCAGGCCGAGGGAATGTACTCGGCCCACAGCGCGGCCTGCGCGCCGAGCACGTGCTTGGCTTCCTCGGCGCTGAGCGCGGCCGGCACCGGATCGAACTCGTAGACCTTCTGCAGCGGCAGCACCGCCAGGCGGCCGTTGGGCTCGTCGCTGCGCGCGCTCTGCAGGTTGTCCAGGTACAGCCAGCCGGCCGGCACCAGCACCACGTCGTGGCCCTGCTTGGCCGCGGTCACCGCGCCGTCGACGCCGCGCCAGGACATCACCGAGGCGCTCGCCGGCAAGCCGCCTTCCAGGATCTCGTCCCAGCCGATCAGGCGCCGGTCGTGCTTGCTCAGGTAGTCGGACAGCTGCTGGTTGAACCAGCCCTGCATCGCGTGCGCGTCCTTGACCCCGAGCTTGCGCATCTGCGCGCGCACCGCCGGCGACCGCTCCCACTGGTCCTTGACCGCTTCATCGCCGCCGATGTGGATGTACTGCGACGGGAACAGCTGCAGCACTTCGTCGAGCACGCCCCGGATGAAGGTCAGGCTCTTCTCGTCGGTGTCGAACAGGTAGGGATTGACGCCCCAGTCCACCGACACCTTCGGCCGCTGCTTGGTCACGCCGACCAGTTCCGGATACGCCGCCACCGCCGCCTGCGCATGCCCGGGCATGTCCAGTTCCGGCACGATGGTGATGTGCCGCGCGGCGGCGTAGGCCACCAGGTCGCGGATCTGGTCCTGGGTGTAGAAGCCGCCGTAGCGGTCGGGCACGCCCTGCGTGCCGGCGCCGGGCGGGATGCGCCAGGCGCCGATCTCGGTGAGCTTGGGATAGCGCTTGATCTCGATGCGCCAGCCCTGGTCGTCGGTCAGGTGCAGGTGCAGCACGTTGAGCTTGTGCTCGGCCATCGCATCGATGACGTGCTTGACCGTGTCCGGGCCGTGGAAGTGGCGGGCCACGTCGAGCAGCAGGCCGCGCCAGCCGAAGCGCGGCCAGTCGCGGATCTTGACCTCCGGCACCTCCACTTCGCCCTTGCCGGCGTCGGGAGTGAGCAGCTGCCAGGCGCTCATCGCGCCGTAGAACAGGCCGCGCTCGTCGCGCGCCTGGATCAGCATGGTGTTGCCGTCCACGTCCAGCGCGTAGCCTTCCGGCGCATCCACCCCGGTGTTGGGGTTCATCTGCAGGCGGATGCTGCCGTTCGGCGGAATGGTCTCCGCGCGCACCTCCAGCGCCAGGCCGCGGGTGCGTTCCAGCAGCGCGGCCAGTTGCCGGGCCACGCGCATGGCCGCCTCGTCGTCGGTCGGCACCGACAGCGTGCTGCCGGTGCCGATGGTCAGCGTGGCGTCGCCGCGCTTGACCTGCGCCGGCGCCGGGAGCAGCGGCAACGGCGCGGTGTTGGCCGGCTTCGGCGCGGCCGGTGCCGGCGCCGCGGCGGGCTTGGCGGTCTGCGCCGGAGCGGGGGCGTCGCGGCCGCAACCGCTCAGCAGCGCAGCGCATGCGAACAGGGCAAGCCCCAGCCACGTGGTACGGGAGGCCGCCGCGACGCCTGCCGGGGCGGTCGTCGGGCGGTGTGGCGTGCGCGGGGGTGCACCTGCTGCAGTCATGCGGTCTATCTCGTTCCGTGGGGCCTCTATCGTAGTGGATCAGCGTGAGGCGGTCGGCAGCTCGTCCCACACCTTCGGGTCCTCGGCGCCCAGCACCCAGCAGCTGAAGCCTTCCAGGCCGTAGTCCTTCACCAGGTCGTAGCGCGCCTTGAAGCTGCGCGCATCCGGGCGGAACACCCACTCGCGCATGTCATCGCGGTAGAAATAGAACCACGACTCCTGCTCGACCGGATCCCACTGCACGGTGGCGTTCTGCTCGATCGCCAGCGGGAAGGATTCGTCGGCGTCGATGTAGGTCGCCGAGATGTTCGACGCTTCGGTGCCGTCTTCCTTCACCGGGTTGCCGGTGTACCAGCGGTAGCCGTAGGTGGCGATGCCCAGCGACAGCTTCTCCTTCGGCACCTGGGTCAGCGCGTAGTCCAGGTGCTTCTTCATCCATACCATGCCGTCGACCGGGCCCGGCGTGGTCCAGCGGGTGTGTTGGTCGTAGGTCATCAGGCTGACCAGGTCCACCGCCTGGCCCAGCGCCTTCAGGTCGTAGGCGCCGCGCCAGTATTCCCACATCCACTTGGAGAACTGCCCGCCCTCGCCATAGCCCGGCGCGTTGGGCACCACCGCCACCGACATCTTGAAGCCGGCCTTGTGCAACGCGTCGGCGGTCTGCTTGACCATCAGCGTGTAGGCGTCGCGGTCGGTCCAGGCGATGTTCTCGAAATCGAACTGGAAGCCGTAGTAGCCGTGCTTTTTGCCGTGGATCAGCAGCGAGGCGATCATGCGCTTCTTCGCGTCCTCGTCGTGCATCAGCTTGTGGAAGCCGTCACGGCCGGTGGTCATCGACAGGATCGGCATCACCCGCAGCTTCTTGCGCTTGGCGATGTCGTAGATGTAGGCGTTGGGGGTGCCGTTGACCAGGCCGTTCTGGTCCACGCCGTACCAGGTCGGCACCACCACGTCGATCTTGTCGACGTTGGCCAGGAACGAGTTGGTCGATTTCTGCGTGCTCATCAGATAGAACAGCGCGGTCGGGTTCTTGGCCATGGCTGGGGTGCAGACCATGGCCAGGGCAAGCAGCAGCCCTGCGAATCGCTTCATCATCGGGGGATATCCGTTAGCGGGTGGGGGAGGGCAGGTCGATGCGGAATACGTAGGCGTGTTCGCCGGCGGGCTTGGCCGGCAGGGTCAGGTGCAGGCCGTCGGCGCGCTGTTCGAACGGCACTTTCCTGCCGGTGGCCAGCAGGGTCACGCCGCGCACGCCGTCCTCGGGCGTGAGCGAGCGGATCACCGCCTTGCCGCCGGCCGGCCAGCCCAGCTCGATCGCGTACAGCGCGCCGTGGCCGGTGGTGAAGCGGAAGTCCTCGGCGGTGTAGGGCTTGGTCTTGGTGTCCTGGAAGGTGCCGCCGACCACTTCGGTCGGACCTTCGCCGTAGGTGCGCCACGGCTGGCTGTCGTAGATCGCCTCGCCGTTGGT
This sequence comes from Xanthomonas sp. AM6, assembly GCF_025665335.1. Lineage (NCBI taxonomy): Bacteria > Pseudomonadati > Pseudomonadota > Gammaproteobacteria > Lysobacterales > Lysobacteraceae > Xanthomonas > Xanthomonas sp. AM6. Next base: position 1,438,050 of record NZ_CP106869.1, read on the forward strand.
CTTGAGCCACTTGCCGATCGACAGCAGGATGTCGCGCTCGGTGTCGGGGATCGAGCCGTCGGCGCGCGGGCCGATGTTGAGCATGAGGTTGCCGTTCTTGCTGACCACGTCCACCAGCATGTGCACGATGAAGGTCGGGGTCTTGTAGGTGTCGTTCTCCACGTAGCCCCACGAGGCGTTGCTGACCGAGGTGTCGGTCTGCCAGTGGGTGGGGTGGATGCCGGTGAGCTGGCCACGCTCGATGTCCAGCGTGCCCGCGCCGTCCGGGAACGCGCCGAGCTTGTAGTTCACCACCACCCCGTCGCCGCGCGCGGCGCCATGGTTGTAGTAGTACGCCAGCATGGTCGGCAGGGTGCTGCGGAAGGTGGGGTGGGCGATCCACCAGTCGAAATAGATCAGTTCCGGGTCGTAGCGGTCGACCAGCTCGGTGGTGCGCGCCAGCCAGTCGTCCAGCCAGGCCTGCGACACCGGCGTCCAGTCGTTGGCGACGTCGGCGTCGTCCTTGCCGCGCAGCCGGATCTGCGCCGGGCCGTACAGGCCGGCGTAGCGCGGATCGTTGACGTCGGACTCGAACGTGCGGCCGCCGTCGAAGAACCAGTTGTGCTCGGCGCGGTGCGAGGACAGGCCGAAATGCAGGCCTTCGGCGCGGATCGCCTTGGACAGCTCGCCGATCACGTCGCGCTTGGGGCCCATCTTGGCCGCGGTCCATTCCGACAGCCGCGAGTCGTACATCGCGAAGCCGTCGTGGTGTTCGGCCACCGGCACCACGTAGCGCGCGCCGGCATCGCGGAACAGCCTAGCCCAGCCCTGCGGGTCGAACTTGGGCGCGGTGAACAGCGGGATCAGGTCCTTGTAGCCGAACGTGGCTTGCGGGCCGTATTTCTCGCGGTGGTGCGCGTAGTCCTTGCTCTCTTTGCTGTCGGGTTGGTACATGTTGCGCGAGTACCACTCGTTGCCGAAGGCCGGCACCGAGAACACGCCCCAGTGGATGAAGATGCCGAACTTGGCGTTGTCGTACCAGCCGGGCGATCGGTAGTTCTTCAGCGAGGCCCAATCCGGACGGAACGGTCCCTTGCGCGCGCCGGCGGCGGCTTCGCGGACCAGCCGCGCGCGCTCGGGCGCGTACGCGGCGGTGGCCTGCAGCCATTGCTGGTCGATCTGGTCGGGGCTGAGCGTGGCGGCGGTGGGCGCGGTCGGCGACGGCGCATCCGCGGCGTCGGCGGACACGGCCGCCAACGCGAGAATGAGGGAGAAACTGCTTGCCAGAGTCTTGCGTACAGCTCCGGCGTGGCGGGATCGGTCCGCGCGCAGGCGGGTCTCGGACGTCATGGAACTGCACTCCTGTGTCGAAGTCGGTCCCGGCGCATGGACGCGCCGGCCCGGGAATTGTAGGAGCGGCCCTGCGCGCCCGGACCGGTGGACGCGTGGCGCGCGCTGCGCTCCTGCATGTAGCGGTGTCGCGTGGATCGGACAGGCAAAAAAAGGGCGCGCCACCGTGGAGGGTCGGTGGCGCGCCAGTCCTACATCAGAACTTGAAGTTCAGCTGCGCCTGGTAGCCGCGGCCGTTCTTGTACATGCCGATCGGCGCGTACTTGACCTCGTTGTACCAGTAGTAGGTGGAGTCGAGCAGGTTGGTGGCGCTGATGTTGACGCTCATCCAGTCGTTGATCTCGTACGAGGCGGTCAGGTCGAGCTGCTTGTACTCGTCGGTGAAGACGTTCGAGTCCAGGCGGCCGATCTGGGTGAAGTACTTGGAGCGGTAGCTGTAGTTCACCCGCACCATCCACGGACCGTTTTCCCAGTAGGGGATCACGTTGTAGGTGTTGCGCGACAGGTACGGCAGGTTCAGGCCGTCCTCGGAGCTGGACTCGGCATAGGTGTAGTTCGCCTGCAGGCCGAAGCCGTAGCCGAACGCCTGCTGGTAGTTCAGCGACGCGCCCTTGACCTTGGCGCCGGTGGCGTTGACCGGACGGGTCACGCTATACGGCTGGTTGACGATGCCGTTGGTCGGGTCGCTGAGGATCTCGGTGGTCGTGGTGCTGACGATGTAGGAACCGATGTCGCGGTAGAACAGTTCCGCCGACAGCATGCTGGACGGGGCGAAATACCATTCGGCGGCCAGGTCGTAGTTGGTCGACTCGTACGGCTTCAGGTCCGGGTTGCCGCCGCTGGCGGTCAGGTCGCCGCTGGTGCTGTTGAGCGAGAACGAACCGGCCAGGTCGCCGTAACGCGGACGCGCGATCACCTTCGCCGCCGAGAAGCGCAGCACCTTGGTGTCGTCCAGGTCATAGGCGATGTTGAAGCTCGGCAGCGGCTTCTTGTATTCGTTGCTGACCTGCTGGAACGAGTAGGTGGTGCCGCCATCGCTGGTCTGGTAGTACTGCGACTTGTCCTTGGTGTCGGCGTAGCGCAGGCCCACGTTGCCGCGGAACTTGCCGGCCTCGAAGTTCATCTGCGCGTACAGGTCACTGGTGATTTCCTTGACGTCGTAGATCTGGCCGAACTTGGGCGTCAGCGCGGGCTGCGGCAGACCCTTCAGGTAGTCCAGCACCGAGTTGAGGTTGGCGGTCGGCCAGGTGACCAGGTCGCCGCTGGCGCCCAGGCCGTCGTACAGGCCGCCCGGCGTGGTGCCCGGGCTGAAATCGGTGAGCAGCACGTCCTGGTTGGCGAAGATCGCATTGCCGCGCGAGTTCTGGCCGTTGTTGTGGTTGATGTACTTGTAGCCCACCAGCACCTTGTTGAACGGGCCCCATTCCAGATCGCGGGCCGCATCGAACTGGAAGTACTTTTCCTTGTCCTCGGTGGTGGTGTACTCGACGCCGCCGGCCTGCTGGCCGGACGCCAGGCCCCAGTTGGAGGCGCTGTTGTTGTCGTAGGTGACGCCGGTGTGCGAGCCGTCGTAGTTGAAGTTGTAGCCGCCGTCCTGCAGCAGGAACTTCATCAGGTATTCCGGATTCTTGCCGCCGGTCGCCTTGGTGGTGCCGACCTGGGTGGTGAACACCCAGTTGTCGCCGTACCAGTCGTGGCGCAGGTTCACGCTCTTGGTGGTGACCTCGCTCTCGCGATAGTTGGTGTCGAGCTGGGCGTACGGCTGGCCGGCGGCGCCATCGGTGACGGTGCCGGAGGTGATGTAGCCGTTCTGGACGTTGGCGCTGGTCACCTTCTGCAGATCGCTGTTGCACGCCGGACAGACGTAGCGCGATTCGCTGAAGTTGTTGTACTTGCCCTTGATGTAGATGCCGGTCAGGTTGAACTCGTTCTGCTCGTTCGGCTTCCACTGCAGCGCGCCCTGCAGGCCGTTGCGCTCGCGGGTCTGCTGGAAGTAGGCGCTGTTGATGCCGGCCGGAACCTTGGCAGTAGCAACGTTACCTCCGTCGCCCGAAATGGCAGCGGTGGCGGGGATACCGGCGCCGGTGGTGTAGCCGAAGAACTCGATGCCGGCGCGCGCGATGTCCTGCTTGTCGTGGGTGGCGGAGATCAGCGCGCCGAAGGTCTCGTCGTCGTTCTTCCAGCTCCACAGCGCCGAGCCGCGCGGATTGCCTTCTTCCGAACGGTCGTTGTAGTTGTAGCCGACCGAGCCGCGGATGGTGTTCTTCGGCAGGTCCAGCGGCTTGCGGGTGTGCACGATCACGGTGCCGCCGATTGAGCCTTCGTCGATGCGGGCTTCCGGGGTCTTGTAGACCTCCATCAGGCCGATGATTTCCGGCGACAGCAGGGTGTAGTTGAAGGTGCGGCCGCTGGTGTCGGACGGGTTGCCGCCCCAGTCGCCCGAAGCGATGGTCTGGCCGTTGAGCAGCACGCGGTTCAGCGCCGGGTCGGTGCCGTTGATGCTGACCTTCTCGCCTTCGCCGAACTGGCGGTCCACGCTGATGCCGGGCAGATGCGCCAGCGACTCGGCGGCGTTGGTGTCCGGGAACTTGCCGATGTCCTCGGCGCTGATCGCGTCGACGATGGAGTTGGCCGAGCGCTTGACTGCCTGGCTCTTCTCCAGCGAGGCGCGGTAGCCGGTGACGGTGATCGTGTCCAGTTCCTGGACGTTCTTCGACTCTGCGCCGGAAGCGGGTGCTTCCTGCGCCATTGCATTACCGGACAGGTACAGCGCGGCCATGATGCTGATGGCTAACGTAGTGGTGCGGCTATTCATTGGCTAAACCTCTGGGTTGGTACATGGGCATGAGGTGCCAACCGGTGTTCCGGCGTGCTGGCCGCTGCCCGGCCTGTATGGCGCGTCCCCTTGCGGTGGCTGCGCGTGTCGCGTTCGGTGCGCGTCGTCCGGTCGCTGACGCGGAAGTAGCCGGCCGGCGGCACCGAAGCGCCGGTCCTTCCTTTGTTTCCTGGTGCAAAACCAAATACAGCAAGCAGTGCATGTCCTGATATTCCGTGCTCGCCGGACGTCCCGGCGGGCAGTGGCGCAAGCGATCCGCTTTCCATCGCGGGCGCGCGCCGTAGGACGGCTCCGGTACGCGCTTGCCATGACGCTGGAACTGCAGTCGGTGCTGGTTCCAGGCCCTGAACGTGCCATGTCTCGAAGCTGTAAAAATTTGTGTGATTCGAGTCTGTAATAGCGCTGACAGCGTTGTCAACACATGCTTCACGGAATCTTGACAAATCTCGGTGCGATTGCCGCCAAGTGCACCGCAATGGCGTGGGAGAAGGCGCCAGTGCTGGACGTAGGTATTTGTCTACGAAGGAAATTATGCCGCGGGCAGAATTGAGGGGTGCATTTGCTGCCGCATCTGCGGTGTCCCGCCCATTGTGGTCGGCAGCACACTTTTTTCGTAATTTTGTGCATTGCGGCGAACTTTTTGCGACAACTGTTCACTGGTGGACAGCCCTGCATGGCATGGGTGTGACCCGTTCGGACAGGACAACGACCACGCCACGATGGCGATGGTGAAGGAGCGAGGAAGGGCGAGACTGGACGACATTCACCTTGACAACGTTGTCAAAGTGGTCCGAAACTCGATCGATCAACAGGCCAGTTGGCGTGCGCCCCATCGGGCGCAACGGGAGAATACGTGTCTGCAAGCAGTTCGCCAGTAGGAGCGGCCGCCTCGCGCGCCGAGCCTTTCATCGCCGCCGACGTCGGCGGCACGCATGTCCGGATCGGCCTGGTGGCGCGCGGTGACGCGACCGACACCGCGCCGGTCAAGGTGCTGGACTATCGCAAGTACCGCTGTGCCGACTACCCGGGCCTGGCCGAGATCATCGGCGAGTTCCTGTCCGGGGTGACCGGGCCGGCGCCCACCCGCGGCGTGATCGCCAGCGCCGGCTATGCGCTGGAGGACGGCCGGGTGATCACCACCAACCTGCCGTGGAGCCTGTCGCCGCCGGAGATCCGCGAGCGCCTGGGCCTGCAGGCATTGCACCTGGTCAACGATTTCGAGGCGGTGGCGTACGCGGCCTCGTCAATGGACGCCAGCGAAGTGCTGCACGTGACCGGCCCGCGCAAGGCGCAGCGCGGACCGGCGCTGGTGATCGGCCCGGGGACCGGGCTGGGCGCGGCGGTCTGGATTCCCGCCAACGGCGGCGCCGTGGTGCTGGCCACCGAAGCCGGCCATGCGGCCCTGCCGCTGGGCAGCGAACTGGAGTTGGCCATGGCGCAACGGCTGCTGCGCACGCGCAGCTACGTGCCGGTGGAGCATTTCCTGTCCGGTCCCGGGTTGCTCAACCTCTATAGAGTGTTGTGCGAACTGCGCGACGCTGCGCCGGTGCATGCCACGCCCAGCGAGGTCACCGCGGCGGCGCTGGCCGGGCACGATGCGCTGGCGCGCGAGGCGCTGTCGGCGTTCTGCGGCCTGCTCGGCAGCGTGGTCGGCGACATGGCGCTGCTGTACGGCATCCAGAGCGGCATCTACCTGGCCGGCGGCTTCCTGCCGCAGATCGGCGAATTCCTGGCCGCCAGCGATTTCGTCGCGCGCTACTTGAACAAGGGCGCGATGCGTCCGGCGCTGGAGCAGATCCCGGTGAAGCTCGTGGAGCACGGCCAGCTCGGGGTGATCGGCGCGGCCAACTGGTTCCTGCAGCAGCAGCGGTAGCGCGTCGCGATCCGGTGGTTCGCGGCGTCGAAGCGGACCGGTTGCGACCGGTCGGTCGGTAACGCACGCCGCGACTGAAGTCGCTCCCGCATGCAGGCGGCCGCGTCGGGCGGGCGCCGCGTGGCCCGTCGCGGCGATCCGTCGCCACGGGCTTTTTCTTCTCGATCTCGGCGCCCGTCGCCGGCGCGCAATCGCTCCTGCAGCGACGTTTCGTGCCGGCCAGCGACGAAGCCGCGGCCGGGCATGCGCGCATGGCGGCGGCGGCCGCGCCGCCGCCGCCATCGCCGCGACTACAGCGTGAAGTGCACGCTGAGCATGTAGCCGCGCCCGTTCTTGTACAGGTAGTAGGGCTGGCTCTCCTGGCCGACGTAGCTGTAGTAGGTCTCGTCGAGCAGGTTGCTGCCTTCCAGCTGCAGCTTGACCTTGTCGGTGATCGCGTAGGACACCGACGCATCGAGCTGGGTGAAGGCGTCGGTCATCTGGTTCGCGCCCAGGCGCCCGATCTGGGTGAAGTAGGCCGAACGCCAGCCCAGGGTCAGCCGCGCTTCCCAGGGCCCCTTCTCGAAGTAGGGGCTGAGGTTGTAGCTGTTCTTGGAGTTGTAGGGCAGGTTGTAGTCGCCCTGGGTGTCGGCCTTGGAATAGGTGTAGTTCGCCGCCACGCCGAAACCGCCGCCCAGTTCCTGCTGGTAGCTCAGCGACACGCCCTTGACCTTGGCCGCGCCGGAGTTCTGCGGCAGGGTCACCTCGTAGATGTCCTCGCGGTTATAGGTGTTGTTGTGCAGCGGCCGCTGCACCAGGGTCTGCAGGATGTAGTTGGAGATGTCGCGGTAGAACAGCTCGCCGGCGAGCACGCTGTTGGGCGCGAAATACCATTCCAGCGACGCGCCGTAGTTGGTGGAGCGGTACGGATCCAGCGCCGGATTGCCACTGCTGGCGGTGAGCTTGTTGTCGTCGGCGTTGACGTAGGGGGTGAGGTCGGCATAGCGCGGGCGGGCGATCACCTTGGCCGCGGCCACGCGCAGGATCAGTGCGTCGGACAGGTCGTAGGCGAAGTTCAGCGACGGCAGCCATTCGCCGTAGGACTTGTTGTAGCGCACCGGCGCATAGGCGCTGCCGTCGTACTGGTAGCCGCCGATCGCGTCGCGGGTGTTGACGTAGCGCACGCCGATGTTGCCGCGGTAGTTGTAGCCGGAGAAATCGGCCTGCAGGTAGGCGGCGCGGTTGCGCTCGACCACGTCGAAGGTGCTGCCGTAGCTGGGCGCCAGCGTATCGCTGCCGGGCAGGCCGCTGACGTAGCCGATCAGCGCGCCCGGGCTCTGCCGCGGCCAATGGCGCATGTCGTCGCTGACCGACAGGCCGTCCAGGTAGCCGCCGGGCGTGTCGCCGCCGTAGACCGCGCCCAGCGTGGTGGCCGGATCGGCCGGGAAGCTGTCGTAGTACATGTCCTGGGCGGTGCTGTGGCGGGTGGCCTTCACTCCGAGCCGCAGCTTGGTGATCGGGCCCCAGGCCACGTCGTGGTCGAAGTCCAGCTGCGCGTAGCGTTCCTTGTCCAGGTTCGGATAGCGGTTCACGGTGGCGCCGATCACCGACATCGTGTCCAGCGCCGACGGCGGCACGGCGTAGTCCACGCCGACCCTGCGATGGTCGATCGCGTAGTCGTAGGCGCCGTTGCCGCGGAAGGTGAGGCCGTAGATGCGGTCGGCGCCGCCGGCCGAGCGGGTCGCGCCGACCTGGCCGGAGACGTTCCAGCCGTCGCCATGCCAATCGCCGCGCAGGGTGTTGCTGCTGGTCTTGACCGTGGTGTTGCGCACGTACGAATCGAGGATGGTCTCGGCGTTGCCGCCGTAGGCGCCGGAGGTGGCGACGCCGTCGACCACGTCCAGCGCGGTGGCGTTGGCCGGGACGAAGTTGGCGTAGCGGCTCTGGTTGACGTTGTCGAAGGTCTCCTCGACGTACAGGCCGGTGTAGGTCAGCTCGAACGCGTCGTTGGGTTTCCACTGCAGCGAGCCGGTGACGCCGTCGCGCTTGCGGGTCTGGGTGAACAGCGCGCTGTTGATCGCGGTCGGGTAGACGCCCTGCTTGCCGGCGGCGACCGCATCGGGGAATCCGGCGCCCTGGATGTCGCTGTAGCCGAAGATCTCCACGCCGTCGCGGCGCAGCGAGCGTTCCGAATGCATCACCGAACCGAGCACGCCGAGCGTGCCGGCGTCGTTCTTCCAGTTGTACAGCAGCGAGGCGTTGGGCTTGCCGTCCTCGGAGCGGTCGTTGTAGCCGTAGCTGACGCTGCCGGTCAGCAGGTCCGGCTCCAGTTCCAGCGGCTTGCGCGTGTGCAGGATCACGGTGCCGCCGAGGCTGCCTTCGTCGATGCTGGCCTGCGGGCTTTTGTACACCTCGGCGCTGCCGATCACCTCCGGCGCCAGCAGCGAGTAGTTGAACGAGCGGCTGTCCGGGTTGTTCGGATCGCCGCCCCAGCTGGTGGAGGCGATGCTCTGGCCGTTGAGCAGGACCCGGTTCAAGGCCGGGTCGGTGCCCAGGATCGACACCTTCTCGCCTTCGCCGAACTGGCGGTCGACGCTGACCCCGGGCAGGTGCGACAGCGATTCGGCGACGTTGGCGGCGGGGAACTTGCCCACGTCCTCGGCCGAGATCGCATCGACGATGGCGTCGGCGTTGCGCTTGATGTTGAGCGATTTCTGCAGGCTGGCGCGGTAGCCGGTGACCTTGACCGCATCCAGTTCCTGGACCGCGGGCGAAGCCTGGGCGCTAGTCGTGGCGGCCGTGCCGTCGGCCGTGGGCGGCGCCGTGGCGTCGCGCGGTTGCTCGGGAAGTTGTTGGGCGAGGGCGCTGGCGGGCGCGGCCAGGACGGCGGCGACGGCGAAGGCCAGGGGAGCGAGGCGGATGCGATTCAAGCGGGCGGTCTCCGAAAGATGCACAGGACACGAAAGGCCCGCCGGCGTGGCGGCGGGCAAGCGACGCCATCGGCCCGGATGCGGCGCGATGGGTGAATCGAAACGGGCGGCAGCGCGCGCCTGCCGCCGAGCGGCGGATGCGGCGTCCGGAATCCGGCCGTGCTGCGTGCCGGCGAGCGCGCGCAGCGGATGGATGCGGTAGCGGCGGAGGGCGCGCGTCGTGCTGCGTGCGGACGTCGTCGGGGCAGGCCGCCGCACGGCGATGCTGCGTGACAGGGTTTTGATCGATCCAAACCGGAGGGATCCGTGTTGGCTCAGGAGCGCCGACTGTGTCGCGCTTGTCCTTCGTTGTCAACGCGTGCGCGGCGGCGATTTTGTTCAAAAACCGCTGTTTTCCAGGCGAATACGCAAGCGCGAGGCGCGCTGCGGCGCCGTTTTGCGCGGCACCTTTCCGCGCCGATGTCTACACGATTGTGTGCGTCAGCTCACAGGTCGCCATGCTGCGCCTGCAGCACCGCGATCGCGGCCAGCCCGGCGGTTTCGGTGCGCAGGATGCGCGGCCCCAGGCGCAGCGCGGCGAAGCCGGCGGCCTGCAGCGTGGCGCGATCGCGCGGCGACCAGCCGCCTTCCGGGCCGATCGCGATCGTCGCTGCGTTGCCGGCGATCTGCAGCGTGCGCAGCCGGTGCTCGCCCTGCGGATCGAGGGTGAGCTTCAGTTGTTCGCCGGCCACGGCCGCCGCGGCATCGGCCAGCGCCAGCGGCGCGGACAGCGCGGGCACGCGCGCGCGGCCGGATTGCTCGCAGGCCGAGACGACCACGCTGCGCCAGTGCGCCACGCGCTTGTCCACCCGCGCGGCGTCGAGCTTCACTTCGGTGCGCTCGGCCCACACCGGCACGATCGCGGCCACGCCCAGTTCGGTCGCCTTCTGCAGGATCAGGTCCATCTTCTCGCCGCGCGCCACGCCCTGCAGCAGGGTGATCGCCAGCGGCGATTCGTTGTGCGCCGGCCGCGCCGCGCCGATCCGCGCGCTGGCGCCGCGCTTGCCGACCTGCAGCAGTTCGGCGTCGTAATCGCAGCCGTCGCCGTTGAACAGCACGCAACGGTCGCCCTCGCGCAAGCGCAGCACGCGCAGCAGGTGCCCGGCGACGTCCTCCGGCAGTACCAGGTCGTCGCCCTCGCGCAGCGGCAGCTCGACATGGCAGCGGGTCAGGCGCATGCCACGGCCTCGTCGATCGCGGCCAGGGTGGTTTCGGCGAGCAGCGCCAACTGCTCGTCGTCCACGCAGTACGGCGGCATCCAGTACAGCACGTCGCCCAGCGGGCGCAGCACCACGCCGCGCCGCAGCGCCGCGCGATAGGCGTGCAGGCCGACCCGCGCGCCGGCCGCGAACGGGGTGCGCCTGTCGCCGTCGCGGGTCAGTTCGAACGCGACCACCATCCCGGCCTGGCGCACGTCGGCCACGTGCGGGTGGTCGTTGAACGGCGCCGACAGCGCGCGCATGGTCTCGGCCGTGCCGCGGTTGCGCATGATCACGTCGTCCTGCTGGAAGATCCGCAGGCAGGCCAGCGCCGCGGCGCAGGCCAGCGGGTTGCCGGTGTAGCTGTGCGAGTGCAGGAACGCGCGCTCGCGGCTGTCGTCGAGGAAGGCGTCATATAAGTGTTGCGTGGCCAGCACCGCCGATAGCGGCAGGAAGCCGCCGGTCAGGCCCTTGGACAGGCACAGCAGGTCCGGCATCACCCCGGCCTGCTCGCAGGCGAACAGGGTGCCGGTGCGGCCGAAGCCGGTGGCGATCTCGTCGGCGATCAGGAACGCGCCGTTGGCGTCGCACAGTTCGCGCGCGCGGCGCAGGTAGGCCGGATCGTGCATGCGCATGCCGCCGGCGCATTGCAGGCGCGGTTCCAGGATCACCGCGCAGATCTCGCCCGGATGGCGGTCGAACAGGTCGGCCAGCGCATCGGCGGCGGCATCGGCGCGCTGCCGCGCGGTCTGCCCCGGCGCGGCGAGGTAGGCATCGGGCGAGGGCGCGAACAGCGCCTCGGCCAGCAGCGGCGCGTACACCCGCCGGTACAGCGGGATGTCGCCGACCGCCAGCGCGCCGATGGTCTCGCCGTGGTAGCCGTTCTCCAGCGCGACGAAGCGGGTGCGGCGGGTCTCGCCGCGGTTGTGGAAATAGTGGAAGGCCATCTTCAGCGCCACTTCGACCCCGGCCGAGCCGTTGTCGGCGTAGAACACCTTGGCCAGCGGCGCGCGCCCGTCCTGGCGCGGCGCCAGCGCCAGCAGCTGCTCGGCCAGCTCCACCGCCGGCGCGTGGCTGAAGCCGGCCAGCATCACCTGTTCCAGCTGCGTGGCCTGCGCGGCGATGGCCGCGGCGATGCGCGGCTCGCTGTGGCCGAACAGGTTGGTCCACCAGCTGCTCACCGCATCCAGGTAGCGGTTGCCCTCGTGATCGATCAGCCAGGCGCCTTCGCCGCGCGCGATCGGCAGCAGCGGCAGGGTGTCCGGATGCTCGCGCATCTGCGTACAGGGGTGCCACAGCACGGCGAGGTCGCGTTGCCGCCACGCGGCGGCAGTCTGTGATGCGGTCAGGTCTGTTAGCATTTCGCGCTCATGAACAGGTTCTTCGCTCCGTGCATTCTATCGGCCGACGCCGCGCCGCGCCGCGGGGTGGCGGCGTGAGCCGTCCGTTGCCGATCATCCATGCGCTGCGCGAGCGCAGCGAGTCCGCCAGCGAACGCAAGGTCGAGGAGCTGGACCTGGAGTTCAGCAACGGCGAGCGGCGCGTGTTCCACCGGCTCAAGTCCCCCGGCCACGGCGCGGTGGTGGTGGTGCCGATGCTGGACGCGCAGACCGTGCTGCTGGTACGCGAATACGCCGCTGGTGTGCACCGCTACGAGCTGGGCCTGGTCAAGGGCCGCATCGATGCCGGCGAGACGCCGCTGCAGGCGGCCGACCGCGAACTCAAGGAAGAGGCCGGCTACGGCGCCCGGCAGCTGCAGGTGCTGCGCGCGATGACCCTGGCGCCCACCTATATGAGCCACCAGTCGTGGCTGGTGCTGGCGCAAGACCTCTATCCCGAAAAACTGGCCGGCGACGAGCCGGAGGAACTTGAAGTGGTGCCCTGGAAACTGGCTGAACTGGATCAATTGATGTTGCGCGAGGATTTTTCCGAAGGGCGTTCGCTGGCGGCGCTGTTCATCGTCCGCGAGTGGCTGGGTCGCGCCGGATGATCCGCATCACCGCAGACCTGCGCGAAACCGTCATCGCCATCGCCATCGACGCCGCCGCGGCGATCATGGCCGTCTACGCCACCGGCTTCGAGGTCGAGCACAAGGCCGACGCCAGCCCGCTGACCCAGGCCGACCTGGCCGCGCACCGGATCATCGTCGAGGGCCTGGAGCGGCTGACCCCGGACCTGCCGGTGCTGTCGGAGGAATCGGCGCACATTCCGTGGGAGGTGCGCGAGCACTGGACGAGCTACTGGCTGGTGGACCCGCTCGACGGCACCCGCGAGTTCGTCAAGCGCAACGGCGAGTTCAGCGTCAACATCGCGCTGATCCACCAGGGCGCGCCGGTGTTCGGCGTGGTCCAGGCGCCGGTCGACGGCCGCGTCTGGCACGCGGTGCGCGGCGAGCAGGCCTACCGCCGCGACGGCTTCCGCGACACCGCGCTGGACACGCGGCGGCCGGCCGCCACGCCGCTGCGGGTGGCCGCCAGCCGTTCGCACCGCGATCCGCGCACCGATGCGCTGCTGCAGCGCATGGGCGAGACCGAGGTGATCGCGCAGGGCTCGTCGCTGAAGTTCTGCCGCATCGCCGACGGCGAGCTGGACGTGTACCCGCGCTTCGGCCCGACCTCCGAATGGGACACCGCGGCCGGCCAGTGCGTGCTGCAGTCCGCCGGTGGCGTCTTGCTCGCAGCCGGTACCGGCAAGCCGTTCCGCTACAACCGGCGCGAATCGCTGCTCAACGGCGACTTCATGGCGCTGGGCGATCCGTCGCTGCCCTGGCGCAGCTGGCTGGGCTGAGCGGCGCTGCCGGCGGCTTCGGCGTCGCCGCTGCGGTTGACCCGGTTGCGACGCGCGCCGCTGGCAACGCAGGAGGTTTGCGGCGTTCGGCGCACCTTGTGCACGAACGCCGCGTAGCGCCGGTCGCCGCGTGCGTGCCGCCCGCCGCGCCGGCCGCTCTGCCAAACTAACGGCCAGGCGGCGCCGTTGCCGTCGCATCGGAACCACCCCGTGACCGCAGCCCGTTACGACCTTCCCGCCCTGCTCGAGATCATGGCGCGCCTGCGCGACCGCGAGCACGGCTGCCCCTGGGACCTGGAGCAGGATTTCGCCAGCATCGCCGCGTACACGATCGAGGAAGCGTACGAGGTCGCCGACGCGATCGACCGCCACGACCTGGGCGAACTGAAGGACGAACTCGGCGACCTGCTGCTGCAGGTGGTGTTCCATGCGCAGATGGCGCGCGAGCAGGGGGCCTTCGGTTTCGACGACGTGGTCGAAGCGATCTGCGACAAGATGGTGCGCCGGCATCCGCACGTGTTCGGCGACAGCCAGGTCGCCGATGCCCGGCAGCAGACGCTGAACTGGGAGCAGATCAAGCGCGACGAGCGCGCCGCGGCCGGCAAGACCGACAGCTCGGCGCTGGCCGGGATCGCGCGCGGCCTGCCGGAATGGCAGCGCGCGGTGAAGCTGCAGGCGCGCGCGGCGCGGGTCGGCTTCGACTGGCCGCAGCCGGGGCCGGTGCTGGACAAGCTGCAGGAAGAACTGGAGGAAGTGCGCGCGGAGTTCGCGCGCGGCCCGGTGCAGGACAACCAGGCGCGGCTGCAGGACGAGATCGGCGACCTGCTGTTCGTCTGCGCCAACCTCGCGCGCCACGCCCAGGTCGACGTCGGCGCCGCGCTGCGCCACGCCAACCAGAAATTCGAGCGCCGCTTCCGCGCGATGGAGCAGCTGGCGCAGCACGACGGCACTGCGCTGGATGGCCTGGCGCTGGAGCAGCAGGAGGCGTACTGGCAGCGCGCCAAGCGCCAGGAACGCGACCCGGCGCGGTGAAGACGCTGCTGCTGTTCGTGCTGACCGCGCTGGCCGAGATCGCCGGCTGCTACCTGCCGTACCTGTGGCTGCGCGAGCAGCGCAGCGCCTGGCTGCTGTTGCCGGCGGCCGCCAGCCTGGCCCTGTTCGTCTGGTTGCTGAGCCTGCATCCGCAGGCCAGCGGCCGCGTCTATGCCGCCTACGGCGGCGTCTACATCGCGGTGGCGTTGCTGTGGCTGTGGGCGGTGGAATCGATCCGGCCCACGCGCTGGGACCTGCTCGGCGCCGGCCTGTGCCTGCTGGGCATGGCGGTGATCATGTTCGCGCCGCGGCAGGGCTGACGCGCGCGGCGGGTCGGCGCACGCCGTGCGCCGCAATCGTCCAGTACGGCGACCGGCGTTGCGGGGCCGCTCAGCATCTTCCACGAGACGTTCGACGTCACCGCGCTGGGCGCGTGCGGATGCAGCAGCAGGCCGCGGTGGTCGCGGCGCTGCCCGATGCCGACCCCCGGACCGCTCGGCTGGATGGGCAGGGCGCCATGCGCCTGCAGCGCCGGCGCGGGCACACCTTCTTTAATACGGGCGCCAGTGCGGCGTATGCTGGCGGCCTGCGTTGCCTCGGGAGGGCCGCCGCATGCGCCGCTTCGCCAGCTTCCGCGAGTTCTATCCATTCTATTTGAGCGAGCACCGGCATCCGCTGTCGCGGCGGCTGCATTTCGCCGGCAGCGTCGCGGTGCTGCTGGCCGTGCTGCTGGCGCTGTGCACCGGCCAGCCGCGCTGGCTGTGGGCGGCGCCATTGTGCGGCTACGGCTGCGCCTGGATCGGCCACTTCCTCTTCGAGAAGAACCGCCCGGCGACCTTCCGCCACCCGCTGTATTCCTTGGCCGGCGACTGGGTCATGTTCAGGGACATGCTGCTCGGGCGCATCCGCTGGTAGCGCCGGCCGCCTGGCGGCGCTCGCTATACTCGCGCTGCAGTCATCCTTTTGGTTAATGGAGCAACCTGATGCCGTCCACCTATTTCCTCGCGCTGGTGATCCTCATCGCCGGCGTCATCGTCCTGTTCAAGACCGTGCGCATGGTGCCGCAAGGCTTCCAGTGGACGGTGGAGCGTTTCGGCCGCTACACCCACACCCTGTCGCCGGGCCTGCACTTCCTGATCCCGGTGGTCTACGGCGTGGGCCGCAAGGTCAACATGATGGAGCAGGTGCTGGACGTGCCCAGCCAGGACGTGATCACCAAGGACAACGCGGTGGTGCGCGTGGACGGGGTGGTGTTCTTCCAGGTGCTGGACGCGGCCAAGGCCGCCTATGAAGTGTCGAACCTGGAGATCGCCACGATCGCGCTGGTGCAGACCAACATCCGCACCGTGATCGGCTCGATGGACCTGGACGAATCGCTGAGCCAGCGCGAGACCATCAACGCGCAGCTGCTCAGCGTGGTCGACCACGCCACCAATCCGTGGGGCATCAAGGTCACCCGCATCGAGATCCGCGACATCCAGCCGCCGCGCGACCTGATCGATTCGATGGCGCGGCAGATGAAGGCCGAGCGCGAGAAGCGCGCGCAGATCCTCGAGGCCGAGGGTTCGCGGCAGTCGGAGATCCTGCGCGCCGACGGCGAGAAGCAGGCCGCGGTGCTGGAAGCCGAAGGCCGCAAGGAGGCCGCGTTCCGCGACGCCGAGGCGCGCGAGCGCCTGGCCGAGGCCGAGGCGCGCGCCACCGCGATGGTGTCCAAGGCGATCGCCGAGGGCGACGTGCAGGCGATCAACTACTTCGTCGCGCAGAAGTACGTGGAGGCGTTCAAGGAACTGGCCACCGCGCCGAACCAGAAGTTCGTGCTGATGCCGATGGAGTCCAGCGGCATCATCGGCTCGATCGCCGGCATCGCGGAACTGGCGCGCGAGGCGCTGGGCAAGCAGCAGGCCGCGCCGCCGGCGGTGCCGCGCGGCATGCCGCCGCGCAGCGGAGCCTGAGCCATGCGCGCGGAGGTGGTGGCGTGGGGCGCGCTGACCTTGCTGCTGTTCGCGGCCGAAGCGCTGGCGCCGGGCGCGTTCATGCTGTGGATGGGCTTCGCCGCCGCGGCGGTGTTCGTCGCGGTGCTGGTGCTGCCGGACGTCCCGCTGCTGCTGCAGATCGCGGCCTTCGTGGTGCTCAGCTTCGTCTCGATCCAGGTGTACCGCACTTGGTTCCGCGGCCGCGACCGGGTCAGCGACCGGCCGCTGCTCAACCGCCGCGCCGAGCAGCTGATCGGCCGCGTGGTGACCCTGGACCAACCGATCCAGGCCGGCCGCGGCCGCGCCAAGGTCGACGACGCGTTCTGGGTGGTCGGCGGCCCCGACCTGCCGGCGGGCAGCGCGGTGCGCATCGTCGGAGTGGATGGGATGACGCTGTTGGTGCAGGCGGAGTGAGGCTGGGGAGCCGGGATTGGGGATTCGGTTGCGCAAGCGCTAGGCATGCGTGCTCTTCTGTGGGAGGGGCTTCAGCCTCGACGCGTTACCACTAATGCGTCGGGGCTGAAGCCCCTCCCACGGAATGCGTGGGTCGAAATCAGGCCGCCCTTGCTTCTTCGGCATCCGCGCTTTCATCGGATCGCTCGACCGCGACCTGGAACCGCGCGGCATCCTGCAATCCCGAATCCCGGGTCCCGTTCCTTCTCCCCCGCACGGCCGGCGATAATGGGGGACTTTTCCTCACGGACCCGCGCCATGACCCAGAAGACCATCCTCAACGACAGCCATCGCGCCCTCGGCGCCAAGATGGTCGACTTCGGCGGCTGGGACATGCCGATCCACTACGGTTCGCAGATCGACGAGCACCATCAGGTGCGCAGCGACGCGGGCATGTTCGACGTCAGCCACATGACCGTGGTCGACCTGCATGGCACCCAGGTGCGCGGGTTCCTGCGCCACCTGCTGGCCAACTCGGTGGACAAGCTGAAGCTGCCGGGCAAGGCGCTGTACACCTGCATGCTCAATCCCCAGGGCGGGGTGATCGACGACCTGATCGTCTACTACATGTCCGACACGTTCTTCCGCCTGGTGGTCAACGCCGCCACGCGTGCCAAGGACCTGGCCTGGATCGGCGCGCAGGCGCAGGCGTTCGGCGTGGAGGTGCGCGAGCGCGAGGACTTCGCGATGATCGCGGTGCAGGGTCCCAACGCGCGCGCCAAGGTGATCGGCCTGCTGCGCGAGGACGACCGCGCCGCGGTGCAGAAGCTGGGCCGCTTCGCCGCGTTCGAGGCGACCTCGGCCGACGGCGTGGCGCTGTTCGTCGCGCGCACCGGCTACACCGGCGAGGACGGCTTCGAGATCGTGCTGCCGCAGGAGCAGGCGGTGGCGTTCTGGAACGCGCTGCTGCAGGCGGGGGTCAAGCCGGCCGGGCTGGGCGCGCGCGACACGCTGCGCCTGGAGGCGGGCATGAACCTGTACGGGCAGGACATGGACGAGACCGTCTCGCCGTACGAGGCGGCGCTGGCCTGGACGGTGACGCTGGACGAGGGCCGCGTGTTCGTCGGCCGCGACGTGCTCGAGGCGCACAAGGCCAACGGCGCGCCGCGGCAGATGATCGGCCTGGTGATGGACGACAAGGGCGTGCTGCGTCACGGCCAGAAGGTGCTGACCGCGCAGGGCGAGGGCGAGATCCTCTCCGGTACGTTCTCGCCGACGCTGGGCAAGGCGATCGCGTTCGCGCGCGTGCCGGCCGGCGAACCCGGTGCGGTGCGCGTGGACATCCGCGGCAAGGAGGTGCCGGTGCGCGTGGTCAAGTTCCCGTTCGTGCGCGAAGGCCAGGTCCAGCCCGGCATTGTCGGTTGAGCCGCCGGTCGCCGCGATGCGTCGGCGACTTCTTCCCGGAGCATCCGGTTCGCTACACTAGCCGTCCATCCCCGACATCGTCTTCTTCCGGAGCAGCCCCATGAGCGAGATCCCTGGCGACCTCAAATTCCTCAAGTCCCATGAATGGGCGCGCGTCGAAGGCAACGGGCGCGTGACCATCGGCATCTCCGATCATGCCCAGGGCCTGCTCGGCGACCTGGTCTACGTCGAACTGCCCAACGTCGGCGACGAGGTCGTCGCCGGCAACGGCGTGGCCGTGGTCGAGTCGGTCAAGGCCGCCTCGGACGTGTACAGCCCGCTCACCGGCAAGGTGGTCGAGGTCAACGCCGCGCTCAGCGACAAGCCGGAGACGATCAACGAGGACGCCTACGGCGAAGGCTGGATCTTCGTGCTGGAGATCGACGACCAGGAACAGTTGAACGACCTGCTGACCCCCGACGACTACGCCGAACTGCTCGAGGAAGACGGCCACTGAGCCGATCCGCCTTTTCGCGACAGCCGAACCGGCCGCCTTGTGCGGCCGGTTTTCGTTTGGGGCGCCGCAGGCGAACCGGCGGTGCGGCAAGGAGCCGAGTGTGCTCGGCAACCGCCTGTTCGGCGCGCGGCGCGGATGGGCGAGACGCGGCGTGCGCGAAGGAGGCGGCGCACGCGCCGCGCTTTGCGGCGCGCCCAGCGTCGTCGCTGCCGGCCAGCCGAAGCGGCATCGCGGAAGAGACGCGGCCGCGAGCGGATGTCGCGTCGGATTTTTGGCACTGGCCGCGCTGCGCGTTGCATCCCATCGCAGCACGGGGCGCACGCCGGCCGGCTGCCGACCGCCGCAGCGCTCGATGCGCTCCGACGGCTTGGTCCGAACGTCGCATGCGTCCGCTCCGAACGCGTTCGCCGCGGCGCGCACATGCGGCGCCATCGGCGAGACGAACGCGCGCTCGGCGACGGACGCGATGCGCGACGAAACGCGGCGCGTCGGCGGCATGGGCGTGACGTGCCGGTGAGGAAAGCGGCGCGTCGAACGCAGGTCGCGCCGCCGTCGCGTGTCTGCGCGATGCGCCGCGCGGCGGCGCGCGCACGCGCCGGCAAGCGCCGAACAGCGCGAAAAAGTTTGCGCAGTTTTGCGCATTTGCTCTTGTGCGATGCCGGAACAGCACGCGCGGCGAAAAGTTTTTTCAGCTTGCGGACAGCCTCGCGCGCGCGTCGCGCTGCCGCCGACGCTGCGCGCGACACCGCGCGGAACTGCCGGTCGCATCGGCCTGTTGCAAAAAACCACGGGAATTTCCGCTGTTTTTGTTTGCGTGGAAGATTCGTCGCGGGTTTGGCGGCCGCCGCCGTCGCGGTCCGCACGCCGCCGATCGCGGCGATCGCGGCCGTCGCCGCGCGCGGCGCCTGAAAAAAAATTGCGCGGAACTGTTGACAGTAAAAAAAACCGTGATTAGGTTTCGCCCAGCAGACGTTGCTGCGAAAGCGAGTGAATCGGATCGACATCAAAACGCGAAGCACAACTTGGACATCCGCCAGGAACCCGATGATGGTGGATCAGGTGTCGCTTCCCTCCGAGAAACGCAATGTCTCCCCTGGCACGGCACCCGTATCGAGTTTCGGTACGGGTGTTTCTGTATCCGACCCGGCCCGCATTACGCGCCGGCGGATCCCGCAGGCGGACCAGCGCCGCGGGTTTGCTTTAACTGGGCGTTTTCAATCCATAGTTCACTGACGAGGAGCCATCCCATGGCCACGAAGAAAGCTGCGAAAAAGAAGCCGGCCGCTAAGAAAGCGGTCAAGAAGACTGCCGCCAAGAAGCCGGCAGCGAAGAAGGTCTCGGTAAAGAAGGCGGTCAAGAAGGCTGCCAAGAAAGTCGCCAAGAAGGTCGCCGGGGTGAAGAAGGCCGTCAAGAAGGCCACCACCAAGAAGACCGCTGCGAAGAAGGCGGTGAAGAAGACTGCGAAGAAGGCAGCCACCAAGAAGACCGCCACCAAGAAGACCGCGAAGAAGGCCACCGCGAAGAAGGCGGTGAAGAAGACCGCGAAGAAGGCCACGGCGAAGAAGGCGGTCAAGAAGTCGGCTGCCAAGAAGCCGGCCGCGAAGAAGGCCGTCGCCAAGAAGGCCGTCGCGAAGAAGAAGCCGGCTGCCCGCAAGAAGAAGACCGCTCCGGTCGCGCTGCCGGCAACCCCCGCGCCGCTGATCTGATCTGATAAATCCCGATAGCCGTACCTAAGCTCTCTCCCCGGTGCCCAGCGGGGAGGGAGCTTTTTTATGGGCGCCCGCTTGCCGTCGTCGCGGTGCGCGCCGTGCGCCGGCGTGCCGCCGAGGTGCCACCGAAGTGCGTCGACGGATCGTCCGCGCAGTGATCGGTCTGCGAGCCGGCGGCGTTGCCGCCATCGCGTTCCATCGTCGCCTGCATGCGTCCGCGCTGGACCCGGACTGGCTGCAGGCAGCAACGATGCTGCGCGAGTCCGCCAAGCGACCGCCTTGCTGTCGCAGGCAGCCGTGTTCGCCGACTTCGATCGGCTTCTCCTTCGGCTGCGCGATGGCGTCCAGACGGCGCAGTGCCGGTGCTGGCTGGCAGCCTGGGTGGTTCAATCATCGCGCCATCGCTGACGCGGTTGCCCTGCTCGGTGCGTCTGCCTGGGATGCGCGCGCGCGGTGGGAGAGCGCGCTTGGGTACCGGCAACGCACCGCGGCAGTGCCGGCCTGTCGCGCGGCTTGATCGGCTGATCCTCCTGTTCCCACCGGGACCATGGCCCCATTTTCGGGGGAGATGGCGCTCAGCATCGAGGGGGGCGTGCATAGCGGCGCGTGGGCATGCGCACCCGATTGCGTGCGGCTTCGCCCGGACCCTCGACCCAACCCTTCTCCCGGTGGGAGAGGGGCTTTGTCCCGCCCGCTGGGACATCGGCGCGCACGTCCGCAGCCGATCCGGTGGCCGGTGGTGGCGGCAGGCGACGGCCGACTCAGCCAAGGCGTTTCAGCCGGCGACTTCAAGCGGCGCTGTCGCGGGGAGCGAGGCGGTGCCACTGCCGCGCGCTGCTCCTCTGTAGGAGCGGCTTCAGTCGCGACCGCCTCGCCGGGGTTTCGCCAAAGTCGGATCGAGCGCAGTTTGCTTGCGTAGCGCCATCAGCTCGTCGCGTTGAAGCCGCTCCTGCAGCGCCGGCTCGCGAAGCTGGGGCGCAGACAGCAGAAAGGCGGCTCGCGCCGCCTTCCGCTGGACCGCTGGCAGGCCGCAGCCGTCAGTGCGGCGAGGCCACCGACTTGGATGCGGAGGCGCCCTTCTTGTCCTTCGGGTCCGGACGCTCGGCCATCATGTTGTCGCTGCCGAAGTCGGTGTCCACGTCCAGCCAGCGCTGCGCCGGCAGGCCGATCGCGCGGTCGAGGATGGTCGGCAGCAGGCCGGACGGCAGGCCGCTCTCGCCGTTCCACAGGATCGCCACGCCCAGGTCGCGTTCGGGCACCAGCGCGACCAGGCCGCGATAGCCCTGCACCGCGCCGGCATGGAACACCACTTGGTGGCCCGAGTAGTCGAAGACGCGCCAGCCCAGCGCGTAGCTGGCCGAGTTGACCCGCTCGCGGCGCCAGCCCGAGCGCATCTCGCCGGGGGTCAGGATCAGCGGCGCGTGCAGCGTGGCCAGCAGCGGCGCCGGCAGCACGTCCGGGCGGTGCCCGGTCTGCGCGATCAGCCACTGCGCCATGTCGCTGATGCTGGCGTTGACGCCGGCCGCCGGCGCCAGCCGGTAGTAGGTGGGCTTGGGCGTCAGCGACACCCAGCCGTTGCGGCTGCGCACGTGCGGGCGCGCCCAGCGCGGGCTGGCCTGGATCCCGGCCAGGCCCATGCTGGCGTCGTTCATGCCCAGCGGCTTGAAGATGCGGCGCTCCACCGACTGCTCGTAGAAGCTGCCGGAGGCGGCGAACACCACGTCGCCGATCAGGCTGAAGGCGACGTTCTGGTAGGCGTAGCACTCGCCCGGCGCGCACTTGAGCGGGGCGTAGGCGAGCTTGTGGCTGAGCGTGTAGTAGTCGGCGTTGGATTCGACGTCGCGGTCGTAGGCGTTGTAGGTCAGGCCGACGCGATGGCTGAGCAGGTCGGCCACGTTCAACTGGCGGGTGGCGACCGGGTCGCTGAGCTGGAAGCCGGGCACGTAGTCGGTGACCTTGCTGTCCCAGCGCAGGGTGCCGTCGTTGACTAGCAGGCCGGCCATGGTGCCGGCGAAGGCCTTGGACAGCGAGGCCAGGCGGAACACGGTGTGCGCGTCGACCGGCTCGGGGCGGTTGACGTCGGTGACGCCGAAGCCGCGCGCGCTGATCACCTGGCCGTTGTGCACGATCGCCACCGCCAGGCCGGGCACGCGCTCGCCATAGGTGAGCTGCTCGGCCATCGCTTCCAGGCTGGCGACATCGAAGTCCCTGGCCAGTGGCAGCACCTTGCTCTCCGGCAGCGCGGCGCGGTACGGTAACGGCTGGGTGGGCGAGGTGTAGCGCGTGGCCTCGGTGTAGATCGGCGGCGGCAGCGGCTGCGAAGGCGCCGGCGTCTGCGCGGTGGAGGACATCGCAAAGGGCAGCAATGCCCCGAGCAACCCGGTTGCCACCGGTCGAAGGAGCCGGTGCCTGCTGTTCTGTTTCATCGCGCGTGTGGCCTGTGAGGTGCTGCCGAAACCGATTCTAGCGCCGCTTTTCGCCATTGCACAAACCGGGAGAAGATGAATGGGCATCGTCTTGATCCTGCTGGTGATTTTGTCGGGCGGAAGAGGCCGGCGATCCGGCATCGGCCGCGGTTGCCGCGACGGCGCGGCGGTGCCTGGAGTGCATGCAACCGATGTGCCGAGGCTGCCATGGGCGCCGCTGTCCAGGCTGAACCGTTGCCGGCGCAGTGACGCCGCCGCGGCGCTGCGGGATCATGGCGCATGCCCGATCCCGCCCCGTCCCCGATCCCCGCCGCGCGTGCGGCGCCCAGCGCCGCGACCTGGCTGGGACTGGCCTTCGTGCTGGTCTGGTGCACCGGCTACATCGCCGGCAAGCAGGTGGTGGCGCATGCCGCGCCGTTCACCGCGCTGCTGTGGCGCTTCGGCCTGACCGCGCTGTGCTTCGCGCTGGCCGCCGGCCCGGCGCGGCTGAAGGCGCTGCCGCAGCAGGAACTGGCGCGCAGCGCCGTGGCCGGGGTGCTGATGCTGGCCTTGCAGTTCGGCGGGGTGTACGCGGCGTTCGCGCTGGGCACCGGCTCGGGCGTGGCCGCGCTGGTGATCGGGGCGATGCCGCTGCTGGTGGCCTGGGCCAGCCCGTGGTGGGGCGGGGCGCGGCTGCGCGCTGCGCAGTGGCTGGGCATGGCGCTGGGCTTCGCCGGCGTCGCCACGGTCGCTGCCGACCGCATCGACGGGGCGACGCCGTGGGGCGGCTGGCTGGCCTTGCTGGTGGGCCTGTTCGGCATCGCCGCCGGCACCCTGTACCAGAAGCGGCATGCCGCGCAGCTGGACCTGCGCGTCGGGCTCGCGGTGCAGAACGCGGCGGCGACCGTGGTGCTGCTGCCGCTGGCGGCGTGGGAAGGCTTCCGCTTCCAGGCCAGCGATGGGTTCGTCGCGGCGATGGCGTGGCTGGTGCTGGTCAATTCGATCGGCGGCTTCGCGCTGCTGTTCCTGCTGCTGCGGCGCGGCGCCGCCACCCAGGTAGCGAGCCTGTTCTTCCTGATGCCGCCGGTGACCGCGGTGTTCGGCCACCTGCTGCTCGGCGAGCACCTGACCGCGCTGAAGCTGTGCGGCTTCGCGCTGGCGGCGCTGGGCGTGTGGCTCGCGGGGCGCGTGCGCTGAGCCGCGCGGTCGCCGGCGACGCGCGGCGGCTCAGTCGCGCAGCACGCTGCGGCCGCGGATCAGGTCCGCGGCGCGCTCGGCGATCATCATCGTCGGGCCGTTGGTGTTGCCGCTGACCAGGCGCGGCATCACCGACGCATCGACCACGCGCAACCCGTCCAGCCCGCGCAGGCGCAAGTGCGGATCGACCACCGCCTGCGCGTCGCTGCCCATCCGGCAGGTGCCGATCGGGTGGTAGATGGTCTCGGCCTTGGCGCGGATGTAGGCGACCAGGCCGGCTTCGTCCAGGTCCTCGCGCGCCGGCAGCAGCGGCGCGCCGCGCCACGGATCGAACGCCGGCTGCTGCAGGATGCGCCGCGACAGGCGCGCGCATTCCACCAGCATGCGCAGGTCGAAGCCGTCGGGGTCGCTGAGATAGTTCGCCTGGATCCGCGCCGGCGTGCGCGGGTCGGCATCGTTGAGCGACAGGCGGCCGCGGCTGCGCGGCTGCAGGTGGCAGGCGTGCAGGGTGAAGCCGTCGCCGGGCAGGCGGTTGCGGCCGTGGTCGTCGAGCATCGCCGGCACGAAATGCAGCTGGATGTCGGCGCGCGCGTCCGGCGCCAGCGGCGAGCGGACGAAGCCGCCGGCCTCGGCGATGTTGCTGCTGCCGGCGCCGCGGTGGCCGCGCAGGAAATAGTCGAAGGCGATCTTCAGCTGGTTGCGGCGGTCGTAGCTGATGCCGGGGCGGGTGCGGTACAGGGTGCACACGTCCAGGTGATCCTGCAGGTTGGCGCCGACCTGCGGCTGGTCCAGGCGCACCGCGATGCCATGGCGTTGCAGTTCGTCGGCTGGGCCGATGCCCGACAGCATCAGCAACTGCGGCGAGTTCACCGCGCCGGCGCTGAGCAGCACTTCGCCGCTGGCGCGCGCCTGCACTTCGGCGCCGCGCTGCGCATAGGCCACGCCGACCACGCGCGCGCCTTCGACCAGCAGGCGCAGCACCAGCGCGCCGGTGACCACCTGCAGGTTGGCGCGCGCCCGCGCCGGCGCCAGGTAGGCGACCGCCGCCGAGCAGCGCGCGCCCTCCTTCTGGGTGACCTGGTACAGGCCCACGCCCTGCTGCTGCGGTCCGTTGAAATCGGTGTTGTGGGCGAAGCCGGCCTGCTGCCCGGCGGCGATGAACACGTCCGAGAGGGGATTGCGGTAGCGCAGGTCGGACACGTGCAGCGGCCCGTCGCCGCCGTGCAGCGCATCGCCGCCGCGGCTGTTGCATTCGCTGCGCCGGAAATACGGCAGCACGCCGCGCCAGTCCCAGCCCTCGGCGCCATCGCCGGCGGCCCAGTCGTCGTAGTCGGCCGGCACGCCGCGCACGTAGCACATCGCGTTGATCGAACTGGAGCCGCCCAGCACCTTGCCGCGCGGCCACCACAGGCGCCGATCGTTCAAGGCCGGCTCCGGCGCGGTGAGGTAGTTCCAGTTGATGCGGCGGTTGTTGGCCAGCCGCGCCAGGCCGGCCGGCATGTGGATGAAGGGGTTGCGGTCGCGCGGCCCGGCCTCGATCAGCAGCACCTTGCAGTCGCGATCCTCGCTGAGCCGGTTGGCCAGCACGCAGCCGGCCGAGCCTGCGCCGATGATGATGTAGTCGTACACCCGCCGTTCCCCTCTTTCGTAGCGCCGACGCTAGACGCCGCCGATAGAGCATATGCTCGGCGCGGCGCCCGCGTGCCTGCGGCGCCGTGGCGGTGGGGCTTGCGCGCGGCGGTGGCGCTGGCGATGTTGCAGTGCATCGGCTACCGTGCGCGCAACCAGGCGGCGAACGGCAAGCCGATGCAAGCGGAAAACAAGCGCGTCCACACCGGCGAGCTGCGCGCGGTGCTGCTGTCCTTCGTCTATTTCTTCTGCGTGCTGTCGGCGTACTACGTGATCCGGCCGGTGCGCGAACAGTTGTCGGCGGCGGTCGGTTCGACCCAGCTGCCGTGGTTCTTCATGGCCACCTTCGTCGCCACGCTGGTGCTGACGCCGCTGTTCGCGTGGATGGCGGCGCGCTGGCCGCGGCGGATCGTGGTGCCGGCGGTGTACGTGTTCTTCGCGCTGTGCCTGCTCGGCTTCGTGCCGCTGTTCAACGGCCAGGGCGGGCTCGGTCCGCGCGCGCTGGGCATCGTGTTCTTCGTCTGGGTCAGCGTGTTCAACCTGTTCGTGGTGTCGGTGTTCTGGAGCTTCATGGCCGACATCTGGAGCAACGAGCAGGCGCGGCGGCTGTTCCCGCTGATCGGCCTGGGCGGCACCGCCGGCGCCGTGGCCGGGCCACTGCTGACCCGCGGGCTGGTCGGGGTGATCGGCGTGGCGCCGCTGCTGGTGGTGTCGGCGGCGCTGCTCGGCGTGGCGCTGGTGTGCGTGGTCCTGCTCGGGCGCTGGGCGCGGGTGCACGGCGCGCGCCGCCACGACGCCGGCCACGAGGCGGCGGTCGGCGGCGGCATGTTCGACGGCCTCAAGCAGATCCTGGCCAATCCGTTCATGCGCGGCATGGCGCTGCTGATGCTACTGGGCGATTGCATCGGCACGGTCGGCTACGCACTGATGACCGATTATTCCGGCGCCACCTTCCACAACGCGGTCGAGCGCACCCAGTTCGCCGCCAACATCGACATGCTGACCAACGTGCTGCAGGTGCTCGTGCAGATCAGTGTGACCCGCTGGCTGCTGGTGAAGAAGGGCGCCGGCGCGGTGATCGCGCTGTGGGCGCTGGTCAGCGTGGGCACGCTGCTGGCCACCGCGCTGTCGCCCGATCCCTACGCGCTGGCGGTGTGGATCGTGCCGTGGGTGGTGCTGCCGCTGGTCATCACCCGTTCGCTGACCTACGGCATGGTCAGTCCGGCGCGCGAATCGCTGTACACGCGGGTGCCGCGGCAGCTGCGCTACCAGGGCAAGAACGCGGTGGACACGGCGGTGTGGCGCGCCGGCGACGTGGCCGTGGCCTCGGCGATGAACGGCCTGCGCGCGCTGGGCATGGGCGTGCCCGGTTTCGCCGCGCTGGCCGCGCTGGCGGCGACGCTCTCCGGCGTCATCGGCTGGCGCCTGGCGCGTACGGTGGAAGGCACCGCGCCTGCGGCGGCGGAGACGACGCCCACGCGCTGAGCTTCCAGCGCAGGCCGTGCGTCGGCGATGCCGGCCGCTGCGCCAGCGGCTATGCTGTGCCTCCTCTTTCGCCGACGGACGCGCGCATGACCCTGCTGGCCTCGATCCTGGTATGCCTGGTGGCGTTGCTGCACGTGTACTTCCTGGTGCTGGAGATGTTCCTGTGGACCCGGCCGCTGGGCATGAAGGTGTTCCGCAACACGCCGGACAAGGCGCAGCTGACCCGCGTGCTGGCGGCCAACCAGGGGCTGTACAACGGCTTCCTCGCCGCCGGCCTGGGCTGGGGCGTGGTAGCGCAGCGCGCGGACGTGATGCTGTTCTTCCTCGGCTGCGTGGTCGTGGCCGGGCTGTACGGCGCGTGGAGCGTCAGCCGCCGGATCCTGTTCGTGCAGGCGCTGCCGGCGGCGCTGGCGATCGCGGCGGTGCTGCTGGCGTATTGAGCGGAGCGCAGGCCCTGCCCGCCGCGGCTAGGCTTTGGCCGGCGCGCGCGGCGACACCCACATGGCGATGCTGGCAAAGAACACCACCTGCTCGCGTGCGTCGCGGATTTCCACGCTGACCGGCAATTCGTAGCCGCTGTCGGCGGCCACGATCGCCCGGTCCGGCGTCGCCACCGCGCGCATCGTGCCGCGGGCCTTGCTGCGGTATTCCACGCGCATGCCTTTTGGGATCCAGCGCATCGACGGCGGCAGGCTGGCATCGACCATGACCCCACCGGCCAGTTCGGCCAGGTTGCACAGCGCGATCGCATGCACCGTGCCGAGATGGTTGCTGACCCGGCGCCGGTGCGCGATGCGCGCTTCGCAGCGGCCCGGCTGCAGCACGGTGATGCGCGGGGCGATGCTGGCGAAATAGGGCGCCTTGAAGCACACCGCGCGCGAGAACAGCCATTGCCCGGCCGGCCAGCGTTGCATGCGTTGATGGAGCGACAGCAGTTTGCTCATGGTGCGTGCCTCAAATGAAGACGGCGGACCGAAGTCCGCCGTCGTGATGAGCGTATTGCCGAGTGGGTCTCAGGCCGCTTCGCGCGAATGGTCGTCGCCGGCCGTGGCGCGGTGGTAGTAGCTGGCCGAACGCAGTTCGTCGGCGTCGAAGTCGTCCACGCTGATCGTGTCCATGGTGATCTCGCGCAGTTCTTCCAGCTGGCGGCGCTCGTCGGCCGACAGCACGCCTTCGCGCACCGCCTCGTCCAGCTGCGAGGCGAAGTCCAGCGCCTCGATGCCCTTGCTCTTGAGCGCCTTCAGGAACTTGCGCTCGACCGGCTCGGCCAGCACCGCCTTGGTCAGGTAGCTGGCGATGCGCCCGCCCGGATTGTTCTCGCACGGGGTCAGGAACACGCCCTGGCCGAGGCGGTCGCGGGCTTCGTTCGGGGTCATCAGCAGCGCGGCGACGCGGTGGCCCAGGCGGTCGCCCGGCGCCTCGGCGCGGCGGCCCCACGGGAAGATCAGCGCCCACATCAGCCAGCCCACCGGGCGGATCGGGAAGTTGCGCAGCGCCGCCGACAGCGCCAGTTCGATCTTGTGCACGCTGTCGTGGAACGCCCAGGCCAGCAGCGGCTGGTCGGTCGCCGGCGCGCCGTCGTCGTGGTAGCGCTTGAGCATCGCGCTGGTCATGTAGATGTGGCTCAGCACGTCGCCCAGGCGGCCGGACAGCGATTCCTTGAACTTGAGCTTGCCGCCGAGCATCAGCATCGACACGTCGGCCATCAGCGCCAGGTTCGCCGAGTAGCGGTCCAGCTTGCGGAAGAAGCGGCGGGTATAGGCATCGCCCGGCGCGGCGCCGATGCGCGCGGCGGTCAGGCCGAACCACAGCGAGCGCACCGCGTTGGAGATCGCAAAGCCGATGTGGCCGAACAGGTTGCGGTCGAACTCGTCGACGCCGGCCTTGTGGTCCGGATTGCCGGCGGCCTTCATCTCCTTCATCACCCACGGATGGCACAGGATCGCGCCCTGGCCGAAGATCAGCAGGCTGCGGGTCATGATGTTGGCGCCTTCCACGGTGATCGCGATCGGCGCGGCCTGCCAGCTGCGGCCGGCGAAGTTGCGCGGCCCGAGGATGATGCCCTTGCCGCCGACCACGTCCATCACGTCGCTGATCACTTCGCGGCTCATCGTGGTGCAGTGGTACTTGGCGATCGCCGACGGCACCGACGGCACGTCGCCGCGGTCCACCGCCGCGGCGGTGGCCTGCGACAGCGCGCTGATCGCATAGGCCTTGCCGCCGATCCGCGCCAGCGCCTCTTCCACGCCCTCGAAGCGGCCGACCGACAGGCCGAATTGCTTGCGGATGCGCGCGTAGGCGCCGGTGACGATCGCGCCGTACTTGGCGCCGCCGCTGGCGGTGGAGGGCAGGGTGATCGAGCGGCCCACGGCCAGGCACTCGTTGAGCATGTTCCAGCCCTTGCCGACCATGTCCACGCCGCCGATCAGCTGGCTGAGCGGGATGAACACCTCGCGGCCGTGGATCGGGCCGTTCTGGAACGGCGAGTTGAGCGGGAAGTGGCGGCGGCCGATCTCCACGCCGGGCGTCTCGCGCGGCAGCAGCGCCAGGGTGATGCCGATGTCCTTGGTGTCGCCGATCAGGCCGTCCGGGTCGTACATGCGGAACGCCAGGCCGACCAGCGTCGCTACCGGCGCCAGGGTGATGTAGCGCTTGTCGAAGGTCAGCTTGACGCCGAGCACGTTGGCGCCGTTCCACTCGCCCTTGCAGACGATGCCGTAGTCGGGGATCGAGGTCGCGTCGGAGCCGGCGAACGGGCCGGTCAGGCCGAAGCACGGCACTTCCTGGCCCACCGCCAGGCGCGGCAGGTAGTAGTCCTTCTGCTCCTTGGAGCCGTAGTGCAGCAGCAGTTCGCCCGGGCCCAGCGAGTTCGGCACGCCGACGGTGGAGCTGACCACGCTCGACACCGAGGCGATCTTCTGGATCACCTTGTGGTGGGCCAGCGCGGAGAAGCCCAGGCCGCCGTACTCCTTCGGAATGATCATGCCGAAGAACTTGTGCTTCTTGATGAAGCTCCACAGTTCCGGCGGCAGGTCGGCGTGGACGTGGGTGATCTCCCAGTCATTGGTCATCCGGCACAGCTCTTCCACCGGGCCGTCCAGGAACGCCTGCTCCTCGGCGGTGAGCTGCGGCTTCGGATAATTGAGCAGCTTCTGCCAGTCCGGGTCGCCGGTGAACAGTTCGCCCTCGAAGCCGACCGAACCGGTTTCCAGCGCGATGCGCTCGGTCTGCGACAGCGGCGGCAGCACCTTGCGGAACACCTTGAGCATCGGCGCGGTCAGCAGCGGCTTGCGCACGAACGGCAGCAGCAGCGGCACCGCGACCAGCGCCAGCAGCACCGCGGCGACGAGGGTGGCGGTGTGGCTGGCGCCGAGCAGCCAGCACGCGACCAGCAGCGTGGCGCTCAGCGCGGCCCAGACGGCGAGCCGCATGCGGTGATAGGCGGCGAAGGCGCCTG
This sequence comes from Xanthomonas sp. AM6, assembly GCF_025665335.1. Taxonomy (NCBI): domain Bacteria; kingdom Pseudomonadati; phylum Pseudomonadota; class Gammaproteobacteria; order Lysobacterales; family Lysobacteraceae; genus Xanthomonas; species Xanthomonas sp. AM6. The sequence continues at coordinate 1,468,223 of NZ_CP106869.1, forward strand.
CCAGCAACAACACGAGGAAGGGTGCGACGATGCTCATGGGCTTGCTCCGGGGACATGCTCGGTGACGGCGGACGGTGCGGCGGCGCTAGCCGGTGGCAGTGCGTCCAGATAATGCAACACAGTGGCGGTAAATGCGGCGTTGTCGTCGCCGGCCAGCATGTGCGTGGCCTCGGGCAGGTGCACATGCTGCGCATGCGGCACCAACGACAGGAAGTCTTCGATGGTCTGCGGGGTGACCAGGTCGCTGCGCCCGCCGCTGACCAGCAGCAGCGGGCACTGCACGTTGCTGGCCGCCTGCGCGATCGCGTCCTGGTGCTGCTCGCTGTCGCGCGCCAGTTCCTCGACCAGGCGCGGATCCCAGTGCCAGTACCAGCGGCCGTCGTCGTGCCGGCGCAGCACGCTGCGCAGCGCCTCGGGCGACTTGCGCGCGCGCTGCGGCAGGTAGGCGGCGATCGCGTCGCCGGCCTCGTCCAGGCTGGCGAAACCACGCGGATGCGCGGTCATGAAGGCGAGGATGCGCTCGACCCCGGCCGGCTGCCAGCGCGGGGTGATGTCGACCAGCACCATCGCCCGGAACAGGCCCGGCCAGCGCGCCTCGGCCATCAGCCCGAACAGCCCGCCCATCGACGCGGCGACCAGCACCGGCGCAGGCGCCATCTCGCCGGCGACCACGATCAGGTCGTCGGTGAACTGCTCGCCGCGATACGGCAGGGCGGCAGGGTTGCGGGTGGAATCGCCATGGCCGCGCGCGTCGTAGGCGACGCTGCGATAGCCGTGCGCCTGCAATGCCGCGGCGCTGGCCATCCAGGCATGCCGGGTCTGGCCGAAGCCATGCGCGAACAGCACGCTGCCGGCGTCGCCGGGCGCCATGACCGTCGCGGCCAGGCGCATGTCGTCCGCGCCGGAAAGCACGGTGGAGGCGGCGTGGGGCGCGCTGGAAGGGGAGGAAACCATACGAGCTAGTATGGATGAGCGCGCGGGGATGTCAATACGATGCAGTATGGAAAAGAAAAGCCAATGCCAGCGGGCATTTGCGCCCGATTCATGGAGCCCACGTACTGCAATCGACGGCCCCGTATGGTTAAATCGACGGATGACCAATGCCTCCGCGCCTTCCTCCGACGATGCCGCCGCTCCAGGCGGCGGCCGCAACAACCGACTCAGCGCCGAGGACTGGGCGCAGGCCGCGCTGGACCTGATCGCCGAACAAGGCGTCAACGCGGTGGCGGTGGAGCCGCTGGCACGCCGCCTGGGCGTCACCAAGGGCAGCTTCTACTGGCATTTCCCTTCGCGCGATGCGCTGCTGCAGGCGGCGCTGGAGCGTTGGGAACTGGTCGAGCAGCAACAGGTGTTCGGCAGCCTGGAAGAAGTGCCGGATCCGCGCACCCGCCTGCGCGCGCTGTTCCAGCTGGTCGCGCACGAGGTCAAGCCGCACATCATCTACAGCGAGTTGCTGAAGGCGCTGGACCATCCGGCGGTGCGCCCGGTCATCGACCGGGTCTCGCAGCGGCGCATGGAATACCTGATCGCCTCGTTCCGCCAGGCCGGGCTCAGCCGCACCGACGCCCAGCACCGCGCGCGGCTGGCCTATGCCGCCTATGTCGGCTTCCTGCAGCTGTCGCTGCAGTTGCACCAGCCCAAGCAGGCGCGCGAGGAATTCGAGGCCTACGTCGAACACGTCATCGTGACCCTGATCCCGGGCTGATGTTCCAGGAACTGACGCGCGCGAGCATGCACGAGCAGGTGCGCCGGCACCTCGCCCAGGGCGACTATCGGCGCGCCGATGCGTTGTGCGAACAGGTGCTGGCCACCGCGCCGGACGACGTGACGCTGCGCCGCATGCACGCGGCGCTGTTGACCGAAAGCGGCCAGCTCGCGCGCGCGGCCCAGGCCTGGAGCCTGGTGGCCGCCGCCGAACCGACCCTGGAGGCGTGGAGCCGGCTCGGCGTGTGCCTGGCCCACCTGGGCGAGCATGCGCAGGCGCTGCCGGCGTTCGAGCAGGCCCTGCAGCTCGCGGCGGACGCGTTCCTGGTGCGCCTGTGCTACGCCGAGAGCCTGGATGCGCTGGGGCGTGGCGACGATGCCTTGCCGATGTACTTCGCCGCGGTGCACGCGGCGCAGGCCAAGGGCCGCTGGCTCGACCAGCACAGCACCGCGCCGGAGCTGCGGCCGCGGGTACTCGCGGCGATGGCGCGGATCGACCAGGGCCGGCACGCCTTGTTCGCCGCCGCGGTGCAGCCGCTGGTCGACCGTTTCGGCGAAGCGGCGCTGCGCCGGGTGACGGCGGCGCTGCGCATCTACCTGGGATTGCAGCCGCGTCCGGCCGACGATGGCCAGCGCCCGACCTTTCTCTATGTGCCCGATCTGGATCCTTCGCCGTATCTGCGGGCCGAGCGCTTTCCCTGGTATGCGCGGCTGCAGGGCGCCACCGAGGGCATCTGCAACGAGGTGCGGCAGGTCCTGGCCTCGCGCCAGGCGGTGCAGCCGTTCCTGGATTTCAGCAACGGCGCCACGCCGCAGGACTATCTCAGCGCCAGGCAGGGCGACGGCGCCTGGGATGCCTACTTCTTCTATCGGCACGGCGTGGCGCATGCCGAAAACCTGCAGCGTTGCCCGGTCACCGCGGCGGCGCTGGCGCACGTGCCGCTGACCCGGATCGACCTGCATGCGCCGGAGGTGCTGTTCTCGATCCTGGCGCCCGGCACCACGATCAAGCCGCACTACGGCGTCAGCAACTCGCGCGTGGTCACGCACCTGCCGCTGATCGTGCCGCCGGACTGCGCGCTGGAGGTGGCCGGCATCGCCCACGCCTGGCAGGTCGGGCGACTGGTCACCTTCAACGATACCTGCCTGCACCAGGCGTGGAACCACAGCGACCAGGTGCGGGTGGTGATGATCCTGGATACCTGGCATCCGGACCTGGAAGAGGCCGAGACGCTGGCGCTGCGGCAACTGGTCGAGACCATCGGCGCGTTCAACCTGCGCGCGGGCCTGTAGCCGCAGGCCGCGTTGGCGCGGCCGGGCCGGCGCGCGGCGCGATGCTCAGCGCTTGAACATCAGGTAGGTGGACAGGATGTACTTGTCGTTGGAGACCGGTGGGTTGCCGACGTGCTGGTACATCCAGTACGGCGGGAACATCAGCAGCCTGCCGGTGCGCGGCACGGTTTCCACGTCCAGGTCGCAGAAGCGCGTGGTGCCGCCCTCGGCCACGTCGTTGAGGTACCACAGGAACACCAGGTAGCGCTCGGACACCTCGTCGATCGAATCGAAGTGCGGCTGGAAGCGGTCGCCGCCGCCGACCTGGTACTTCTTCAGGATCAGCCGGTCGATGGTCGGGCGGTACGGGATCGACAGGGTCAGCCCCAGCTCCTGGTTGTAGCGCGCCAGGTAGTGCTCGATCTTGTCCAGGAAGAATCCCAGGAACGCCGGGTCGGCGAGCCTGCCGACATCCAGTTCGGTCCAGTTGCTGTCGCCCAGCACCGCGCGGCTGTTGCTGCCGTTGCGCTGGTGATGCGCGCGCGAGGCCTCGAAGCCGTCGATCAGCTGGCGGCAGAACGCCTCGGGCAGCGCGTCGTCGTAGCTGCGGATGTAGTCGCTGAGCGCTTTCATGGCGCAGGCATCTCCAGGTCGTAGCCCCAGTGCGCGGCCACCGGTTGCAGGATCGGCAGCGCGCCGCCCAGCCACGGCGCGTACGCATGCCAGCGGTCCACCGCGCGCCGGTTCACCGGCTCCACCACCTGCGAATAGCTGGGCGTGCTGATGTAGCCCTTGCGCGCGGCATGCTGGCTGAAGCCGGCCAGGAATTCGGGTTGCGCGATGCCCAGGAAGCCGCCGATGCGCTGCACCTGTGCCGGGAAATCGGCCACCGTCTCCTCGTACTTGAGGACCAGCAGGTCCGGCTGCAGCAGCGCCTGGTGGTGGATCCAGAAGCGCATCGCGTTGACGTAGCTCTTGGCCAGCCGCTCCAGGCTGGAACACAGCACCATGAACGCCGGGGAGCGGAAGTTCTGCATGTAGCAGCTCAGCAGCACGTCGCAGGGATGGCGCAGGGCCAGGATGATCCTGGCGTTCGGGAACAGGCGCATGATCATCGGCAGGCGCAGCATGTTGAGCGGATTCTTGTCGACCAGCTGCTGGCCCGGCGCCAGCGCGATGACCTTGGCGATCTCCGACCAATACACCTGGCGCATCGCCTCGACCTGCGCCTCGTCCAGTTCGCCGAGATCGTAGGGATAGCGCTTGCCCTGCGCCTCCATCCACTCGATGCAGCGCTGCAGGATGGCGCGCTCGTCCATCGATGCGTAGCCCGGATGGGCATCGAGCATCTGTTCGAGCATGGTGGTGCCCGAGCGTGGGAAACCGACGATGAACACCGGCGAGGCGTCGCTGCCGGGCGCGGTGTCGCGCGCCTCCGCATAGCGCGCCTGCGCGGCGTCCAGCCACAGGCTCGAAACCTTCAGCGGTTCTTCGTTGGAGTGCGCGATCTCCGGCACGGTCTCGGCCGCGAGCTTGAAATGGATCGCATGCGCCTTCTCCAGCATGGCCATCGCGGCGGCGGGATGGCGTTGCTTGTCCTCGATGCCGGCCAGTGCGAAATAGGCGTTTGCCTGGGCCTGGATCTGCGGCTGCAGCGCGAGCAGGTTCTCGGCGGCGCCGCGTGCGGCCGCGTAGTCCTTGCGCCGCAAGGCCAGCGAAGTTTCCAGCTGCAGCACATCGACGCGCGTCTGCCGGTCGTGCTGCTGCGGCGTCGATGCCGCTTGCGCGAGCAAGGCTTCGGCCTGCTCGACGCGATTGGTGCGCTCGTAGAGTTGGGCCAGGCGGATGAGATTGGACAGCGACGGGCTTTGCCCCGGCCGGTTCTGCGACAGCAGCGCCTCGGCTTCATCGGTGCGGCCGACCTGGATCAATGCGGTCGCCAGTTCCTCGCGCAGGTTGTCCGGAAGCTGCGGCCAGATCGCCGGTGGCGGCAGCAATGCCGCCGCGCGCTGCGCGTCGCCGCACTCGAAGCAGGCGATGGAGGCATAGATGCGACCCTCGGCCTGGGCAGGATCCAGGTCCACGGCATCCAGGAAGCGGTGGCGGGCACGGGCGATGTCGCCCTTGTCCAGCAGCAGCAGGCCGTAATCGACCAGGTAGTGGTAGGTGTGCGGCGCCAGCGAAAGCGCCTGCTGATAGGCGTGCTCGGCCGGAGCATGTTCGCCGAGCGTGCGCAAGGTCAGGCCGAGGTTGGCCCAATGTGCGGATTCGTGCGGCTGCAGTTCCGTCAGCCTCCGGTAGATGGCGGCGGCGCCAGCTGTGTCGCCGGCGTGCTGCAGCGACATCGCCAGCAATGTGTTCCAGGAGGGATCGCCGGGATCGCCGGCAAGCGCCTGATGGCAGAGAGCGGCGGCCGCCGCAGCCTGTCCCTGGTCGATCAGGTGAATCGCGTACTGCAGTTGCAGAGAGTTCATTCGGGTCTGCCAAATAAAAAGGGCCGCGCGAATCGTTCGCGCGGCCCCGTCTTCAAACAAAGAGCGTCGTTGCCGTGCTCAGAAGTTCATGCTGTAGCGAGCCCACAGGTAGCGGCCCACGGTGTCGAAGCTGTTGACGTCCGTGTTCGCGTTGAGCACGTTGTTCTGATACAGCATGGGCGGCTGCTTGTCGAACACGTTGTCCAGGCCGACTTCCACCTTCGAATTGAACCACGGCAGCGCGTAGCTCGCACTGACGTTGTGCACGAAGTAGGAACCGTAGCTGCTCACGACGCCGCAGAACTGAGGAGCGCTGATCGGATTGCAGCCAGCGTCCGAGTTCGCGATGTCGAACGGACCGATATAGCGCACTCGCCAGCTTGCGCCCAGATCTCCCTTCTGCCAGTTGACGAACAGGCGGCCACGAATGCGCGAATAGAGACCATAACTATTGTTATAGGTGCCCGCAACATGCGTGATGGGGTTGGTGGGGCTTGCCGGATTGGTGTTGTTGTCGTAGCGCGCGATGTAGGTGCCGTCCAGGCCGAAGGTGTAGCTGCCCCACGCGGTATCCGGCAGGCGGTAACGCAGCGCCAAATCCCAGCCCTTGGTGTCGAGGCGGCCCAGGTTGACGATCGGCTCGCGGATGAAATTGACTTGACCGTCCGAGAAGCGGTTGATGAAGCCGCAGAACGGGCTGCTGCCGTCTTCGTAGCAGATTTCGGTCACGGTCTGTGCGTCGGCACGATTGATCGTGTCGTTCAGATACAGGCGCCAGTAGTCCAGGCTGACCGAGAAGCCGGGCAGCCACTCCGGGTCGTACACCACACCCCAGTCGAACGACTTGCCCTGTTCGGGCTTCAGTTCAAAGCCGGCCGCGACCGAACCGGACCATACGCCATTGGTCTGCGAGTTCGCAGCCGGAGCGATACCGGTGGCCGGAATCGCAGTCGCGCCCGTTGGAGCACCGCACGCCGCCTCGTGGTCACGCGGGGCACCGGCGGCACCGTATCCGAGGCAGGGGTCGTTCAACTGTGGGGCATCGCCGGAGGCGCCGCTATACAGGTTGTCGATGGTCGGGGCGCGGAACACCTCGGCGACCGTACCGCGCAGCAGCAGGTTCTCGATCGGGCGCCATTCCAGCTGGACCTTGCTGTTGGTGGTGTTGCCGAAGGTGTTGTAGTCGGAATAGCGCGACCCCAGGGTCACCGCCAGCAGGTGCGCGAACGGGACTTCCGACAGCAGCGGGATGTACAGTTCGCCGTAGAGTTCCTTGACGTTGTACTTGCCGCTCAGCGGAGTGCCGCAGGCTTCCTGCGAGATGAAGCAGTTGCCGTCCGGATCGGCGATGGCGATGTAGTCGACCGAGTTCTTCTGGTACTCCTCGCGCCAGGAGACGCCCACCGCCAGCTGCGCGGCGCCGGCCGGCAGCGTGAACAGCTCGCCGTTGGCGTTGGCTTCGAAGCTGCGCATCTGGTACGTGGTGGAGTAGGTCGGACGCGCTTCGTAATCTTCCAGGGTGGAGATCGTCTGCGGATCGTTGATGTTGAAGATGTTGAGCGGGGTGCAGCCGGTGATCACGCTGCCGGGGCTGCCGCACTTGACCACGCCATCGGTGTCCTGGAACGACGGGCCCAGCGCGTCGCGCAGGCCGGCGTAGTACACGTAGCCGTAGCTGGTGTTCTCGCGGGTGTAGTGGCCGTAGTTCATCGCCACGTCCCATTTCCAGGACGTGTCGCCGACGAAGCCTTCCAGGCCGGCGACGACCTGGTCGGTGACGGTGCTGTAGTACGAACGGCGCTGGCCCAGCGAGGTGAAGCGGGTCAGGAACTGGTCGTAGGTGTTGCCGGCGACGTCGGCGCCAAAGTTGACGCCGAACGGGTTGTAGAAGTTGTCGGCGGAGATGACCACCTTGTCGCTGCGGGCGTCGAACGGCAGCGCGGCGATCGCGAAGTTCGAACTGGTCTTGTTGTGGTAGACCTGGGCGAACGCGTTGATGCTGTCGGTGATCTGGTAGTTGGCCAGGAAGAACGCGTTGGTGCGCTCCTGCGGCGTCATGATCAGGTTGGTGGCCTGATAGTTGAACGAGTCGCGCGCACCGGAGTAGCAGCGGTAGTCGGCCTGCGACGCGCCGCTGGCGCCGGGGATCAGGGTGACGGAGCCGCAACCGTACTGCGCGGCCAGGTTGGCCGGCATGGTGATGCGGCCGCCCGGCGTACGGCTGGACCCGAGGATGGTCACGTAGCCGCTGTACAGGTAGGTGGCGTCCTTGGAGTACTTGCGGTCGGCCGAGGAGATGCCGTCGAACTTGTTGTAGTTCAGGCCCGCCATGATGTTGCCGCGATCGCCGACCTGACCGAAGGTCACCGAGCCGCCATTGCGTGCGCCGTCGCTCAGGTGGGTCGCCTGGCCGTAGTCGACGCTGACCGACAGGCCTTCGAAGTCCTTGCGCAGGATGAAGTTGACCACGCCGGCGACGGCGTCGGAGCCGTACACCGCCGAGGCGCCGCTGGTCAGCACTTCGATGCGCTCCACCGCGGTGGCGGGGATCGAGTTGACGTCGTTGTTGGCGACGCGGCGGCCGTTGACCAGCAGCAGCGTGCGCTCGTCGCCCAGGCCGCGCAGGTCGACCGAGGACTTGCCGTCGCCGCCGCCGTTGTTGACCGCCGGGGTGGACGGCGCGCCGGACATCGCCGGCAGCTCCTGCACCAGGTCGCCCAGGGTCAGCTTGCCGGTCTGCTCGATCGCCGCGCGATCGATCACCACCACCGGGCTGGCGGTCTCGGTCTCGACGCGGGCAACGCGCGAACCGGTGACCTGGATCGTATCCAGGGTCTTGGAGGGGTCGCTGGAAGTGCTGTCCTGGGCAACCGCCGTGCCCGTTCCGAGCAGGGCGGTGGTGCCAGCGGCGAGCGCGAACGTGATGGCGTCGCGCAGGCGGTGGGTCTTGCAATTCATTGGCTCTCTCTCCGAATGAGGTGTGATGCGACTGAAGGTTCTCCAGCGGTGGCGACGAAGGGCGACACCAAAATCCGCAGGGTGAACCGATAGTAACTGCCTCTTCAGGGAAATTAAAGAGTTGTTAATAAGATCAGAGAAAGTGTGGTGGGATTCACGTTATTGAGAGGGCCGGGAACGAAAAAAGGCCCCTTCGCAGGGGCCTTTTGATCGAAAAACCGCTTTCGGAACAAGACGTTGGATTTTACAAGTCCTGTTCGTAGCGCACGTAAGGAATGGTGCCTTCCTCGGTGCTGATGTTGTTCGGGGCGAACGGATTCTTGCCGCGGGTGATCACGTTCTCGGCGCCGACGGTCAGCTGGCCGCTCCACGGGGTGCGCCAGGTCAGGCCCACGCCGAGACCGGACCATTTGCCGGGCTGGCCGGGCGCATCGACGACGCGGCCGATGACGTTGGCGCTGAACGAGCCGTAGCCGCCGCCGATGCTCAGGCTCTTGCTGTCCCACTGGTCGACCAGCGCCTGCGAGGCGTCGGCGATCGGCACCAGGCGGGCGCGGGCATAGGTGCCGCCGATCGAGACGAAGCCTTCGCGGCCGATGTTCTGCTGCGCGAACACGGTCAGGTCGTTCTGCTCCATGCGCAGCGCCGGGGTCTTGGTGGCCCCGGCCAGCCACGCCGGCATGTTCTCGCGGCCGGTGCCGGCCGACAGCGATACGCGCCCGCCGGGACGATTGAAGGTGGTGGTCGCGGCGATGTGGTGGCCGCCGGCATCGCCGTCGTCGTCGCCCAGGCTGGCGAGCATGCAGTGGCTGGCCAGGCCGCTGATGCTGCTGCCGCTGGCGCTGTTGCACAGCAGGCCCAGCGAGTCGCCGGAAGACAGGCCGAAGGCGGCGTCGAGCGAATTGCGGCCGAAGTGCCAGCGTGCGCCGGCCGCCTGTTCGCCGGTCGGCTCCAGGTACAGCAGGGCCTCGACCTTGCCGCTGCCCTTGTTCCAGACCGGCAGGACGGTGCGGTCGCCGGCGGGCTTGCTTTGCGCGTGCGCGCCCGTGGCCGCCGCAAGGGCGATCAACAGGGCTAGTGGCAGGCGCAATAGGGCTCGCATCGGCGGTCTATGACTCTCGCGCAGGAACTAAAGTTCCCGCCGGGGCAGGGTGGATGATGCTAGTGGGTTTATGTTTCTTTAACAAGCCAGACTCCCCGTCCCAAAGCTCGTTCCCCGACTATTGCAAGCGCTCTGGCGGCGCCGGTTCAGCCGGGGTTACAGCGAACAATACGCCGAATTCCGTCAAGGGGAAGTCATAGTGCCGGCCGCAGAACTCGCAGCGGATCTCGACCTGGCCGGTCGCCTCGGCGGCGGCGCGGGCTTCCTCCTCGCCCAGCGAGCGCAGCATGGCCGCCACCCGCTCGCGCGAGCAGGAGCAGCCGAAGCGCAGCGGCTTGGTGCCGAGCAGCTGCGCCGCTTCCTCGTGGAACAGCCGGTGCAGCAGGGTCTGCGCCGGCAGCGCCAGCAGTTCGGATTCGTCTACGGTATCGAACAGGGCGCCGGCGCGGTTCCAGCCGTCCTCGTCGCCGGCGTCGCCGGGCAGCTTCTGCAGCAGCAGGCCGGCCGCCCGGTCGCCGTCGGCGGCCAGGATCAGTCGGGTGGGCAGCTGTTCGGACTGGCGGAAATAGTCCTCGAAGGCCTCGCCCAGCTCGGCCGCCGACAGCGCCACCAGGCTCTGGTAGCGCTGCGGTTCGCGCGGGTCCAGGCCGGGATTCTCGATGGTGATCGCCAGCAGCGCGGCGTCGCCGAGCGCGCGCAGGTCGCGCGGGGCATCGCTGCCCTCGGTCAGCTGGACGATGCCGCGCAGGGTGCCGGCCGCGGTGCATTCGGCGAACAGGGTGCGCAGCGCGCCCTGGCTGCGCAGCTGCACCGACAGGCGGCCGTCGACCTTGGTGTGGCCGGTGAACAGCGCCGCGGCCACGCAGGCCTCGCCCAGCAGCTCGGTCGCCGCGGCGGGATAGCTGGCCGGCGCGAGGATCTCGCGCCAGGCCGACTCCAGGCGCACGTGCACGCCGCGCACGCCGGCGCCGGGCAGCAGGAAGCGGGTCAGGTGATCGTGCTCGGAAGAACTCATCGCGGCCTCGCTGCGCATGGGAAGATGGCGACCGCAGGATAGTGGGTCATCTCGGTGGACAAAGTCGAAGAACGCATAGCAATGGGGGCGACGCGGGGCGTTGCAAGTGGCGCGGCCGTGCCGCGGCGGCGGCGCTGGTTGCGCTGGCTGTTGATGGCGCCGCTGCTGTTCGTGTTGGCGAGTACGTCGCAGGTGCTGGCGCTGCGCTTCGTCGACCCGCCGTTCTCGGCGATGATGCTCGAGCGCCAGCTCGGCGCCTGGGGCGAGGGCGACTGGGCGTTCCGCGTCGCCTACGACTGGCGCGACAGCGCGCAGATCGCCTCCAGCCTGCCGATCTCGCTGGTGGCCGCCGAAGACCAGCGCTTTCCCAGCCACCACGGCTTCGACCTGCAGGCGATCGAGAAGGCGCGCGACCACAACGCGCGCGGCGGCCGCCTGCGCGGCGCCAGCACGATCAGCCAGCAGGTGGCCAAGAACCTGTTCCTGTGGCAGGGCCGCAGTTGGCTGCGCAAGGGCCTGGAGGCCTGGTACACGGTACTGATCGAGGCGCTGTGGCCGAAGCGGCGGATCCTGGAGGTCTACGCCAACGTCGCCGAGTTCGGCGACGGGGTCTACGGCGTGCAGGCCGCGGCGCGCAGCTTCTGGGGCAAGGACGCCGCGCAGCTGAGTCCGGCGCAGAGCGCGCTGCTGGCGGCGGTGTTGCCGGCGCCGCAACGCTACAACGCCGCGCGGCCAGGCCCCTACGTGCAGCGCCGCGCCAGCTGGATCCAGCGGCAGGCGCGGCAGCTGGGCGGACCCGCCTACCTGCAGGCGCCGTAGCCGAGACCGCAGCTCTAGCCCCTCTCGCATCGGGAGAGGAGTTGGGGCGAGGGTGCGGCCGTCCACGCAGAGTTCGGCGGCGGGCGTACCCTCATCCGCCCCTTCGGGGCACCTTCGCCCGAGGGGAGAAGGAGAGGCACTGGTCCCGTCCGGTGCTGGCGCTGGTGAACGTGCGGGCCGCTCCGTACCATCCATGCATGGATTCCGAGCGCCTCACCGTCGTCGTCACCGCCTTCAACGAGGCGCAGACCCTGCCGCTGCTGCATCCGCGCATCCTCGCCGCGCTCGATGGCCTGGACGGCGTGGAGGGGCGGGTGCTGTACGTGGACGACGGCAGCCGCGATGCGACCTGGGAGGTGATCCTGGCGCTGGCCGCGGCCGATCCGCGGGTCGGCGCGCTGCGCCTGTCGCGCAATTTCGGCAAGGAGCTGGCGCTGACCGCGGGCCTGGATTTCGTCGAGCAGGGCGCGGCGATGCTGCTGGATGCCGACGGCCAGGATCCGCCGGAGCTGATCGCGCAGTTCGTCGCGCATTGGCGCGCCGGCTACGACGACATCTACGGCACCCGCATCGCGCGCGAGGGCGAGAGCTTGCTCAAGCGCGGCACCGCGTCGCTGTTCTACCGGGTGATCGGGCGCCTGTCGAAGACGCCGATCCCGGCCGACACCGGCGATTTCCGCCTGCTGTCGCCGCGCGCGCTGGCGGCGCTGGGGCAGTTGCGCGAACGCCACCGGTTCATGAAGGGCCTGTTCGGCTGGGTCGGCTTCCGCCAGTTGGCGCTGCCGTACCGGCGCGCGCCGCGCCTGGCTGGGCGCAGCAAGTTCGGCCTGTGGCGGCTGTGGAACTTCGCGCTGGAGGGCATCACCAGCTTCTCCACCGCGCCGCTGCGCGCGGCGACCTATCTGGGCCTGGCGACCGCGGTGGGCGCGTTCCTGTTCGCGGCGTGGATCGTGGTCAAGGCGGCGCTGTGGGGCGATCCGGTCGCCGGCTGGCCGACGATGATGACGGCGATCCTGTTCCTGGGCGGCGCGCAGCTGATCGCGCTGGGCCTGATCGGCGAATACCTGGGCCGGCTGTACGAGGAATCCAAGCAGCGCCCGCTGTATCTGGTCGACACCTGGCGCGCACCGGCCGGAGGAGTATCCTCGGCCGTGCGATCCAGCGAACCGGGAGGCAGTGATGCGTACGGTGCGACAGTTGTTGGGCGACAAGGGCGGTGAGATCCACGCGGTCTCGCCGGATGCGGCGGTGATCGATGCGCTGCGGCTGATGGCCGACAAGGGCATCGGCGCGGTCCTGGTGATGCAGGACGGGCGCCTGGCCGGGATCCTCTCCGAGCGCGACTATGCGCGCAAGGTGGTGCTGCAGGATCGCTCGTCGGCGACCACGCCGGTGCGCGACATCATGAGCGCGAAGGTCTACACGGTGGACCCGTCGCAGAGCGTGCAGCAGTGCATGGAGCTGATGACCGGCCAGCGCATCCGCCATCTGCCGGTGGTGCAGGCCGGCGCGGTGGTCGGGGTGATCTCGATCGGCGACCTGGTCAAGGCAGTGATCGAGGAGCAGCAGCAGGAACTCGATCAGCTGCAGCGCTACATCACCAGTTAGCGCGGGATTCGAGTTGGACGAGCTGCGTACACCCACCAGTCCGGGGCGATGTGCCGCTGCGGCACGCGCGCCGGCGGCACCTGGGATTGGGGATTCGGAAAATCAAAGGCGCATCAGTCCGCTTTTGCGAATCCCCAATCCCAAATCCCCAATCCCGGCTCACTTGGCATAGCTGCCGCCGCAGTCGCTGTCCTTGCCCGGGCCGGTTTCCAGCGTCGCCAGCAGGGCGGCCGGCGGGGCGATGCTGCCCAGCGCCAGGGCGATCGCGCCGCGCATGCCCAGGGCCTTGAAGTCGGGGCGGAAGCTCGGGTCCTTGAAGGTGCCGCCGACGCGCAGCGGCGAGCGCAGCGACAGGATGCTGCGGTCCTTCGGACGCGCCTTCAGCAGCAGGTCCAGTTTCTCCTGGTCCAGGTCGATGGTGCCGCTGCCGACGATCAGCGTGTCGGTGCTGTCGAAGGCCAGCGCGCGCGTGTCCATCACCCCGTCCCTGACCGCGAAATCGCCGAATGCGCAGCGCACCGGGATCTCGCGGTCCTTGGTGATCAGGAACTTCAGCGACTCGGCGATGTCCAGCCCGGCCAGTTCCATGATCAGGTTGCTGATGTGGCCCTTGCCCATGCCGATGGCCACGCTGCCGTCGGAAGTGCCGAGCATCTGCGCGATCGAGTTGCCGGTGCCGGCCAGCGCGATCTCGCCGCCGATCGCGCCGGAGGCTTCCTTGGCCAGTTGCCCGTCCGGGAACAGCTTGCCCAGCTGCATGCCGCGCACCGAGATCTGCGCGCGGGTGGCGATGGTCGGCTTGCGCGCGTCCATGCGGATGTCCGAGCGGATGTTGCCGCCGGCCACGCCGAAATTGAGCGGTTGCAGCAGCAGGACGCCGTCGTTGAGCTTCAGGTGCGCGTCCATGTCGTCCAGCGGCAGCTTTTGCGCGTTGATCCGCTGCGCCTTCCAGCGCACGTCGGCGTCCATCGAGCGCAGCTTGCCGAGGTTGTACGGGGTGGAGGGCAGCACCTTGGTATCGGCTGCGAGCTTGGCGGCCTGTTCCTTCTGCTGCTCGTTGGCGGTCTCGCCGGCGCCGGTGCGCGGCGGCGCGCCGACGAAGCCGGCCAGGTCGTCGAAGTCCAGGCGCCGCGAGCGCAGGTCCGCGCGCAGGAACGGGCGCTGCCCGGCGGTGTCGATCTGCACGTCGCCGGCCAGGTCGCTGTCGCCGGCGCGGCCGCTGAAATCCTCGTAGCGCCAGATTTCGCCGTTGCGCTTGAGCCGGCCGTCGAGCTGGTAGGGCGGCGTGGACGGAATGGCGATGCCGAGCAGCGGGTACAGGTGCGCCATGTCCGCGCCGGCCAGGTTCAGCTGCAGGTCGAACACGCGCAACTGGAACGGATTGGTCAAGGTGCCGCGCATGTGCGCGCGGGTGCTGCCGGCGCTGCCGCGCAGGTCGATCTTGAACGGATGATCGCTTTCGCTCAGTTCCAGCGGCGAGGCGGTACTGCCCTTGAGCGTGAACGGATTGCCGCGCCAGCGGCCGTCGCCGGCGACCGCGATCGGCGGTGCGGCATCGCCGCGGCGGCGCTGCGAGGTCAGGCTGTCGACGCTGACGTCGATGTCGGTGCGGCCGGGGACGTCCTGGAACTTGAGCCGTCCCTGCTGCACCAGCAGGCGCCCGAGCACCACCTGGGTGCCGCCGTCGTTGCTGCCGAAACTCCAGTTGCCCGGCCGCCCGTCCGGCCCGGTTTCCAGCAGCAGGTTCGGCTGCGTCAGGCGGATCTCCGGGACGCGCACCTTGCCGCGCAGCAGCGGCCACAGCGCCAGGTCGATCTCGGCGCGTTGCGCGCTGGCCATCTGCGGTTGCTTGGACCAGTCGGCGTTGGCGAAGCGCAGGCCATCGCCGCGGATCGTGGTGGTGCCACCGAGGTCGACGTCGAGGTCGCCGTCGATGTGGAATTCGCGGCCGGTCTTGGCCTGCACCGCGCGCTCGACCGGGCCCTTGAACCAGTTCCAGTCGAAGATCAGGATGACGATCAGCAGCACCAGCACCAGCGCGCCGAGCACGAACGGCCAGCGCCGCAGGCGGCCGTCGGGACGGCGCCAGGGCCAGGAGCGGTGCCGGCCTCGTGCCGCGGGAGTGGGTTCGCGATCCATCGCGCCATACTAGGCGCCGGCCGTGCAGGCGACGCGAAAGTCCGCCGCGCTCAGAGCACTTGCGCGGTCACCGCGACGAAGTGGCAGACGCTGCCGGCGAGCACGAACAGGTGCCAGATCGCATGGAAGTAGCGCACCGTGTCGCGCTGGTAGAAGTAGGTGCCCAGCGTGTAGAACAGGCCGCCGGCCAGCAGCCAGCACAGGGTCGGGACGTCGACCGAATGCAGCAGCGGCTCGATCGCGACCACGATCAGCCAGCCCATGGCCAGGTAGAGGATGGTCGACAGCAGGCGGAAGCGGCCGGTGAAGAACAGCTTGAAGATCACCCCGGCCAGGGCGATGGTCCAGATCGCCGCGAACAGGCCCCAGCCCCACGGGCCGCGCAGGCCGATCAGGGTGAACGGCGTGTAGGTGCCGGCGATCAGCACGTAGATCGCGCAGTGGTCCAGTACCTGCAGCCGTGCCTTGGCGCCGGGATGCGGGATGGCGTGGTACAGCGTGGAGGCGGTGTACAGCAGCAGCAAGGCGACCCCGAACACGATCGCGCCGGCCAGTTGCCAGCCGTCGCCGTAGATCGCGGCCAGGGTGATCAGCACCGAACTGCCGGCCAGCGCGGCGACCGCGCCCAGGCCGTGGGTCAGGGCGCTGGCGAGTTCGTCGCGCCAGTCGGTAGAAGGTGGCGCGTCTGCGTGGATGAGCGAGGACGGCTGATCGGCTTCCATGGCCGGAAACGGTACCGCACTTGCGAGCGATTCGCATCCGTTGCGCCGCAGCACGTGGCGCGCGGTTCACGCCCGCGCGCCGTGCGGCGTCAGCCCAGGGAATTCAGTGCGGCCTGATCAGTCCAGCGCCACGCTGTGCGCATGCTCGCGGGTCGCGGCGAAGCGCACGTCCGGCGCGCGTTCCTGCGCCAGCTGCAGGTTGACCCGGGTCGGCGCCAGGTAGACCAGTTCGCCGGCCGCGTCGATGCCCAGGTTCATCGCGTTCTTCTCGCGGAACTCCTCCAGCTTCTTCGGGTTGTCGCAATGCACCCAGCGCGCGGTGACCACGCCGACCGGCTCGAAGCTGGCGTCCACGCCGTATTCGTCCTTGAGCCGGTAGGCGACCACGTCGAACTGCAGGGTGCCGACCGCGCCCAGGATCAGGTCGTTGCTCATCAGCGGGCGGAAGAACTGGGTGGCGCCTTCCTCCGACAGCTGCGCCAGGCCCTTCTGCAACTGCTTGAGCTTGAGCGGGTCGCGCAGCCGCGCGCGGCGGAACAGCTCGGGGGCGAAGTTGGGGATGCCGGTGAACGACAGCGCCTCGCCCTCGGTGAAGGTGTCGCCGATGGAGATGGTGCCGTGGTTGTGGATGCCGATCACGTCGCCCGGGTAGGCCTCGGCGGCGATCTCGCGGTCGCTGGCCATGAAGGTCAGCGCGTTGGCCAGCTTCACTTCCTTGCCGGTGCGCACGTGCAGGGTCTTCATGCCGGCGCTGAAACGGCCCGAGCAGATGCGCATGAAGGCGACGCGGTCGCGATGCTGCGGGTCCATGTTGGCCTGGATCTTGAATACGAAGCCGGTCAGCTTCTCCTCGGTCGCGTGCACCTCGCGGCCGGTGGTGGCGTGCGGCTGCGGCGCCGGCGCGTGCTCGGCGAAGAAGTCCAGCAGCGGCTGCACGCCGAAGTTGTTGACGCCCGAGCCGAAGAACACCGGGGTCTGCCTGCCGGCGCGGTAGGCGTCCAGGTCGAACGGATGGCTGGCGCCCTGCACCAGTTCCAGTTCGTCGCGCAGTTCGGCCAGCATCTGCTCGCCGATGCGCTCGGCTAGGCCGGGCGCGTCCAGCGACGGGAAGATGGTCGAGTCCTGGCGGGTGAAGTTGCGGCCCTGCTCGTACAGGTGCACTTCGCCGCTGATCAGGTGCACCACGCCCTTCAGGCGCTGGCCCATGCCGATCGGCCAGGTCACCGGCGCGCACTGGATGCCGAGCACGGTCTCCACTTCGTCGAGCAGGTCGATCGGGTCCTTGCCCTCGCGGTCGAGCTTGTTGATGAAGGTCATGATCGGCGTGTCGCGCAGCCGGCACACCTCCATCAGCTTGATGGTGCGTTCCTCCACGCCCTTGGCCACGTCGATCACCATCAGCGCCGAGTCCACCGCGGTCAGCACGCGGTAGGTGTCCTCGCCGAAGTCGGCGTGGCCGGGGGTGTCGAGCAGGTTGATGATCTTGCCCTCGTACGGGAACTGCATCACCGAGGAGGTCACCGAGATGCCGCGCTCCTTCTCCAGCGCCATCCAGTCGGAGGTGGCGTGGCGCGCGGCCTTGCGGCCCTTGACCGAGCCGGCCATCTGGATCGCGCCGCCGAACAGCAGCAGCTTTTCGGTCAGCGTGGTCTTGCCGGCGTCGGGGTGGGAAATGATGGCGAAGGTGCGGCGGCGCGCAGCTTCCTGGGCAACATCGGACATGGCAACGGCGCCCACTGGGCGATCACGGCAACAGGGAAGGGCGGAATTATAGCGCCGCGGCGCCGGCCACGGGTTGCACGGGGTCCGTGGCCCCGGCGCTGCGCGGCAGCTTGAGTTCGCCGAGCGCACC
The DNA here is from genome assembly GCF_025665335.1 of Xanthomonas sp. AM6. NCBI lineage: Bacteria > Pseudomonadati > Pseudomonadota > Gammaproteobacteria > Lysobacterales > Lysobacteraceae > Xanthomonas > Xanthomonas sp. AM6. The sequence continues at coordinate 1,485,888 of NZ_CP106869.1, forward strand.
GGCCATGCGGAACGGGATCGACTCCAGGCGCATGCCGCGGTTGACCTGCACGGCGAAGTGCAGGTGCGGCGCGGTGCTCAGGCCGGTGTTGCCGGACAGCGCCAGGCGTTGCCCGGCGGCCACGCGCTGGCCCGGCTGCACCGCCACGCCCTGCGGCGCCAGGTGCGCGTACAGCGCCATGCTGCCGTCGGCGTGCAGGACGCGCACGAAATTGGCGCGGCCGCCGAAGGTCTCGCGGTCCAGCCCGGCCTCGGCGAAGCCCGCTTCCACCTGCATCACCGTGCCGGCGCGCGCGGCCAGCACCGGCGTGCCTTCGGCCAGGGCGAAATCCAGCGCGTCGTGGTTCTGTGCGTCGTGGTGGCTGAAGCGGCCGCCCGCGCCCTGGTCCACGCGCACCGGGACATCGGCGAACGGCAGCCGGTACAGGGCGTCCTGCGGCCTGGCGGCCGGATCGCCGGGCACGGCCTCCAGCACCAGGTCGAGCGGGGCGGCGTAGCGCGGGTCGCTGGCGTACAGCCGCGACAGCAGCGCGCTGCCGCGGGCCGGCAGGACCGCGCGCAGCGGCAGCGCCGGCACCGCGGCGACGTTGTCGGCGCGGCGGTAGCGCAACTGCACCTGCACGGGGCCGTCCAGGCGGTTGTCGGCCCAGGCCTGCTGGCGCGCCGGCTGGCCTTCCAGGCGCAGCCGCGCCAAGGCCATCTGCGTTGGCGGGTGCGCCTGCGGCGCCTGTTCCGGTATCGCGTCGCGCTGCGGATCGGCGGCGTGGTCGCCGTAGTGGGCGATGCCGTCGGCGTCCCGCCACGCATACAGGGTGGCCGCATCCAGGCAGGCCGCCGTGGCCAGCAGCGGCCAGGCGGCCAGCAGCAGACGGTACGGCACGGCGCGGCGGGGATGCCGCAGCGCGGCGGCGCGGGCGGGGGCGGTGGCGGTGGCCGGGCACTGGCCGGGCATCTGAACTCCTGGCGCGGCGCGGGGGATCGCCGTGGCAGCGCGGAGTATGCGGCAGCGGCGGCCGCGGCTTCCTTATATCGCTCCATCCGAATAAAGAGATTTGACATTGCCGGAAAACGCTGGCATCGTGGCTCCACCATCGAGACCGGCGGAGGGACAGGCCCTTTGATGCCGGGGCAGCCAGCGGACGCGCAAGCGGACGTGTAGGTGCCAAATCCTGCGGGGACCACCGCGTCCGCCGAAAGATGGTTCGATCCGTGCCTTCCGCACGTCGAACGCGAGCTCCGCGAAGCTCGATGGCCGTTCCTCCCCGGATATCGCCATGAGCCTCGTGAATACGCCCAACCGTCCCCTTGCCGTGAATGCGCCGCTCGACCGCCACGCCGCCGACGTGGCGCCGGCCGCCGATGGCCTGCTCGCGCTGCGCGGCGAAGCCGCGGTGGCGCTGCCGCTGCGCCATGCCGGCGTGCAGCTGCTGCGGCTGCGCTACGAACTCACCGGCCCGGCCCACGCGCCGGTGGTGTTCGTCGCCGGCGGCATTTCCGCGCACCGCCATCTGGCCGCCAACGCCAGCTTCCCCGAGAAGGGCTGGGCCGAGGGCCTGGTCGCCGCCGGGCGCGCGCTGGACCCGAGCCAGCGGCGGCTGCTGGCGTTCGATTTCGTCGGCGCCGACGGCAGCCTGGACGCGCCGATCGACAGCGCCGACCAGGCCGATGCGATCGCCGCGCTGCTGGACGCGCTGGGCATCGCGCAGCTGCATGGCTTCGTCGGCTATTCCTACGGCGCGCTGGTCGGCCTGCAGCTGGCGGTGCGGCATCCGCAGCGGCTGCACAGGCTGGTCGCGGTCAGCGGCGCGCACCGCGCGCATCCGTACGCGGCGGCGTGGCGCGCGCTGCAGCGCCGTGCGGTGGCGCTGGGCCAGTTGCAGTGCGCCGAGAGCCACGGGCTGTCGCTGGCGCGTCAGTTCGCGATGCTCAGCTACCGCACCCCGGAAGAATTCGGCGAGCGCTTCGATGCGCCGCCGGAAGTGATCAACGGCCGCGTCCGCGTCGCCGCCGAGGACTACCTGGATGCCGCCGGCGCGCAGTACGTGGCGCGCACCCAGGTCAACGCCTACCTGCGCCTGTCCGAGTCCATCGACCTGCACCGCATCGACCCGGCCGCCGTCGCCGTGCCCACCGTGGTGGTCGCGGTCGAAGGCGATCGCCTGGTGCCGCTGGCCGACCTGGTCACCCTGGTCGAAGGGCTGGGCCCGCGCGGCAGCCTGCGCGTGCTGCGCTCGCCGTACGGCCACGACGCCTTCCTGAAAGAAACCGACCGCATCGACGCGATCCTCGCCACCGCCCTGCGCCCCACCGGAGCTACCGCATGAGCACTGCCCACGACAACGATCTGCCCTGCAGCGCCGCCACCGCCGCGGTGCGCGCCGGCATCGACCGCGACACCGCCTACGGCGCGGTGACCCCGCCGATCGTGCTGTCGTCGAACTTCAGCTTCGACGGCTTCGGCAACAAGCGCCAGTACGACTACACCCGCAGCGGCAACCCGACCCGCGACCTGCTCGGCGAGGCGCTGGCGGAGCTGGAAGGCGGCGCCGGCGGCGTGATCACCGCCACCGGCATGGGCGCGATCAACCTGGTGCTCAACGCGCTGCTGCAGCCCGGCGACAAGCTGGTGGTGCCGCACGACGCCTACGGCGGCAGCTGGCGCCTGTTCAACGCGCTGGCCAGGAAGGGCCACTTCGACCTGATCACCGCCGACCTGACCGATCCGCGCTCGCTGGCCGAGGCGCTGGCGCAGTCGCCGAAGCTGGTGCTGATCGAGACCCCGTCCAACCCGCTGCTGCGCATCACCGACCTGCGCTTCGTCATCGATGCCGCGCACAAGGCCGGCGCGCTGGCGGTGGTCGACAACACCTTCCTGTCGCCGGCGCTGCAGAAGCCGATCGCCTTCGGTGCCGACCTGGTCATCCACTCCACCACCAAGTACGTCAATGGCCACAGCGACGTGGTCGGCGGTGCGGTGATCGCCGCCGATGCCGAGCTGCACCAGCAACTGGTGTGGTGGGCGAACGCGCTGGGCCTGACCGGTTCGCCGTTCGATGCGTTCCTGACCCTGCGCGGGCTGCGCACGCTGGACGCGCGGCTGCGCGTGCACCAGGAGAACGCGCAGGCGGTGGTGGCGCTGCTGGACGGGCATGCGGCGGTCAGCCAGGTCTACTACCCGGGCCTGGCCACGCATCCGGGGCATGCGGTCGCGGCACGGCAGCAGCAGGGCTTCGGCGCGATGATCAGCTTCGAGCTGGCCGGCGGCGAGGCCGAGGTGCGCGCCTTCGTCGACGGCCTGCGCTATTTCACCCTGGCCGAATCGCTGGGCGGCGTGGAGAGTCTGGTGGCGCATCCGGCGTCGATGACGCATGCGGCGATGACCGCCGAGGCGCGCGCCAGTGCCGGCATCGGCGACGGCCTGCTGCGCCTGTCGGTGGGCATCGAGTCCAGCGAAGACTTGATCGCCGACCTGCAGGCCGGTCTGCTGCGTGCGCAGCAGGCCGGCGAGGCGCTGGCGCGCAAACGGGTGGACGCGTGAGCCGTCTCGCCGACGACGCACTGGCGCCACAGCGGCACGCCGTCTCGGCGCCGCATGCGCCGCGGCTGGCCTTGCTCGGCACCGGCACCGTCGGCCGCGCCTTCGTCGCGCGTTACCAGGCCTTGCGGCAGCGGCGCGCGGGCCTGCCGGCCTTCGCCTGGCTGGCCAATTCGCGCACGCGCCAGGCGTGCCTGCCCGATGCCGCCGCGCAGGCGCTGGACGCGGCCAACGCCGCCCCGCGCGGCGCGCAGGCGCAGGCCCTTGCGCTGGACGACCTGCGCCGTGGCGACGTGCTGGTCGACGCCACGGCCAGCGACGCCGTCGCGCAGCGGCATGCGCAGTGGCTGGCGCGCGGCGTGCACGTGGTCACCGCGAACAAGCTCGGGCGCGGCGCGGCGCTGGAGCGCGCGCAGCAGATCGAGGCGGCGCGGCACGCCGGCGCCACCCACTACGGCGACAGCGCCACGGTCGGCGCCGGCCTGCCGCTGCTGAGCAGCCTGCGCGCGCTGGTCGCCGGCGGCGACCACATCCACGTGGTGGAGGGCGTGCTGTCGGGCTCGCTGGCGTGGCTGTTGCACCGCTACGACGGCACCCGCGCGTTTTCCGACTGCGTGCGCGAGGCCGCGGCGGCCGGCTATACCGAGCCGGATCCGCGCGAGGACCTGTCCGGCGAGGACGTGCGCCGCAAGCTGCTGATCCTGGCGCGCGCCGCCGGGCTGCCGCTGCGCGCGGACCAGGTGCAGGTGGAGTCGCTGCTGCCGGCGGCACTGGCCGCGGCGGCGCCGGCCGCGGTGGACGCGGCGCTGTCGGCGCTGGATGCGCCGCTGGCCGCGCGCCTGGCGCAGGCGCGCGCGAACGGCGCCTGCCTGCGCTTCGTCGGCCGGTTCGACGCCGACGGGGCGTCGGTGGCGTTGCGCGAGCTGCCGCTGGACCATCCGCTGGCCAGCGGTGCCGGCACCGACAACCGCGTCGCCCTGCACAGCGACCGCTATCTGCGCCAGCCGTTGCTGATCCAGGGCCCGGGCGCCGGCGCCGAAGTGACCGCCGCGGCGTTGCTGGACGACGTGCTGCGCATCGCCGCCGACTGAGCGGCCGCTCCGCGACGGCGCTCGCCCCCGTATCGGGACGGGCAAAGAGAAACGCCGGCTTGCGCCGGCGTTTCGTTCGGGTGGAGGGCGTCGCTGCGCCGCCTATTGCAGGCCGTTGCTGACCGCCTTGACCAGTTCCGCCTGCGGCGCATCGCCGCTGAACTCCCAGAAGAAGGCGCCGCCCAGTCCCTGCGCCTTCACGTAGCCCATCTTCTGGGTGATCACGCCGGGCGTGTCGTAGCTCCAGAACGTGCTGCCGTTGTACTTCCAGTGCGCGCCGGCGGCGCTGTCGGTGTGCGAGGTGCCGGCCGCGTTCTTGAGGACCTTGTAGTCCTCGATGCCGGCCTCGTAGGTGCCCGGCGCCGGGCTGCCGCTCTGGTACAGGCCGTTGTTGACGTTGGGCACGTTGGTCCAGCCGCGCCCGTAGAAGCCGATGCCGAGATTGAGCTTGGCTGCGGGCACGCCGGCATCCAGGAACGCCTGCATCGCATCGTTGCTGTTGTAGTAGCGCTGGTCGCCGGTGGACGGATCGGCCGGCGAATCGAACAGCGCCGAGTGGTGGTTGGTGGTGGGCTCGAACGCGCCGTGGAAGTCGTAGGTCATCACGTTGATGTAGTCCAGCGACGGGTGGTACTGCGCCGGGTCGGTCGCGCGGATCTTGTCCACGCCGGCGCCCACCGCCACGGTCAGCAGCAGGCCGGAGCGGACCTCGTTGAGCTGGCGGCGGAACTCGGCCAGCAGCGCGGTGAAGTTCTGCCGATCCTCGGCGCTGCCGCAGCTGATCCCGCAGGCGTTGGGATATTCCCAGTCGATGTCGATGCCGTCGAACACGCCGGCCGCCGCCGCTGCGCCGCCGGCGCCGTCGGTGACCGGCAGGTTGCCGCGGATGTAGGCGTCGATGCACGAAGCCACGAAGGCCTGGCGGTTCTCAGGGCGCGCGGCGCTGGCGAAGCCGCGCGACCAGGTCCAGCCGCCCAGCGAGATCAGCACCTTCAGGCCCGGGTGCTTGGCCTTGAGCTTCTTCAGCTGGTTCCAGTTGCCGCGCAGCGGCTGGTCCCAGGTGTCGGCCACGCCGTCGACGCTCTGCGCGGCCGCGAACGCCTTGGTGTAGTCGGCGAACGCGTCGCCGCCGGCGCCGGTGTTGGGGTCGGACGGCTGCACCACGCCCACTTCGCAGCGGTTGTTGCGCACGTTGCCGAAGGCGTAGTTGATGTGGGTCATGTAGTTGGCCGAGCCGCTCTTCTCGATGTCGGCGACCTGGTAGTTGCGGCCGTAGATGCCCCACTGCACGAAGTAGCCGATGACGCGCTTGCCGCCGCCGCTGCCGGACGGCCTGGTGCGCACGCTCAGCGCCGCGCTGTTGGCCGAGGCGTTGCCGGCGTTGTCGCGCGCGGCCACCTGGTAGCTGTAGCTGGTGTCGGCGCTCAGCGCCGAGTCGGTGTAGGCGGTGCCGGTCGGCGAGCCGACCAGGGCGCCGTTGCGGTACACGCGGTAGCCGGCGATGCCGCTGCCGCCGGCGTTGTCGCTGGCGGCGTTCCACGACAGGGTGACGCTGCTGCTGGTCTGGCTGCTGGACGCCAGGCCGGTGGGCACGCTCGGCGGCGTGGTGTCGGTGGGCGCGGTGCCGGTGACGGTGATGCTGCGCGCCGCGGAGGTGGCGCTGGCGCCCTGGTTGTCGGTGGCCACGGCGGTGAGCTGGTGGCTGCCGGCGCTGGCGTTGCTCCAGGTGACGCTGTAGGGCGCGCTGCTGTCGCTGCCCAGCGAGGTGCCGCCGCGGAAGAACTCGACCTTGGCGATGCTGCCGTCCGCATCCGTGGCGTTCGCCGACACGGTGATCGCCGCACCGCTGGCGAAACTGGCGCCGCTGGCCGGCGCGGTCAGGGCCACGCTCGGCGGCTGGTTGGCGGTGGTGCTGCAGGTGCCCAGTTCCTGGTACCAGCCGCAGCTGGTGCAGTAGTTGGGCGCGGCGTTCCAGATCTGCGTGGTGGCCTGGTACAGCTTGCCCTGGAAGACCAGCTTGTCGCCGCTCTGGTAGATCCTGGCGGCATCCCATTGCGCGATGCCGCTGCAGGACACCGACTGCGCCCGTGCCTGCGGCGCGAATCCGATGAGGGCGGAACAGCACAACAGCCACGGTAGAGCGTATTTCACGTTCATGGTGAAACCTCCTGTCCTGTGCGGTGTGGTTACTGCTTCTTCCGGAACAGCCGGACCTTCCCCTGTCGTTGCGTTCCCCTGGTACCTGCGCGTTGCGCTGCGTTGCGTGGCGCGGGTGCAGTGCCGGGAGGGGACGGTTGACCGCTGGTGATAACGTTGTCAATTCCCCGCGACGAGCAATCGGGGTTCCCATCCCATTTATCGGTGACAACGTTGGTTCCGCAGCCCGTGCAGTGCGGCTGCGGGGCGGCCGATGTTGCAGAGCGCAAGCATCACGCGCGCCGGCTCCGGACGCGCGTCGCGCCCGGCGCGCGAGGACTCAGCGCGAAAGCGCTTCCAGCAGCGCGGCGTTGAACCGCTGCGGGTCCTGTACCTGCGGCGAGTGGCCCAGGTCGGCGAATTCGATCAGCCGGGCGCCGGGGATCGCCGCGGCGGCGCGCTTGCCCAGGGCGGGGTAGTCGCCGAGCCGCGCCTTCACCGCGTCGGGCGCCAGCGCCTTGCCGATCGCGGTGGTGTCCTTCTGGCCGATGAACAGCGTGGTGGCGACCTTCAGCTGCGGCAGTTCGTGGACCACCGGCTGGTTGAACACCATGTCGTAGGTCAGCGCCTGGTTCCAGGCCACCGCCTGCTTGCCGGGGCCGGCGTACATGCCGGCCTGCATGCGCGCCCAGCGTTCGAACGCGGGCGTCCACTGGCCCGCGTAGTAGGTGCGCAGCTGATATTGCTTGATGCTGTCGAAGTCGGTCTTCATTTCGCTGCGGTACCACGCATCCACGCTCTGCCAGGGCACGCCGAGCGCCTTCCAGTCCTCCAGCCCGATCGGGTTGACCAGGGCCAGGTGTTCGGTGGCCTGCGGATACATCAGCGCGTAGCGGACCGCCAGCATGCCGCCCATCGAGTGGCCGACCACCACCGCGCGCGCGATGCCCAGGTGTTCCAGCAGCGCGTGGGTGTTGGCGGCCAACTGCGCGAACGAGAACTGGTAGGCGGCCGGCTTGCTCGACTTGCAGAAGCCGATCTGGTCCGGCGCGATCACGCGGAAGCCGCGTGCGCTCAGCGCGGCGATGGTGTCTTCCCAGGTCGCGGCGCAGAAGTTCTTGCCGTGCAGCAGGACCGCCGTGCGCCCGTTCGGCGCGCCGGTCGGCGCCACGTCCAGGTAGGCCATCTGCAGGGACTGGCGTTGCGAGTCCAAGGCGTAGTGCGCGACCGGGTACGGGTAGTCGAAGCCTTCCAGCTGCGGACCGTAGCGCGGTGCGGGCGTGGCGGCCTGGCATGGCGGCAGCAGCGAGGCGGCGGCGAGCGCGGCGAGGAGCACAATGGGTCGGCGCATGCGACGGGAAGACCTGCGGGGAGACGCCGCGACTCTAGCCCAGGCCCGGCACCTGCGGCGTCAACGCGCTCAGCAGGCGCAGTGCACCAGGCTCAGGCAGGCGTGGTGCTGCATGCGTTCGGCAGGCTCGTGCAACGCCGCCAGCACCTGCTCGGCCTGCGTGCCCAGCACCGGGCGGTACGCGGCCCAGCCGTTGCGGCCCTTGGCCTTGGCCTGGTACAGCGCGCGGTCGGCGAGGATCAGCAGCTGTTCCCAGCCCAGGCGGCCGTCGGGGTCGTGCACGAACGGGAATTCGGCCAGGCCGATCGAGCAGGTGACCTGGGCCTGGCGGCCCTGGTCGAGGGTGAAGCGGTGCGCGGCGATCGCCCGGCACAGGCGCTCGGCGGCCACGGTCAGGTTCTCGCGCGGCGCCGAGCGCAGCACCAGCAGGAATTCCTCGCCGCCCCAGCGCGCCACGTAGTCGCTTTCGCGGGTCAGCTTGACCAGCAGTTGCGCCATCTGCTGCAGCACCGCATCGCCGGTGTGGTGGCCGCCGCTGTCGTTGATCGCCTTGAAATGGTCGATGTCGATCAGCGCGAACAGCATGCCCGAGGACAGCATGTCCTGGTCGTTGGCGGCCATGCGCCGGTACAGCGCGATGTCGCTGGGAATGTGCAGCGACAGGTAGCGGCGGTTGCGCAACTGGGTCAGGTCGTCGGTGAAGCTGGCCTCCTGCAGGCGCTGGTTGGCGGCCTGCAGCGCCTCGGTGCGCTTGCGTACCTCGCGCTCCAGCCGCTGGCGCTGGCGCTGGTTGACCATGCGCGCCATGCGGACGCCGAGCAGCAGCAGCGCCAGCACGCCCAGCCCCAGCAGCAGCTTGTAGTACAGCGTCTCCTGGAAGCGCAGTCGGATCCGCAGCGGCAGCCGCGCCGGCGCCGGCGCCCAGACGCCGGCGTTGTTGCTGCCGGTGACCTCGAACACGTAGTCGCCGCCGGGCAGGTTGGTGTAGGTCGCCACGCGCTGGCGGATGTCGTCGAGGGTGCGCCACTGGGTGTCGTAGCCGAGCAGGCGGTAGCGCAGTTCCACGTTCTCCGGGGCCTGGAACGAGGCGGCGGTGAACTCGAAATCCAGGTCGCGCGCCTGTGCCGGCAGCGGCGCGTCGCGCAGCGCCTGCGGCGCCATCCAGCGGCCTTGCGCGCGGATCCGCTCCACCACCGGCAGCGGCGCCACCGGGTTCTTGACGATGCCGGCGGTGTCCATGCTCACCACGCCGTCGCGGCTGGGCAGCCACAGCGTGCCGTTGTCGATGAAGCCCTTGCCGTTGCCGGCGCCGTTGCAGCACAGGCCCTGCACGCCGCCATGGCGCTGGCCGCGCTCGTTGAGCAGCAGTTCGGCCTGCAGCGGCGTGGCCGGCACCTCGATGCGCTTGAGCAGGCTGGCCAGCGGCATCCGGTACACGCCGCGCAGGCCGGCCACCCACAGGCTGCCGTGGCCGTCGTCGGCGATGAAGAACGCGGCGTTGGCCGGCAGCCCGTCGTGTGCGCCGAACGCGGTCCAGCGCTTGCCGTCGAACACCCACAGCTGTTCGGACAGGGTGCCGACCACCCATTGCCCGCCGGGCAATTCGTGCACGGCGGTGACGTCGGCGTCGGCCAGCGCCGAGCCGGCGTCGGCGAGCGGCACCAGGCGCTCGTCGCGCAGTTCGTACAGGCCGGCCTGGGTGCCGACCAGCAGGCGGCCGTCGCCGGTCTCGTGGATCAGGCGGATGCGCGGATCGCGCAGGCCGTCGCTGGTGCCGTAGCGGTGCAGGCGGACGCCGTCGCTGCGGAACAGGCCGTCGCTGCTGGCGAACCACAGGCGCTGCGCGCGGTCGCGGACGATGCCGCTGACCTGCAACTCGCGCAGCGGCGCCAGCAGCGGCGGCGAGGTGGCGCGCCCGTCGCGGTACAGCGCCGCGCCGCGGCGGCTGCCGATCCACAGCTGGCCGGGCTCGGCCAGCAAGGTGTAGGGCGTGTCGGTGGGCAGCTGGTCGCGGCCCAGCACCTGCTGGTAGCGGCCATCGCGCAGCCGCGCCAGGCCGCTGTCGGTGCCGACCCACACCGATCCGTCGGGATCGCGCGCCAGCGTCCACACCAGCGCGTTGCCGAGGCCTTCGTCGCGGCTGTAGCGGCGGGTCCATCCGTTCCACAGCCGGGTCGCGCCCTTCCAGCGGCTGCCCAGCCACAGGTTGCGTTCGCGATCCTCGTAGATCGCGCTGGCGCCGGCGTCCTGGTCGCTTTCGGCGTACTGCTCGACGATGCCGCCGTCGCGCATGCGCAGCAGGTAGCCGGGCAGGCCCACCCACAGGTTGCCGTCGCTGTCCTGGTACAGCGCTTCCACCGAGCGCCGCGCCAGCGCCGGGTCGCCGGACAGGCGCTGCCAGCGGCCGTCGCGGCGGAACAGCAGGCCGTCGCGGCTGCCGGCCCACAGCCGCCCCTGCGCGTCCAGCAGTTGCCGTACCGGCGCCTCGCGCGCGTCGGCCGGCAGCGGCAGCGGCGCATCGTCGCCGTCGGCGGCGAAGCGCAGCACCGCGCCGCGCGTGCCGACCCACAGTTCGCGGCCGCGCGGCAGCAGGGCGTAGGCGCCGTCGGCGATGCGGTGGCGCAGGCGCAGGCTCTCGCCGACCACGGCGTAGACCCCGTCCTGCGCCGCGACCAGCACCGTGCCCTGCGCGTCGACCGCGATCGCCTCGATGTTCAGCAGCGGCGCCTGCGGATCCTGCGGCAGCAGATTGCTGAAGCGCCCGTCGCGGTAGCGCGCCAAGCCGCGGTAGGTGCCGATCCACAGGTCGCCGCCAGGATCGGCGTGCAGGGCCTTGATCATCGGCCCGGGCAGGTGCGCCGGGGCGCTCTCGCCGAAGGTGGTCATGCGCACGCCGTCGAAGCGCGCCAGCCCGCCCATCGTGCCGATCCACAGGTAGCCCTGCCGGTCCTGGGCGAAGGCCTGCACGCTCAGCTGCGGCAGCCCCTGTTCCAGGCCCCAGCGCTGGCGTTCGTAGTGGTTGAACTGCTTGTCCGGCTGCAGGGCGGCCGCCGTCGGCGCGAGCGGAAGCCATGCTCCAACGAGCATGGCCAGCTTTAGCGCATGGGTGCACCAGGAAGCGGGGTGGGACGGCAAGAGCATTCCAGTGCCGAATCGGCGAGTCGTCACAGTCGCTATCGGCGCTGGCGCACGGATCTTTATCCGCACTGCAGCAAAAGCCCACACCGTGGCGATCGCGACCGCCACGGCGGGGGATCAGCCGTGCAGGCCCGGCGCGCGGCGAGCCAGGGCGCGCGCCGGGGCGCCCTGGGCCGCCGAAAGCTGGCCGCCGCTGGCGCCTGGCCTGCCGCGGGCGCGGCGCGGCCCATCCGGGCCAGCAGGCCGCGGCGCGCGCCGGTTCAGCATTCGATCACGTTCACCGCGAGCCCGCCGCGGCTGGTTTCCTTGTACTTGTCCTGCATGTCGCGGCCGGTGTCGCGCATGGTCTTGATCACCTTGTCCAGCGACACCTTGTGCTTGCCGTCGCCGCGCATGGCCATGCGGCTGGCGTTGATCGCCTTCACCGCGCCCATCGCGTTGCGTTCGATGCATGGGATCTGCACCAGCCCGCCGATCGGGTCGCAGGTCAGGCCGAGGTTGTGTTCCATGCCGATCTCGGCGGCGTTCTCGATCTGCCCCGGCCTGCCGCCGAGCGCGGCGACCAGGCCGCCGGCGGCCATCGAGCAGGCCACCCCGACCTCGCCCTGGCAGCCGACCTCGGCGCCGGAGATGGAGGCGTTCTCCTTGTACAGGATGCCGATCGCCGCGGCGGTCAGCAGGAAGTCGAAGATGCGTTGCTCGTCGCTGCCCGGGCAGAAGCGGTCGAAGTAGTGCAGCACCGCCGGGATGATCCCGGCCGCGCCGTTGGTCGGCGCGGTGACCACGCGCCCGCCGGCGGCGTTCTCTTCGTTGACCGCCAGCGCGTACAGGTTGACCCAGTCCAGCGTGGTCAGCGGGTCGCGCATCGCCGCCTCCGGCTTGGACGACAGTTCGCGGTACAGCGCCGGCGCGCGGCGCGAGACGTGCAGGCCGCCGGGCAGGGTGCCTTCCTCGCGGATGCCGCGCGCCACGCAGGCCTGCATCGCGTCCCAGATCTCGCGCAGGCCGGCGCGGATCTCGTCCTCGCTGCGCCAGCACTTCTCGTTCTCGAACATCAGCGCGGCGATGCTCAGGCCGCTGCGCTGCGCCTGCGCCAGCAGTTCGTCGCCGCTCCTGAACGGGTAGGGCAGCGGGGTCTCGTCGGCGACGATGCGGTCGTCGGCGGCATCGTCCTGGTTGACCACGAAGCCGCCGCCGACCGAGTAATAGTCGCGCGTGGCGATCACCGCCTCGTCGGCGGCGTAGGCGGTGAAGCGCATGCCGTTGGTGTGGTACGGCAGTTTCTGCCGCTTGTTCATCGCCAGGTCGCGCTTCTCGTCGAAGGCGATGGCGTGCTGGCCCATCAGGTTGATGCGCTTGCTGCTGCGGATGCGCTCCAGCGTGCCGGGAATGATGTCCGGGTCGATCAGGTTCGGGCGCTGGCCCTCCAGGCCCAGCAGCACCGCCTTGTCGGTGCCGTGGCCGCGCCCGGTCAGCGCCAGCGAGCCGAACACCTCGGCGCGGATCCGCACCACGTCGCCGAGCCGGCCCGGATCCAGCAGCCAGCGGTGCACGAAGCGCTCGGCCGCACGCATCGGCCCCACGGTGTGCGAGGAACTCGGCCCGATGCCGATCTTGAACAGGTCGAACGTGCTGACAGCCATGCGTGCCGGAGAGGTGGAAGGCCAAAGACCGTCTATTCTATGCCCCTGGCCCCGCGTGGGCGCCCGCAGCGCAGCATCGGAGCCGCCGCGATGTCCCTGACCCTGTACCAGCGCGACGATTGCCACCTGTGCGACCAGGCGCTGGCGGTGCTGGCGCAGGCGCGCGTGGGCGAGCTCGACAGCGTGTTCATCGACGGCGCCGCGGACCTGGAAGCGCGCTACGGCGAGCGCGTGCCGGTGCTGCGCGATGCGGCCGGGCGCGAACTGCAGTGGCCGTTCGATCCGCCGCGGGTACGCGCCTGGCTGGCGGCCGGGCGGCAATAGCGGGCTGGCGCGGGCGCAGCGCAGGTCATCCCGATCATGGCGACAACCCCCGAGGTGGCGAGATGAGGCTTTCCTACCGTGCCGGTATGGCGGCGCTGGCGTTGCTGTGGGGCGTCGCCGCAGCGCGCGACCAGGCGCACGACCGCGCGCATGGCCGGTTCGATCTGCAGACTGCGGACATCGCCCAGATCAACCGCGCGATCGACAGCGGCGCCCTGAGTTCGGAGCGGCTGGTGGCCCTGTCGCTGGCGCGGATCGCCGCCTACGACCCGCAGCTGCACGCGATCATCAGCCTCAATCCGCACGCGCTGGAGCAGGCCCGCGCGCTGGACGCCGAGCGCCGCGCCAGCGGGCGCCGCTCGCCGCTGCACGGCATCCCGGTGCTGCTGAAGGACAACATCAACACCGGCGACCTTCCCACCACGCTCGGCTTCTACGGCCTGCGCGACGCGGTGCCGTACGCGGACGCGGCGGTGGTCGCGCGGCTGCGTGCGGCGGGCGCCATCATCCTGGCCAAGGTCAACCTGAGCGAGTTGGCGTCGGGGCCGCCGATGAGCTCGCTGGGCGGGCAGACGCGCAATCCGCACAATCTCGCCTACAGCCCGGCCGGCTCGTCCAGCGGCACCGCCGTCGGCGTCGCGGCCGGCTACGCGCCGGTGGGGATCGCGACCGACACCACCGGCTCGGCGCGCTGGCCTGCGGCGACCAACGGCGTGGTCGGCCTGCGCCCGACCACCGGCGCGATCAGTTATGCGGGCATCCAGCCGAATGCGCCCACGCTCGATGCGGTCGGTCCCATCGCGCGCTCCGTCGCCGATGCCGCGCTGGTCCTGAGCGTGCTGGAAGACGCGGAGCGGCGGCCGGCGGCGGCGCGCGACGCGGACGGCCGCTCCCCCGCCGATGCCAGGTTCGGCCTGCGCGCCGATGCGCTGCGCGGGGCGCGCATCGGCTTTGCGCGGCGCGACTTTTCCGGGGACGATCCGCAGGTGGACGCGGCGATGGAGGCCGCGCTCGACGCGCTGCGCGCGAGCGGCGCGTCGGTGGTGGAGATCGAACTGCCGCCGTGGTTGCTGCGCCTGAGCGGCGAGCTGCAGGCCATCATCGTGCGCACCGAATCGGCGCCCAGCCTCGATGCGTACCTGCCGGCGTCGTTCCCGCCGCGCTATCCCAGGCGCCATGCCGACATCCTGGCGCTGAGCGAGGCGCTCAACGCGTCGACGCCGGCCGGCGCCTTCGCCAATCCGGGGCGGCGCGACGGCTACCGCGAGGAAGCCGCGGCGTTGCCGCCGACCGATGCGACCTATCTCGCCGCGCGCGAGCAGGCTGCCAGTTCTTCAAGGCGTCGATGCAGGCGATCGTGGCCCGGTACCGCCTCGACGCGATCGTCTATCCGACCCAGACCATGCGCATCAACCGGATCGGAGAACCCGCGCAACGCAACGCGCGCGGCCTGTTCGGCAACTTCGGCCCAGGCCTGGCGAGCGTGGCCGGCTGGCCCGAGCTGACGGTGCCGGCGGGGGTCACCGCCGACGGCCTGCCGGTCGGGGTGTCGTTCATGGGCCCGGAATCCAGCGAGCAGCGGCTGCTGGGTTACGGCTTCGCCTTCGAGCAGCGCACGCACGCGTTGCGCCAGCCGGCGGCGACGCCGCCGCTGGCGGGCGAGCGCTTCGCCTACTGAGCGCCGCGCGGCAAGCGGCGATCGCGCCGGTCCGGCGGGGCCGGCTGCTGTCGCCGCAGCAAGCGCCGCGCGTCTATTCCGCTGCCGGGTCGGCCGGGAACGTGGCGCCGTGCGATTCCCCGCTTGCCGGCGGCGCGGCCGCATGCCAGACGAAACAGCAGATGCGCGTGCCGTCCGCGTCCGTGCGGGTCGGCGCCGGCTGCATGCCGGCCTTGCGCAGCACGCGCAGCGAGGCCAGGTTTTGCGGATACGCGGTCGCGATCGCCTGGCGCAGGCCCAGCCCCTCGCGCGCATAGGCCAGCATCGCCCGCGCCGCTTCGGTCGCCAGTCCGCGTCCCCAGTGGTCGCGCCTGAACGCGTACTTCAGTTCGGCCTCGGCCTGGCCGGCCGGATGCACCAGCCCGCAAAAGCCGACGGTCGCGCCGCTGGCGCGCTCCACCAGCGCAGACATGCCGTAGCCGCGCGTGCGGTAGTTGCGCTCGGACACGGCCACCCATTCTGCGCACTGCGCGCGGCTCAGCGGCTCGCCGTCGCCGACCCAGCGCATGGCCTCGGCATCGCCGTAGACCGCGACCAAGGCATCGACGTCGGACGGGCGCAGGTGGCGGCCGAGCAGGCGCGCGGTCTCGAAGAGGTGCTGTTGCATGCGGCAAGTGTGGCATGCGCGGCAGCGCGCGACGTCGGCCGGCCCCTGGCCTGCGAGCGGCACGCGCCGGCCTGCGATCGCGCTCCGCGCCGCCGGCACGATGGCCGGCCGCGGCGCGCCTGCCCGGGCACAAAAAAAGCGGCGGACCCGACGAGGGAATCCGCCGCCCAGTGGCCGCGCGTGCGCGACGGCCTGTGGCGAATCACTTCGCCTTGAACACGACCTTGGTGCTGATCGCGGTTTCGTTGGGGATGGTCTTGGTGTCGGCCCAGTCGCCGCCGCCGACGCCGAAATCCAGGCGCTTGACGGTGGCCTTGCCGGCCAGCACCGGCTGCGCGCCCGGGGTCCAGGTGAAGGTCAGGGTCACCGGCTTGGTCACGCCGCGCAGTTCCAGGGTGCCGTCGGCGGCGTACTGGTTGTTGCCCAGCGCGCGGAACTTGTCGGCGCGGTAGTGGGCGGTGGCGAACTTGGCGACGTTGAAGAAGTCGGCGCCCTGCAGGGTGGAGTCGCGGTCGGCGTTGCCGCTCTTGGCGCCGGCCAGCGGGATCGCCACCTCGAGCTTGCTGGCGGCCAGGTTGGCCGGGTCGAAGCTGAGCTTGGTGTCGAAGCCGGGGAACTGGCCGGTGAACACTTCGCCGTCGTACTTGCTGGCGAACACCAGGCTCGAGCCGGGCGCCTGCACGTAGTCGGCGGCGAACGCGGGGGCGGCGGCGAGCATCGCCACCAGGCTGGCGGCGACGGCGGCGGGGGAGGCGAAACGGGACGACATGCGGGAACTCCTCAGGACTTGGGGCTCAGCCAACCGCGCGGCAACATCCGCGCCAGGGTGGCGTCGCGTTGGAACAGGTGGTGGTAGAAGGCGGCGCCGGCATGCGCCAGCACCACCGCGATCAGGATCCAGAAGCCCCATTCGTGGATGGCGTGCGACAGGTCGCGCAGCTGCGGATCGGGGGCGCTGAGCTTGGGCACGGCGACCAGGCCGAACCAGCGGAACGGGCGCAGGCCGCTGGTCGAGTCGTACAGCCAGCCGGACAGCGGCATGGCGAAGATCAGCAGGTACAGTAGCGCGTGGGTGGCGCCGGCGATGCGTTCCTGCCAGCCCGGCGTCCCCGGCACCGGCTTGGGCGCGCCGGCGTACAGGCGCCAGCCCAGCCGCGCGATCACCAGCGCCAGCACGGTCAGCCCGAGCGACTTGTGCGCGGTGTAGACCCAGAAGTACTTGGGCGTCTTCGGCAACTCGCCCATGGTCAGGCCGACCACGCCGAGCAGCAGGATCAGCGCGGCGATCAGCCAATGCAGGGTCTGGCTGACGCCGCCCCAGCGTTCGGTGTTCCTGGCGGTCATGGCGTGGGTTCCTGGCTGGGGCTGGGCGAGGGGAGGTCGGTTGAAGGAGCGGCGGGGTCGGCCGGCGCGGCGTCGGCGCCGCTGCTGCGGGTGGCTTCGGCCTCGATGCGCAGTTCGACCGCGCCGCCGATCACCGACGGCCAGGCATCGATGCCGAAGTCGGCGCGCTGCAGCGTCGTCGTGGCGGAAAAGCCGACGGTACGGCGGAACGGCGGCAGCGGATGCCGCTTCAGCGCGTTGAGGGTCACCTCCAGCGCGATCTCGCGGCTGACCCCGTGCAGGGTCAGCGTGCCGAACACCTTGGCGTGGGTGGCGTCGATCGGCTCGATCCGGGTGGAAACGAAATGCGCCTCGGGATGGCGCTCGCCGTCGAGCAGGTTGCGCGCCAGCGCCGCGCGGTTCCATTTTTCGTCGCCCAGGTCGAGCCGCTGCAGCGGCACCCGCGCGTCCAGCCGCGCGCTGCGCCAGTCGTCCGGGTCGAACAGCAGGCTGCCGGTGCTGCCGGACACGGTGCCCAGCGCCTTGGAGAAGCCGGCGTGCTCGATCGCGAACAGCACGCGGGTGTGCACCGGGTCCAGCGCGTACTGCGCCGGCGCCGCCAGCGCGGCGGTCGGGCAGATCAGCAGCAGGGCGGTGAGGCAGCGCTGGAGCATGGGCGGGCCAGGCGAGGGAATAGGCCGGATTCTAGGCGCAGTCCGCGCCGGCTGCGCCTGCGCCGCGCGCAATGGTTCGTTGCATGGCATGGCCGGGTGTGATTTTTCGGGTGCCGCGGGGTATAAGAACGCTGCCGCGCAAGGGCGGCACGGAGCGGGCGCGCGGTGCGCGCCCGGCCCCGGCGGTGCGCCGGTGTTCATCCGCCGCCGATCGTTCACTGCCGCTGGAGCCGATGTCGATGCAAATCCCCCGTCCTCGACGCCTGCGGCGCGCCTGGACGCTCGCCTGCCTGCTGCTGGTGCTCGCCGGCTGCGGCGCCAGCGCCCTGGCCGCGGTGCCGGCGCTGCCGCGGTTCCGCGTGCTCGGCGCCGAGCAGGGATTGCCGTCCAGCGAGATCTCGCGGCTGGGTCTGGATCGCGATGGCTACCTGTGGATCGCCAGCGGCGACGGCCTGGCCCGCTACGACGGCCGCGAGTTCCGCGTCTGGCGCCACGATCCGGCCGACCCGCAGTCGCTGCGCTGCAACTACGTGCAGGAACTGCACGTCGATGCGCGCAACCGGGTCTGGGTCGCCTGCGAAGGCGGCGGCCTGAGCATGCTCGATGGCGCACGCCGCGGCTTCCGCCATTTCAACACGGCCACGCAACCGGCGATGCGCAGCGACGACGTGTTCGCGATCGCCAGCCGCGGCGACACGGTGATGTTCGGCACCTATGCCGGCGGCCTGTACCGGCTGGCCGCGGACGGGCGCGTGCAGCGCATCCAGGCCGGCGACAGCGAGGTCGACGCGATGCTCGACAGCGCGGTGGTGGGCCTGGCGTTCGATGCCTCCGGGGTGCTGTGGGTCGGCACCATCAGGGGCCTGGTGCGCTACGACGGCAGCCGCGCCAGCGCCTACAGGCTGCCCGACGCCACCGACGCGCGGCAGAAGGTGGCCGCGGTGATCGCGCTGTCCGACGGCCTGTGGGTCAGCGCCAACGGCAACCTGTACCGGCTCGGCGCCGACGAGCGCTGGCAGCGGGCCGACTGGACCGGCGCGCTGCAGCGCGGGGTGCTGTCCATGGCCGAGGACGGCAGCGGCGGCTACTGGATCGGCAACGGCCAGGGGCTGTGGCACAAGCCGGCCGACGGCGCGTTGCGCCACGTCGGCACGGGCGAAGCGGCGGTGTCCGGCAGCAACGTGGTGGTGGGCATGCTGCGCGACAAGGAAGGCGGGCTGTGGGTGTCGTTGCCGACCCGCGGCCTGGGCTACCTGCGCCCGGACTGGCGGCGGCTGGCGGTGCTGGGGCCGGCGCAAGGCCTGGCGCCGGATCTGTATGCCGGCCTGGCGCCGGCCCGCGACGGCGGCGTGTGGCTGGCCGGGAACGGCGGCCACGTCTACAAGCTGCAGCCGTCCAGCGGCACGCTCAGCGCGCCGGCGTGGACGCCCGACCTGCCCAGCCTGCGCCTGCTGTCGGTGCTGGAGGACGGCAGCGGCACGCTGTGGCTGGGCAGCAGTGGCATGCTGCTGCGCGGTCCGGCCGGCGGCGGCGCGCTGCACGGCTGGAGTCGCAGTTCGGCGGCCGATGCCACGCCTGAGATCGGCATCAACACCTGGCTGCGCCAGCGCGCCGACGGCAGCCTGTGGGTGGCCGCGCCCGGTTTCGGCGTGCAGGTGCGCGCGCTGTCCGACGGCCGCGTGCTGGACGACATCGCCGGCCCGCAGCGCGGCCTGGCCGCGGCCGCCGATATCGCCGCGTTCGACCTGGCGCCGGACGGCACGCCGTGGCTGGCGGCCGAGCGCCTACACTACTGGGACGCCGCCGCCGGGCAGTTCCGCGCGGCGCCGGAGTTCGCCGGCGAACGGGTGCAGGCGTTCGCCTTCGCCGATGCGCGGACCTTGTGGGTGCACCGGCTGTCCGGGCTCGAGCTGTGGCGGCGCGAGGGCGGGCACTGGCGGCAGGTGCATCGCTACGCGGCGGCCGAGGGCGTGCCGGCGACCGAGTCGCAGGGCCTGGTCGTCGACCGGCAGGGCCGCGCCTGGCTGGGCATGCGCCGCGGCCTGTTCCGGATCGATCCGCGGCACACGCCGGCGGTGCGTGCATTCGGCGCGCGCGACGGCTTGAGCAGTCAGGAAGTGGTCGCGCGCGGGCTGTCGATGGCCGCCGACGGCGTGCTGGTGGCCGCCACCGCCGACGGCAGCGTGGCCTTGCTGGACACGCGGCTGCCGGATCCGCCGTCGGTGCCGCTGGCGCTGAGCATGGAGAGCGTGCAGGTGCGCCGCGGCGAGCGGCTGCTGGCGCTGCCGGTGGCCGGCGGCTTCGCCCTGCAGCCGGACGACCGCGACCTGCGCGTGGTGGCGCGGCTGCTGTCGTTCGTCGATCCGGAGGGGATCGGCTACCGCTTCCGCCTGCCCGGCTACGACCGCACCTGGGTCGCGGTCGGCGCCAGCGGCGAGCGCACGCTGCCGCAGCTGCCGGCCGGCGAGCACGTGCTGGAGGTGCAGGCGCGCACCCGCAACGGCGCCTGGTCGCCGACGCTGCGGCTGCCGTTCCGGGTCTATCCGCCGTGGTGGCGCAGCGTCTGGGGCATCGCCGGGCTGCTCGCCGCCGGCGCGCTGCTGCTGCTGGTCTCGCTGCGCGCCTATCGCCGCCGCCTGCGCCGCCAGCACGCCTGGCAACTGGCGCTGCACAAACAGGAAGTGGCCGAGCAGGCCTCGCTGGCCAAGACCCGTTTCCTGGCCACGCTCGGCCACGAGGTGCGCACGCCGATGACCGGCGTGCTGGGCATGAGCGAACTGCTGCTGGCCACGCCGCTGGATCCGAAACAGCGCGGCTACACCGAATCGATCCGCCGCGCCGGCACGCACCTGCTGCACCTGGTCAACGACGCGCTGGACCTGGCGCGGATCGAGGCCGGGCATCTGCAGTTGGAACTGCAGCCGTTCGCGCTGCAGGCGCTGATCGCCGAGGTGGTGAACCTGATGGCGCCGCTGGCGCAGGCGCGCGGTCTGCGCTTCGAACACCACGACGCGCTGCCCGGTGCGGTGATCGTCAACGGCGACGCGGTGCGGGTGCGGCAGATCCTGCTCAACCTGGTCGGCAATGCGATCAAGTTCACCGCCAGCGGCTCGGTGACGCTGCGTGTGTCGCCGCTGCAGCCCGGCCACGGGCTGTGCGTAGAAGTGGCCGACACCGGCCCGGGCATCAGCGCCGAGCAGCAGGCGCGGCTGTTCCGGCGCTTCGAGCAGGGCGACGGCCCGCGTACCGCCGCGCGCTACGGCGGCAGCGGGCTGGGCCTGGCGATCAGCCAGGAACTGGCGGTGGCGATGGGCGGGCGCATCCAGGTCGACAGCCGGCTCGGGCATGGCGCGCGCTTCCGGGTGACGCTGCCGCTGCGCTGGCGGCCGCAGGCCGCCGAGACCGCGACGCCGCTGCCGCCGTCGGCGGGGCCGCAGGCGCAGGCGCCGCTGCGGCTGCTGCTGGTCGAGGACGAACCCACCGTGGCGCAGGTGATGGCCGAACTGCTGCGCAGCCGCGGCCACCACGTGGTCTGCGCCGCGCACGGCCTGGAGGCGCTGACCGAGGCGACCCAGGCCAGCTTCGATCTGGCCCTGCTGGACCTGGACCTGCCGGCGCTCGACGGCCTGGCGCTGGCGCGGCAACTGCGCGCGCTCGGCTACGACTTCCCGCTGATCGCGGTCACCGCGCGTTCCGACGGCGAGGCCGAGGCCGCGGCCAAGGCGGCCGGGTTCGCCTGCTTCGTACGTAAACCGGTCACCGGCGACATGCTGGCCGAGGCGATCAGGGCAGCGATGGAGGCGCAGGCCGGGACCCGGGACGCGGGACACGGGATTCGGAACGCGTAGGGTCTCGCCGGACGGCGCAGCCGAGCAGCACACCGGCATGCGGCGCTTTTCGAATCCCGAATCCCGAATCCCGGCATCTGTTGCCAGCGGCGACGCTTATCGCCGACGATGGCGAAGGGCATCGGGGACAGCGCAGCCCGCGCACAGGGAGACGACGATGCGGTCGAGAAGGATCTTGGGATGGCTGCTGTTGCTGTGGTCGGCCGCCGCCGTCGCGGCAGTGCCGCCGACGCCGCAGCCGCGCCAGCTGACCGTGGCCGACGGCCTGCCGTCCAACAGTATCAACGGCTTCGCCGAAGACCGGCTCGGCTACCTGTGGCTGGCCAGCAGCGACGGCCTGGCGCGGTTCGACGGCCGCGGCTACCGCATCTGGCGGATCGAGGACGGGCTGCGCGACAACAAGATCTGGACCGTGCACGTGGACACGCAGAACCGGGTCTGGTTCGGCACCCAGAACGCCGGCATGGGCATGCTCTCGGCGGACCGGCGCACGTTCCGCTACTACGACCGCAGCAACTACCCGCAGATCGGCGGCGCCACGGTCTGGGCGATCGCGTCCACGCCCGACGGCAGCATCTGGTTCGGCACCGCCAACGGCGGCCTGGACCGGCTGCAGGCGGACGGCACGCTGAGCCGCTACATGCCGATGCCGGGCGATGAGCGCAGCCTGCCGTCGCCCGCGGTGACCTTTCTGACCACCACGCCCGACGGCACCCTGTGGGTGGGCACGCGCGGCGGCCTGGCGCGCTGGACCGGCCACGACTTCGAGCGGCTGCCGGCCTCGGCGCTGCCGCGGCCGGAGGTGCAGGGGCTGACCCCCGAGCGCGACGGCACGCTGTGGGTGGCCAACGCCGGCGGTGCGCGCCTGCTGCGCGCCGACGGCAGCGTGGTGGCGCCGTACTGGCGCAACATGCCCAGCGAGAGCGTGCTGGGGATGCTGGTCCACGACCGCCATGGCAACCGCTGGTTCGATACGCTGGACGGCCTGGGCCGCGAGAGCGAGGCCGGGCTGATCCACAACGTGCCGCTGTACAGCAACTCCGCGCACGGGCTGGTCAAGCCGAACTGGTCGCTGGCGTTCGAGGACCGCGAGGGCGACCTGTGGTTCGCCAGCTTCAACGCCGGCCTGTGGTACCTGCCGGCCAACTGGCGGCAGTTCTCGGTGCTGTCGTACCGGGTCGACGATCCCGGCTCGATGGGCAATCCCTACGTGATCGCGACCGCGCCCTCGCGCGACGGCGGCGTGTGGCTGGCGGGGACGCGCGGGGTGCTGGACAAGCTGGATCCGGCCACCGGTGCGGTACGCCACCACATCATGGCGCTGTTCGGGCGCGACTGGGCGCGCGCGATCGTCGAGGACGGCCAGGGCCGGGTGTGGGCGGCGGCGCCGGGGGCGGTGCTGCGCTACGACCCGGTCAGCGGCGAGGTGCGGCGCTGGGGCCGGCAGGACGGCGCCGATGCGCCGATGCCCGGCGAGGTCGACCGGATGATGGTCGCCGGCGACGGGCGCCTGTGGCTGTTCGGCGAGATCGGCGGCGCGCAGCTGCGCGACCTGGACGGGCATGTGCTGCGCAATATCGCTCCGGGCGCCGACGGGCTGCCGTCGGAGCTGACCGTGGACGACGCCCGGCCCGGCCCGCTGGGCCAGCCCTGGGTGCTCGGCCAGCATGGCGCGCTGGCCTGGGATGCGACCAGCGAGCGCTTCGCGCCGGTGCCGGGTGCGCCGGCGCGGGCGCTGAGCGCCTTCACCCTCACCGACGGCAACGTGGTCTGGCTGGCCAGCGTCGGCCGCCTGGAGCGCTACCTGTGGGACGGCGCGCGCCTGAGCCTGCTCGACCGCATCGACGGCGAGCAGGAGTTCCCGGCGCTGGCGCCGAACGGGCTGGTGGTCGACGCCAGCGGCGTGGCCTGGCTGAGCAGCGTGCGCGGGCTGATCCGGGTCGACCCGGCGAGCAAGGCGATCCGCTCCTACAGCGTGCACGACGGCCTGCCCAACCAGGAATTCCGCGCGCAGACCCTGACCCAGGCGCGCAGCGGGCAGATCCTCGGCGGCACGCCCGACGGCGTGGTGCTGTTCGAGCCGGGCCAGGTGGTGCCGTCGCGGCGGCAGCCGCCGCTGGTCATCGAGCGCATCGGCGTGCGCCGCGGCGAGCGCGCGCTGGACCTGCTGCACGCCGGCAGCATCGCCCTGCAGGAAGGCGACCGCGACCTGCACGTCGTCGCCCGCCTGCTGTCGTTCTCCGACACCGACGCCAATACCTACCGGTTCCGGCTCAGCGGCTACGACCCGGACTGGGTCGACGTCGGCGCCAGCGGCGAACGCCTGTTCTCGCGCCTGCCGTCCGGCCACTACACCCTGGAGATGCAGGCGCGCACCGCCGACAAGGTGTGGTCGAAGGTCGCCACGTTGCGCTTCCGCGTGCTGCCGCCGTGGTGGCGCAGCCCCTGGGGCATCGCCGGGCTGGCGGTGCTGGTGCTGCTGGCGCTGTGGCTGCTCTCCCACCAGTACCGGCGCCGCCTGCGCCGGCGCAACGCGTGGCAACTGGCGCTGCACAAGCAGGAGCTGGCCGAACAGGCGTCGCTGGCCAAGACCCGCTTCCTGGCCACGCTCGGCCACGAGGTGCGCACGCCGATGACCGGGGTGCTGGGCATGAGCGAACTGCTGCTGGCCACGCCGCTGGATCCGAAGCAGCGCGGCTACACCGAATCGATCCGCGGCGCCGGCGCGCACCTGCTGCGCCTGGTCAACGACGCGCTGGACCTGGCGCGGATCGAGGCCGGGCGCCTGGAACTGGACCAGCAACCGTTCGACCTGGGCCAGCTGATCGCCGAACTGGAGGCGATGATGGCGCCGATGGCGCACAGCCGCGGCCTGGCGTTCGAAATGGACAATGCGATGCCGGCCGAGGTCACCGCCAGCGGCGACGCGACCCGGGTGCGGCAGATCCTGCTGAACCTGCTCAACAACGCGATCAAGTTCACCGACCATGGCGGCGTGACCCTGCGCGTGGCGCCATTGAACGGCGACCAGGGCGTGCGCTTCGAGGTCGCCGACACCGGCCCGGGCATCAACGCCGAGCAGCAGGCGCGGCTGTTCCAGCGCTTCGAGCAGGCCGACGGCCCGCGCACCGCCGCGCGCTATGGCGGCAGCGGGCTGGGCCTGGCGATCTGCCAGGAGCTGGCGGTGGCGATGGGCGGGCGCGTGGAACTGCATAGCAGGCTCGGCGTCGGCACTCGCTTCATCGTCGACCTGCCGCTGCCCTGGGTCCCGGCACCGCTGCGCCCCGGCGTCCGCGGCGAGCGCGAGACGCCGGCCCCGCGCCGGTCGCTGCGCATCCTGCTGGTCGAGGACGACCCCACCGTCGCCGAGGTCGTCAGCGGCCTGCTGAGCGCGCGCGGCCACCACGTCACCCACGCTGCGCACGCATTGGCGGCGCTGACCGACGTGGCCGCCAGCACGTTCGACGTGGCCTTGCTGGACCTGGACCTGCCCGGCCTGGACGGCCTGGCGCTGGCGCGGCAACTGCGCGTGTTCGGCTACGAGATGCCGCTGATCGCGGTCACCGCGCGCGCCGACGCCGACGCCGAACCGCAGGCCCGTGCGGCCAGCTTCGACGGTTTCCTGCGCAAGCCGGTGACGGGTGACATGCTGGCCGAGGCGATCGAGGCGGTGCTGGGGGGCCGGGATTCGGGATTGGGGATTGGGGATTCGTAAACGCGGCGCTGCGCGCGTGCCGGCTTTGGCGCGCGATGGCGTGGTCATGGCAGTGGTTCAACTCGGCACAAGGCCTGGTAAGGAGGCAAAACGTCAGACGCAGCGAGCCCGCCTTTGCCGATCCCCAATCCCGACTCCCGAATCCCCGCTACTCGGCCACCTCCTCCACCTGCCTGGGATGCGGCCGCGTATCGGGCAGCTGCCAGAAGATCAGCGTGGAGGTCAGGGTGATCGCGCCGACGCAGACGAAGGTGGCGTGCAGCGCGGCGGTGGCGCCGTGGGTGTCGCCGAGGTGGGTGTTGAAGGCCGCCAGCAGGCTGCCCGCGGCCGCGGCGCCGAAGCCGGTGGCCAGCATCATCACCATCGACAGCAGGCCGTTGCCGGCGCTGGCCTGGTCGCTGTCCAGGTCGCGCAGCGTCACCGTGTTCATGACGGTGAACTGCAGCGAATTGACCGCGCCGAACAGCGCCAGCTGCAGCAGCCGCCAGCCCAGCGCCTGGCCGGCGTCGAACAGCACGAAGCTGGCCATCGCCACGCCGACCAGCACCGTGTTGGTCATCAGCACCCGCCGGTAGCCGTAGCGCTCCACCAGTTTCACCGCCGCGCGCTTGGCGGCCATGCCGGCCAGCGCCACCGGCACCATCATCAGCCCGGCGCGCATCGGGCTCATGCCCAGGCCCACCTGCAGCAGCAACGGGATCAGGAACGGCATGCTGCCGCTGCCCACGCGCGCGAACAGGTTGCCGAGGATGCCGATGCGGAAGCTGACCACCTTGAACAGGTGCAGCGGGAACAGCGGTGCGGTGGCGCTGGCCGCGTGCAGCCAGTAGCCGATCAGCGCGGCCAGGCCGGCGATCGCCAGCAGCATGACGAACGCATGGCGCAGGCCCAGCTCGGAGATCCCGTCCAGCGCCAGCGACAGCGCGACCATGCCGAAGGCCAGCATCGCGTAGCCGATCAGGTCGAAGCAGGTGCGCTGCTCGCCGTGGAAATCGGGCATCACCGTCAGCGCCGCGACGAAGCCGATCGCGCCGATCGGCAGGTTGATCAGGAACACCCAGTGCCACGAGGCCACCTGCACCAGCCAGCCGCCCAGCGTCGGCCCCACCAGCGGCCCGATCAGCGCCGGGATCGCGATGAAGCTCATCGCGCTCAGGAACTGCTCGCGCGACACCGAGCGCATCACCGCCAGGCGCCCGACCGGCAGCAGCATCGCCCCGCCGATGCCCTGCAGCACCCGCGCCGCGACCAGGTAGGGCAGGCGCGGCGCCGCCGCGCACAGCAGCGAACCGAGGGTGAACAGCACGATCGCGGCCAGGAAGGTGCGGCGCGTGCCGTAGCGGTCGGCGATCCAGCCCGAGGCGGGGATGAACATCGCCACCGCCAGCGCATAGCTGAACACCACCGATTGCATCTGCAGCGGGCTTTCGCCCAGGCTGCGCGCCATTGCCGGCAGCGCGGTGTTGACGATGGTCGCGTCGAGCATCTGCATGAAGATGGCCAGCGACACCAGCCACAGCAGCGGGCGGAAACTGCGGTAGTTCGGGACGGAGATCGGATCGGGGGAGGGCGCGGACATCGGCACGCACGGCAACGCGGGGGGCGTACAGGATCGCGCATCCCGCGTCGCGGTGTCGTGCAACGGCGAGCGGTTGTGACGGCTGCCGCGGGTTGCCGCCTCGATGCGATGGCGGATCAAGGCGCATCGCGCGCGTTTTCTGTCGGGGGGACTTCAGTCCCGATGGTGTCCGACGCCTGGAAACGAGCCGTCTTCGTTCGTCGCGACTGAAGTCGCTCCCACAGGGGCTTGCGGCGAGCCGGCTGGGTGCACTGTAGGGGGCTTCAGCCCCGACGGTGTCCGGAGCCTTCGAGCCTGCCGCTTCGTTCGTCGCGACTGAAGTCGCTCCTACAGGGGGCTTGCGGCGCGCCGGCTGGGTGCACTGTAGGAGGGGCTTTAGCCCCGACAGTGTCCGGAGCCTTCCAGCCTGCCGCTTCGCTCGTCGCGACTGAAGTCGCTCCCACAGGGGCTTGCGGCGAGCCGGCTGGGTGCACTGTAGGAGGGGCTTTAGCCCCGACAGTGTCCGGAACCTTCGAGCCTGCCGCTTCGCTCGTCGCGACTGAAGTCGCTCCTACAGGGGCTTGCGGCGAGCCGGCTGGGTGCACTGTAGGAGGGGCTTTAGCCCCGACAGTGTCCGGAGCCTTCGAGCCTGCGGCTTCTTTCGTCGCGACTGAAGTCGCTCCTACAGTGGGCTTGCGGTGGGCCGGCTGGGTGCACTGTCGAAGGGGCTTCAGTCCCGACGGTGTCTGGAGCTGTCGGGTCCACCGCTTCGTTCGTCGCGGCTGAAGCCGCTCCTGCAGGGATGGGCGGCGAGCAGGCCGGTGCATTGTGGGAGGGACTTCAGTCCCGACTGCAAGATGGCGCAAGCGCGCGTTGTGTCGCCCCTGCGTAACCGATGCGCGGGAAGGCGCCCATCGGTTGCGACGGCTTGGTGCGCGCGCTATGCCTGAGCACGCCGGCTGTGCCGTTGCACCGCGGCGACCAGCGCGCCGACGTGCTCGGGTTGCATGTCCGGCGACAGGCCGTGGCCGAGGTTGAACACGTGGCCTTCCGGCGAGCCGTTGCCGTCGGCGTAGCTGTGCAGCACGCGCTGCACTTCGCGCTCGATCGCCGCCGGTGCGCCGTACAGCGTCGCCGGGTCGAGGTTGCCCTGCAGCGCAACGCGGCCGCCGGTGCGGCGTGCGGCCTCGGCCAGGTCGACGGTCCAGTCCACGCCCAGGCCTTCGGCGCCGGAGGCGGCCAGTTCCTCCAGGTACGGCGCGTTGCCCTTGCCGAACAGGATCAGCGGGGTGCGCTGCGCGCCGTCGCCGCGCGGCAGTTCTCGGGCGATGCGTTGCAGGTAGGGCAGGGAGAACTCGCGGTACATCGCCGGGCTCAGCACGCCGCCCCAGGTGTCGAACACCTGCAGCGCCTGCGCGCCGGCCGCGCGCTGCGCCGCCAGGTAGGCGATCACCGCGTCGGTGTTGACCGACAGCAGGCGGTGCAGCGCCGCCGGGTCGTTCAGCGCCATCGCCTTGATCCGCGCGTAGTTGTCGCTGCCGCCGCCTTCGACCATGTAGCAGGCCAGCGTCCACGGGCTGCCGGAGAAGCCGATCAGCGGCACGCGGCCGTCCAGCTCGCGCCGGATCACCCGCACCGCGTCCATCACGTAGCGCAGCTCGGTCTCCATGTCCGGCACGCCGAGCCGGGCGATCGCCGCCGCATCGCGCACGGGATGCTTGAACTTGGGGCCTTCGCCCTCGACGAAATACAGCTCCAGGCCCATCGCGTCGGGGATGGTGAGGATGTCGGAGAACAGGATCGCCGCGTCCAGCGGGAACCGCTCCAGCGGCTGCAGGGTCACCTCGCAGGCCAGTTCCGGGGTCTTGGCCATGGCCAGGAAGCTGCCGGCGCGGGCGCGGGTGGCGCGGTACTCGGGCAGGTAGCGCCCGGCCTGGCGCATCAGCCACACGGGGGTCTGGTCCACGGGCTCGCGGCGCAGCGCGCGCAGCAGGCGGTCGTTCTTGAGCATGGGGTTTCCTTAGCGCGGGGCGTCGGCGCCGCGGGTGAACATGACCTGGAAGCCGCGCTTGAGTTGCGCATCGCGGGCTTTCTCGAAGGCGGCGTGGGCCTCGTCCTGCAGCAGGTACTGCTCGCGCTTGAGCTGCGCGCGGCCGCCGATCTGGCCGCTTTCGCGCAGCAGTTCCCAGCCGCCGAACAGGTCCGGTTGCAGGGTCAGCTGGATGTAGCGCGGCGGCTCGTTGCCGCCGGGGCGTTGCTGTAGGAAGACGCGCATGCCGCCGATTGTACCGGTCGCAGGCCGTGGCGGCGTCGGCACCGGGCGCGCGTTATGGGGCGGGTAGGGAAGCCGGGAGGACGTTTGTGCCGCGGTCGTCGGGCAGGCGCGGCGGCAGGCGGCTGGCGCGACGCGTGCATTTGCCGGCGCGCTGAACCCTGGACGACGCGCGAAGTCCCGGGGCGGGCGCGTCCTGGCGCAGGCCTGCGCCCCGGGCGTCGTGCAGGCACGCGGGCATGCTGGCTGAGTGCACTGTGGGATGGACGTCAGTCCCGACGCTGTCCGACGTCGTGAGGCCCACCACCTCGCTCGTCGCGACTGATGGCCCGAGGCCACCCGGACTCGCTCCCACAGGGACTTGCGGCGAGCCGGCCACCGAGGGCAGATGGATGCCTCGGCGCGGCGGGCTGCGCTACGCCGCCTGCACCGCGGCCTCCAGCACCGCCAGCACCGCCGCCTCGTCCACGTCCGGCACCACTTCGGCCTGGCCGATGCCGCGCCACAGCACCAGCCGCAGGCGCCCGGCG
Organism: Xanthomonas sp. AM6; assembly: GCF_025665335.1. Lineage (NCBI taxonomy): Bacteria > Pseudomonadati > Pseudomonadota > Gammaproteobacteria > Lysobacterales > Lysobacteraceae > Xanthomonas > Xanthomonas sp. AM6. The sequence continues at coordinate 1,515,349 of NZ_CP106869.1, forward strand.
AGGTTCTTCTTGTCCAGCCGCATCCGCGCCAGCAGCGCCTGCGGCGCGAGGCCGGCCGGCAGCGCGGTGGGCAGGCCGAAGTCGGCCAGCAGCGCGCGCAGCCGTTCGCCGTCCTGCGCGCCGGCCATGCCCAGCTGCGCCGACAGGTCGGCCGCCAGCACCATGCCCACCGCCACCGCTTCGCCGTGGTTGAGGTTGTCGTTGCCCGGCGCGCCGTAACCCTGTTCGGTCTCGATCGCGTGGCCGAAGGTGTGGCCGAGGTTGAGCAGGGCGCGTTCGCCCTTCTCCAGCGGGTCGCGGGCCACGATCTCGGCCTTGTGCTCGCAGCTGCGCGCGATCGCCTGCGCCAGCGCGGCCGGCTCGGCGGCCAGCAGCGCGTGGCGTTCGGCGTGCAGCCATTCGAAGAACAGCGGGTCGCGGATCGCGCCGTACTTGATCACCTCGGCCAGGCCGGCGCGCAGTTCGCGCGGCGGCAGGCTGCGCAGCGTGGCGGTGTCGGCCAGCACCGCGCGCGGCGGGTGGAACGCGCCGACCAGGTTCTTGCCCTGGGCGATGTCCACCGCGGTCTTGCCGCCGACCGAGGAATCGACCATCGCCAGCAGCGTGGTCGGCAGTTGCACGCAGTCCACCCCGCGCATCCAGCAGGCGGCGGCGAAGCCGGCCAGGTCGCCGACCACGCCGCCGCCAAGCGCCAGCACGCAGGCGTCGCGGGTGGCGCCGAGCTCGGCCAGCGCGGTGATCGCCGCGCCGAAGCTGTCCAGGGTCTTGGACGCCTCGCCGGCCGGGATCACCAGCGCGCCGATCGTCAGCTCCGGGCGCGCGGCCAGCAGCGCGCCGCGCAGTTGCGCGGCGTACCGCGGGGCGACGTTGCTGTCGCTGAGCAGCAGCACGTGGCGGCCGCGCACGTGCTCGGCCAGGCGCACGCCGTCGTCGAGCAGGCCCGGGCCGATGTGGATGGAGTAGGCCGGGTCGCCATCGACCTGGACGGTACGCAGGGAAACAGTCATGCAGTGGGTTCCGGAAGCTTCCACGACGCGGCCAGGCGCACGACCAGCTGCGCGGTGGCCTCGGCGGGATTGAGGTGGTCGGTGTCCAGGATCAGGTCGGCGACCTCGCGGTACAGCGGCTCGCGCACCGCGTGCAGCGCGTGCAGCACCTGTTCGCGGTCGCCGCGCTGCAGCAGCGGGCGGCTGCGGTCGCGCTGCAGGCGCTGCAGCTGCGAGGCCACGCTGACCCGCAGGTACACCACGAAGCCGTGCTCGCGCATCTCGCGGCGGCTGTCGGCGTCGAGCACCGCGCCGCCGCCGGTGGAGATGAGGTGGCCGGGCGTGCTCAGCACGCTTGCCAGCACCGCGCGTTCGTGTTCGCGGAAGCCGGCTTCGCCGGCGTGCTCGAACAGCGAGGCGATGCTCGCGCCGGTGCGCTCGACGATGGCCTGGTCGCTATCGACGAAGGCGAGGCTGAAGCGCTCGGCCAGGCGCCGGCCGATGACGCTCTTGCCGGCTCCCATCGGGCCGACCAGCACGAGATTGGGGGCGGGATTCATCCGTCGATGCTAGCAGACGCGCCCGCGGCGCAGGCCGGCCGCGGCGGCGCGTGCGTCGCGCCGCGCATGGCGCGACAATGGCGGCATCGTCCGCCGAGTGCCTTGCGCCATGCCCGATCTCTACGCCGAAGCCCTGTCCACGTTCGCCGAGCTGTTCGCCGAGGCGCGCGACAGCGACGAGGCCGAATACAACGCGATGGTCGTCGCCTCGGCGACGCTGGAGGCGCGGCCGTCCTCGCGGGTGGTGCTGCTGAAGGCCTACGACGCGCGTGGCTTCGTGTTCTACACCCACCTGGACAGCCAGAAGGGCCGCGAACTGCAGGCCAACCCGCAGGCCTCGCTGCTGTTCCTGTGGCGGCGCATGCGCGAGGACGGCGTGCAGGTGCGCATCGACGGCGAGGTGCAGCTGGTGGCCGCGGCCGAGGCCGATGCGTACTTCGCCTCGCGCCCGCGCATGAGCCAGATCGGCGCGTGGGCCTCGGCGCAGTCGCGCACCCTGCAGTCGCGCGAGGAGTTCGAGGAGCGCGTGGCCAAGGCCGAGGCCAGCTTCGAGGGCCGCGAGGTGCCGCGCCCGGAGGGCTGGAGCGGCTTCCGCGTGGTGCCGCGCAGCTTCGAGTTCTGGTACGGCGGCAAGTTCCGCCTGCACGAGCGCTGGCGCTACGACGCCGACCCCGCCGGCCATTGGTCCAAGCGGATGCTGTTCCCGTGAGCGAGGCCTTCTCGGTCCGCCCCGCCGGTGCCGCCGACCTGCGCGCCTGGGCGGCGCTGCGCGAGGCCTTGTGGCCGGACGAGAGCGACGCGTTCGGCGGCGTGGCCGAAGCGCTGCAGCGCGAGGACGGGGCCAACTTCCTGGCCTTCGCCGCCGACGGCCAGGCGATCGGCTTCGCCGACGCCACCTTGCGCCAGGACTACGTCAACGGCACCGACAGTTCGCCGGTGGGCTTCCTGGAAGGCTGGTACGTGGTGCCGGCGTGGCGCGGCCGCGGGGTCGGCCGCGCGTTGTTGCGCCACGTGCTGGAGTGGACCCGCGCGCAGGGCTGCACCGAACTGGCCTCCGATGCGTTGATCGACGACGCCGCGGCGCAGGCCGCGCACCGCGCCTGCGGCTTCGAGGAAACCGAGCGCGTGGTGTACTTCCGCATGCCGGTGGCGGACTGAGATGGGCCCGCGGCGCATCGTCTGCCTGACCGAGGAACCCACCGAGACGCTGTACGCGCTCGGCGAGCAGGACCGCATCGTCGGCATCAGCGGCTTCACCGTGCGCCCGCCGCAGGCGCGCCGCGACAAGCCCAAGGTCAGCGCCTTCACCAGCGCCAAGATCGGCGAGATCCTGAAGCTGCAGCCGGACCTGGCGATCGGCTTTTCCGACATCCAGGCCGAGATCGCCGCCGAGCTGGTGCGCAACGGCGTGGAGGTGTGGATCGCCAACCACCGCAGCGTCGACGGCATTCTCGACTACGTGCGCCGGCTCGGCGCGCTGGTCGGCGCCGGCGCGCGCGCCGCGGCCTATGCGGACGAGCTCGAACGGGGGCTGGCCGCCGTCGCCGCGCAGGCCGGGACGCTGCCGCGGCGGCCGAAGGTGTATTTCGAGGAATGGGACGAGCCGATCATCACCGGCATCCGCTGGGTCGCCGAACTGGTGCGCATCGCCGGCGGCGACGACGTGTTTCCGGAGCTGTCGGCCGAGCCGCTGGCCAAGGCGCGGATCCTGGCCAACGGCGACGAAGTGGTGCGGCGCGCGCCGGACATCATCCTCGGCTCGTGGTGCGGCAAGCGCTTCCGCCCCGAGCGCGTGGCCGCGCGGCCGGGCTGGGCGGCGATCCCGGCGGTGCGCGACGGCCAGCTGTTCGAGATCAAGTCGCCGTTGATCCTGCAGCCGGGCCCGGCCGCCCTGACCGACGGTGTGCGCGCCATCGCCGCCATCGTGCAGGCCTGGGCGCAGCGGCAGTAGCCGCCGGCGCTAGCGCGGCGCCGGCGGCTGGGTGCGGCCGGCGATGCCGAAGCCCAGCAGCGCCAGCAGTGCGGCCACGGCGAAGGTGGACAGGTACGCCGCGAGCACCGACTGCGCCAGCAGCGCCGCGAACAGCGAGCCGCCGACCGCCAGCGTGGTCGCCACCGCGAGCGCCTCGCTCAACTGCAGCGCCGAGCTGTTCGCGCCCTGCTGCGCCGGCGGCGACAGGGTCAGGGTCAGCACCGACAGGGTCGGGTAGATCAGGCCCATGCCCAGGCCGGTGGCGGTCCAGCCGCCGATCGCCACCGCGGCGGGGACCGCCGGCAGCAACGCCAGCGCGGTGGCCGCGATGCCCAGCGTCATCAGCGCGCCGCCCACGCGCAAGCGGCGCACGCGCGTGCCGTCGCGGCCGTAGTGGCCCTGGTACCAGGAGCCGGCGAACCAGCCCAGCGCGCCGGCGCTCAGCGCCACGCCGGCCCAGGTCGGCGACAGGCCGCGCTCGCGCGACAGCAGCAGCGGCAGGAACGCCTCGCAGCCGAAGAACGCCGAGCCGGCGATGCCGCGCAGCGCGATCACGCTGGGCAGCCCGCGCGCGGCGCGCAGGCTGCCGCGCGGCAGCAACCGCCACGCGCAGGCCAGCAGCAGCGCCAGCGCCGGCAGCACCGTGGCCGCCGCCGCGGCGCCGCGTTGCTGGCCGCCCAGATACAGCAGGCAGACCCCGGCCGCCGCGCCGACCGACCACAGCAGCGGCGCGGAACTCGAGCGCGCCGGCGCGGCGGCCTGCGGCAGGCGCCGCAGCGACGGCAGCAACAGCGCCGCCGACGGCAGCGCCAGCAGCGGGACCGCCAGGAACACCCAGCGCCAGCCGACGTGCTCGACGATCAGGCCGCTGACGCTCGGCCCGATCAGCGACGGCACCACCCAGCCGGCCGAGAACGCGGCGAAGATGCGCGGCCGCAGCGCCTGCGGATACAGGCGCGCGACCAGCACGTACAGCGCCACCGAGATCGCGCCGGCGCCCAGGCCCTGCACCAGCCGTCCGGCCAGCAGCATCGGCATCGACGCCGCCAGCCCGGCCAGCAGCAGGCCAAGCACGAAGCACGCCAGGCCCGCCCACAGCGGCGCCGCCGGGCCGCGCAGGTCGCTCCAGCGCCCGGCCACGGTCATGCCGATCACGCTGGTGGCCAGGGTGCCGCCGAACGCCAGCGCGTACAGCCGCAGCCCGTCCAGTTCGCGCGCCACGGTCGGCATCGCGGTGGCCACCGCCAGCGCCTCGAAGGCGACCAGCGACACCAGCGCGACCATGCCCAGCGTGGTGGCGCGGTAGCGCGGGGCCAGCACCGAATCGGCAACGGATGCGGCCGGCGGCGTCTGCACGGCGGTGTCGCGGTGCTGGCGGAGGGGTGGCGCGGCGTCGGTCATTTCAGGGCCTTGTGCGAAGGAGGCAAGCATCCGGCGGCTGCTTGCGTGGCAGGGAGCGGGCGCGCAGCATGCAACCTCAACCGGACTCGAGGTCAAGCGATGCACGAGGAACTGAGCGTGGGGCAGGTCGCCCAACGCAGCGGGGTAGCGGTCTCCGCGCTGCACTTCTACGAGAAGAAGGGCCTGATCCGCAGCCTGCGCACTGCCGGCAACCAGCGCCGCTATGCGCGCGACGTGCTGCGCCGGCTGGCGGTGATCCGCGTCGCGCAGCGCGTCGGCATGCCGCTGGAGAGCATCAAGGCCGCGTTCGCGCAGCTGCCCGATGCGCGCACGCCCACGCGTGCGGAGTGGGCGCGGATGTCGGCGGCCTGGCGCCAGGAACTGGACGCGCGCATCCTGCAGCTGACCCAGTTGCGCCACCAGCTCACCGACTGCATCGGCTGCGGCTGCCTGTCGCTGCGCCGCTGCCGGCTGAGCAATCCCGCCGATGCGCTGGGCGCGCAAGGCAACGGGCCGCAACACTGGTCGCCACGCTGAGGATGGGCCGCGGCCAGCACAGCCGAAGCCGCTGCAATGGATGCTTGGTCGTGCGGCCGCTGCAGTCGGCGCGATGCCGGTGTGGGAGCGACCTCAGTCGCGACGGGTGTCGCCGATCGTCCCGCGTCGCGACTGAAGCCGCTCCCACACGTGCGGATGGGCAACCGGAGAGCGCTAGAAGGTCCGGCTGAAGCGCACCGCGCCCGCGCCGTCGGCGCTGCGCACGTCCACCGTGAAATTCAGCTGGTCGTGCGCGCTGACGCGGACGGTGCCGACGTAGTCGGTATAGGCGTCGGTCACCGCGTCGCGGAAGGCGATGTCCTGGCGGCGGCCGCTGAGGTCGCTGGCGCTGCCGGCCACGCGGCCGCTGGCCGGCAGTTCCTCGCCGCCCTGCACGCGGCGCAGCGCGACCATCACCAGCGCGGTGTCGGCGGAGCGTTCGATGCCGTAGCGTCGCGCCACCTGCTCGCTCATCGCCAGCGTCGGCAGCGCGTTGTAGTGCACGCGCAGCGCGCCGAAATCGGCCTGTGCCGGCGCGGGCGCCAGCACGGCGGCCGGGCGTGGGGTTTCCTGCGCCGAGCAGGCGGCCAGGGCGAGGCAGAGCAGCATGGCGACAGGCAGGCGGCGCATCGGTGGCTCCCGGGGTCAGTCGTTGGCGGCGGACAGCGCGCGGCCGCGCGCGGCGGCGGCGGCGATGGCGGCGCCGGTCAGCGTTTCGAAGCCGCCGGCCTGGAAGGTCTCGATCGCGGCCTGGGTGGTGCCGTTGGGCGAGGTCACGCGTCGCCGCAGTTCGCTCGGCGCCTCGCCCGATTCGGTGAGCATGCGCGCCGCGCCGAGCACGGTCTGCAGCACCAGCGTGCGCGCCGCCGCGGCCGGCAGGCCTTGGGCGATGCCGGCCGCTTCCATCGCCTCGGCGAGCAGGAACACGTAGGCCGGGCCGCTGCCGGAGACCGCGGTGACCGCGTCGATCAGCGCCTCGTCCTCGACCCAGACGGTGACCCCCGCGGCGGCCAGCAGCTGCTCGGCCTGGCGCCGCTGCGCGGCGCTGGCCTGCGCGTTGGCGAACAGGCCGGTGACGCCGGCGCCGAGCAGCGCCGGCGTGTTCGGCATCGCCCGCACCAGCGCATGGCCACCGCCCAGCCAGCGGTCGAGCTGGCCGGCGCTGATGCCGGCGGCGATGGACAGCAGCAGCGGCCGCTGCGCCTGGGCCAGCGCGGCCAGGCCGTCGCACACGCTGCGCAGCACCTGCGGCTTGACCGCGAACAGCCACAGCGCCGCGCCGTCGGCCGCGTCCGCCGCGTCGGCGACGGCGCGCACGCCGTAGTCCGCGACCAGCGCCTCGCGCAGCGCCTGCACCGGCTCGGCCACGCGGATCGTGTCCGGCGCAACGCCCTGGCGGACCAGTCCGGCGATCAGGCTGCGCGCCATGTTGCCGCCGCCGATGAAGGCGATGGTGTGGCCGGGACTCGGGACGGGGGACTCGGGGCTCGGTGAGGTCATGGCGGCCGGCGGCTACGGGGAATGGGAAACGCACGATAGCAACTGCGCGAGCGATGGAGGCCCCGCCGCCCGCCCTTACCGGGTTCCGGGTCTCGGGTCGCGCGCCCCGAACAGTGCCGTCCCCACCCGCACCATCGTCGCGCCCTCGGCGATGGCCAGCGCGAAGTCGCCGCTCATGCCCATCGACAAGGTGTCGGCGCCCGGATGACGCGCATTCAGGCCGTCGAGCAGGGCGCGCATGCGCCGGAACGCGGTGCGCCGCAGCGCGTCTTCGGGAAACGGCGCCGGGATCGCCATCAGCCCGCGCAGGCGCAGCGTCGGCTGCGCGGCGATGGCCGCGGCCAGCGCGTCCACGTCGCCGGGCGCGCAGCCGTGCTTGCTGGTCTCGTCGTCGATGTTGACCTGGATCAACACGTTCAGCGGCGGCCGCTGCGCCGGGCGGTGCCTGGCCAGCGCGTCGACCAGCTTGGGCCGGTCCACCGTCTGCACCCAGTCGAACAGTACCGCGGCCTGTTCGGCCTTGTTCGACTGCAGGTGGCCGATCAGATGCCATTCCAGCGCCAGCGCCTGCAGTTCGGCGATCTTGCTCGCCGCTTCCTGCACGTAGTTCTCGCCGAAGGCGCGCTGTCCCTGCGCGGCCAGGGCCGCGATCGCCGCGGCCGGCTGGGTCTTGGACACGGCCAGCAGGCGGGCGTCGGGCCGCTGCGCGGACGCCGCGGCGCGGGCCATGTCCAGCTGGATCTGCTGCAGGGGAGAGGGGGGCACGGGCGGCGCTTCTGGCAACGGGGAAGGGCGCTATACTGCCGTCCGGGGAATCATCCTTCCAGTCGCAGCCCAAGGGGAAAAGCAGCGTATGGATATCGCTGAACTATTGGCGTTCTCGGTCAAGAACAAGGCGTCCGACCTGCACCTGTCCGCCGGCCTGCCGCCGATGATCCGGGTCGATGGCGACGTGCGCCGCATCAACATCCCGGCGCTGGACCACAAGCAGGTGCACGCGCTGGTGTACGACATCATGTCGGACAAGCAGCGCCGCGACTACGAAGAGTTCCTGGAAGTGGACTTCTCGTTCGAGATTCCCAGCCTGGCGCGCTTTCGCGTCAACGCGTTCAACCAGAACCGCGGCGCCGGCGCGGTGTTCCGCACGATTCCCTCGGAAGTGCTGACCCTGGAAGACCTGGGCTGCCCGCCGATCTTCCGCCAGCTGATCGACCAGCCGCAGGGCCTGATCCTGGTCACCGGGCCGACCGGCTCGGGCAAGTCGACCACGCTGGCCGGCATGATCGACTACATCAACAAGAACGAATACGGCCACATCCTCACCGTCGAGGATCCGATCGAATTCGTGCACACCTCGCAGAAGTGCCTGATCAACCAGCGCGAGGTGCACCGCGACACGCACGGCTTCAACGAGGCGCTGCGCTCGGCGCTGCGCGAGGACCCGGACATCATCCTGGTCGGCGAGTTGCGCGACCTGGAAACCATCCGCCTGGCGCTGACCGCCGCGGAAACCGGCCACCTGGTGTTCGGCACCCTGCACACCAGCTCGGCGGCCAAGACCATCGACCGCATCATCGACGTGTTCCCGGCCGGCGAGAAGCCGATGGTGCGCTCGATGCTGTCCGAATCGCTGCGCGCGGTGATCTCGCAGGCGCTGCTGAAGAAGGTCGGCGGCGGCCGCACCGCGGCATGGGAGATCATGGTCGGCACCCCGGCGATCCGCAACCTGATCCGCGAGGACAAGGTGGCGCAGATGTACTCGGCGATCCAGACCGGCCAGCAGACCGGCATGCAGACCCTGGACCAGCACCTGCAGGACCTGGTCAAGCGCAGCCTGATCACCCGCAATCAGGCGCGCGAGTACGCCAAGGACAAGCGCGTGTTCGAGTAGCCGGGATTGGGGATTCGGGATTGGGGATTCGCGACGGCGGGTTTCCGGTCCGGACCCCGCTCTAGCGAATCCCGAATCTCCATCCCGAATCCCTGCTCCGAAGGAGCCCGCCATGAGCACCATCGACTTCACCTCGTTCCTGAAACTGATGGCGCACCAGAAGGCGTCGGACCTGTTCATCACCTCGGGGATGCCGCCGGCGATCAAGGTGCACGGCAAGATCACCCCGATCACGCAGACGCCGCTGACCTCGCAGCAGAGCCGCGACCTGGTGCTGAACGTGATGACCCCGGCGCAGCGCGAGGAGTTCGAGAAGACCCACGAGTGCAACTTCGCCATCGGCGTGGCCGGGGTGGGGCGCTTCCGCGTCAGCTGCTTCTACCAGCGCAACCAGGTCGGCATGGTGCTGCGCCGGATCGAGACGCGCATCCCCACCGTCGACGAACTGAACCTGCCGCCGGTGATCAAGACCCTGGCGATGACCAAGCGCGGCATCATCATCTTCGTCGGCGCCACCGGCACCGGCAAGTCGACCTCGCTGGCGGCGATGATCGGCTACCGCAACCAGAATTCCACCGGCCACATCATCACCATCGAGGACCCGATCGAATTCGTGCACAAGCACGAGGGCTGCATCATCACCCAGCGCGAGGTCGGCATCGATACCGACAGCTGGGAGAACGCGCTGAAGAACACCCTGCGCCAGGCGCCGGACGTGATCATGATCGGCGAGGTGCGCACCCGCGAGGGCATGGACCACGCGATCTCCTTCGCCGAGACCGGCCACCTGGTGCTGTGCACGCTGCACGCCAACAACGCCAACCAGGCGATGGACCGCATCATCAACTTCTTCCCCGAGGACCGCCGCGGCCAGCTGCTGATGGACCTGTCGCTGAACCTGCGCGGCGTGGTCGCGCAGCAGCTGATCCCCACGCCCGACGGCAAGGGCCGCCGCGTGGCGATGGAGATCATGCTCGGCACGCCGCTGGTGCAGGACTACATCCGCGAGGGCGAGATCCACAAGCTCAAGGACGTGATGAAGGAATCCACCAACCTGGGCATGAAGACCTTCGACCAGAGCCTGTTCGAGCTGTACCAGGCCGGCGAGATCAGCTACGAGGACGCGCTGCGCCACGCCGACTCGCAGAACGAGGTGCGCCTGCGCATCAAGCTGGCCCAGGGCGGCGACGCCAAGACCCTGGCCCAGGGCATGGACGGGGTGGAGATCGCGGAGGTGCGCTGAGCCGGCCCGGGCAGCGATCGCAGGGCGCAGGGCAAGATGAGGGGAATCAACGCGGCACCGGTTGTCTCCCGTCCGTCCACCGGTGCCGTGTTTCCAGGCAAACGCTCGCCGGAGTCCGTCGAGGACTCTTCAACCGAAGAGGGAAGTCCGCGTGAACGACGTGCCTGAGGTGCTCTGGTCGACGCAGCCGCATGCCGGCTATTACATCAATTCGGTGGCGGTGTCCGGCGATGGCGACGTCGTCGCCGCCGGCACCTTCTTCCACGACTACGGCGGCGCGTCGCAGATCGCCGGGCTGGACGCCGTACCCGTCGAACAGCGCAAGATCTTCGAACGCGTGGCGCCTGCCGCCACGCGCAGCGACGTGCGCGGCAACCAGGACGGGCGCTTCGGCACCTACGTCTGGGATCGCGCCGGCAAGCCGCTGCTGGCGGAGGAATTCGACGGTTGGCAGGGCGTGTACTGGGTCGATGTCGCGGCGGACGGCGGCACCGTGGCGAGCTGCGGCTGGAAGAGCCAGGATCCGTATGCGGGCTTCATCGGTGCCTGGGCGATCCCGGGCGGCGAGGCGCTGCTGTCGTTCGCGCTTCCCGGCCGCGGCAACATGGTCGCGCTGGATGGCCGCGGGCTGACCCTGCTGGCCGGTGCCGAGCAAGGCTATCTGTTCTGCCGCGACGGCGGCGCGGCCTTCGCCGCGCCTGTGTGCATCGCGCTGAGCGCCGCGGGCGACACCGTCGTCGCCACGGCCATCGCCGCCGACGGCGCCACCGGGCTGATGGCCAGCTATCACGGCGAGATCATCCTGTTCTCGATCGCGTCCGGACAACCGGCGGCCCTGGCGCGCTGGCAGCTGCCCAATGGCGCCTACACCCATGCCGCGGCGCTGTCCGGCGATGGGCGCAGGGCCTATGCCGGCGCCAGCGACGGCACGCTGTACGCCTTCGACGTGGCCGCGTTCCAGGGCACGCCCGCGCCGGCCTGGAGCGCGGCGGTCCCCGGTGGCGCGCAGACCATCTACGGGCTGGCCTGCGATGGCGCCGGAGACAAGGTCGCCATCGCCGGCAACCTCGCGCAGGGCGGCATCGTCGCCGTGTTCGCCGATGCCGGGAGCCAGGCGCAGCTGCAGTGGACGTCGCCCAGCCAGCACTCGCCCAACTGCCTGGCGTTCGACCCCGGCGGGCGCTGGTTGGGGCTGGCCGACGGCCACCCCGACGGCACGCCTGGCGGGTTCACCCTGTGGGATGCGCGCGACGGCACCGAGCAATGGAACTGGGCCGCGGGCAACATGAGCTGGCCGATCCGCCTGTGCGGCGACGCGTCGGTGGTGGTGGGCGGCAGCGACGACAGCACGGTCACCGCGTTCGTCGGCCCCGGTGCCGCTCGCGTCCGCGACCGGCAGGAGGCGGATGGATGACAGGCTGGGACGCCGAGGCGCCGTTCCGCACGCCCGCTGCGGCGCCGCGCCGTCCCGGCGCGTTGCTGGTGCTGTCGGCGGTGCTGGTGGCGGCGTGGCTGGCGGGCTTCGAGTTGGCGCGGGTCCTGGGATATCAGGCGCATGCGAGCCTGTGGTTCCCGCCGGTGGCGGTGACGCTGGCCGCCTTCATGGTGCTGGGCTGGCGCGCCGCACCGGCGATCGCCATCGCCTGCGTGCTGGCCACGCTGCTCAGCTTCTATCGCACGGGCGACCACACGGCCGTCCCCGATCGGGCGGTCCTGGGCTACGCGCTGCTGTTCACCGCGCAACAGTTCTGCATCTGGGGCGGCCTGGCCTGGCTGCTGCGCCGGGTCGGCCGGGGCATGTCCTCGACCAGCCTGCCGCGCGCGGTCACCTACTTCATCCTGGGCGGCGGCGTGGCGTCGCTGCTGTCCGCCTGCCTGGGCGGCGCGGGGCTGGTGGTCACCGGCGCCATCGACCTGCCGACCATGTTCGCCCAGTCGATCCCATGGGCGATCGGCGACTACGCCGGTCTGCTGGCGCTCGGGCCGTTGGCGATCCTCGCGGTGCTGCGTCTGGCCGAGTCCCTGCGGATCGCGCCGCGGCCCGGCATCCCGCGCTTGTCGGGGATGATCGCGCCGAGCGGAAGCACCTCGGGCTATCTGGTCAAGCTCGCGCTGCTGCTCGGCGTCACCCTGGTGGTGCTGTGGCTCGCGGCCGCGTTGCCGCGGCAGCCGGCGGTGGTCTTCGCGTTGTTCGTGGTGGTGGTGATCCAGTTGTGGATCGTGCATACCCACGGGATGCTGCAGGCGCTGGCGGCGATCGCCGCCTTCAGCCTGCTGATCGCCCTGGCCACGCCGCTGCTGCGGCTCCAGGCGCAGGCGCTGGCGCTGCAGTTCGCCATGATCAGCCTGGCGGCGAACAGCTACTTCGGCCTGGCCGTCCCCGGGCTCTACGCCGACAACACGCGGCTGCGCCGCGCGCTGGTGCGCGATCCCGTGACCGGGGCGCTGTCGCGGACCGGCTTCCTGGAGCAGGTCCTCAACGATCTGCAACTGGCCGCGCACGGCCCCCGTCCGTTGGCGGTGATCGTCGCCGACATGGACAACCTCAAGGCGATCAACGACCAGTTCGGACACGCCGCCGGCGATGCCGCCCTGCGCGCCTTCGTCAGGCGCTGCCGGAGCTGCCTGCGGCCGGGCCAGTTGCTGGGGCGCCGGGGAGGCGACGAGTTCGCGCTGTACCTGCCGCTGACCACGCCGGAGCGCGCGCGCGGGCTGATCGATGCGCTGCGCGCGACGCTTGCCAAGCCCGGCGAGGACGACGGGTTCGCGACCGCGCTGTCGGCCAGTTTCGGCCTGGCCCTGTGCAACCGGCGGGATCTGGACGCGGAGGCGCTGGAGGAGCTGCTCGAACGCGCCGACGCGGCGATGTACGCGGACAAGCGGCAGCACCGCGCCGTGGCCGTTCGCTGATCGAGGTCGACACGCCGCGCCCGGCCCGGCTCAAGCAGGCGCGCAGCCCGCCGCGCACCGCGGCGGAGCGGTTCAGCGCCTGGACCTGGGGGGGCTGGAGGTCGCCGGGCCGGTGGCGCTGCCGGGGCTGATCGCGATGGCGAGGGCGGTCACCGTCGCACTTCCCATCGAGGTCGACCTGCCGAACTGATCGGCCGGCGCTGCGCGGCTGGGTTCCGGGGCGGTGGTCTGCGCCGTTGCGGGGCGCGGGCACGGGATCGAGAGAAAACATCGAAGTTTCATATGCAACTCCCCCGAGGCTGGTGTCTAATACCGCCCCCCACGCCGTGTCCTTCCCGTGAGCCTCCCCGATTCCGATCTGCGTCCGGACCTGGACCCGTTGCCCGACGACGGCACCGTCGTCACCGCCGGGCCGCTGACGCCGCCGGCGGATTCGGCCGGCACCGCGCAGGACGCGCAGGCGCTGCGCCACAGTGTGGCCGAGGACGTGCAGGGCATGCTGCTGGCGACGCTGGTGGCTTCGCTGGGCCTGGCGGTGTTCGCCAAGGGCGGGCTGATGATCGGCGGCATGGCCGGGGTGGCGTTCCTGCTGCACTACGCGTTGGACTGGAATTTCGGGCTGATGTTCGTGCTGGTGAACCTGCCGTTCTACTGGTTGTCGGTGCGGCGCATGGGCTGGGAATTCACCCTGAAGACCTTCGTCGCGGTCGCCGCCTGCGGCGTGCTGACCGACCTGCTGCCGCGCTGGGCGCAGTACTCGGCGATGACGCCGCTGTATTCGGCGCTGGTTGGCGGCGCGCTGGTCGGGCTGGCGATCCTGTTCTTCATCCGCCACCGCGCCAGCCTCGGCGGGGTCGGCATCCTGGCGGTCTACCTGCAGCGCAGCCGCGGCTGGAGCGCGGGCAAGGTGCAGATGGGTTTCGACGGGGCGCTGATGCTGATCGCGTTCTTCGTGCTGGCGCCGCAGCAGGTGCTGTATTCGGCGATCGGCGCGGTGGTGCTGAGCCTGGTGCTGATGTTCAACCACCGCTCCGGGCGCTACATGGGCGTGTGAGCCATGGGCCGACGCGCCTGCGGCGCGTGCGGCGATGCGGATCGGCCCGGGTCGCGCGACGCGGGCCGATGCCGCGGTGCGACGTGGCGCGTAGCGCGCCGATCCTCCGCGCGTCTGGACGGGTGCGCGATCGGCCTCGTTTCATGATGCGCATCCACGCGTGGCGGCCGCGCGACGCCGCGGCGCGCGGCGTCCCATGCGCAGGCATCGGCGCGGGTGGCAACTGTCTACGGGATCTCCCGCGTGTCTACGAAATGGCCTTGTCGGCACGATCGCCGGCGGCGCATGCTGGCTGCGCAGGCGAAGCAAAAACGCGCGATGACGTGACGCGATCCACGGGAGTCATCGTGCCTGCGATGGGGGAACCACTCTAGATTTCCAGCGCTTGCCGTTCCGGTACGCGGCGCTGCCGCGCGGCTGCGCGAGGCGACGGAGCGTGGCGTTTTCAGCTGTCTTTCGAGCACCGAGGGAGAATGCGATGAAGCGTGCGATAGGGTTCGCGGCGGTTGCCTGCATCCTGGTCATGGCGTGTTCGGCCGTGAACCGTTCTCCCCCGGGTCCCGGGCACGGATCTGCGTCTGTGGTGCACCCGCCGACGGCGGCGGGTGCGGGTGCGACCGCGACCGCGACCGTGCCGAGCGCCTGCCTGCCGCCGACGAATCCGGGCTGGTTCCCGCATGCGCAGACGCCGCCGCCGCATTCGGCGGGCGGGCAGTTCAGCAGCAACTGCGACTTCCACATCTGGTCGTGGAACGCGTTTCTGTGGCTGACCCAGGACGTGGGCGGGCAGCCGCGCTTCCTGGCCATGCCCACCGACGGCATCGGCGCTGTCGCCGACGGCGTGCTGGACCCGTTGATCGGCCGCTCGCCGCAGGCGCGCACCGTGGAGCTGATCGATCAGGCAGGGCCGGACGGCGTGCTGGTGGATCGCAATGGACGCGCGGTCTACTACTCGATCCACTCCAACGACGTCTTCGGCCAGTTCATCGCCGGCAACGGCCTGCAGGACCCCAAGACGCTGCGCGCATTCAATCCCGACACGCCCTTTCCCGTGGGCAGCATGACCCTGAAGGCGGCGTGGAAGGTGGTGCAGCCGGGCGAGGACGTCTCGACGTTCTACACCCGCCAGGCGCAGATCGCGAAGCTGGGCACGCGCAAGGGCAAGATCGTCGCCACAGCCGACACCGAAACCCAGACCGTGGCGCTGGTCGGCTTCCATATCGGCGGCACGGTCGACGGCCATCCGGAAATGATCTGGGCGACCTTCGAACACCAGAGCAATGCGCCGGACCTGCCGCAGCCGATGGAGAAGATGCAGCCGAACGACGTCGTCTCCAGCAGGGACTGGACGTTCTATCAGGCCGGCACGCCGCTGAAGCAGTGCAACCTCAACGCGGCCGGTTCCGGTGCGTTGACCTTGAATGTACAGGCGCAGACGCTGAGCCCGGCCACCCAGGTGTGCCGCATGGTGCCCTACGGCGGAGAAAAGCCGTGCCCGAGCGGGCAGGACTGCAACATCGACAACATCAAGTCGATGAACGCGTCGGTGCAGAGCCAGTTGAACGATGTCTGGAAGAACTACTTCGAGGTCGGCGCGATCTGGTTCAACCAGCCGGACGCACTGCAGCCCAACTGCACCTTCCAGCCCGGCTCGTCGCTGGAGTGCGTGCCGCCGGACAAATCGCCGCTGCTCACCGGCTCGATGCGGCTGTCCAATTCCACCATCGAGACCTTCACCCAGGTGCAGAGCGCGCAGGACAACTGCTTCGCCTGCCACAACACCACCCAGGTGATTTCGCCCGATCCGCGCGCGCAGTCGTTGCCGGGGCTGAACGTCAATCTCAGCCATGTGGTGATCAACGACTACTTCCAGGCGCAGCTGCCGCAGAAGGCGGCGCCGGCGCCGCGGCCGGCCTCGCAGCGCTGATGCGCGCCACTCATCCGGATCAGGAGCAGATCACCATGTCCAGCAACGTGTTTCGAGTGCATCCGGCGATCGGCATCGGCCGCGTCGGCGATAGCCAGGCGTTCTACCTGGCGCCGGTGACCGCGGCCGGCACGCGCGGCGCCGACGGCCTGATGGGCGGGTTGCCGGTACAGCCCGGTACCGAGTCCACGCCGATCACCGCCGACCAGTTCCGCGATGCCGACGGCAACGTCAAGCGCCAGGCCGCGCGTTTCCACATCTATGCCTATCCCAGCGGCAGTTCCGGCACGTATCCCAACGGCGGCGGCACGCGCGTGGACGTGGGCAGCACGGTCGACGGCAAGACGGTCAAGGACATCGTCTGGACCGTGCACGTGGCCAACAAGAAGCTCAACAACTATTCGACGGTGAGCCAGGGCGGGCAGTTTCGCGGCATCGCGGCGTATGAGTCGCCGGGCCTGTTGCAACTGCGCAATGCGGACTACACCGGCTCGGGCGACCCCAACGACCCGGTCCGCCTGCAGCAGTTGGTCATCGACCCCGGTCCGCGCGCGATCAGCGTCGCCGCCGGCAGTGCGGCGCCGGTCGGTTTCGATATGCAAACCACCGCCAGCTATGCCGATGCCGCCGGCACGATCCAGCAGGCGCCGGACTATCCGGTCAGCTTCCCGTCCATGTTCCACTCGCTGCACGAGCCGCTGGGCGCGCTCGACTCGCTGGGCGACATGCGCGTGGAAGCCAACGGCGCGTTGATCGTGGCCGGCGGTTTTGCGCGGACCTCGGCGGTCGTGCAGGCCGACGGGAGCTATCCGCCGCTGACGGACGCGACCGAGAACGGCCTGTGGTACGACGATGCCGCCGACGGTCCGGTCAACGCGGTGCTGATCTTCAGCGACGGCTCCAGCGCCAGCGTGCAGGGCGCTTGGTACGTCACCGGCGATCCGGGCTATGCACCGCAGACCCGCAACGTGATCTCCACCTGGGACGACGTCTACGACGTGTGGGTGCGCGAACTGGGGCTGGTGCCGTCGCTGTACGCCAGCGGCGCCTTCGTCGGCACCTACCAGCCGTCCTTCAGCGACGACATCCAGCCGATCTTCCACGCGGCCATGCTGCAGCGCTGGAACACCAACCTGCCGTCGGGCGCGATCAGGGGCCACGACATGATCGGGCAGATCCAGCCGACCGACGACCCGAGCGCCAAGATCCCCAACCTGAAGACCTTGATCCGCGATCCGGCGTCCGCGGCCGACACCCAGACCGGCTCGCCGATGATGCCGCTCTCGCTGGGCGATGCGCAGAAGAGCTTCCTCAGCGTCAGCGCGACCCAGTACTTCCTGCTGAACCAGTGGCACGGGAAGAACTACGTGCAAGGCGGCGCACCGACGCTGGGGCCCGGCGAGCTGCTGGACCGGGTCACGCTGCAGAACTGCCTGGGCGGCCGCTACAGCCCGGGCATCGAGGTGTCGTTCCCGATCCGCGACGCCAACCTCTACGTGGCGCAATGGCAGCAACAGGAGTGCGGGCCGTTCCGCATCAACCAGGCGCCGCTGGACTACGGCACCGCGCAGAAGGGCAAGCCGTTCCTGAGTTTCGGCTACGTGCCGCTGCAGTCGCACCCGGTGGAGCCGGGCGACCTGTCCAAGTTCATGTCGGTGCCCTGGCATACCGACTACAACTCCTGCGCCACCCATCTGCCCGATCCCAACCCGGGCGCCGGCAGCACCAATCCGAACATCACCGCCAACAACACCCTGTTCTGGTCGTGGCCGGCGGAGCGGCCATTCGCGGTCTATCCGGTGGCGTTGTGCCAGGTCGATCCGGAAGACGGGACATGGTATCCGGGCCCGCAGGTGTACTCCGTGCGCGGCACCGGCACCGACAGCGACTATCCGGCGCAGGTCGGGCGCTTCCAGGACTACGCGGATTTCGTCGCCAACTGGGCCAAGGTGGGCTTCGTCGTCAGCGGTGCGCAGATCGCGCCGCCGGCGGGACAGCCGCCGTATCCGCCGGACATGTTCCTGGAAGTCGCGAGCCGATTCGACGTGGGCCAGGAGTTCGTCGCGCCCTGGCCGATGGCCAACATTCCGGCCTATCCGCCGCCGTCGGCAGCGGCGCGCTCCGACGCCGATGGGCTGGGCTGAGCCCATCGGCGCGATGGCCGCGAACGAGCGCCACGCCGTGGCGATCGTCGGCGGCGGCGCGGCCGGATGCGCCACCGCGCTGGCGCTGGCCGCGCGCGGCGTCGAGGATGTCGTCGTGGTCGACAGGGGCCGCGCCGCGGGCTGGCGGCTGGGCGAGGCGCTGGCGCCGACGGCCAGCGCGGCGCTGCAGCGCCTGGGCGTGTGGGACGCGTTCCTGGCGCAGCGGCCGCTGGCGTCGGCCGGCAGTTGCGCCAGTTGGGGCACGCCGGAACTGGGCTACAACGACTTCATCGTCGCCGGCCAGGGCAAGGGCTGGCACGTGGATCGCGCCGCCTTCGACGCGATGCTGGCGGCGGCGGTGGCGGCGCAGGGCGGCACGCTGCTGCGCGGACTGCGCCTGGGGACGATCGGCCGCGACACGGACGCCGGCCATGTGCTGGAACTGCAGGGCGAGGATGGCGGCGTGCGGCGCCTGCGCGCCGGCTTCCTGGTCGATGCCAGCGGCATCGCCGCCGCGGCGGTCCGGCGGCTGGGGGTCGCGCGCAACGAAGTGGATTGCCTGGCGTTCGTCGCCGGCGCCTTCGCGCTGGAGCGCGCGGACGCGATTCCATCGCAGGCCTTGCTGGAGGCCTGCCGCGAGGGCTGGTGGTACGCGGCGAAGCTGCCGAATGGACGCATGATGCTGGCCCTGGCGCTGGAGCCGCGGCGGCAGCGTCATTTTCTGGACGCGGCCGCGTGGCTGGCGGCGGCGCGGCAGACGCGGCACGTCGCGCGCTGGCTGGCGCAGGGCGGCGCGATCTTGCCCGATGCCGGCGGCCTGATCGCGGCACTGGGGCCGTCGGCGATCCTCAGCCGCGTGGCCGGAGAGGATTGGCTGGCGGTGGGCGACGCGGCCAGCGCCTACGATCCGCTGACCGCCCACGGCATCGTCAAGGCCCTGCAGGATGGCGAGGCGGCGGCGCATGCCCTGGCGGCGCACTTACGGGGCGACGGTCCCGCGCCGCTGGCGGCTTACCAGGATGGGGTATTCGCGCGTTTCCGCGCGTATCTGCGCGAGCGCGGGGCGTTGTACGCACGCGAACGGCGCTGGGCGCACGCGCCGTTCTGGCAGGCGCGGCTGGCGGCGTGATCCGGCCGCAACGCGGCGCCGGCCATGCGCTGCAGCGCGAGGAGCGCGGTGTGCGCGGCCAGGGACGGGCCGTGGCGCGCCCGTGCCGGCCTCAGTCGTCGCCGTCCTCGCGCGCCGGGCATGGCGTCGCGATGCCGAGGCGCTGCGCCAGGCGCCGCGCGTCGAACGGCGCGTGCACCTTCATGTCGTTGTCGAAATAGCAGTACACGTCGCGGCGCGCGCGACGCGCGGCCGCCGGGCCGGCGCGTTGCGCGTCGGCCGGCTCGCCGCCGCGGTGCCAGGCGTCGATGCGCGCGGCCCAGGTATCCAACGCCTGGTCGCTGTAGCCGCTGGCGTACAGCTGCGC
This sequence comes from Xanthomonas sp. AM6, assembly GCF_025665335.1. Lineage (NCBI taxonomy): Bacteria > Pseudomonadati > Pseudomonadota > Gammaproteobacteria > Lysobacterales > Lysobacteraceae > Xanthomonas > Xanthomonas sp. AM6. The sequence goes on from NZ_CP106869.1 coordinate 1,534,949, forward strand.
GTCGCCGTGCAGGCGCAGGTACAGGAAATCGGCGGTCACGTCCTCCAGGTACGGCCATTTGCCGGCGGTGTCGGCCTGCACCACGGCCACGCGGTGCTTGCGCAGCAACGCCATCGCCTCGGGCGTGGCGAAGCTGGGATGGCGCACTTCCAGCGCATGGCGCAGGCGCCGGTTGCGGTCGATGCTCAGCAGGCTGCGCGTGCGCATGCGCGCGGCGTCGCGCTTTTCGGCCAGCGCCAGCGCGGCCTCGCTGGTGCGCGGCAGCAACGACAGGAACTCGTCCAGCAGCGCATGGTCGAAGGCCAGCGACGGCGGCAGCTGCCACAGCAGCGGCCCCAGCTTCGGTCCCAGGCCGAGCAGGCCGGAGGCGAAGAAGTTGGCTAGCGGCTGCTCGCAGTCGCGCAGCCGTTTGAGGTGGGTGACGAAGCGCGGCCCCTTGACCGCGAACACGAAGTCGCGCGGCGTGGCGTCGTGCCAGGCGGTGTAGCTCTTCGGCGTCTGCAGCGAGTAGAACGAGCCGTTGAGCTCGACTGAGCGGAAGCAGCGCGCGGCGTACTCGAGCTCGCGGCGCTGCACCAGGTCGGACGGGTAGAACACGCCGCGCCAACGTGGATAGCGCCATCCGGAAATGCCGATACGCAGGGCCATGCGCCGACCATGCCGGCCGCGGCGTTCAAGCGCCGTGCATGCCGTGGCAAGGCGGCGTCGAACCGCGCGCGCCTGGGCTGCCGAATGCGCCTACGGGCGGCGTGCGCCTGCGCGATGCGCCGCGCGTTCGCTCACGCGCCGCGCATCCATGCCGGATCGAGCCGGGCGATGCGCGCGAACGCGGGGCAGTCCTCGCGGTGCGCGCCGCGCAGGTAGCCCAGGCTCATCAGGAATTCGCCGGTGATCTCGCCGCCGGTGAAACGGAAGGTGCGCTTGAACAGCTTGATCCAGTCGGCCTTGTCGCGCGGATGGTGCGCGTCCAGCCACGCGGCGAAGCCGCCATGCGATGCGCGCAGGCCCTGGATCACCTGGGCATTGTGGATCGCGGCCTGCACCTTGAGCCGGTTGCGGACGATGCCCGGATCGGCGAGCAGGCGCAGCACGTCGGCCTCGCCGAACGCGGCGACGGTGTCCACGTCGAACCCGGCGTAGGCGGCGCGGAAGCCGGCGCGCTTCTTCAGCATCAGCTCCCAGCTCAGCCCGGCCTGGTTGATCTCCAGCACCAGGCGCTCGAACAGATCGGCTTCGGCGCGCTGCGGCACGCCGTATTCGTCGTCGTGGTAGGGGCCGTGCAAGGGGTGGCCGGGGGCGATGTCGCAATACGTGGTCATGGCGTGCCGGCTCCGTCAGTCGTCCTGGTCTTTGTGTTCGGGGGAAATCTCGGCGCGCTGCGCCTCCGGCAGTTTCAGGTCCGGCCAGCGCCGCGGCGCCAATTCCAGCTTGCCGGCCTGCAACGCGTCCAGCAGCGCATCCTGGCGCTTCGCGTCGCGCGCGAAGAAATGCACGCGCGCCGCATCCTGCCAGCGGTCCTGGCTGCGCGCGTGGATGCGGCACTCCATGCCGTAGGTCTCGTTCTCGTTGCACAGCAGCGTGTCCTCGCTGCCGTCGCCGTCCAGGTCGCGCAGCAGCAGCGCGCAGCGGCTGTCGCGCTGCCGGCAGTCGCCATCGTGCAACTGCCCGGCGAGCAGCGCCTGCCACCAGTCGCTGCCGGGATCGGCGCTGCCGGCCGCCAGCGGGATGTGCTGGCGCAGCTGTACCGGGTCGGCGATGCGCTCGCGCGCTTCGCCGCGCTCGTCGCCCCAGCGTTGCGTGCGTTGCAGGATGCGCTGCAGGCGGTCGCCTTGCGCCGGATCGTCGGCGAAGGCCGGCGCCTCGCGCAGCGACTGCACCGCCCGGTAGCCGCGGCGGCCGCTGTCGAAGCGCAGGTAGTACAGGTCCAGCGCCGCGGCGCTGCTGCGGCCGTCGGCCAGGCGCTGCAACTGGTTGCCGACCACGATGCGGTGCGGGTCCAGCAGCGGCGAGGCGGTGGCCAGCGCCAGCGCGATCACCGCCCACGACATGACCCGGTTGACCGGCGCCAACGGCCGCAGCCAATGCCCGCCCGGGCGCAGCACCGCCCACGCATAGCCGAACGCGTAGCCGCAGGCGACGATCGCCACCAGCGTGCCGTTGAAGCGGTCCGCGCTCCAGCCGTACTGGTCGATGCGCAGCCACAGCGCGTACAGCGCCAGCAGCGCGTACAGCGGCAGGCTCAGCAGGCCGGCGTCGATCAGGCGCTGCAGCCAGTGCGGATACGGCGGCGTGGCCGCGCCGTCCTGGTACACGGCATTGACGAACAGCACCAGCGCCGCCACCAGCGCGATCAGGATCTTGGCCGCGGCGCGGGTCTCCCACAGCGGCTGCAACCCGGTGAACGGCAGGCTCAGCGCGAACAGCACCGCCACGAACGCCAGCAGCGGCAGCAGCCCGGTGCAGATCGCGAACAGGATCTGCCGCATCACCTGCACCGCGCGCTGCTGGGTGCGGCCGATCAGCAGGCCCAGGCCGAACATGATGCCGGTGGCGAGGTAGATGAAGGCGGTCTCGTGGAACAGCTCGCGGAAGAAGGTCAGCTTCACCAGCGCGAACAACGCGCCCCACAGGCTCAGCACCAGCCAGCAGATGCCGACGAACAGCCCGGCCAGGGCCAGGGTCAGCGCGTTCTGCCAGGCATGCTCGAACAGGTCGCGGTACGGCACCCGCCAGCTGCCGTGCTGCAGCCGGCCCTGCAGCCACGGCAGCAGCACGAACATGCCCAGCGCGATCGCCACCCCGAACGGGGCCAGCACTTCCGAACTGCGCAGCCCCGGCGCGCCGGTGGCGCTCCACGCCGCCCAGGCCGACAGCCCCGTCACCAGCAGCGCCAGCGCGATCACGTGCTGCCACAGGCGCAGATCGTTCAGGTGCCGCACCGACAGCAGGGTCAGGGTCGGCACGGTCAGCACCAGGGTGTACCAGCACACCCGCCCGCCCAGTGCCGCGAACGGCCACAGCCCGGTCTCGGCGCCGCGCTGGGCCAGGTACATCAGTGCGCCCTGCAGCAGGGCCACCAGGACGATGAAGGCGCGGGTCCGGCGCGGCAGGTCGGGGACGGTTTCCATGCGGGACGGCTTCCTTGGCGGCGCGGCGGCGCGCGATCGCGGCGATTATGGCAGCCCATTCCGGCCCGGCGCAGCGCCGGCGCGGGAGGGGCGATAGAATGGGGCCATGTCCGCTTTGCCTACCCCCCTGGCCAACCAACTGCTGATCGCGCTGCCGGCGCTGTCCGATCCCAACTTCGCGCGCGGCGTGGCCCTGATCTGCCAGCACGACGAGAACGGCGCGATGGGCGTGCTGGTCAACCGCGCCTCCGAGTACACGCTGGGCGAGGTGCTGGCGCAGATGGGCATCGACACCATCGACGAGAGCCTGCGCGAGCAGGTGGTGCTCAGCGGCGGCCCGGTGCATCCGGAGCGCGGCTTCGTGATCCACGACGGCGAGCGCGCCTGGGATTCCAGCCTGGCCTTCGGCGATGGCCTGTTCCTGACCACCTCGCGCGACGTGCTCGAGGCGATGGCCCGCGGCGACGGTCCGCGCAACGCGGTGGTCGCGCTGGGCTGCGCCGGCTGGGGTGCCGGCCAGCTCGAGTACGAGCTGGGCGAGAACAGCTGGCTGACCGCGCCGGCCGATGCCGAACTGCTGTTCGAATTGCCGTTGGAGCGGCGCTGGCAGACCGCCGCCGGCCGCATCGGCGTGGACCTGTTCCGCCTCACCGACTACAGCGGGCATGCCTGAGCCCGGCGCGCCCGCCGCGGACGGCGCCGCCGCCGGCAGCATCCGCCGCGACGGCACCGTGCTCGGCTTCGACGTCGGCAACCGCCGCATCGGCGTGGCCGTCGGCAGCAGCTTCGGCAGCGGCGCGCGCGCCCTGGCCGTGGTCGACGTGCACGCGCACGGCCCGGACTGGCCGGCGCTGGACCGCCTGCATGCCGAGTGGCGCCCGCACGGCCTGGTGGTCGGCGATCCGCTGACCCTCGACGGCGCCGACCAACCCAACCGCAAGCGCGCACACGCCTTCGCCCGCGAACTCGGCGCGCGCTACAAGTTGCCGGTGGTGCTGGTCGACGAGCGCTCCAGTTCGGTGGAGGCCGCCAAGCGCTTCGCCGTGGACCGCGCCGAAGGCCGCAAGCGCCGCCGCGACGCCGCCGCGCTGGACGCGGTCGCCGCCGCGGTGATCATCGAGCGCTGGCTGGCCGCGCCCGACGACGCCACGCCCATTTCCTGATTCCCTGCCTCGGACCCGCCATGACTGACCCGCAACTCGATTCGAACGGGCGCCTGCGCCACCTGCTGACCCTGGAAGGCCTGCCGCGCGCGACCCTGCTGCAACTGCTGGACCGCGCCGGGCAGATCCGCGACGCGGCGGTGGGCCGGGTCGGCAAGCGCAATGTGCTGGCCGGCACCGCGGTGTGCACGCTGTTCTTCGAGCCGTCCACGCGCACCCGCAGCTCGTTCCAGCTGGCCGCGCAGCGGCTCGGCGCGGACGTGCTGAACTTCGACGCCTCGACCTCGTCCACGCGCAAGGGCGAGACCGCGCGCGACACGCTGAAGAACCTGGAGGCGATGGGCGTGCGCGGCTTCGTCGTGCGCCATCCCGAGGACGGCGCGGTCGAGCGCCTGGCCGAGGCGGCGGGCGAGGGCACCGCGCTGATCAACGCCGGCGACGGCCGCAGCGCGCATCCGACCCAGGGCCTGCTCGACATGCTGACCCTGCGCCATGCCAAGGGCGGCGATTTCTCCAAGCTCAAGCTGGTCATCGTCGGCGACGTCAAGCATTCGCGCGTGGCGCGCTCGGACCTGCACGCGCTGCGCACGCTCGGCGCCGGCGAGGTGCGCGTGTGCGGCCCGCGGGCGCTGCTGCCCGACGACGGCACCCTGGACGGCTGCGTGGTCGGCGACGACTTCGACGCCATGCTCGAGGGCGTGGACGCGGTGATGATGCTGCGCCTGCAGCGCGAGCGCATGGAGGAAGGCCTGGTTTCCTCGCTGGAGGGCTACCACGCGCAGTACGGTCTCACCGCCGAACGCCTGCGCCGCGCCGCGCCCGGCGCGGTGGTGCTGCATCCGGGCCCGATCAACCGCGGCGTGGAGATCACCGACGAGGTCGCCGACGGCGCACAGTCGTGCATCCTGCGCCAGGTCGCCAACGGCGTGGCGGTGCGCATGGCGGTGCTGGAGACGTTGCTCGGCTGAGTGCCGCCGGCGCGCAGCGAAGGGCGTGCCGGCATCCTCGCTGTCCGCAAATGGGGCGGCTGGACTGGCTGTTGCCGGCAGCCGTTCGCCGCACGTGGTCGCGCGGCTGCGCGCGATAGGCCCATCCATGGCGAAGGTGCACGCGGTGTTCGCTGCGACCGGCAAGCGGCCCCGTTCGCGCGCGTGACGGTTTCCGCGCGCGGCGTCGGTGGCAGCGCGCTGCCCGCCGCAGGCCGCGGGGCGGAGCGTCGCTGCGCGGCACCGCCGGCATGCGGCGCAACGCGTGCCGGCAGCGCGGTACGCCATCGCTCTTGCCGGGCAGTCGCCCGGCCTGCCTTACCAGGTCGCGCTCAAACCCAGCGCCAGCGCGTTGTCGTGCAGTCCGCTGGCGTGCAGCGCGCGATAATCCAGGGACGCCTCCCATGCATCGCCGACCTGCGCGGCCAGGCGCAGGCTGCCGGTCGCCTGGTTGCGGCCGGTGTCGGCGCCGCCGAGCGCGAACCGGGTGCCGTCCTGGGACGTGGCCAGCACCTCGGGCGACGGATCGCGCATGTCGTGGCGATAGTCCAGGTCCAGCGAGGCGACGTAGCGTACGCGACCGCTTCCGAAAGCGCGGTCGGCGGACACGCCGAGATACGGTTGCAGCGCCACATGGCTGTCGCGTGCGACGCGCAGGGCGAACGCCGGCGCGAGCGGATCGGCACTGGCCACGGTCTCGTCGAACGCGTCCAGGCGCTGGTGCTGGTAGAACACGCCGATGCGCGGGCTGAACGCGCCGCGCTCGGTCGGCAACGGCCAGCGCAGTTGCACTGCCGCCGACAGGGTGCGCCCATCCGGACGCGCCACCGCCTCGCCCAGCCCGGTCGCACGGCGCAGCCGGTAGCGGTCCTGCGCCGCGTCGGCGGAAGCTGAGAGCATCAGCGCGCCCAGCGGCGCGGCGGCGTAGAGGCCCGCGTGCGCGCGGTGCGTGCGGCCATGGCCATGGCTCGGATCGTCGCTGTCGAGCCGCTCGCTGCCGGCGGCGATGCCGATGCGCACCGTGTCCCACGTGCGGCCGGCGCCGGCCTGCACGCTGCGGCTGTCCGAATGCAGGCCATCGCCGCCGTCCAGCGCCAGCGCCGCGCCGCCGATCCGCACCCAGGCATCGCCCCGGCAGGCCAGTTCGCGCGGCCGGGCCGCGGCGGCGACGTCGCAGCCATCGCCGGCGGCGTCGAGCATGGTCCCCAGCGCGCGCCGCGAGGCGATGCCGCCGGCGCGCATCACGTTCGCGAACAGGCTGCCGTCCAGCGGCGCCACCCTGGTCGGTCCCGTGGGCGGAGAGGTCGGCGGCACGGTGGGAGGAACGGTGGGTGGGACCGTCGGCGGCGAGGTGGCCGCCGCCAGGACCAGGCCGACGCCGTCGGCGGCGTATTCCACGCGCGAGGTGAGGGTGCCGGGCAGGTTGCCGTTGCTCTCGACCCGGTCGAAGCTGCCGCTGACGCTGCCGGCCTGCAGCAGGCTGAAACGGCTGCTGGCATAGGTGCCCGGCGCGTACAGCACGCTGAGCGTGCCGGCCAGGTTGGCCTGCCCGAGTACCACCAGTTGCGAGGCGGCCGTCGGGGTCACGTCGATGCGCAGCACGCCGTCGGCCTGCTGCGTGTAGTCGCCTTCGATCGTCAGCACGCCGATCGACGCGCCCGGCCACACCAGGCCGCGGCTGACGACGCTGCCGCCGATCGTGCCGTGGCCGCGCAGCGCGCCGGCGCCGGCGATGGCGACGTCGCCGGCCAGGCGCGCGCTGGCGTGCAGCGCGTCGCCGATCTCCAGCATGCCTTGCTGCACCTGGGTGGGACCGCCGAAGGTGTTCGCGCCGTTGAGGATCAGGGTGCCGTCGCCGGTCTTGGCGAAGCCGCCCGTGCCCGAGAGCGTGCCGTCCAGCGTCACCGCATTGCCGTTGGTGTCGAGGCTGCCGCCGCCGCTGCCGAGCACGATCGCGCGCGCCGCGTCGAAGGCCGCGATCGCGCGCAGCGTGCCGCCGTCCAGGGTCAGCACGCCGCTGCCGTCGCCCAGGCTGGCATCGCTGGCGATCGACAGCGTGCCCTGGCGCACGGTCCATGCCGTCAGCGCCTGGGTGGTGCCGGTCAGGGTCCAGTCGCTGGCGCCGGTCTTGTCGAACCCGGCGAAGCCCTGGAACTGTGCCGTGCCGCCGGCCGCGCCGATCTGGCCGACGTCGAAGCGGTTGCCGCCGCTGGCGCTGGCATCGCCGCCCAGGGAAAGCGTATCCCCGTTCTGGCTGCCGCTGCGGCTGACCACCAGGCCGTCGAACGTGGCGCCGGCTTCCACGCGCACGGTGTTGCCGCCGCCGTCGAGGTCGAGCGCATGGCCCTGGGTGCCGTTGCCGTCGATGCCGCTGCCGCCGGCGCCGCCGGCGATGCGTCCGGCGTTGACGATGAGGCTGTTGCCGGTCGCGACCACGCCATGGCCGCCGCTGCCACCGCTGCCATCGAGCGTCGCGGCGCCGCCGCTGCCGCCGACGATGGCGCCGGTGTTGCGCAGCGTCGCCTGGACCAGGGTCGCGCCGGCGCCGCCGCGGCCGCCCGCGCCGCCGGCCACGGCATTGGCGGCGCCGCCGTCGCCACCGATCAGCTCGCCGCTGTTGGCCAGATCGCCGCCGCCCAGCAGCGCGGCATCGCCGCCGGCCGCACCGGCCGCCGCGCTCGCGCCGCCGTCGCTTCCGCCGGCGCCGCCGAGGATGCGCCCGGCATTGGCGGTAGACGATTGCGTCAGCTGCAACGCGACGCCACCGGCCGCGGCGCCGCCGGTGCCGTTGCCGCCCACGATCAGGCCGCCGAGCGCGTTGTGCACGCTGATCGCAGTGCCGGCGAGCGCGCGGCCGACGTTGGAAGCGCCGCTGGCGGCGATGGTGCCCGCATTCTCGATGGTCACGCCGTTGACGGCATGGATCGCGTCGCGGCTCAGGAAAGCCAGGTTGGCGCTGCCGCCGTCGTCGCCGCGGATGACGGCACCGGCGCGGTTGTCGATCAGTACGTTGCCGCTGGCCTGCACGCCGATGCCGCCGATGTCGCCGCTGCCCGGCGCGCCGCCGTAGCCGCCTTCGATCAGGCCGCCGCCGAGGTTGGTCAACACCGAGCGGGTGCTGCCGCTGTTGCCAATGTCCACGCCGGTGCCGCCTTGGCCGCCGCCGCCGTTGATGCCGCCGCGCCCGCCGCGGATGGTGCCGCTGTTGCTGATGACGGCCGCCGTGCCTGCCTGCAGGCCGATGCCGCCGATCCCGTAGTTCTGCACGCCGCTGGCGTAGCCGCCATGCCCGCCGACGATGCTGCCGGCGTTGTCGATCGTGGCCACGCCGCTGCCGTTGGTCACGCGCACCGCTGTGCCGCCGACGCCGGTCGTGCCCAGCGTGCTGTAGCCGCCGGTGAGCGTTCCCTGCGCGGTCACCTGCAGGGCGCCGGCGCCTTGCACGCTCGCCGCGGTACCGCCGAGGGCGCCGTTGGTGTCCAGGCCGGCGATGGCGCCGTCGACGGTGAACGCGCCCGCACCGGTCTGCCAGTTCACTCCGGTCGAGGTGCCGGTGTAGCGGAGCGCACCGCTTCCGTCCAGCGCGAGCGTGCTGCCGTTGCCGCTCACGGCGCTGCCGACGACGGCAGCGAATGCGCCGTTGCGGAGCATCGCTGTCCCCTGCACCGACAGGCCGTGCTCCAGGTTCACGTCGGCCGCCGCGAACGCCAGTGCGGCGCCGTTCTGCAGCGTGACGGTGGACGCCGCGGCGCCCAGGTTGGCGTCGGCGGCGATCGCGAGCGTGCCCTGTTCGACCGTCCACGGCGTGGTGGCCGCGGTGGTGCCGGACAGGGTCCACATGCCGCTGCCGGACTTGGCGAATTGCTGGAACGCCACGTAGCGCACGGCGCCGTCGTAGCTGCCGGCCGCGGCCACGATGCGCGAGACGTCGAACGTGCCGTCGTCGGCGCCGCCCAGCGCCAGCGTCGCGCCGGTGCCGGCGTTCACCACGTTGCCGACGAAGCTGTAGCCCGCTTGCAGGGTCACCCGGTTGTTGCTGCCATACAGTTCCACCGCATTGGCCTGCGCGCCGGATCCGCCGTTGGCCCGGCCGCCGGCGATGCTGCCGGCATTGACCAGCGTGGCGGCGCCGTCGCTGCGCACCCCGACCCCGCCGGCCCCGCCGGCGCCGGCACTGCCCGGAGTGAAACCCGGGGAATCGGTCGTGCCGCCGTTGCCGCCGATGCCGCCATTGCCGCCGACGATGCTGCCCGTGTTCACCAGCGACGCTGCGGTGCTGCTGTTGCCGAACAGGCGCGCGCCCGCGCCGCCGATGCCACCCGTACCGCCGGTGCCGCCGTTGCCGTAATAGCCCTGGACGCCGGTGCCGCCGTAGCCGCCGCGTCCGCCACGCAACGTGCCTGCATTGCTCAATTGGCTCTGGCTGACCAAGGCCCCAGTGCCGCCGTAGCCGCCGGTGCCGCCGCCGTCGATGGGCGGCTGCATGTATCCCATCCTCCCGCCGTCGCCGCCCGTGCCGCCTCGGCCGCCGCTGATGGTGCCGACGTTGCTCGCCGTGGCCCGCAGCATGTTCATCCCCGACCCGCCGCTGCCGCCGATGCCGCCGGCGCCGGCGATGGCGTAGCCGCCGGAATTGGCGGTGTAGCTGCCGCCAACGCCACCATTGCCGCCGTTGCCGCCAGCGATGCTGCCGAGGTTGCCCAGGTCGCCGTCCTGGAGCAGCAGCCCGCCGCCGCCGCTGGCGCCGGCGCCGCCGCCGGTGGCGTAATGACCAGGGCCGCCGTCACCACCGGCGCCGCCAGCGCCGCCGAACCCACCGCGCAACGACGTACCGGCGCCCACGCTCAAGGACGTGTTGGTGGACCCGAACACTGCGTAGCTGCCGCCACTGGCGTTGCCGCCGGTCTGGCCCGGCGCCGTTGCATCGGCGCCACCTGCGCCGTCGATGCCAAACAAGGCCATCGCCCCGCTGCCGTTGCCCAGCGCGAGCGTGCCGGCCGTCGCCACGATGCTTTGCGTGAACTGGCTGCCGTTGCCGCTGAAGGTGACCGTATGGGCGCTGGACCCGACGACGCGCAACTGCTGGGTCGCACTGACGATGCCCAGGATCACCAGGTCGTTGCTGGTGCGCAGTTCGATCCCCTGGTGCACCGGCAGGAGGGCGCCCGCGGCGATTTCGGTGACGCCCGGATCGACGATGATTCTGGGCGAGCTGTTGTCCTGATTGGCCTGCTGCAAGGCGTCGTACAGGCTGCCCGGTCCGCTGGCGTTGCCGTTGGTCACGGTATAGGTCGCCGCGTCCGCGTTCGGGCAGGCCAGGGCGGCCAGGCACAGCGGCGGCAGGCACAAGGCGCGCAGGATGCCGCGGCTCAAGGGCGCGTGCCGAAGCGCGCGTGCGGCGCGCGACGCGCCCGCGGCCTGCGGCGCGGCAACCAGTTCCGAAGCGACCTGGTACGCACACAGCGCCCGGTTCCATACCAAGCGATAGATACGGTTCACGTGTTCCCTCTCCCCGATGGTGCCATCCGACTCCCCAGCCGGTATGGGCGCTGCGCGCGCGGTGCATGCCGGACGGCCGACCACTGCGCGGATCATAAATAGCGCCGGGCGCGTGCGCCAGTGCATGGGCGCGCCGCGGCAAGCGCGGAAGCGCACGCGGGTCATGCAGCGGCGGGGCGCTTGAAGACGTACCCTTGCGCTGCCGACAATCGCTGTCCGGCCGCTGCCTGCCGGCACGCCACCGCCTCCGGGTTCCAGGATTCGCCGATGCCACGCTTCCATTTCATTTCCGGATTGCCGCGCGCAGGTTCCACCCTGCTGTCGGCCCTGTTGCGGCAGAACCCGCGTTTCCAGGCTGGCATGTCCAGCCCGCTGGCCGGGATGTTCGGCGCGCTGCTGGCGGAGATGAGCGAACGCAACGAGTTCTCGGTGTTCATCGACGACCCGGCGCGGCAGCGCGTGTTGCGCGGCCTGTTCGACAGCTTCTATGCCGAACGGCCCGCCGAGGTGGTGTTCGACAGCAACCGCACCTGGTGCGCACGGATGCCGGCACTGCGCGCGCTGTTCCCGGACAGCCGGGTGATCGCCTGCGTGCGCGAGCTGCCGTGGATCATCGACAGCATCGAGTGCCTGGTGCGGCGCAACGCCTTCAGCCCGTCGTCGATCTTCCAGTACGCGCCGGGCGGCACCGTCTACACCCGCGCCAACGGCCTGGCCGCCAGCGACGGCATGGTCGGCTATGCCTACGACGCGCTCAAGGAAGCGTTCTATGGCGAGGACGCCGCGCGCCTGCTGCTGGTGCGCTACGAATCGCTGAGCGCCGACCCGGAACGCACGCTTGCGGCGATCTACGATTTCCTCGGCGAGCCTGCTTACCGCCACGACTTCGCGCGCGTCGAATACGACGCGCGCGAGTTCGATCGCCGCGCGGGCACGCCGGGCCTGCACGACGTGCGCGCCAGGGTCGAACCGGTCGCACGCGCCACCATCCTGCCGCCGGACCTGTTCGCGCGCTTCGAGCACGATGCCTTCTGGAATCGCCCGGAACTGAACCGGCACGGGGTGCGCGTGGTGTGATCGGCGCCGAGGCGACGCGCGCGGCGGTGGCCTTCGCGCAGGTGCGACCGGCGCCGCGCGAGGGTGCCTGCCGGCACATCCGCATCGCCACGATTCGGCCTACCATCGGCGGCGATCCCCCCACGGACGCCTCCATGATTCCTGTCCTGCGCCGCGCCGGTTTCGCCGCGGCTTGCGCTTCGCTCCTCGTCCTCGCCCAGGCCCGCGCCGCCGCGCCGGCCACCGCCGCGCCGGCCACCGCCGCGCCGGCCACCGCCGCGCCCGCCGCCGCCAGCGGCTACGACCCGCTGGCCCTGTTCGCCCCGCTGCAACTGCCGCAGCCGGCCACCGCCTATCGCAGCGGCGGCGGCGTGCCCGGGCCGCTGTACTGGCAGAACCGCGCCGACTACGACCTGCACGCCACGATCGATCCGGCCACGCGCACGCTCGGCGGCCAGGAAACCATCACCTACAGCAACCGCAGCCCGGACACGCTGGACGTGCTGTGGCTGCAGCTGGACCAGAACATCTACCGCGCCGACGCGCGCGCCCGCAGCATGCGTGCCGGGCAGCCGGATCGCCCGTCGCCGGCCACCGACGGCTACCGCATCGCCAAGGTGGACGTGGAGCAGGACGGCAAGCGCATGCCGGCCACGTTCCTGGTCGACGACACGCGCATGCGCGTGGACCTGCCGCAGCCGCTGGCCGGCGGCGGCAAGACGCTGAAGCTGCACATCGACTACGCCTACACGGTGCCCGGCACCTGGGGCGGACGCACCGCGATCACCGCGACCGGCGACGGCGACATCTACGAGATCGCGCAGTGGTATCCGCGCATGGCGGTGTACGACGACCAGCGCGGCTGGGACACGCAGCCCTACCTGGGCGCGGAGTTCTATCTGGAATACGGCGATTTCGATTATGCGGTGACGGTGCCGTGGAACTACCTGGTCGCCGGTTCCGGCGAACTGGCGAATCCGGCGCAGGTGCTGACCGCCACGCAGCGCCAGCGCCTGGCCCAGGCCGCGGCCAGCGACCGCACCGTGGCGATCCGCAGCGCCGCCGAGATCGGCGATGCGGCCAGCCGGCCGACCGCCAGCGGCACCCAGACCTGGCGCTTCCACATGGCGCACACCCGCGACGTGGCCTTCGCCGCCTCGCCGGCGTTCGTCTGGGACGCCGCGCGGATCAACCTGCCGGAAGGCCGGCATGCGCTGGCGATGTCGGTGTATCCGCGCGAAGGCGTCGGCGCCGACAAGTGGGACCGCTCCACCGAGTTCGTCAAGGCGGCGATCGAGCACTTCTCGCAGTGGTACCCGTACCCGTGGCCGGTGGCGGTGAACCTCGGCGGCCACGGCGCCGGCATGGAATATCCGGGCATCGTGTTCGACGACATGCGCGATGGCGGCAAGGACCTGTTCTGGATCACCGCGCACGAACTGGGCCACGGCTGGTTCCCGATGATCGTCGGCTCCAACGAGCGCCGCGACGCGTTCATGGACGAAGGCTTCAACACCTTCATCGACGTCTACGCCTCCGACGCGATCAACCACGGCGAGTTCGCGCCCAAGCGCGACAGCGAGTACGCGCCCAAGGGCGGCAATCCGGTCGACGAGATCCTGCCGCTGCTGGCCGACGCACGGGCGCCGACCCTGCTCGACCGCGCCGACGCCACCAGCGAGACCTACCGGCACCCGCTGACCTACTTCAAGGGCGCGCTGGGCCTGGTGCTGCTGCGCGAACAGATCCTCGGCCCGGCGCGCTTCGACCCCGCGTTCCGCAAGTACATCGCCACCTGGGCGTACAAGCATCCGACGCCGTCGGATTTCTTCCGGTTGATGGAGAGCGAGTCCGGCGAGGACCTGGCGTGGTGGTGGCGCGGCTGGTACCTCAACAACTGGCAACTGGACATGGGCGTGCGCGCGGCCCGCTATGTCGCGCACGACCCGGCCAAGGGCCTGCTGGTGACCTTGCAGAGCAGGCAGAAACTGGTGATGCCGGCGACGCTGCGTGTCGATTTCGCCGACGGCAGCCACCTCGACCAGCGCGTGCCGGTGGAAACCTGGCTGCAGCAGACCCAGCCGCAGATCCGCGTGCCGAGCACGCAGAAGGTGCTGCACGTGACCCTGGACCCCGAGCACACACTGCCCGACGCCGATCGTCGCGACAACCGGATCGATGCGGTGAGCTGAGCCGCGCGGATCGTCGGCGCCTGGCGGCTGCGCGCCGCTTGCGCCGTGCCGCTGGCACGGCGATCGTGCCGCGCCGCACGCGCCCGTGCACCTACAAGCAGGGAGAAGGATCTTGCCAGCCAGTGTCGGTATCGCCGCCGCGGCCGCTGCATCCGGCGTGGCCGCGCTGCCACGCGTACGCGCGGCGCGATGGCGCGCGCGCGCCTGGCGCATCGCCGTGGCGCTGTGCCTGCTGACGGCCGCACCGCTCGCCAGCGCCTGGCATCCGCAGTACCCGCCCTGGGCCGGCACGCCGCCGAGCGCGGCATGCAAGGTCCAGGCGCTGGCGCCGGCCGATGGCGGCGAGATGCGCTGGGACGGGCTCTCGACCTACCGCCATGCGGGCATCCGCCTGCAGCTCGATTTCACCGAGATGCCGATGCTGCAGCTGTTCGATGCGCACGATCGCGCCCTGGTCGCGCCGGTCGCCTTGCGCGGCGCGCAGATGGGGTTCCATGGCGTGGAAACGGCGGATCTCAACCACGACCGACGGCCGGATTTCGTCGTCACCCTCGGCAGCGGCGGGGTCGGCCTGGCCGGCGGCAACGCCTGGCGCCGGGTGATGCTGTCCGACGGCAATGGCTATCGGTCGATCGACGTGGAGACCCACGAACCCAGCGCCGACGATTACCGGGCGTTGCCGCACCGCACCGGCTGCGGACTGCTGCAGCTGGTGCCGGTCTGGGCCGGAGCGTCGTCGACGCGCGACCGCAAACCGCACCTGTTCTGGGTCTATCGCCTGCTGCGTTTCGACCACGGGCGCGCCGCGTACGCCGATGCAGCCCTGCCCGGATTGCCCAAGTGGATCCTCTACACCGCACGGCCGCACAACAGCCGTGCCACCACGCTGCTCGGGTCCGCGCAGAAGCGCGCGGCGTGGGCGGCGCGCGAGCACGGCAGGATCACGCCGGCACCGGCCGGCCCGTAGCGTTCTCGAGCGTCCGGGCGTCGTTGGCGATGAAGGCGGGCCGGCATCGCGTGCGCCTGTCCATGCTGCACGCGCAACATCGGCCGCATGCAAGGCAGGCGTGGCGATGACGCGCGATTGTCTCCATCGCTGAGCGAGCGCGCTCGGCCGCTGGCGCAGAGCGGCGTGCGCACGACGCTGCGTCGCGGTTCTTCGTCGTATCTGGCACGGCTGCAGCGTCGCGCGCGATCGCGTTGCGGACGCCTGTCTTCGTCTGTCGTTGTCTGTCTCCATCTGTCCGTTCGTGTCTGTTTCGCATGTCCTGCAGCGCGATCGTAGCTGCGGATCTAGCTTCCCGATTTGAGCGATTGCGCCCTGCGCCGGCTCGGGCGAAGACTGCGCCCGGCCCCACGCCCCGTGCCATCGCCCGTCGCATCCCGCGCCGGGCGCACGCACTTATCGCTGCAAGATGGGAGAGTCTGATGAACATCCAGCCACTCAAGGGCACGCTCGCGCTTGCCCTGGTTTTCTGCGCAGCCCCGGCCGTCGCCGGCCCGGTCGGCTACGGCGCCGCCACCACTGGCGGCGGCAACGCGATCCCGATCAACGTCGCCACGATGGAGGCGATGCAGGCCGCGATCGACAACCATTCCGGCAGCGGCGGCCTGGTGCTGAACTACACCGGCCAATTCAACTTCGCCAGCATCGGCGACGTCTGCGCGCAGTGGCAGCTGCCGGCCAGGACCGTGCAGATCAAGAACAAGAGCAACATCACCATCCAGGGCGCCAACGGCTCGTCGGCGAACTTCGGCCTGTGGGTGGTGGGCAATGCGCACAACATCATCATCCGCAACATGACCATCGGCCTGCTGCGCGGCGGCGAGGACGCCGATTCGATCTCGCTGGAGGGCAATTCCACCGGCGAGCCGTCCAACATCTGGGTCGACCACAACACCTTGTTCGCCTCGCTGACCAAGTGCGCCGGCGCCGGCGACGCCTCCTTCGACGGCGGCATCGACATGAAGAAGGGCGTCCACCACGTCACCGTGTCGTACAACTACGTGCACGACTACCAGAAGGTCGCGCTCAACGGCTACAGCGACAACGACACCAAGAACGCCGCCGCGCGCACGACCTATCACCACAACCGCTTCGAGAACGTGGAATCGCGATTGCCGCTGCAACGCCGCGGGCTGAGCCACATCTACAACAACTACTTCAACAACGTGCTCACCTCCGGCATCAACGTGCGCATGGGCGGGGTGGCGCTGATCGAGGCCAATTACTTCGAGAACGCCAAGAACCCGGTGACCTCGCGGGACAGCACCGCGATCGGCTACTGGGACCTGGTCAACAACCATGTCGGCAGCGGCATCACCTGGACCGTGCCCGAGAGCACCAGCAAGCCCTACGCCAACGCCACCACCTGGATCTCGTCGAAGGTGTTCCCCGAGCCGTTGGGCTACCTGTACACCGCGATCCCGGCCGCGCAGGTCAAGGCCAAGGTGATCGCGACGGCCGGCGCCGGCACCAATCTGGCCGAGTAGCGCACCCGTCCACCCTGGGGGCGTTCCGGGCAACCGGGGCGCCTGCGTGCGCAGCGTTCGCCGCGGACTCGCACGCCACCATCGGGATGCGCTTTCCAAGCCGCGGCCTGCGCACTTGAGCCGGGCGCATGGATCTCCCAGAATGGGCCATCGACGGCGGAAGGAGCCACGTCCCATGTCCGACGCCAGCTCCATCGCACTGCGCGTGCGCTGCCGCGTCGTAGGCGCTGCAGGCCTGCGAATGCCGATGCGCCGATTGCGCCGCGCCGCCTTGCTGATCCTTTCTCTCGTCTCGACCGCAGGATGCGTCATGGCCGATCCGCCGCTTTCCAAAGAGCAATTCGCGCAGCATGTCGCCACGTTGCTGGGCGGCAGGGACGCCGTGGAGGTGCCTGCCTCGGCGCTCACCGCATTCCCGTGGCAGCGCCTGTGTTTCGAGCGCGACGACGCGCTGCTGCTGAAGTTCACCGTGGACGGCGACGAGCGCGTGCTGTCGCTGCCCTACGAGGAGTTCTTCGTCGACGAAGGCCACGTGCAGGATTCGCTGGAGGATGCCTGCCTTGGCCCGGGTGACCGGATCCTGGTCAGGAAGAAGTACCCCGGGTACGCCGGCCCGGTGGAATTCCAGAAGAGCCGCCAGGGAGGCTAGCCATGGTGGACATCACCGACCCGAAAGGCGCCAAGCGGGAGATCGAGCAGGAAGCTTATCGGTACTACGAACAGTTGAGCGGCACGCCGCTGGCCAGGCGGCCCGACGGCAGCTTCGCCGCGCAAGGCCACAACGACGCGCTCGATGCGTTCCGCCACGCCTATACCAGCGGCCGCGTCACCCAGAGCGCCGGCGGCATGCAGTGGGTCGCGCGCCATTTCGGCAACGACGCGGAGATCGGCGCGGCGCATCCCAACGATCCGTACGAACACCGCATGGACCTGTGGAACAACGAGGCCGGCCGCCGCCTCGGCGATGCCGCCGCCGACGCTCCCGACCTGGCCCAGCGTGCCTACGCGGCGCTGCGCAACGGCGAGCTGGCCACCGGCCTGTCCGATCCGCGCCTGCGCCAGCTGTATCCGGAAGATCCGCGCCTGCAGCTGGCGCAGGGCGACCCGCAGCGCGACCTGGTCACCGGCAGCGACGTGGACCGCATCAACCGCGACGTCTCGCGGTTGCAGGATCAGGCGCAGGATCGGTTCCCGCCCGGGCATCAGGATCGCGCGTATTTCGACGCCTTGCGCGCGCAACTGCCCGCCCAGGTCTCCGATACCAAGGTCGCGCAGGCGATGCTGGCGGCCAAGTCCGAGGGCATCGAGCGCGACCAGTTCGGCGCGGCGACGCTGCACAACGACCAGATCTTCATCAGCGGCAGGACCCCGGGCTTCCGTGCACAGGTGGATGCGAATGCACCGGCGCCGGACATGCGCGAGACCGTCTATCAGACCGACCAGCACAACCTGGTGCGGGCGTACGACGAGCAGAACCGTGCGCAGGCGCAATCCCACCCGTCGTACGCGGGGCCGGCCGGGCCTTAGCACGTCGCGTGGGCGCCGGGCGGCGACGTTCCGCCATGGCGTCGCGCAGTGCAGCGGGCTTCGCCCTGGCCTGCCGCGGCGATGCCGGCGGGCGTAGCTGCTGCTTTTGCCTCTCCAGCGCCGCCGAGGCCCTGATGGCATGCGGGCGCCGCCTGGGAATGCCTGGGCGCTACCGGCACGCCGACGCGAACGTCGCGGCCGGCGCCGGAGCGCTGCGATTTTGGCTATATTTGCCGCGGGGACGCCGGCAGGGGGCGGGCGTCGCAGATCAAGGGACGATCGTGGAAATCAAGCAACGCCGTTTTTCGAACCGTATCGGCTATGTCTTCGGCGACGACGAATTGCACTATTCGGTGCAGGACGGCTCCGGCAGCCGCAGTTTCTCGGTGGGCTACGGCGACATCGGCCGCGACCGCCAGACGCTGACCGAGCGCAACCAGTGGCTGCGCAATGCCGGCATGCTGTGGGGCGTGTTGGGGCTGGTGCTGACGGTGATGGCCTCCTTGAAAGCCCATGCGTTCACGCCTTCCTTCTGGCTGTGGATCGGCATGATGTGCTATGCCGCCTATCATCTCGTGGTGACCCATTACCTGATCATTCCGACCGGGAAGGGCGATCTGCTGGTGATCAGGAATGCGGACGGCGAGCGCATCGTCGCGCAGATCGAACAGCGCCGCGCCGACTACCTGCGGCGCGAGTACGACGTCATGCTCGCCGAAGAGCATCCCGAGCAGCGCCGCAACCGCTTCAAATGGCTGCATCGCGAAGGCGTGCTGAGCAGCGAGGAGCTGGAGCAGCGCCTGCAGCAGGTGGATGCCCGCGATCCGGCGCTGCTGGTGGTGCAACAGGTCCTGTCGGGAAACCAGCTGCACTGAGCCGGCGCCGCCGCCGATGCGGCCGCCCGTGCCGCGACGCCGATGCATGCATCTGGCAGCGTTCGCGTACCTGCAGCGTTGGCACGCCTTTGCGGCGGCCCATGGCACACGCGGCGACGGATCGCGTGTTCGCGGTTTTTCGCATCCGCGCGGCTGGGCCCGAACGAAAACGCCGCGGCCGTCGCCGGCCGCGGCGCTGGTGCAGGTGCAGGTGAGCCGGGTTACTGCGGCGCGCTCGGCGCCTTGGTGCGCGGGAGCACGTACGAGGTGATGTACTCGCCATTGGAGCCGTAGACCACGACGATCATCTGGTTGGCGTCCTGGTAGACCACGGTGGCGCTGCACGGGCAGCTCGCGGCGGCGGTGACCATGCCGAGCGGGCGGTCCTTCTCGTCGTTGACGGCGATCAGCTGCTCTTCGGCGGCCAGGCCGATCGGCAGGCGCGATTCGGCGCCCGGGGTGATCGCGAGTACCGTGATCACCTCGTCCTTCGACGAGTTGATCTGGGCGAATTTCAGCCCGGACTTCTCGAACGTATAGACCTTGAACAGCGGCGACAGGCTGACGTTCTTCTTGCCGGCCGGAACGCGCTCGCCCATGCCCTGGACGACGTCGTTCGCTTCGAGCTTCTGCCCGGCGGCATGGGTCTGCGCCGCCGCGAACGCGGCGGCCAGGACGGCCAGGGTCAACAGGGGTTTGAACATGGGTGTCTCTCCTTGTCTGGATTGTCTGGATGCAGCGGACCGTTGCGCCAGGGGCCGGGCGGCAGCCGTGGTCCTTTCCGGCCGGGCCGCTCGGTGCAGGCCGTCTCCCGGCCTGCCATCACGCGTGCGGGTGGAGGGGTCGCAGCGCGACCGGGGCAACGCCATGCGCGGCGGTGCGGCGGTCGTCGGGACGGGCTTCCAATTCGACGCAAGTTCAGTATTTCTGACGTTAGTATCGCTGTCAATATCCAAAATCAAAGACTTAGCGGCACAGAGGCCAAGAATTTCTTGTTTTGTATCTCCGTACCTCCTGTCGTCCGCTACGCCGGGCATGGCGGCGGCTTGGCGATGCGTGGTCTGCAGGCGGAGCAGGGGAGGCGAGGACGTAGCCAGGCCTCGCACGTCCGGGGCGTGATGCGCTCGCTGCGCGACGCTGGCTCGCGATGGGGCAGGGCACTGGCCACGCGCTCGAGGCCGTGCCGTCGACGCGCACGCGGTGTCGTTGCATCGCCGGCGGCCGGCAGGCGGCGCGATCGGCCGCGAATCGCGCCCGGCGTGGCCCGTCCGCCCGTGCCGACAAACGGCGGACGCGCACGCCGCCACCGCGCACGGTATCGTGTCGGGATTCCTGCTCTCGACCATCCCGATGCCGCATCCGTCCCTGCCTCCCGGTCCCGCCGCCACGTCCGCCACGCCCGCGCTGCGCCATGCGCTGAAACCGCGGCAACTGATCATGATGGGCCTGGGCAGCGCGATCGGCGCCGGGCTGTTCCTGGGGTCGGGCGTGGGCGTGCATGCGGCCGGGCCGGCGGTGCTGATTTCCTACCTGGTCGCCGGCGCGCTGGTGATCATCGTGATGAACGCGCTGGGCGAAATGGCCGCGGCCAAGCCGGCCAGCGGCGCGTTCTCGGTGTATGCCGCCGACGCGATGGGCGCCACCGCCGGGGCCACGGTGGGCTGGCTGTGGTGGCTGCAGCTGGTGATCGTGATCGCCGCCGAGGCGGTGGGCGCGGCCGGCCTGCTGGCCACGGTGTGGCCGGCGCTGCCGGTGCCGCTGGTCGCGGTGGTGTTCATGGCCGCGTTCACCGCGATCAACCTGCTGGGCGTGCGCAATTTCGGCGAATTCGAGTTCTGGTTCGCGATCCTCAAGGTGGTGGCGATCGTCGGCTTCATCCTGATCGGCGTGGCGCTGCTCGCCGGGTGGCTGCCGAACGTGGCCGCGCCGGGCTGGTCCAACATCACCGGCAACGGCGGTTTCGCGCCCAAGGGCATCGCCGGTATCGGTGCGGCGCTGCTGGTGGTGGTGTTCGCGTTCGGCGGCACCGAGATCGTGGCGGTGGCCGCGGCCGAGACCGCCGATCCGGAGCGCAGCATCGCGCGCGCGATCCGCACCGTGGCCTGGCGCATCCTGGTGTTCTACATCGGCTCGCTGAGCGTGATCATCGCGGTGGTGCCGTGGCAGAGCGAGGCGCTGAGTTCGCCGTTCGCCGCGGTGCTGCAGACCGCGCGGATCCCCGGCGCGGCCACCGGCATCACCCTGATCGCGGTGATCGCGCTGCTGTCAGCGCTCAACGCCAACCTGTACGGCGCCTCGCGGATGATCTTTTCGCTGGCGCAGCGCGGCGAGGCGCCGCGCGCGCTGGCCTTCACCAGCCGCCAGCAGGTGCCGCTGCTGGCGGTGCTGGCCAGCGTGCTGTTCGGTTTCGTCGCCGCGGTGCTGGAATTCCTGTATCCGAACCGGGTGCTGCCGGTGCTGCTGAACATCGTCGGCGCGACCTGCTTGCTGGTGTGGACGATCTCGCTGCTGTCGCAGCTGATCCTGCGCGCGCGCGCCGACCGCGCCGGCACCCGCTTGCCGTTCCGCATGCGCGGCTATCCGGTGCTGACCGTGCTGGCGCTGGCGATCCTGGCGCTGATCTTCGGCCTGCTGGTGGCCTCGGCCGACACCCGCGCGCAGTTCCTGTCGATGGCCGCGCTGACCGCGGCCATCGCGCTGGTCAGCGGCGTGGCGCGGCGGCTGCGCGGCTAGGGCAGGGCAGGGAACCCGCTTTCTGTAGGAGCGGCTTCAGCCGCGACCGGAAGGCGGGGAAATACGATCAGGCCAGCAGGACGCCGGGTTTTTTGCGAGAACGGAAAGCACCTGGCTCCGTTCGTCGCGGCTGAAGCCGCTCCTGCAGAAAAGCGGTGGGGCCGCTCAGCCCAGCAGCAGGCGCGCGCCCAGCGCGCACAGCAGGGCGGGCGGCATCACCAGCGCGCCGACCTTCAGGAAGCGCCAGAAGCCCACGTCCTCGCCTTCGCGGCGGATCGCGGTCAGCCACAGGATGGTGGCCAGCGAGCCGGTGATCGACAGGTTCGGCCCCAGGTCCACGCCGATCAGCAGCGCGTCGACGACCAGTTGCGGCGGATGCGCCTGGGCGACGGTGGTGCTGGCGATCAGCCCGGCCGGCAGGTTGTTCATCAGGTTGGAGGCGAAGGCCAACAGGGCGCCCGACGCGCCGGCGGTCGCCACCGGCGACTGCGCGGCGGCATCGGCCAGCTCCTGCGCGAGCAAGCCGATGATGCCGGTGCGCTGCAGCGCCTCGACCAGCACGAACAGCCCGGCCACCAGCGGCAGCACCGCCCACGACACCGCCCTGGCCAGCGGCAGCGGCGATCGCCGGCCGCCCAGGCATACCGCCGCCAGCGTGGCCAGGCCGGCCAGGCAGGTGGGCAGGCCCAGGTCCAGGCCCAGCGCGGAGACGCCGACCAGCAGCGCCGCGGTGGCGAGGATGCCGGCCAGCGCGAAGGCGCCGCCGCGGCGCAGCGGCACCGTGTCCACGCGCTCGGCGCAGCGCCCGCGCAGGTCTTTGCGCTCGGCCCAGTACAGCATGCCGAAGGTGACGCCGATCGCCAGCAGCGACGGCAGCGCGAACGCCGCCATCCACGCGCCCAGCGTCGGCATGGTGCCGCCGTACAGCACCAGGTTGGCGGGATTGGAGATCGGCAGCACGAAGCTGGCGGCGTTGGCGATCAGCGCGCAGGCGAACAGCAGTGGCAGCGGCTTGGCCCCGGCCTTGCGCGCGGCGGCGTACACCGCCGGGGTCAGTACCACCGCGGTGGCGTCGTTGGACAGGAACGCGGTGACCACGATGCCGACCCCGAACACCAGCGCGAACAGGCGCCGCGGCGAGCCCTTGGCCAGGTTCACCGCATGCATCGCCACCCAGTCGAACAGGCCTTCGGCGCGCGCGGTTTCCGACAGCAGCATCATCCCGATCAGGAACAGGTAGACGTCGTAGCCCTTCAGTACCGCACGCCAGGCGTCGATGCCGGGCATCAGCCCGAGCACCATCAGCAGCAGCGCGCCGCCCACCGCCCACAGCGCCTCGGGCAGCTTGAACGGCCGCGCGATCACTCCGACGGTGGCCAGCGCGCAGATGCTCCAGGTGGCGAGGTTCGCCGCGTGCCCGCTCAGCATGCGCGTGCCGCCGCTGCAACTGGGCAGGGCGCGTGCCCGCTGCGCCGCCGGTGGCCGACGCGGGCGCTATGGCGGTGTGCGGCGGACGCGTGGGGAAGGACGGACATGGCGGCAATCGGCGCGCGCAGCGGCGAGGAGGAGCGGGCCGGCAAGGATAGCAAGCCGCTCGCTGCCGGCCGGGCGTTGGACGCAGCGCGCGGCGTTTGTGCGCGCTGGCATTCAGCGGCGAGGCGGCAACGAAGCGGCGACCGTAGATCCGCGAAAGCGGGTGCCAAGGCATGGTTGCGTCGCGCGCACGCAGCGCATGCGGCGACCGCCCGCATGTTCCTGCCGGACTTCAGAAACAGGCATCAGGTCTGCGGATGCGCTGCCAATACGCGTTGCAGACAGCAATCGCCCCGACCATGCTTTGCCAATCCCCAATCCCCAATCCCCGCCGCTAAGGCACATGCCTGTCGATCCAGCGCTGCAGGAAGTCGCTCAGGCTCAGCTTGGTCGGCGGCGATAGACCGGCGCTGCGGACGAAGCCGGCCGCGGCCTGCGCGAAGTCCTGTTTCGCGCGCCGCGTCGCCTGTTGCGCCGCCGCCTGCTGCTGGCGCAACTGCACGAGGTGCAGCGACGGCCGCCCGGGCGGGGCGAACTTCTGGTCGCGGCGCAACGCATCGGCGGACAGGGTGGTGGCGTGCGCGGCGTGCAGCAGCGCCTGCTTGGCCTGCAGCAACTGCAGCAGCCATTGCCCGGTTTCGCTGAGCCGCCACGGTGCGGCGGGATCGGAGGTGGCGGTCAGCAACGGCGGGACCGCGGTGTCGGCGAGGCTGGCGGCGCTGGCGTCCAGGCGCTGCAGCCGCGCGAGAAAGTCGGCCTGTGCGAAGGCGGCATCGGTTGCCATGGGCGGCCCGGGAAGAAGCGAGGGCGGACTGTACGCGGTTTTGCCGTGCGAGTGGAGGCAGCGCGGCCGCTGGAGCGCACCGCTACCGTTTCTGTGCTGCCTTCGTCTGGCCTGATGCGGGTAGCGTCAGGCGCATTCCGGTGCTGACGTTGTCGCGCGGGGGGACGGTTTCGGTCGCGGCTGAAGCCGCTCCTACAGGGAGTAAAGGACCGAAACCGCCGGTCCGCGGTTCAGCTGCCGCCGGTCGCGGTTTCCGGCGCCGCGTCGGCGGTGTCGCCGCCCCGCTTCTGCGCGAACAGCCACTGCCACATCTTCGGGTCGCGGTAGGTGGCGTCCCAGGCGTTGTGGTTGCCCTGCGGGTATTCGGTGTAGCGCACGTCGGCGTCCAGGTTCTTGAACGCGCGGTAGATCTTGCGGTCGTCGTGCGGCAGCACCACGTCGTCCTGCGCGCCGTGGAAGATCCACACCGGGATCCGCTGCAGGCGTTCGGCCAGCGCGGTGTAGGGGTCGGGCAGCTCCGCCACCGGGGTGACCACCAGGTATTCGCGGTCCTCGTGCGGGGACAGGATCGCGCCGCACACCGGCACCAACGCGGCGAAGCGCTGCGGCTGCTGCAGCGCGATCTCCCAGGTGCCGTAGCCGCCCATCGACATGCCGGTCAGGTAGGTGCGCTGCGGATCGGCGCCGAATTCGGCGCTGGCCGCGTCCAGCGCCTGCAGCGCCATCGTCGCGTTGATCCCGTTCCATTCCTGGTCTTCCGGCACCTGCGGCATCACCACCAGCGCCGGGAAGTCGGCCAGGTGGCGGCGCAGGTACGGGCCCACGCCGGCATCGGCCTGCTGCTTGCCGTCGCTGCCGCGCTCGCCGGAGCCGTGCAGGAACAGCACCACCGGCAGCGGCCCCTGGCGGTGCGGCGGCGCCGGCACGAACACCTGGTAGCGGTACAGGCGCCCGTCGACAGTCAGCTGGCGCGACACGAAATGGCCGCTGGCCGGGTCGCTGGGCAGGCTGCTGCAGCCGACCATCGACAGGCACAGCAGGAGCAGCAACGAACGCATGGACATGGGCGGCCCTCGGCGGTGGGAACCCTCAGTATCGGCGTCCCGGCGCTTGCGCGTAAGAGCGCGGCGCCGCCGCGGCCGGGGCCGGACATGCGCCAGTCAGGCGCAGGCCTGGCGATGTTCGGCCTGGCGTGCGGTGACAGGCGCAGGAACGGCTGGTGCACGTGGTCTTCGGCGATGCCGGTGTTGCGTGCGCCCGGCAAGCGCCGGCGGGCAGGCCAGCAAGGGGACGGGAATCCGCGCGCCGCTGAGGTCGCAGCGGCGACGCGGCAGCCGCGCCGAGCGAGCCCCGCGCGTGGACCTACAGCAGCACCAGCGTCGCCAGGCCGAGGAAGCTGAGGAAGCCCATCACGTCGGTCACGGTGGTCAGGATCACCCCGCCGGCCAGCGCCGGATCGAAGCCCAGGCGCTTGAGCGTCAGCGGCACCAGCACCCCGCCGAGCGCGGCGGTGAGCAGGTTGATGGTCAGCGCCGAGCCGATCACCAGCGACAGCAGCGGCTGGCCGAACCACGCCCACACGATCAGGCCCAGGCCGATGCCCAGCGCCAGGCCGTTGATCAGCGCCACCGCCAGTTCCTTGCGCAGCAGCACGGTGACGTTGGACGCACCGATCTGGCCCAGCGCCAGGCCGCGCACCATCAGCGCCAGCACCTGGGTGCCGGCGTTGCCGCCCATGCCGGCCACGATCGGCATCAGCGCGGCCAACGCCACCAGCTTGGCGATGGTGCCCTCGAACTGGCTGACCACGCTGGAGGCGATGAACGCGGTGCCCAGGTTGATGGTCAGCCACAGCAGGCGGCGCCGGAACGCGCGCCGCACCGGGCTGAACATGTCCTCGTCCTCGTCCAGGCCGGCGGCGCTGAACGCCTGGTGCTCGGCCTGCTCGCGGATGATGTCGACCACGTCGTCGATGGTGATGCGGCCGAGCAGGATGTTGTTGTCGTCCACCACTGGCGCGGAGATCCAGTCGTGGTCGGAGAACTGCCGCGCGACCTCCTCGGCGCCTTCGCCGACGTCGATGGCCGGCTGCTCGTCGTCGATCAGCCGGTTGATCGGGGTCGAATCCTCGTGCGTCACCAGCGCGGCCAGCGAGACCCGGCCCAGGTACTGGTGGCGGCGGCTGACCACGAACAGGTGGTCGGTGTGGTCGGGCAGTTCGCCGCGCAGGCGCAGGTAGCGCAGCACCACGTCGACGTTGACGTCGGCGCGCACGGTGACCACGTCCGGGTTCATCAGGCGCCCGGCGCTGTCCTCGGGATAGGACAGCACCTGTTCCAGGCGCTCGCGGTTCTCGCGGTCCATCGACTTGAGCACCTCGTCGATGACCGTGTCGGGCAGGTCCTCGACCAGGTTGGCCAGGTCGTCGATGTCCAGGTCTTCGACCGCGGCGACGATCTCGTCCGGGTCCATGTCCGCGAGCAGGCTCTCGCGCACTTCCTCGCCGACGTGCAGCAGCACCTCGCCGTCGTCTTCCGGGTCGACCAGGCCCCACACCACCACGCGCTTGCCCGGCGGCAGCGACTCGAGCAGGTTGCCGATCTCGGCCGGCGCCAGCGTATTGACCAGCCGCCGCACCGGGCCCAGGCGCCCGCTGTCCAGCGCATCGGACAGCAAACGCAGCTGCCGCGCGGTCTTGTCGTGGCGGACGGCATCGGCCATGCGCTGCTCCTGTGGGTAGAGGGCCGCGCTCCGAAGGACGCGGTCGGTCAGATGTTCATCGCAACATTATCGCCTGCATGTTGCGGGAAGCACAGCGGGCCGGGATTGGGGATTGGGGATTTGCAACGGCGTGGCGCGGCGGCGACACCGCGGCGGGCGCGTGGCGAAAAAAGCGCCAGGCCCGAAATCGGCGTCCGTTCCCTGCAGGAGGGGCACTCATCCCGCGCCATTGCCGCCAACGCGTCGGGGCTGAAGCCCCTCCACCTGGCGCGCAGCTGCGGACCCCGAATCCCGGCTTTCAACAGGAGCGATGGGACCAGGAAGCGCGGGAGTCAGGGCAGGGCGCCACACCGCGCGCAGGCGGCACCGGCGGCCGCGCACGCTCTTGTTCTTGCGAATCCCGAATCCCGAATCCCGAATCCCGGCTCACCCCAACCAGCGCTCGATGCCCTTGCGGTCGCGCGCCTGCAGCAGCTTGGCGCCGCGCAGGCGCAGCGCCTGCAGGTCGGTGTCGCGGATCACCCGGCGCACTTCCAGCATCGTCGCCGGGTGCAGGCTGAATTCGCGCAGGCCCAGCGCTAGCAGGATCGGGGTCAGCGCCGGGTCGCCGGCGATCTCGCCGCACACCGCCACCGGCTTGGCATGGGCCTGGCCGGTGGCGATCACCTGCGCGATCAGCCGCAGCACCGCCGGGTGCAGCGGCGAATACAGTTCGCCCAGCGCCTCGTTGTTGCGGTCGGCGGCGAGCAGGTACTGCACCAGGTCGTTGGTGCCGATGGACAGGAAGTCGATCGCGTCGATGAAGGTGTCCAGCGCGATCGCCGCGGCCGGCACCTCGATCATCGCGCCGACCTGCACCTGCTCGGCGATGGCGTGGCCTTCGCGGCGCAGCTGCGCGGCGATGCGCTTGAGATGCCGGCGCATCGCCATGATCTCCTCGCGCGCGCTGACCATCGGCAGCAGCACCCGCACCGGGCCGTAGCCGGAAGCGCGCAGGAGCGCGCGCAGCTGCGTGTCCGAGACCCTGGGCCGGGCCAGCGACAGGCGCACGCCACGCAGGCCCAGCGCCGGGTTCTGCTCGTTGCTCATGGTCAGGCCGGTGCGGTCGGCCTTGTCCGCGCCCAGGTCCAGGGTGCGGATCGTCACCGGCCGCCCGCTCATGCCCAGCACCGCGTCGCGATAGGTGCGGAACTGCTCTTCCTCGTCGGGCAACGCGTCGCGCTGCAGGAACAGGAATTCGGTGCGGTACAGGCCCAGGCCGTCGGCGCCCAGCGCATGCGCGCGGGCCACGTCCTCGCGCGACTCGGCGTTGGCCAGCAGCACGATGTCCTCGCCGTCGCGGGTGCGGCTGGGCTTGGAGCGCAGCTTGCCGAGCCCGCGCTGCAGCCGGGCCTGGTCGCGCACGCGGGTGCGGTAGTCGTGCAGGTCCTCGGGCGTGGGCTCGACGATCACCGCGCCCTGCACGCCGTCGACGATCAGCACGTCGCCGTCGTTGATCTTCTGCAGCGCGTCGGCGACGCCGACCACCAGCGGCAGGTGCAGGCTGCGCGCCAGGATCGCGCTGTGCGACAGCGCGCTGCCGGCGCTGGTGACGATGCCGACCACGCCCTGCGCCTGCAGCTGCGCCAGCTCCGACGGCGCCACGTTCTCGCACACCAGGATCTCGCCGGCCAGGCCGGCGCTGTCGGGCTGGCGCTTCTGCAGGAACGCGTGGATGCGCCCGATCACATGGTCCAGGTCGTCCATGCGGCTTTTCAGGTAGGCGTCTTCCATCGCGTCGAACACGGTCGCCAGGCGGTCGCGCTGCAGGCGCAGCGCGTAGTCGGCGCTGTAGCGGCCGGTGCGGATCAGTTCGTCCAGGCCGTGCAGCAGTTCCGGGTCGTCGAGCAGCAGCGCGTGCAGGTCGAGGAACTCGCCGACCTCCTTGGCCAGGGCGCCGTGCAGGCGCTGGCGCAGGCCGTGCATCTCCTCGCGCGCGGCGTTCACCGCCAGGTGCAGGCGTTCCAGTTCCTCGGGCACCTGCGCCGCGCCGATGCGCTGCTCGGCCACGTCCAGCGCATGCGGCAGGCGCACGCGCGCGCGGCCCAGCGCGTTGCCGCGCGAGGCGCCATGGCCGGCGATGCGCAGGCTCACCGCGCGCACCCGCGGCGGCGCGGCGTCGTGGCGCGCGGCGGCCGGCGCCGCATGCTCAGCTGTCCTCGTCGAAGCGCCGCTCGAACAGGCCGACCACGGCCTCCAGCGCGTCGGCTTCGTCGGCGCCGTCCACGCGCACGGTCACCGGCGTGCCCTGCGCGGCGGCCAGCAGCATCACGCCCATGATGCTCTTGGCGTTGACCTCGCGGCCCTTGGCCGCCAGCGTGGCGTTGCAACGGAACGAGGACAGCGTCTGCACCAGCTTGGCGGTCGCGCGCGCATGCAGGCCCAGGCGGTTGGATACGATGAGTTCGCGTTCAAGCATCGTCGATCACCACTCCGTTGCGCGAGCCAGCCGCCGCGGTCGCGGGCAACTGGTCCAGCCCCTGCTCGGGGTAGTTCATGATCCGCAGCAGCATCGGCAGGCTCAGCGCGGACACGCGCCGCACCGGGGTGCCCAGGCGCGCCAGCCTGGTCGCCAGGTTGCTCGGGCTGGCGCCGTACAGGTCGGTGACGACCAGCACGCCGTCGCCGTTATCGACCCGCCGCAACGCCGCCGACGCCTGCGGCAGCAGCGCGTCCAGGTCGGCATCGAGCGGCACTTCGAACGCTTCGGTCTTCAGCGGCAATTGCCGCAACAATCCGGTCGCCACGCTCAACAGCGACGCGCCGACACCGGGATGAGTAATCAGGAGAATGCCACAGGCCATGGACGAACGTTAACAGGTCGGGCAGGGCGCAGGGAATGGCTGGAAGGCCGGGATTGGGGATTCGCAAACGCCAGAGCAACGGCCGCAGCCGCTCCGCTTTTGCCAATCCCCAATCCCTAATCCCGGCCCCTCAGTCCTGCTCCCGGTGGAACGTCGCCACCTCCGGCCAGCCCTGCTCGCGCGCGTGGCGTGCCAGGCGTTCGGCCAGGTACACCGAGCGGTGCTTGCCGCCGGTGCAGCCGAAGGCGATGGTGACGTAGCTGCGGGTGTCGTTGCGCAGCCGCGGCAGCCAGGTGTCGAGGAAGCCGACGATCTGTGCGGTGTACTGCTGCACTTCCGGTTGCGCGTCCAGGTAGTCGCGCACGCCGCCGTCGCGGCCGGTCAGCGGGCGCAGTTCCGGGTCCCAGTGCGGGTTGGGCAATACCCGCGCGTCGAACACAAAGTCGGCTTCGGCCGGCACGCCGCGCCTGTAGGCGAAGGACTCGAACAGCAGCGACAGGCTGTTCTCGTGGGTCAGCGCGAACTCGGTGGTCACCCGCCGGCGCAGCTGGTGCACGTTGAGCGCGCTGGTGTCGATCACCGCGTCGGCCTCGCGGCGCAGCGGCTCGGTGAGCGCGCGCTCGCGTTCGATCGCCTCGGGCAGCGACAGGCCCAGGTGCGACAGCGGGTGGCGGCGGCGGGTGTCGGCGTAGCGCTTGATCAGCGCCTCGTCGGTGGCGTCGAAGAACAGCAGCCGCGCGTCCAGGCCGAACTGCGCCACCGCCTCGCGCCAGCGCGACAGCTGCGCCAGGTCGCTGTGGCGGTTGCGCACGTCGATGCCCACCGCCAGCTTGCTGGGGCCGACGTCGTCGCGCACCAGGCTCTTGACGAAGGCCGGCAGCAGTTCCACCGGCAGGTTGTCGACGCAGTAGTAGTCCAGGTCCTCGAAGGTCTTCAGCGCCACCGACTTGCCGGAGCCGGACAGGCCGCTGACGATCACCAGGGTGGAGGTGTTCGCCACCGCGTTCATGGGCTGCGCCGCTCGAGCAGGTTGCTGTGGCGGGCGATGAACATCGCCGCCGGGTCGATGCCCTTGGTGCGCAGGATGTGCAGGCGCGTGGCGGCCTCGGTCAGCACCGCCAGGTTGCGCCCGGGCATCACCGGCAGGGTGATCAGCGGCACGTCCAGGTCCAGCACGTGGCGGGTGCCGGAATCGCCGGTCAGGCGCTCGTAGCCATGCGGGGTCGGTTCGGTCATGGGCCGGGTCAGGTGCACGATCAGGCGAAGATACTTGTTCTTCTTTACAGCGGTGTCGCCGAACATGTCGCGCACGTTGAGCACGCCCAGGCCGCGCACTTCCAGCAGGTCCTGCAGCAGTTCCGGGCAGGTGCCGTCGAGCACGTCGGGGGCGATCTGGGTGAATTCGGGGGCGTCGTCGGCGACCAGGCGGTGGCCGCGGCTGAGCAGTTCCAGCGCCAGCTCGCTCTTGCCGGAGCCGGCCTCGCCGGTGATCAGCACGCCGATCGAATAGATCTCCATGAACACCCCGTGCAGGATCACCCGCGGCGCCAGCGTGCGCGCCAGGTGATAGGAGAGGTGGTTGAGCAGTTCGTGGCCGCGCTTGGGCGAGACCCACAGCGGCGTGTCGGATTCGTCGGCGGCCGCGCGCAGGTCTTCCGGGCACGACTGGTTCTTGGTGATCACCAGCGCCAGCGGCCGCACCTGCACGATCTTCTCGATGGTCTCCCAGCGCTGGCGCGAATCCAGCGAATCCAGCCAGGCCAGTTCCTCGGTGCCGAGGATCTGCACCTTGTTCGGGTAGATGGTGTTGAGATAGCCGGCCAGCGACGGGCGCCGCGACACCGCGTTGCCGGCCTCCAGTTCGCGGTGCTCGCCCTTCTGCCCGGCCAGCCAGCGCAGGCCGAGCCGGTCGCGCTGCTGGTCGAACAGTTCGCGCGCGGTGATGCTGGTGTTCATGCGGCGCTGGCCTGCGGCGCGCCGCCGAGCAGGTCGTGCAGCGCGGCGGCGTCGGGGGCGCGGCGCAGCGCGTCGCGGAAGCCCTCGTCGGAGAACTGTTCGGCCAGTTCCGACAGCAGCATCAGGTGCTGGTGGGTGTAGTGCGCCGGCACCGCCATCGCGAAGATCAGGTCCACCTGCGCGCCGTGGCCGTCGAAGTCGATCGGCTGGTCCAGCCGCAGCAGGGCGCCGCGCGGGGCGTCGAGGTGGGGAGCGCGGCCGTGCGGGATGGCGATGCCATGGCCGATGGCGGTGCTGCCGAGCTGCTCGCGCTCGCGCAGGCTGGCGAACAGTTCGTCGAAACCGGCCTGCGGACAGGCCAGCAGGCCGGCGGCGGTGCGCAGCAGGGTGTCGCGATCGGCGGCCGGCAGCACCTGGGTGCGGACGGCCGCCATCAGATCGGTCAAGGGCATGGCGGGACCAACGTGTGCAGGATCACACGATATTGTCGCGCACCTCGGCGGCGTGGTGGTCCTGTTTCTTTTCCTTGTGCTTGATGATCAGCCGGTCGAGCTTGTCGGCGAGCAGGTCGATCGCCGCGTACATGGTCTGCGCGCTGGCATCGGCGTGCAGGGTGCGGCCGGGAACGTTGACGGTGGCCTCGACGTGGTGGTCGGGCTTGCGCAGCGCCAACTGGGCGCGGACCTCGATGGTTTCCTCGTAATGCCGCTTCAGCCGCTGCAGCTTGGTCTCCACGTACTCGCGCAAGGCGGGGGTGACTTCGATCTGCTGGCCGTAGGTCTCGATACGCATCGGATACTCCTTGGTTCGGGATTCACCTATGAACCATTGCCGCTGCCGCCGACGCTCAACCGATGCGGACGCGTTCGTGGGAAGCGGAAATGTTCATGGCCTCACGATACTTCGCAACCGTGCGCCGCGCCACCGGCACGCCGGCGCTCTTCAGCAGGTCGGCCAGCTTGGCGTCAGAAAGCGGCTTGCGCGGGTTCTCCGCGTCGATCAGGCGCCGGATCATCGCCTGAATGGCGGTGCTGGAGGCCTCGCCGCCGCTGTCGGTGTCGATGCCGGAGGCGAAGAAGGCGCGCAGCGGGATGGTGCCGCGCGGGGTGCGCACGTATTTGCGGGCGATGGCGCGGGAGATGGTGCTCTCATGCAGGCCCAGTTCGCCGGCGATCTCGCGCAGGGTCAGCGGGCGCAGCGCCTGTTCGCCGAACTCCAGGAAGCCGGCCTGCTGGCGCAGCAGGCAGCGGGTCACCTTGAGCAGGGTCTCGCCGCGCGCCTCCAGGCTCTTCAGCAGCCAGCGCGCTTCCTGCAGCTGGCCGCGCAGGTAGCCGGCGTCGCTCTCGCCGCATTGGCGGATCAGCTGTTCGTAGCCGCGGTGGATGGTGACCCTGGGCCGCGCGTGGCCGGCCAGCGCCGCATGCCAGACGCCGCGCTGGCGCCAGATCACGCAGTCCGGCACCACGTAGGTGTCGGCGCCCAGTTCGCCGATCTGCTTGCCCGGGCGCGGGTCCAGCGAGCGCAGCAGGGCGACCGCGGTCTCCACCGCGGAGGCCGGACGCTTGAGTTCGTGGGCGATGCCGGCGATGCCGCTGCGCGGCAGCTTCTCCAGCGGGCCGTTGGCGATGATGCGCGCCAGTTCCAGCCCGGCGGTGTCCTCCGGCAGCACGTCCAGCTGCAGGTTCAGGCATTCGCCCAGCGTGCGCGCGGCGATGCCGACCGGGTCGAAGCGCTGGATCTGGTGCAGCACGGTGCCGATTTCCTCTTCGTCGGCGACGATGTCCGGCTGCAGCGTCTCGGCGATCGCGGCCAGCGGTTCGCGCAGGTAGCCATCGTCGTCGAGCGCGTCGATCAGCGCCGCGCCGATACTGCGGTCGCGCGGCGACAGGTGCGACAGGTGCAGCTGCCACAGCAGGTGGTCGATCAGCGTGTCCGGCTCGGCCACGCGCTCGGCGGCGCTGCCCATGTCGTCGTCGTCGTCGAAGGAGCCGCCGCTGCCGCTGCTCCAGGCCGGTTCGGCGTCGGACCAGTCGTCGCCGTCGTGCTGCGGCACGTTGTCCAGGGTGTCGCCGGCCGGCGGTGCGAGCTCGGCCTCGCCTTCGTCGCGGCCGGCGCCGGCCACGTCGAGCGTGGGCGCGGCGTCCTCGGCCCATTCCAGCAGCGGATTGCTCTCCACCGCCTCGGCGATCTCCACTTCCAGTTCGGCGCTGGACATCTGCAACAGCTTGATCGCCTGACGCAACTGCGGCGTCATGACCAGATGCTGTCCCAGCGATGTCTGCAGCCGTGCTTTCATGCCTGTACCGGACGGGAAAGGGCGTGGCGGGACGCCCGCGCGGTCACAGCCTGAAGGTTTCCCCGAGGTAGACGCGGCGCACGTCGCTGTTGGCCAGCAGCGCCTCCGGCGCCCCCTGCGCCAACACGCCGCCTTCGTTGAGGATATACGCCCGGTCGCAGATTCCCAAGGTTTCGCGCACGTTGTGGTCGGTGATCAGCACGCCGATGCCGCGTTGCTTGAGGTGGGTGACGATGCGCTGGATCTCGCCGACCGAGATCGGGTCCACGCCGGCGAACGGTTCGTCCAGCAGCATCAGCCGCGGCTTGGCCGCCAGCGCGCGGGCGATCTCGCAGCGGCGACGCTCGCCGCCGGACAGGCTGGCACCGAGCTGCTCGGCGACGTGGCCGATCTGCAGTTCGTCCAGCAGCGAGGCCAGTTCGCGTTCCTGGCCGGCCGCGTCCAGGTCCTCGCGCAGTTCCAGCACCAGGCGGATGTTGTCGGCCACGCTGAGCTTGCGGAATACCGACGGCTCCTGCGGCAGGTAGCCGACGCCGAGCTTGGCGCGCTTGTACATCGGCAGCGCGGTGATGTCGTTGCCGTCGAGCACGATGCGCCCGGCGTCGGCCTCGACCAGGCCGACGATCATGTAGAAGCAGGTGGTCTTGCCGGCGCCGTTGGGGCCGAGCAGGCCGACCACTTCGCCCGCCTCCAGGGTCAGGCCGAAGTCGCGCACGACCTCGCGCTGCTTGTAGCGCTTGCGCAGGCCCTCGGCGAGCAGCATCACTGGCCTCCTTGCTTGGCCGGGGTGGCGGGCTTGGCCGGCGTGGTCGCCGCCGGCTTGGCGGCGGGCTTGCTCGCCGGCTTGGCGCCAGCGGCCGGGGCGCCGGCCGGGGCCGGGTTCTTCGGCTGGATCACAGTGTGCACGCGGGTGCCGTCGCCGCCGCCCTGCATGTTGCCGGTCTTGGTGTTGTAGACCATGCGCTGCCCGGCGTTGGTGCCCTTGGGCGAGGTCATGCGGTAGTTGCCGGTGAGGATCACGGTATCGGTCGAGACGGTGTAGTCGATATTGTCGGCGACCCCGTCCATCGGCGAGCCGTCGTCCATCTCCTGCTTCAATGTCGCTTGCTTGCCGTTGAACACCACGCGATCGATCTCGCCGTTCTTGCGGAACAAGTCGGCAGTGTTGGCGTGGATCTCCAGCGTGCCCTGGATGATGACGACATTGCCGGTGAAGCGGCACTTGCCGTTGTCGTCGGTCAGATTGCAGTCCTGCGCATCGGACTTGATGTCCATCGGCTGGTTGCGGTCGGACGACTTGGCCATCGCCACGGCGGGTAGCAGCAGGGCGAGCAGCGCGAGCTTAGCGGGCAGCGTTGGGTTCATAGCGGGTCTTGACCTGGGAAAGGAGCTTGTACTGCCGGGACTTCAAGTCGACCTCGAAGCCCACGCCGGACTGCATCATACCGGGCCGGGTCATGGTGACCGTTTCGGCGGTGCGCGCGGTGCTGGTCTTCGGGAACACGTCCAGGCTCTGGGTGCGGAAGGTGGTGGGCGGGATGCTGGGGACCTTGGGGCTGTCGCCGGCGACGTCGCCGCGCAGACGCAGCTCCTCGCCGTTGGCGCTGACCCAGCCGGTCTTGCTGCGCATCTCCCAGTGCTGGCCGTTGGCGTCGGGCAGCAGGAACAGCGGGGTCTCGATCGCCATGGTCTGGTCGGCGCGGCTGCGCTCCATCTGCGGCGCGCGCAGGGTCATCGATTCCTTGCCCTGCTTGTCCAGGGTGACGATCTGGAAATCGTGCGCGATGTAGTCCGAACGGGCTTCCTCGTCCGCGGCCGGCGCCGGCTTGCCGCGCTGGTGCCAGGCCGTCCAGCCGCTGACCAGCGCCGCGACCAGCAGCAGGCCGCCGAGCCAGGTGCGCCAGTTCATGCGCCATGCTCCTGCAGCAGCGCGGCGACGTGGCCCTGCGCGGCCAGCAGCACGTCGCACAGCTCGCGCGCGGCGCCTTCGCCGCCGCGGGCGCGGGTCAGCCAGTGCACGTGCTCGGCGGTCCACGGGTGCGCGTTGGCCGGGGCCACCGCCAGGCCGACCACGCGCAGCGGCGCCAGGTCGGGCAGGTCGTCGCCCATGAAACACACCTGCTCCAGGCTCAGCCCGCGCTCGTCGCACAGCGCCTGCACCCCGGCGCGCTTGTCCTTGACTCCGATCTGCACCAGCAGGCCCAGTTCCTGGCCACGCTTCTCCGCGGCCAGGCTCGGCCGCGCGGTGATCAGCGCCACGTCGATGCCGTGCCGGCGCAACTGCACCAGGCCCTGGCCGTCGAGCACGTTGAACGCCTTGCTCTCGTTGCCGTCGCGGTCG
Source organism: Xanthomonas sp. AM6 (assembly GCF_025665335.1). NCBI lineage: Bacteria > Pseudomonadati > Pseudomonadota > Gammaproteobacteria > Lysobacterales > Lysobacteraceae > Xanthomonas > Xanthomonas sp. AM6. Next base: position 1,571,075 of record NZ_CP106869.1, read on the forward strand.
TAGTACAGGCGGCCGTCGGTCAGCGTGCCGTCCACGTCGAAGCACGCCAGGCGGATCCGGGCGGCGCGGTCGATCAGGTCGGCAGGGAGGTCGGCCAGCGGGGAGTAGGGCATCGTTCTCGATATCGGGGCGGGGAGGCCGGCTTTCCAGCGGCCAGGGCCAGCGGCGCAGGGCGCCGGCGGGCGGTGAACAGGTTCAGACGGTTAAACCACTCTGGCGCGCAACAGGTCGTGAATGTTGAGCGCGCCGACCGCGCGGCCGTCGCCGTCGACCACGATCAGGCCGTTGATCTTGTGGGTTTCCATCAGCCGCGCGGCCTCGGCGGCGAGCTGGTCGGCGCCGATGGTGCGCGGCTGCCGGGTCATCACGTCGGCGATGCGGGTCTGGCGCACGTCCAGCGGGCTGTCCAGGGTGCGGCGCAGGTCGCCGTCGGTGAACAGGCCGAGCAGGCGGTCGTCGCGGTCGACGATCGCGGTCATGCCCAGGCGCTTGCGGCTCATCTCCACCAGCGCCTCGCTGAGGCTGGCGTCCTCGTGCACCTTCGGCAACTCCTCGCCGCCGTGCATCACGTCGGTGATGTGCAGCAGCAGGCGCCGGCCGAGGCTGCCGGCCGGGTGCGAGCGGGCGAAGTCGTCGGCGGTGAAGCCGCGCGCGTCCAGCAGCGCCACCGCCAGCGCGTCGCCCAGCGCCAGCGAGGCGGTGGTGCTGGAGGTCGGCGCCAGGTCCAGCGGGCAGGCCTCGGCCGGCACGCTGACGTCCAGGTGCAGGTCGGCCTCGCGCGCCAGGGTGGACTGGGCGCGGCCGGTCATCGCGATCACCGCGTTGCCCTGGCGCTTGAGCACCGGCAGCAGCATCAGGATCTCGTCCGATTCGCCGGAATAGGACAGCGCCAGGACCACGTCGGCGTCGGTGATCATGCCCAGGTCGCCGTGCCCGGCCTCGCCCGGGTGCACGTAGAACGCCGGGGTGCCGGTGGAGGCGAGGGTGGCGGCGATCTTGCGCGCCACGTGCCCGGACTTGCCCATGCCGGTGGCGACCACCCGCCCGCGCGAACCCAGGATCAGCCGGCAGGCGGCGGCGAACTCGGCGCCGATGCGCGCGCCGACCGCGCCCAGCGCGGCCTGCTCGATCGCGACCACGCGGCGGCCGCTGGCGACCAGGCTGGCGTCGTCGAGCGCGGCGGGGGACAGGGGCGATACAGCCATGCGGATGCCGGTCGGAGGGTAGAATGGCCGACCATTTTATTAGGAAAGCCCGTTGGACGCCGAAACCATCCGTAAACTGATCGAGGCCGGCCTGCCTGGCGCGCGCGTGCAGGTGCAGGGCGAGGACGGCGTGCACTTCGAGGCCACCGTGGTCAGCGAGGCCTTCGCCGGCAAGCTGCCGCTGGCCCGCCACCGCATGGTCTACGCGACGCTGGGCGAGCTGATGGGCGGGGCGATCCACGCGCTGGCGCTGACCACGCTGACCCCCGACCAGGCCGGCTGAGCCGCTGCGTTCCTCTTCTTTTCGACTCCCAATCCCCCGAGACCCATGGCCAAAATCGTAGTGACCGGCGGCAACGCGCTGCACGGTGAAGTGAACATTTCCGGCGCCAAGAACGCGGTGCTGCCGATCCTGTGCGCCACGCTGCTGGCCGACGCGCCGGTGGAGATCACCAACGTGCCGCAGCTGCACGACGTGATCACCACGGTGAAGCTGCTCGGCGAGCTGGGCGCGGAAGTCACCATCGACGAGGGCACCCTGGCGCGCGGCAGCGCGATCACCGTCGATCCGCGCAAGGTCGACCAGCACGTCGCCCCGTACGAGCTGGTGCGCACCATGCGCGCCTCGATCCTGGTGCTGGGCCCGCTGCTGGCCAAGTTCGGCGCGGCCGAAGTGTCGCTGCCCGGTGGCTGCGCGATCGGCTCGCGGCCGGTGGACCAGCACATCAAGGGCCTGCAGGCGCTGGGCGCGGAGATCAGCGTCGAGAACGGCTACATCAAGGCGACCAGCAACGGCCGGCTCAAGGGCGGCCGCTACGTGTTCGACATGGTCAGCGTCACCGGCACCGAGAACGTGCTGATGGCCGCGACCCTGGCCGACGGCACCACGGTGCTGGAGAACGCGGCGATGGAGCCGGAAGTCACCGACCTGGCCGACTGCCTGATCGCGCTCGGCGCGAGGATCGAAGGCGCCGGCACCTCGCGCATCGTGGTGCACGGCGTGGAGCGCCTGTCCGGCGGCCGCCACGCGGTGCTGCCGGACCGCATCGAGACCGGCACCTTCCTGGTCGCCGCGGCGATGACCGGCGGCAGCGTCACCGTGCGCCGCGCGCGCGCCGACACGCTCGACGCGGTGCTGGACAAGCTGGCCGAGGCCGGCGCCACGATCGAGACCGGCGCCGACTGGATCCGCCTGGACATGCATGGCAAGCGCCCGCGCGCGGTCAGCCTGACCACCGCGCCGTACCCGGCGTTCCCCACCGACATGCAGGCGCAGTTCATGGCGCTCAACTGCGTGGCCGACGGCGTGGGCGTGATCAACGAGACGATCTTCGAGAACCGCTTCATGCACGTCAACGAACTGCTGCGCCTGGGCGCGGACATCCAGGTCGAGGGCCACACCGCGATCGTGCGCGGCAGCGAGCGGCTCAGCGGCGCGCCGGTGATGGCCACCGACCTGCGCGCCTCGGCCTCGCTGATCCTGGCCGGGCTGGTCGCCGCCGGCGACACCACCATCGACCGCATCTACCACCTGGACCGGGGGTACGAGAACATCGAGGAGAAGCTGGGGGCGCTGGGCGCGTCGATCCGGCGCATCGCATGATCCTCAGCGGCCGCTTCAGCCGCCGGCGCAAAGTGCTGCTGGCGGTGGTGGTCCTGGTGCTGGCCTGGGTCGGCTACGCCTGGTACGCCGGCATCGCCATCACCCAGGGCATCGAACAGCGCGACATGGACTGGAACGGCGACGGCCAGGTCAGCCGCGCCGAGATCGCGCAGGCGTTCTACGCGGTCGGCGTGACCCGCACCCAGGACGGCCCGCGCCAGTGCAGCACCTTCTACTGGCGCAACAGCGGCGCGCAGATCCGGGTGGATTGCCGCACCACGTTCGCGCCGGCCGCCGAGGCCAAGAAACCGGCTGCCGACGCGAAGAAATAGCCTGGCGCGCTCGCTGCGGACTGCGCTGGCAGGGAGGTGGGCGCTCGCTGCGCGCGGGACGCCTGGCCCTGGCCACGCGCTGCCGGGAATGGCGGCAGCAACGCATGCCGCTGGCGAGCGGGCAGCAAAAAGGGCGGACCGGCCGGTCCGCCCTTTTTCGATGGCGCATCGCGCAGCGCGGCCGCTGCGCGATGCCGCGATCAGCGCAGCGACTTGATGGTCAGGTCCAGCGCGTCCTGGCCGTTCTCGCGCTGCAGGATGCGCACCGGCACCGGCATGTCCGGCACGATCCAGGCGATGATCTCCTTGGAGCCGTCGCTGCGGCTGACCTTGGTCGCCTGCTCGGTCTTGCCGTTGACGGTGATCGCTTCCTTGCCGGCCACCTTGTAGGACATCGGCTTGGCGCGGCCCTCGTCGACCATGCGGTAGCTGGGGGTCTTGCCGGCGTTGACGTCGCGCGCGATCGCCAGGTTGATCAGCAGCGCGTCCATGTCGCCGGGCTGCAGCTTGATCGGGCCGCGGCGGTCGGCCTTGACGTCGCCGGACCAGGTCGCCTGCGCCTTGCTCCAATCGTAGTTGGCGGTCACCGCCTTCTTCTTGATCAGGAACAGCGAGCGGTCGTCGCTGCTGAGCGGGCGCAACTGGCCGCCCTTTTCCTCGAACACCGTGCTCTGGCTCAGGTCGGCGACCTGGTTCTTGATCGACAGGCTGTAGCGCCAGCGGTTGCTGCCTTCGCTGGCCAGGGTCATCAGGCCGTTGGCCTGCATGCCCATGTAGCTGGCCTGGTAGTCCGCCTTGAACGGCTCCAGCGCCAGCGCCGGCAGGCTGGCCATGACCAGCAGGGCGGCGGCGAGGGCGGACAGGGGGCGGGCGATGCGTGTCATGGTCAGACTCCTTGGTATTCGGTCAGGCGCAGGTCGATGCGGTCTTCGCCGTCTTCGCGCTGCAGGATGCGCACCGGCGTCGGCACACCGTTGGCGATCCACAGGATGGTCTCATTCTTGCCGCCGTTGGTGCGCGAGACGCGCAGCGCGTCGTAGCTGATATCGCCGACCTGCACCGTCTCGGTCTGCTCGGCGGCGTGGTAGACGTGCTCGCGGACCCGGCCGACGTCGACGAAGCGGTAGCTCATGGTCTTGCCCGGCTGCGCGTCGCGCATGATCGACAGGTTGATCAGCAGCGCGCTCTGGTCGCCGGGCTGCAGCGGAATCGGCTGCTGGCGGTCCTTCTTCAGGTCGCCGTCCCAGCGCGCCACGCCCTGCGCCCAGTCGTAGACGCCGGTGACCTTCTTGCCGAAGAACACGGCCTTCTTCACCGTGCTCTGGCTCTGCGGCACGTAGCGCCCGTCCTGGGTGCGGAACACCGTGCTCTGCTCGATGTTCAGGCCGAGGATGCTGGCGAAGCCGCTGCGGCCCTGCACGCCCAGGTCCACGCGCCATTCGTCGCCGCCGCTGTGGCTGACCTGCATGCGTGCATCGCCCGCTTCCTTGCCCTTGTACAGGGCCTGGTAGGTGGCCACGAACGGCTGCAGCGGCGGCGGCGTCCAGGCTTCGGCCTGCAGGGCCGGTGCGGCCGGGGCGGGCGCGGGCGCCGCAGCCGTCGTCGGAGGGGCGGGCGCCGGCGCGGGCGCCTGCGCCAGCACGCCGACGGTCGGCGCCAGCAGGCCGAGGCTGGCCACGGCGAGAACAGCGAACTGACGCGAAAGGGGCTTCATGGGATCGGCTGCGAGGAAGGGGATGGGGCGCGAAGGCGCCGCAGCGGGAAGGGGACGCGGCGCATTCAGGGAATCAGCATGCCTTGGCAATCTAGGCGCAGCGGACTAAACCGGCACTGACCGTCCAGCCAGACCCTGTCGTCCCGTTCAGCCAGACGCCCGGCCGCGGCCAGCTGCAGCACCGCGCACAGCAACTGGTGCTCGCGCGGCAGCAGGCGCAGCGCCAGGTCCTGCGGGCAGTCGCCGGCCTGCACCGGCACCCGCACCTGCGCGATCACCGCGCCGGCGTCCAGCGCCGGCACCACGAAATGCACGCTGGCGCCGTGTTCGGCGTCGCCGGCCGCGATCGCCTGCGCATGCGTGTGCAGGCCGCGGTACTTGGGCAGCAGCGAGGGGTGGATATTGAGCAGGCGGCCGGCGAAGCGCTGCACGAAGCCGTCGCCGAGGATGCGCATGTAGCCGGCGCAGACGATCCAGTCCGGCTGCACCGCGGCCACCGCGTCGCCCAGCGCCCGGTCGAACGCGGCGCGGTCGGGAAATCCGCCCGGCGCGGCCGACCAGCGCTGCGCCGGCGCCACCTTGGCCAGCGCCGGCGCCTGCGCGCGGTCGCTGAACACGCCGACCACCTGCGCGTCCAGCGTACCGGCGGCGATCGCGTCGAGCAGCGCCTGCAGGTTGGAGCCGCGGCCGGAGACCAGCACCGCAAGACGGATCGTCATCGGCTACGCCTTCCGGAACAGGGCGATGGCGGCCGGGCGCTGCAGCACCAGCAGGGTCCAGACGCCCAGTGCCGTGCCCAGCGGGAAACCCAGGCAGGTCACCATGGCGGTGGCGTTGCACAGCAGCAGCCGGCGGCGCTGGCGCAGCGCACGCGCGGTCAGCACCTTCAGGATCAGCGAGACCAGCCCGAACGCCAGCAGCATCGACAGCAGCACGATCGCGAACACGCCGCCCTGGGCCTGGTCGGGGCTCTGGCCGAGCGCGTTGAGCTCGGCCTCGCGATGCACGCCGAAGGCCAGGAAGCCGCCGACCAGGAGCAGCATCAGGCACTGCAGCCCGGCCATCACGGCGTACAGCGTCGCCAGGGTGCTCAGCTCGGACTCGGCACGCAGGGTGTCGGCGTGGGCGATGTCCGCAACGGGAAGGGGTGGGGGCAGTGCCATCGTCGGTCTTCTAGTGCGGGGAAGGGGGCAGGCGCCCGGCGCGCCGCCACGGCCACGCGCTGGCGCAGCCCAGGGTGGCCAGCAGCATGTCCATGTGCGCATCCCACGGGTCGCCCTGCTGGCCGTTGTAGGACTCGGCCTGCTCGGGCGACAGCAGCAACGCGATCAGCCACTCCAGCCATTCGTAGAGCAGGCTGGCGCACATGATCGCCATCGTCGCCAGCACGAACGCCTGCCGCGCCGACAGCGCAGGCCAGCGCTGCCGGGCGTAGTCGCGCAGCGCCGGCGCGAAGCACAGCCCGAACAGCAGGTGGATCAGGCGGTCGGTGTGGTTGCGCTGCCAGCCGAACGCGGCGTTCGGCGACCAGCCGCCGGTCAGCGCGCGCAGCCACTGGTCGTAGGGCACGTTGGAATACAGCCAGTGCGCGGCGACGTTGTGCACGTTGATGAACGCGCAGATCGCGGCGAAGTGCGCGTTGCGCAGCGGCCAGCGGCGGTCGTGCCAGACCAGCCAGGCGAGGCCCAGCACCGCCAGCGAGCTGTGCATGGCCTGTTCGGCCGGCCACAGCGGGTGCACCCAGCTGGCGGCGAACACCGCCAGGGTCAGCGCCAGCCAGGCGCGCTTGGCCGCCGCCATGCGGCTCAGCCGATGTGCACGCGTTCGCCGGCGCCGGCCGCCACCACCGCGCCGATCTGCCAATGCGCCAGGCCCAGCGTGTCCAGGCTGCGCTCCAGCGCGGCGACCTGGTCGGGCGCGGCCACCAGCACGAAGCCGATGCCGCAGTTGAAGGTGCGCCACATCTCGCTGTCGGCGACCGCGCCTTCGCGCTGCAGCCACTCGAACACCGGCGGCAGGGTCCAGGCGCTGGCGCGGATGTCCAGGCCCAGGCCGTCGGGGATCACGCGGATGATGTTCTCGGTCAGGCCGCCGCCGGTGATGTGCGCCATCGCGTGGATGCCGTCGGCATGTGCGCCGCGCAGCAGCGACAGGATCGGCTTGACGTACAGCGCGGTCGGCGCCATCAGCGCGTCGGCCAGGCTGCCGCCGCCGACCTGCAGGTCGGCCGGGCGCCCGGCGCGGTCGTAGATGCGGCGGATCAGCGAGTAGCCGTTGGAGTGCGGGCCGGAGGAGGCGATGCCGATCAGCACGTCGCCCTGGCGCACCTTGGCGCCGTCCAGCAGCTGCGACTTCTCCACCGCGCCGACGGTGAAGCCGGCCAGGTCGTACTCGCCCGGCGGGTACATGTCGGGCATTTCCGCGGTCTCGCCGCCGATCAGCGCGCAGCCGGCCAGTTCGCAGCCGCGGGCGATGCCGCCGACCACCGCCACCGTGGTCTCCACGTCGAGCTTGCCGGTGGCGAAATAGTCCAGGAAGAACAGCGGTTCGGCGCCCTGCACCAGCACGTCGTTGACGCACATGCCGACCAGGTCGATGCCGATGCTGTCGTGCCGGCCCAGCTGTTGCGCCAGCTTCAGCTTGGTGCCGACGCCGTCGGTGCCGGACACCAGCACCGGTTCGCGGTACTTGCCGGACAGGTCGAACAGCGCGCCGAACCCGCCCAGCCCGCCCATCACCTCGGGGCGGAAACTGCGCTTGACCAGGGGTTTGATGCGTTCGACCACGGCATTGCCGGCATCGATGTCGACGCCGGCGTCGCGGTAGGTCAACGGGGCGGCGGCGGGGGGCTGGGAAGTGGTCACGGGCGGCGGCGTCGGCGGAAAGACGGCGATTTTAACAGGCCACGTTGGCGCTACGGCCGCATTCGGGCAACAATTCGCCTCGGATACGCCGAGCAATGGAACCTTCGATGCGCCGCAGCCTTGCCTTACTCCTGTCTTTCGCGTTGTGCCTCCCCGCTGCGGCCGCCCTGGCCCAGGCCGGATTGCGCACCGAAGGCGACGTTGCCGGTGCGCAAGGTCCCTACGACGCCGAGGTGCCGGTCAACAGCCAGGGCGAGGGCGACCGCAACGGCGCCCTGGCGCGCGCGCTGGCCGCGGTGCTGGGCAAGATCTCCGGCGACCGCGCGGTGATGGCGCGCCCGGGGGTGCCGCAGGCGCTGCGCAACGCCAAGAACTTCGTCGACAGCTACGACTACCGCCAGGACCAGGGCACCTCGCCGAGCGGCGCGCCGACCTTCCGCACCGTCCTGGTCGCGCGCTTCCGGCAGAGCGACGTCGACGGCCTGGCCGCGGCGCTGGGCCTGCCGCTGTGGCCGCAGCCGCGGCCCAAGCCGGTGCTGTGGCTGGCGATCGACGACGGCAGCGGCCCGCGCCTGGTCGGCGTGCAGCAGTCCAATGCCGCGCGCAGCCTGCTGGACCGCGCGATCGAGCGCGGCTACCGGCTCGGCCTGCCCACCGGCAGCGCTGCCGAGCAGGCCCTGGTCGGCGCGATCTGGCGCCAGGACACCGCCGCGGTGGCCAACGCCTCGTCCCGCTACAGCCCGCCGATGCAGCTGATCGGCAAGCTGTACCGTGGCAAGTCCGGCGGCTGGACCGCCGACTGGGTGTTCGTCGACGGCGGCAAGACCCTGTCCAGCTGGTCGGTCAGCGACGCCGACGCGCGCCGGGCCATGGCCGCCGGCGCCGACGGCGCCGCCGATGCACTGGTCAAGCGCTACGCCAAGGCGGCCAGCGCCGGCCCGGCCGGCGTCTACCGGGTGCTGATCACCGGCATCCGCAGCGCCGACGACTACCTGCGCGTATCGGCGGTGCTGCAGAACACCTCGGTGGTGCGGCGCATCGTGCCGGTCCAGGCCAGCGGCGACCGCCTGGAGCTGGACCTGGACCTGCTCAGCGGCGTGTCCGGGCTCAACCGCATGCTCGGCGCCGACAGCCCGCTGCAGCCGGTGACCGCGCCGACCGAGGGCGGCCCGATCATCCTCAACACCGAGCGCACGGAGTACCGGCTCAAATGACGCTGTCCCCGGAAGCGGAAATCGCGCTGTTCCTGCGCCGCCTGAAATGGACCGCGGTGATCCTGGGCGCGCTGTGGGTGGTGGCGCTGCTGGCGCCGATCCTGACCCCGTTCGTGCTGGCGCTGCTGCTGGGCTGGCTCGGCGACCCGCTGGTCGACCGCCTGGAGCGCGCCGGCCGTTCGCGCAACATGGCGGTGACGCTGGTGTTCGTGCTGATGCTGCTGTTGTTGGTGCTGGCGCTGCTGATCCTGGTGCCGATGCTGGAACGGCAGATCGTCACCTTCATCGAGGTGCTGCCGCAGGCGCGCGACTGGTTCACCGGCACCGCGATCCCGTGGGCCGAGCAGAAGACCGGGCTGCAGCTGATGGCCTGGCTGGACCCGGAGCGGCTGATCGAATGGATCCGCGGCCACTGGCAGCAGGCCGGCGGCGTCGCCGCGACCTTCTTCGGCTACCTGTCGCGCTCGGGCTTCGCGATGGTGACCTGGGTGGTGAACCTGGTGCTGCTGCCGATCCTGACCTTCTACTTCCTGCGCGATTGGGACATCCTGGTCGAGCGCGTGGCCGCGACCATCCCGCGCAACCACGTGGCCACCGTCGGCCGCCTGGCGCGGCAGTCCAACGACGTGCTGGGCGCGTTCATCCGCGGCCAGTTCCTGGTGATGCTGGCGCTGGGCGTGATCTACGCCGGCGGGCTGAGCCTGATCGGGCTCAACCTGGGCCTGCTGATCGGCATCATCGCCGGCCTGATCAGCTTCATCCCGTACCTGGGCGCGACCACCGGCATCCTGCTGGCGATCCTGGCGGCGCTGGTGCAGGCCAAGGGCTTCGACCTGCAGCTGCTGATCCTGGTCGGCGTGGTGTTCACCGTCGGCCAGCTGCTGGAGAGCTACGTGCTGACCCCGCGCATCGTCGGCGACAAGATCGGCCTGCACCCGGTGGCGGTGATCTTCGCGGTGATGGCCGGCGGCCAGCTGTTCGGCTTCCTCGGCATGCTGCTGGCGCTGCCGGTGGCGGCGGTGGCCAACGTGCTGCTGCACTACCTGCACGAGCAGTACCGGCAGAGCGAACTGTATGCCGGGGACAAGCCGACGATCCTGCTGGAGAGCGGCGCCGAACGGCCGTCGGTGATCGAACTGCCGCCGCGAGGCCCCGAGCAGCCGTGAGCGTGCCGCAGCTGCCGCTGGCGTTGCGCTCTCCGCCGGAGCAGCGCCTGGACCGCTATGTCGGCGCGCCGGCGGGCTTGCTGGCGCAGCTGCAGGCCGTCGCCGACGGCCGCGACGTCGACTGGATCTACCTGTCCGGCCCGGCCGGCACCGGCAAGACCCACCTGGCGCTGGCGCTGTGCGCGGCGGCCGAGCAGGCCGGGCGCAGCGCCGCCTACCTGCCGCTGCAGGCCGCCGCCGGACGCCTGCGCGATGCGCTGGAAGCGCTGGAAGGGCGCGACTTGGTCGCGCTGGACGGGCTGGAGGCGATCGCCGGGCAGCGCGAGGACGAAGTGGCGCTGTTCGATTTCCACAACCGCGCGCGCAGCGCCGGGGTGACCCTGCTGTACACCGCGCAGGCGATGCCCGACGGCCTGGCGCTGAGCCTGCCCGACCTGCGCTCGCGGCTGGCGCAGTGCACGCGCATCGCCCTGTCGCCGCTGGACGACACCGGCCGCGCCGCGGTGTTGCGCGAGCGCGCGCAACGCCGCGGCCTGGTGCTGGAGGATGCGGCGATCGACTGGCTGCTGACCCACGCCGGCCGCGACCTGGCCGGCCTGGTCGCGCTGCTGGAGCGGCTGGACCGAGAATCGCTGGCGGCGCAGCGGCGGGTGACGGTGCCGTTCTTGCGGCGGGTGTTGGGAGAGCCGGGATTGGGGAATCGGGATTCGGGATTCGGCAAAGGCTGAGCGCGCCGGGGAACGCCTGCTGTGGCTTGCGCCAGGTTTTCCCAAGCCGAATTCGATCGTCCGCCTCGCGCATCGAGCGCAAACGGGCCACTGCAACTCAGCTGTTGCCGAATCCCGAATCCCGAATCCCGAATCTCAGCTCCGCATCCAACTCCGCCAGCCGCTGCGGCGTCCCCACGTCGGTCCAGCGCCCGCGATGGTGCAGGCCGTGGATGCGGCCGGCGGCCATGTGCGCGCGCAGGATCGGCGCCAGCGCGAAGCGCGGCGGCGCGGCGTGGGGCGCGATCGGCGGGTCGAACGCCGCCTGCCAGCCGTCCAGCAGTTCCGGGCGATAGACGCCCACGCCGGCGTAGGTCAGCAGCGCGGCGCCGTCGCTGCGCAGCGTGGCGTCGGCGTGCAGCGCGAAATCGCCGTGCGCGGCGTAGGCCGGCGGATCGACCATCACCAGTTGCGCCAGCCCGGCCGGGTCCGGCGCCAGCCGCGCGAAATCGAAATCGGTCCAGATGTCGCCGTTGACCAGCAGGAACGGCGCCGGCCCGAGCAGCGGCAAGGCGTGCAGCATGCCGCCGCCGGTCTCCAGCGGCGTGGCGCCCTCGTAGGAATAGGCGATGCGCAGGCCGAACGCGCTGCCGTCGCCGAGCGCCTGCGGGAACTGCTCGGCCAGCCACGAGGTATTGACCACCACCTCGCGCACGCCCAGCGCGGCGAGCTTGCGTAGGTGCCAGACGATCAGCGGCGTGCCGCCCACCGCCAGCAGTGGCTTGGGCGTGCGTTCGGTCAGCGGCCGCATGCGCTCGCCGAAGCCGGCGGCGAAGATCAGCGCCTTCATGCGGCCGCGGCCGCGCGTTGCGCCAGCGCCGGCTTGATCCGCGTGTGCAGCAACTGCGCCAGCGGCTGCAGCGCCGGATGCCGCGGCAGCACCTCGTCGAGGTAATCGATGAAGCGCGGCACGTTGTCCAGGTACCAGGCCTTGCCGTCGCGGTAGTTCAGCCGCGCGAAGATGCCCAGGTTCTTCAGGTGGCGCTGCACGCCCATCCAGTCGGCGTCGCGCAGGAACTGCGCCAGCGGCGGTACCGCGATCCCGGCCTGCAGCGCGCGCGCGTGGTAGCGCGCCAGCCACGCGTCGACCCGCGCCAGCGGCCAGCTCACCGTGGTGTCCTTGAACAGGCTGACCGGATCGTAGGCGACCGGGCCGAGCACGCAGTCCTGGAAGTCCAGCACCGCCGGGCCGTCGGCCACCGGCATCAGGTTGCGCGGCATGAAGTCGCGGTGCACCAGCACCCGCGGCTGCGCCAGCGCGTTGTCCATCAGCCGGCGTTGCACCAGTTCCAGCGCCTCCAGGTCGGCGCAGTCCAGTTCCAGGCCCAGGTGCCGGCGCAGGAACCACTCTTCGAACAAACCGGCATCGCGCTGCAGCAGCGCCTCGCCGAACACACCCAGCTCCGGCGGCGGCGCGATCGCCTGCAGCCGCAGCAGTTGCCCGAGCGCGGCGTCGAAATGCGCATCGGCCGAGGTGGCGTCCAGGCTCTGCGCCAGGGTCGGCCCGCCCAGGTCCTCCAGCAGCAGGAAGCCGGCCTCCACGTCCTGCGCCAGGATCGCCGGCACGCGCACGCCGCCGTGCTGCAGCAGCGCGTGCATGCGCAGCCATGGCCGCACGTCCTCCAGGCCCGGCGGCGAATCCATCAGCACGCGGCTGCGGCCGGTGCCGTGGCTGCGCCAGTAGCTGCGCCAGCCGGCGTCGACGGATGCGCGCTGCAGCGTCGCCTGCGCGTCGTCCAGCGCGGCGCGCGCCCACGCCAGGCGCTGCGCCGCGCGCGGCTCGGGGGCATCGGGAAGGTCGGAACTGGAACTCATCGGCGCGCCGTGGCGGACAGTGGCCGCACAGCGTAAACGCGCGGCGCCGGCGTGGCGAGCCGCGCGCCGGACCTCAGCGCTTGCCGAGGAACAGCCGCAGCAGCGCGAGCAGGGCGATGGCGCCGAGCAGCGCACCGAGGAAGCCGGCCGGTTCGCCGCGGCTGTACCAGCCCATGTAGTGGCCGAACCAGCCGGCCACCAGCGCGCCGGCGATGCCGAGCAGGACGGTGAACAGGCAGCCGGAGCGGCCGCCGCTCGGACCCAGCAGGCGCGCCAGCAGGCCGACCACGAAGCCGACCAAGATGACGTACAGCCAGCTGTCGCTGCCGAACAGGTTGTGCATGGAGGCGTCCCGGAGCGTGGAAGTGAAGCCGATCGTGCCAGATTCGGCCGCGGCGCGGCGTCCACGCCGCGGCGGCCGGCGGCGGCCTTAAGCGGCCGTGCAGGCGCGGCACTCGTCTCCCGCTACAAGGCACCTGGCGCGGATCGGCGACGGCGCGAGGTCGCGGCCGCCGTCGCCGGCGGCCGCCACGCGCTCAGCAGCAGCCGTGCGCGCCGTGCTGCTCGCCGCCGGCCACCGCGGCGCTGCCGGTGGTCTCGCCGCGCACGCTGGCCGCGTGGTGTTCGGCGATCACCTTCGCCACGCAGGCGGTGACCCGCTTGCCCATCGGGATGTGCAGGAACTCGTTCGGGCCGTGCGCATTGGAATGCGGGCCGAGCACGCCGGTGATCATGAACTGCGCGCCGGGGAACTTCTCGCCGAGCATGCCCATGAACGGGATCGAGCCGCCTTCGCCCATGTACATCGCCGGCTTGCCGAACGCCGCCTGCGAGGCGGCCTCGATCGCTTCGGTCAGCCATGGCGACTGCGCCGGCGCGTTCCATCCCGAGGACGACTTCTCCAGCGCCAGCGACACGTCGGCGCCGTACGGCGGATCGCGCAGCAGCACGTCCTTCAGCAGCTCGCCGGCGCGCTTGCCGTCCAGCGTCGGCGGCAGCCGCAGCGACAGCTTCACCGCGGTCTGCGGGCGCAGCACGTTGCCGGCCGAGGCCAGCGGCGGCAGGCCGTCGGCGCCGGTCACCGACAGGGCCGGGCGCCAGGTGCGGTTGAGCACCAGCTCGCTCAGGTCCTCGTGCATCGGGCGCATCCCGGGCAGGAACGGGAACTTGCTGTAGACCTCGTCGCCCAGCACCTCGGCCACCTTGCGCGCCTGCGCCAGGCGCTCCTCGGGAATCTCCGCGTACAGGCCCTCGACCTTGATCTTGCCGGTGGCCTCGTCCTCCAGCCGCGACAGCAGCTCGCGCAGCACGCGGAAGCTGGACGGGACCACGCCGGACGCGTCGCCCGAATGCACGCCTTCGCTGAGCACCTTGACGCTGAAGTTGCCGCCGGCCAGGCCGCGCAGCGAGGTGGTGCACCACAGCTGCTCGTAGTTGCCGCAGCCCGAATCCAGGCACACCACCAGCGACGGCTTGCCGATGCGTTCGGCCAGGTGGTCGACGTAGGCGGGCAGGTCGTAGCTGCCCGATTCCTCGCACGCCTCGATCAGGATCACGCAGCGCGCGTGCGCGACGCCCTGGTCCTGCAGCGCCAGGATCGCGGCCAGCGAACCGAACAGCGCGTAGCCGTCGTCGGCGCCGCCGCGGCCGTACAGGCGGTCGCCCTTGAGCACCGGGGTCCACGGGCCCAGGTCGGCGTCCCAGCCGGTCATCTCCGGCTGCTTGTCCAGGTGCCCGTACAGCAGCACCGTGTCCGCGCCGGTCTCGGCGCCGGTGGCCGGCACCTCCAGGTAGATCAGCGGCGTGCGCCCTTCCAGCTGCACCACCTCGACCTGCAGGCCGGGGATCGCCTGCGCGCGCGCCCAGCGCTCCATCAGCCGCACCGCATCGTCCATGTAGCCGTGCGCGACCCAATCGGCGTCGAACATCGGCGATTTGTTGGGGATGCGGATGTAATCGACCAGTTGCGGGACGATGTCGTCGTCCCACTTCTCGCTCAGGAAACGGTCGATCTTGGCACTGTCCATCAAGGAACTCCGAATGTCGCAAAAGAGATGGCGGCCATTCTACGCCGCGGCCGCCGTGTAGGGTTTTTCCTACACGGGGACGCGCCGTTTACCTGCTGTTTGGGAAGGGCGTTGGCGATAGGCTGTACCCATGTGGCGAGCGATGCTTTCGACACCGGCAGGAGAGGCCGGTGACGTCCCCATCCAAGTCACAAGGAGTGTTGCCATGCAGTCTTTTATCGTGGTCCTGAAGTCTCTGGTCCTGGCGTTGCTGCTGACCGGTTCCGCGTTCGCCGCGGACAAGGTCAACGTCAACTCCGCTAGCGCAGCGGAAATCGACCGGGTGTTGCTGAACGTGGGTGCCTCCAAGGCACAGGCGATCGTCGACTACCGACAGGCACACGGACCCTTCAAAAGCGCCGAGGACCTGGCGCTGGTGAAGGGAATCGGACTCAAGACGGTCGAACGGAACCACGACCGGATCGAAGTGGGAGCCACGAAGGCGACCACGCCGACGGCGGCCAGGACGGCAGCCGCCAAGCCGGTGGAAAGGCGTTAAAGGGATTTGAGAGCTAAACGGAGTTACGGCAGTAAAGGGATTTAAAGGGAAAAGATACGGCTGGCGCAGGATGCGCGGTCGCGACCTCGCTGAGCAGGACGCGCAGGGGGGAGGCAGGAAGCCGACAAGGACGTACATCGTCGCCCGGTGTTGCACAGTGACGTGCAGCCGGGCGACGTTTTTTGTGGGCGACGGTTTTGTGCGCAGCCGGGCGGCGCTCCCGGTTGGTGCCTTCGCGCACAGCCATCTGGTGCGATCGCGCCGTTCCGGGGTGCCTCCACCGGCGCTGGTTGCGCAAGGTTAGCGGAGAGCGCGCCCGCCACTGGCGTCGGCCCGAAATCGCCAAGGCCGGGCGCGATTCCCGGTCCGCCAACCGCGGCATGCGCTGCCGCGGCTGCAGATGGCGTTGGCGTTCGGCCTCTCGCCTTGGACGCGGTCCCGCGTCGATACGACCCAAGCGGTACGGCGGCCCATCGCCCAAGCCGGAACGGCGCGGCGCTGTCATGCCGCTGCGTCCGGCCTGCCGCGATCGGGCAGAATGCGCCGATGGACTGGTGCACGCTTCCTTCGCGGGTGATCCCCGCCAACGACTACCGCCGCGAGCGCTGGCGCAACGGACTGGGCTGGACCCGCGAGATCCTGCGCCTGCCGCAGCCCGACGGCGACGACTGGCTGCTGCGCCTGTCGATCGCCGAGATCGAGCAGGACGCGGCCTTTTCCAGCTTTCCCGGCATCGAGCGGGAACTGGTGCTGCTGCGCGGCGCCGGGCTGCGCCTGCGCTTCGACGACGGTGCCGTGCATCTGCTGGAGCCGCTGTACGCGCGGCTGCGCTTCGCCGGCGAACGCCTGCTGCGCGGCGAACTGCTCGACGGCCCCACCCACGACTTCAACCTGATGTGGCGCCGCGACCGCCTGCACACGCAGCTGCTGCACCGGCCGCTGGTCGGGCCGATGCTGTTCTTCGCCGAGCCGGGAATCAGTTGGGTCGTTCATCTTCTGGCAGGCCAGGCGCAGTTCGACGCGGACTGCGGATTGCCGCCGCTGGCCGCCGGCGACAGCGCCTGGTTGGCCGCCGGCGCCAGGCAGCGCTTCGCTTTGAGCGGCGGCGGCGAGCTGCTGGCGATCCGCATCGAGCCGCTGCCGGCGCCCGCCGACTGAGCCGCCGGCGGCGCGCGCGCGACGCTTGCAGCGTCGCCGCCGAGCGCGTCCAATGCGCGAACGCGGCTATCCCGGAGCCGTGGACCGGAACGAACAGGTGGCCTCGGACAACAGCAGGTGGTTGGCGAACGTATTGGTGGTGGACGACGACGCGGCCTTGCGCGACCGGATTCGCGATTATCTGGCCCGTTTCAACTTGCAGACGCACGATGCCGACAGCGGCGCGCAGCTGTATGCGCAGCTGGCGGCCGATCGCTACGACGCGGTGCTGCTCAATGCCGGTCTCGGCGGCGGCGAAGGGCTGACCCTGTGCCGGCAACTGCGCGACCGCGGCGGCATCGCGATCGTGATGATGGCCGACCAGGCCGAGCCGGTGGACCGGGTGATCGGCCTGGACCTGGGCGCGGACGACTACCTGAGCCGGCCGCTGGACCTGCGCGAACTGGTCGCGCGGCTCAACGCGGTGCTGCGCCGTACCCGCGCCGCGCAGGCGCCGCCGGCGCAGGACGGCGCCTGGCAGGTCGACGCCTACCGGCACCAGGCGGTGGCGCCGGATGGCCGCGCGATCCCGTTGTCGCCCAGCGAACTGCGGCTGATGGCGGTGTTCCTCGAGCAGCCTGGCAACGTGCTCAGCCGCGAGGACCTGCGCGCGGCGATCGGCGACGGCGACGGCAGCGTTCCCCAGGGCGGACGCGGCATCGACCTGCAGGTGTCGCGGCTGCGGCAGAAGCTGGGCGACGACCCGCTGGTGCCGCAGTGGATCCGCACCGTGCGCGGCAAGGGCTACCTGTTCGAACCGCACCGGCTGGGCATGCCCGCCGCTCGCTGAGCCTGCGCCGTGCCGCACGCTGGACAGGCGCGGATGGCGGGGGCGTTGGTTTGCGCGCGGGGTCTCGCTGCGGCTGCGGTCGATCCGCTACCGCTTGCGGCGCGTCGCTCATGGCTGGGCTGGTGGTCGGGCGCGCCCGACATGGCACCGATCGCCCCAGGCACGCGCCCGCACGTCTCCGCAAACCGATGTCTCGCATCGCGCCGCCGCATTGGCCGCAGCTGCAGTGGGATTTGGATCGCGCGTTTCAGTGTTGATGCAAAGCTGATAGCCGACTGACAAACCCCGTCCCCACATCGCCTGCGTCGGGGCGCCGCGTCGGCGTCGCCGGTACCGGATTTTGTGGCACCGCTCGCGACCGGTAGCGAACGCTGCTTGCCGCGTCGCGCGGTGCGTGCGAATGCCGGGGCCGCACGCAAGCGCTGCGTGTCGCTGCCGCGGCTCAGTACACGTCGCGCCGATAGCGCCCTTCCAGCAGCAGGGTTTCCTTGCCCAGCCGACCCAGCACCTCCTCGAGCACCGCGTCCACGCCCGGGGCCATGCCGCGCAGGCTGCCGCAGACGTAGATCGCCGCGCCCTGCGCCACCCATTCGCGCAGGTCTGGCGCGGCCGCGCGCAGGGCGTCCTGCACGTAGCGGTGCGCGCCGGCGTCGCGCGAGAACACCGCGTCCAGCCGCTGCAGCGCGCCGTGCGCCAGCCACGCGCGCAGTTCCTCGCCGTAGTGGTCGTCGTGCGCGGCGTGGCGTTCGCCGTACAGCAGCCAGGTGCGGGTCGCGCCGGCGTCGATGCGTGCGCGCAGGTGCGCGCGCAGCCCGGCGATGCCGGTGCCGTTGCCGATCAGGATCAGCGGCCGCGCCGGATCGGCCGGCGGATGGAAGTTCGGGTTCGGGCGCAGCCGCAGGGCGATCTCGGCGCCGATCGGCGCTTCGTCGCACAGCCAGCCGCTGCCCAGGCCGGGCGTGCCGTCGGCGCGTAGCGCGCGGCGCAGCAGCAGGCGCAGCGCGCCGTCGCTGGGCAGCGACGCGATCGAGTATTCGCGGTGCGGCAACGGCTGCAGCTGCGCGGCCAGCGCCGCGGGCGCGGTGCCGGCGGCCTGCGCCGGATCCGGCAGGTGACTGCGCGCCAGCAGCGCGGCCAGCGTCGTCGGTGCCTGTCCGGGGCGTTGCAGCGTCGCCGTGCCCTCCATGCCGCTGGCCTGCAGCCAGGCCTGCACCGCGGCCGCGCCATGGCAGGGGCCGACTTCGGCCAGGTCGCCGGCCTGCCAGGCCGGAAGCGGGCCGTCCGCGGGCAGCAACGCCAGTTCGAACACCGCGCCGCCGACGCTGCCCGGATTGCACAGGCGCCGCTGCTGCAGGCGCCAGCGCTGGTAGGCCGGCGGGCTCCAGTCGGGTTGCTCGCTGCCGCCGGCGAGCTGCCCGAGCAGTTGCTGCCAGTGGCGCAGCGCGGCGTCGTCGGCGTTGTCCACGTCGATGCGGTCGAACAGCGGATGCGCGCCGTGCCGGCGCAACCAGGCATCGAGCCGGCGGCCGAACGCGCAGAACTGGTCGTAGCGGCGATCGCCCAGCGCCAGCACCGCGTAGCGCAGCTGCGGCAGGGCCTGCGGCTGCGCCATCGTCTTGCGCAGGAACGGCAGCGCGTGGTCGGGCGGGTCGCCTTCGCCGCTGGTGCTGACCACGAACAGCGCCTGGCTGGCGCCGGCCAGGTCGGCCGCGGCGACGTTGTGCAACGGCAGCAGCCGCACCGGCTGGCCGGCCGCGCGCAATGCCGCGGCGCTGCGCAGCGCCACCTGCTGGGCGAAGCCGGTCTGGCTGGCCCAGGCCAGCAGCAGCGGCGCGTCGGCCTGCCTGCCGCCGCCTCGCGCGCCGCGGCGGCCGCGCCACCACAGCCACAGGCAGGCCGCGGCGTAGGCGGCGGTCGCCGATGCCGCGCAGACGATGCGTTGCGGCGACGGCATGCCGCTCCACCATGGCTGCGGATGCAGCCGCAGCAGCGCATAGCCGATCGCGCCCAGCAGCGCGAACGTCGCCAGGTGCCCGGCGAGGTTCCAGTTGCGTTGCGAGCGGGGCCGGCTCATGCGTCGAGCAGGGCGGCGAAGGCGCCGCTGAGCCGCTCCTGCACGCGTTCGCCGTCGCGCAGCAGGAAGCGCGCCGCCAAGCCTTCGCGCTCGGCGCAGGCCAGGCCGGCGTCGGCGCCGAGCACGCTCAGCGCGGTGGCCCAGGCGTCGGCGCGCATCGCGTCGGCGGCGACCACGCTGACCGCCGCCAGCGTCGCCGCGATCGGCCTGCCGCTGCGCGGATCCAGGGTGTGGCTGTAGCGCTGGCCGTCCTGTTCGAAGCGGTGCCAGCGGTCGCCGGAGGTGGCGACCGCACGCCCGTCCAGCGCCAGCACCCGCGGCGGCGTCGCGGCCTGCGCGTCCTCGTCCGGCGCCGACTCGACCAGCACCCGCCACGGTTGCCCATCGGGCTTGCGGCCGTAGCCGTAGAGTTCGCCGCCGACCTCGACCAGCGCGCTGCTCACGCCCTGCGCCCACAGTGCGCGCACGGCCAGGTCCACGCCATAGCCCTTGGCGATCGCCGAAAAATCCAGGCGCAGGCCGCCGGGTTGGCGCAAGGCGCCGCCGGCCTCGTCCACTACCAGCTGCCGCCAGTCGCCGGCGGCGCGCGCCTGGCGCAGCGCCTCGGCGTCGGGCACGCGGCGGCTGCCGGCGCCGGCGCCGAAGCCCCACAGGCCCAACACCGCGCCGACGGTGGGATCGAACGCGCCGTCGCTGCGCCGGGCGACGTCCAGCGCGCACCGCAGCACCTCGGCGAAGGCCGCCGGCAGCGCATGCACGCTGCCGGCCGCGGCGCGGTTGTAGCGGCTGATGTCCGAGTCCGCTTCCCAGGTGCTCATCTGCGCGACCACCTTGTCCAGCTGCGCCTGGATCGCCGCGTGCAGCGGATGCAGGTCGCGGCGGCGGCGCAGCACCAGCTTCGCACTCCAGGTGGTGCCCATGCTCTGCCCGCCGAGCGTGGCGATCTCGGTGTCGGCGTCGGCCTGCATTGCGGACGGCGTGTTCATGCCGCCAGCGACCGCCGCGCGCGGCGGGTGCGGGCGGCGTCGTCCGCTGTACGCCAATGGCTCACTGCGGCAGCACTTCCAGCGTCGCCACGTAGCTGAGCCGGCGCTGCTTGGCCTGCGGCAGCGAGGTCTTGGCGTCCTCGCTGGTGCTCTGCAGCCAGTACATGCCCGCTTCCGGCCAGGTCACGCTGAAGCCGCCCTGCGCGTCGGTGGTGAGCTTCAGTTCGTCCTGCGCGTTGCGGTAGCGGGTGCCGCCGCGCACGATCTCCACCGTCAGTCCCGGCGCCGGCTTGCCGTCGATCTGCAGTTTGAAGCTGGCCTTCTCGCCGGCGAACAGGTCGTTGGGATGGGTCACCGGCACCAGTTCCAGGCCGCGGCCGCTGGGCTTGAGCGCGGTCTGGCTGGGCGCGCCGTTGGTGACGAAGGTCTCCACCCGGCCCAGCGACTGCGATACCTGCAGGTCCTTGGCGTCCTTGGGCACTTCGCTGGCGAAGCTGGCGGCGTTGCCGCGCCAGCGCTTGCGCTTGCCGTTCTCGTCCCAGTTGGCGAACAGGCCGTCGTTGACCAGGGCCAGGCGGTAGGTGCCGGTCTGCGCCAGTTCCAGGTCGAACACGCTGCGGTACTTGCCGGTGGCCGGGTTCTGCGGCTGCACCGCGCTGCCGTCGGGCGCGGTGATGGCCAGGGTGTCCAGGCGCAGCGGCACATGGTTGAAGTAGAACAGGTCGTTGGACACCGCCGCATCGACGGTGATCCACGGCCGCTCGCCGGCGAGCACGGTCTGCGAGGGTTGCAGCCAGGCCTTGTGGGCGAGGGCGGAGAACGGCAGGACCGCGGCGATGGCCAATGCCAGCACGAAAGAACGCTTCATGGACTTGCTCCTTGCGGGAAAGAGGGGGCGGAATTACGGCTTGGCGGTCAGGCGCACCGCGCCCAGTTCGCTGCTGCCCTGTGCGCTGCCGGTCTCGCCGGCCTTGGCCGGCCAGGCGAACGGGATCTTCAGCAGCTCGCGGCCGCCGACTTCGCGCGCGGCCTCGACCACCAGCGTGTACTGGCCCGGCGCCAGGCCCTTGAGCTGCTGCGCGTCGGTGAACGCCAGCGCGTGCTTGCCGGCCGGGCGGGTCGGGCCGCTGACGCCGTCCACCGGCATCTGCAGCGTGCGCCCGCTGCGCCGCCACCACTGGCGCAGGTCCGGCAGCCACTTGGTGCCGTGGCCTTCGGCGGTGTCCTTGGACTGGTACCAGACCGCCAGGTTGCGCGCGACCTGCTGGTCGGCGCCTTCCACCCAGATCGCGACGTAGGGGCGGTGGTATTCGGCGACGTTGAGCTTGGGGATCTCCACGTCCAGTTCCAGCGTGGCCGCATACGCGGGCATCGACAGCAGGCCGCTGAGGGCGATGGTCAGGGTGACGCGCATGCGAGGCTCCATGGTGGTGAAAGGCGTGGATCGGGAAAGTCGGTGGATCGGATCAGTGGATCAGCAGCAACGCGATCAGCAGCGGGATCAGCAGCCCCAGCCCGACCAGCGGCCAGGTCATGCGTCGCTGCCGCGCATGCAGCTGCAGCAGGAACAGGCCGGTGATGCAGAACACCAGGCAGGCCACCGCGAACAGGTCGATGAACCAGCCCCAGGCCGGGCCGGCGTTGCGGCCCTTGTGCAGGTCGTTGAAATAGGAGATCCAGCCGCGCTCGGTGCGTTCGTACTCGACCGCGCCGCTGCCGCGGTCGATGCTCAGCCAGGCGTCGCTGCCGGGGCCGGGCAGCGCCAGGTACACCTCCTCGGCCGACCATTCGGCCGGGCGCCGGCCCAGGCTCAGTTCCAGTTCGCGCTCCAGCCAGGCCGCCACCGGCCGCGGCAGCGGCGCATCGCCCTCGGCCTGGCCGCCGAGCCGCTGCAGCAGCGCCGGCGGCAGCTGCGCGGTGCGGTTGAGCACCTGCGGCTTGGCCTCGATGCGCGCGGCGTGGTTGAGGGTCAGCCCGGTGGCGGCGAACAGCAGCATGCCGATCAGGCACAGCGCCGAGCTGATCCAGTGCCACTGGTGCAGCGTGCGCAGCCAGAAGCCGCGGCGCTGCTGCGCCGTGGCCAGGTCGGGAGAGGAGGAGTCGGACAACGCGGCAGTCGAGTGGAGTGGGCGGGATGCATTCTACATAGATGAGAATTAGTCGCAATTGCGCGCAGCGGCCGCGGCCGCATGCGCCGCCCGGGAACCGTTCGGGCCGCCCCGTCAACGCAGCGGCGCGGCGCGCGTTGACCGCCGGCGTCAGGTTTCGGACCAGTCGCGCAACAGGTTGTGGTAGACGTTGCTCAGCCGCAGCAGTGCGGCGGCGTCGGCCTTGGCCGCGGTCAGCGCCTGGATCGAGGTGTCCAGTTCGAACAGCAGCTGCCGGCGGCTGGCGTCGCGCACCAGGCTCTGCACCCAGAAGAACGAGGCCAGCCGCGCGCCGCGGGTGACCGGCAGCACGCGGTGCAGGCTGCTGGACGGATACAGGATCAGGTCGCCGGCCGGCAGCTTCACCTCGTGCTCGCCGTAGGTGTCGCTGATGACCAGTTCGCCGCCGTCGTAGTCCTCCGGCGCGGACAGGAACAGGGTGCAGGACAGGTCGGTGCGCAGGGTCAGCGCCGGCTGCGTGGCGCTGGCGGGCAGGGTCATCACCGAGCCGTCGACGTGGAAGCCGTATTCGCCGCCGCCTTCGTAGCGGTTGAAGCGCGGCGGGACCGTGCGCAGCGGCAGCGCCGCGGCGAAATACAGCGGGCTGCGCGCCAGCGCGTTGAGCACCGCCTGGCCGAGTTCGTGCTTGAGCGGCGAGGCGTCGGGCAGTTGCAGGTTGCGCTTGACCTGCGCGCCCTGCGCGCCGACGGTCTCGCGGCCGTCGGTCCAGTCGGCGCCGGCTAGCGCCTGGCGGAAGCGCGCGACTTCGTCGGCGCTGAGGATATTGGGGACGTGCAGCAGCATGGGGCGCTCCGGCGGCGGCCGCCTTCCGGAAGGCGGCCGCCGCGCGTCGGTGGGCGAAGCCGCGGTCAGAACTTGATGTTGGCCGTCAGCATCGCCGAGCGCGGCGCGCCGGGCGTGTAGCGGAAGCCGCTCTTGTTGATGGCCGCGACGTAGTCCTTGTCGAACACGTTGTACACGTTCAGGCGCAGATCGAAGTGATCGTTGATCGGATAGGTCAGCACCGCGTCCCACACGGTATACGACTTGACGAACGCCGGCGTGCCGACCGCGCCGTCGGTGCCGCGCTTCATCTCGCCGGAGTAGCGCGCGCCGCCGCCAACGGTCAGGCCGAACGGCAGGGTGTAGGTGGTCCACGCGGTGAACGCGCTGTCCGGCGTGTAGGCCAGGTCCGTGCTGCCGTCCTGCGAGACCTTGGCGCCTTCGATCACCTGCGCGTCCAGCTTGGTGTAGCCGGTGGAGACCGCCCAGTTGTCGCTGAGCTTGCCGACCGCCGACAGCTCCACGCCCTTCACCCGCTTCTTGCCGGTCTGGTAGTAGAGCCCGTCGCTGCCCTGCGCGATTTCGTTGCTGACGTCGGTCTGGAACAGCGCCATGGTCACGAACAGGCCGTCGTCCAGGAAGTTCCACTTGGTGCCGATCTCGGCGGTCTTGGCCTTCTGCGGGTCGAAGCGCGGGTTGTTGGCGTTGTTGGCCGAGGCGCTCAGCTCCAGCGCGCTGCCGCCGGGAGGCTGCTGCGAGATCGCGTAGTTGGCGTACAGGCTGACGTTCTCGGCCGCCTTGTAGACCGCGCCGAGCTTCCAGCTGAACAGCGTGTCGGAAATGTCCGCGTCCACGCCGACCGCGGTAGTGCAGGGCACCGCGGTGGAGGTGGCGGTGGTGCAGGTCAGGCTGTTGAAGTCGGTCTTGTAATGGTCCGCGCGCACCCCGGCGGTGACCAGGAAGCTGTCGCCGAACTTCAGCGTGTCGAAGGCGTAGGCCGAGAACGTGGTGGTGGTGCCCTTGCTGTGCGCGCCGTTGCGCGCGGTGGCCAGTGGCGTGGTGTTCCAGTCCGGGGCGTAGACGTTGGCCGGGTTGGCGGCCAGCCACGCGGTACGGTCGACGATGTTGTGGCCCCAGCTCTCCAGTTCCTCGCGCGTGGCTTCCACGCCGGTGCTGAGGTTGTGCTGCACCGCGCCGGTGGCGAAGTCCACGCGCAGGTTCAGCTGGTCGGTGACGATGGTGTACTGCTGGTCCTTGAAGGTGGGCAGGCTGCGCGCCACGGTCCAGGTCGAGGTGTCGGCGGGGTTGGGCGTGCGCAGGTTGGCGGTGTTGGGCATGAACGCGAACAGCAGGTAGTCCTGTTCGTTGCGGCCCCAGCGCGCAGTGTTGGTCAGCTTGACCGTGTCGGAGAAGTCGTGCTCGAAGCGGAAGGTCGCCATCTTCGCGGTCACGTCGTCGTGGTCGTAGCGGGTGCCGTAGAAGTTCTCGCGGTCCACGCGCGGGGCGGCGGACAGCCACGGACGCGCGGGATCGGGCGAGGAGTAGCCGGGCAGGCCGATGGTCGGCACGCCGCCGTCGGGCACGTTGTCCTGCTTCACGTACAGCAGGTCGAGGAAGTAGCGGGTGTCGCTGCCCAGGCCGAACGCCAGCGACGTGGCCAGGCCCCAGCGCTTGTTGTTGACGTGGTCGCGGCCGATCGCGTCGCTGTCCTGGCCCATCACGTTGACCCGCAACGCGCTGCTGGCGCCCAGGGTCTGGTTCCAGTCGGCAGTCACGCGCCGCTGGTCGTCGCTGCCGCCGGACAGCGCGCCGCTGACCGCGTCGGTCAGGGTCGCTTCCTTGCTCACCAGGTTGATCGCGCCGGTCGGCGCGCTGCGGCCGTTGTCGGTGCCGGCCGGGCCCTTGGCGACTTCGATCTGCTCGATGTTGAACACGTCGCGCGAGATCGAGCCCAGGTCGCGCACGCCGTCGACGAAGATGCTGCTGGAGCTGTCGAAGCCGCGCATGTAGATCGCATCGCCGGTGGTGGTGTTGCCGTTCTCGCCGACGTAGAAGGTGCCCACGCCGGGGCTGTTGCGCAGCGCCTCGGTCAGCGTGGTGGCGCCCTGCTCGTTGAACAGGTCCTTGCTGATCACGTTGATCGTCTGCGGGGTGTCGATCAGCGGCTGGGTGAACTTGGGCGAGGCCGGCGCCTCCACCAGGTAGCGCTTGGCGCGCTGCACTTCGACGTCGACCTTGTCGAGGGTGGTGGGCTGGTCGGCGGCCGCGGCATCGGCGGCGAGCGTGGGCGGGGACAGCAGGCTCAGGCCGCTCAGCAGCGCGGCGGCGGTGAGGGTCTGGGCGGACACCTGGCGGGAAACGGCGTGCTTGCGGCTCTTGATCGGGAAGGTCATGGACGGTTCGGCTATGCAGGATGAAAGGGCGGTCCGCAGCGCACGCAGCCGCGCCCCGGAGGGCAGGCCGTACGCAGGATCGGGGGTGGCCAGAGGGCTGGCTGCCGCTGGCCGCTTGACGCGGACATCCGGTCTATTTCCGCGCAAATGCGAATTGTTTGCAATACCTTTCGTGGTATTGCGACGCATGGCGGCACGTGCCGGCATCGCCGGCAACTGCCGCGCGGGGCTTTCCGCCGTTCATAACGCGCTGAAAAGAAAGGAGATTGTGTCGCCTGGCGCGCGCCCGGTCAGTCGCGGTCGTCGCGGGTCCAGATCCCGCCGTGCTCGGACTTCACCGGGAACTTGGGCACCGGACTGTAGGCCGGTGCGCACAGCGGGCGGCCGTCGCGCACGTCGAAGCGAGCACCGTGCAGCACGCATTCGATGCTGCCTTCGGCGGCATCGAAGCTGCCGGGGGACAGCTCGTAGTCCTCGTGGCTGCAGCGGTCCTCCAGCGCGTAGTAGGCGCCGTCGAAGTTGAACACCACGATCGGCGTGGCGGTGACCTCGTCCCAGACCGTGGCGGTCTCGCCCGGCAGCAGCGCGCCGTCGGCGCAGACGAAGGTCCAGGTCTCGCTCATGCGGCGCTGCCCAGCGGTTTCTCCAGTACCTCGAAGCGCAGGTCGTCGCGCTTGGGCGCGCCGAAGCGTTCGTCGCCGTAGGGGAAGGGCTTCTTGATCCCGGTGCGGCGGTAGCCGCGGCGCTCGTAGAACGCGATCAGCTCCTCGCGCACGTCGATCACCGTCATCTGCATCGCCGGCAACCGCCATTCCTGCCAGGCGATGCGCTCGGCCTCGGCCAGCACGGTCTTGCCCAGGCCGCCGCCCTGCGCCTGCGGCTGCACCGAGAACATGCCGAAATAGCCGGTGCCGCCATCGTCGGCGACGTGCGCGCAGGCGATCAGTTCGCCGTCGCGCTCGGCCAGCAGCACCACGCTGCGCGGGCGCAGGATGTCGGCGCGCAACACCTCGCGGTCGATGCGGTTGCCGTCGAGCAGATCGGCCTCGGTGGTCCAGCCGACGCGGCTGCTGTCCCCACGGTAGGCCGAGGTGACCAGCGCCGCGATGGCCTCGATGTCGGCGACGGTGGCGGTGCGGAAGGTGAGGGTGTGCATGGGGCGATTTTAAGCCTGGCGGCCGGGATTCGGGAGTGGGGATTCGGGATTGGCCAAGGCGGCGCTTTTTTACCAATCCCGAATCCCCAATCCCCGCTCCAATCAGCCGAGCAGCTTACGTACCTTCAGCAACGCCGCCACGAAGCGCTCGATCTCGGCATGCGTGTTGTAGAACGCCAGCGAGGCGCGGCAGGTGGCGGCGACGCCGTAGAACTGCAGCAGCGGGTGCGCGCAGTGCTGGCCCGAGCGCACCGCCACGCCTTCCAGGTCGAGCAGGGTGGCCAGGTCGTGCGCGTGTGCGCCCTCGACCAGGAACGACACCACCGCCGCCTTGCCCGGCGCGGTGCCGAAGATGCGCAGCCCGTCGATCTTGCGCAGTTCCTCGGTGAAGTGCGCCAGCAGTTCGGCCTCGCGCGCTTCCACGTGTTCCAGGCCCAGCGCGCTCAGGTAGTCCACCGCCGCGCCCAGGCCGACGAAGCCGGCGATGTTCGGCGTGCCGGCCTCGAACTTGTGCGGCGGCTCGTTGAACACGGTGCCGTCGAAGCTGACTTCCTTGATCATCTCGCCGCCGCCGATGAACGGCGGCATCGCCTGCAGGTGTTCGCGCCGCGCCCACAGCGCGCCGGTGCCGGTGGGGCCGCACATCTTGTGCCCGGTGATGGCGTAGAAGTCGCAGCCGATCGCGGCCACGTCCAGGGCGCGGTGCGGCGCGGCCTGCGAGCCGTCGATGACGCTGACGATGCCGCGCTTGCGCGCCTCGCGGCAGATCTCGCGCACCGGATTGACCGTGCCCAGCACGTTGGAGACGTGGGTCAGCGCCAGCAGCTTCACGTCCGCGGTCATCGCCTTGCGCAGCGCGTCCAGGTCCAGCGCGCCGTCGGCGGTGATCTCTGCGACCTTGATGGTGGCGCCGGTGCGCTGCGCGACCAGCTGCCACGGCACGATGTTGGCGTGGTGCTCCATCCGCGACACCAGGATGCTGTCGCCGGCCTTGAGCCGCGGCAGCGCCCACGAATAGGCCACCAGGTTCAGCGCGAAGGTGGTGCCGCTGCACAGCACCAGTTCATCGGCGCGCACGTTGAGGAAGCGCGCCAGTTTGGCCCGGGCGCCTTCGTAGGCGTCGGTGGCCTCGGTGCCGAGCGCGTGCACCGCGCGGCTGACGTTGGCGTTGTAGCGCCGGTAGAACTCGTCCAGCGCCGCGATCACCTGCAGCGGCTTCTGCCCGGTGTTGGCGTTGTCGAAATAGATCAGCGGCTTGCTGTGCACCTGCCGCATCAGCAGCGGGAAATCGCTGCGGATCTTGTCCCAGTCCGGCGCCTGCGCCGGCGCCGCCTCATGCGTGGCCACGCTGCTCATGCCACGCCCGCGGCGGCCAGCGCCTGGTCCAGGCGCGTGACCAGGAACTCGGCCAGCGGCGCATCCAGCACGCGCAGCGGTTCGCGGCAGAACGCGGCGGTCAGCAACTGCTGCGCGCGTTCGCGCGGCAGCCCGCGCGAGCGCAGGTAGAACAGCGCGTTGGCGTCGAGCTGGCCGACGGTGGCGCCGTGCGCGGCCTTGACCTCGTCGGCGTCGATCACCAGCACCGGCTGGGTGTCGATCTCGGCATCGGCGGACAGCAGCAGGTTCTTGTTGGACAGGTTGGCGTCGCTGCCGTCGGCGCCGGCGCGGATGTGGATGCCGCCATGGAACACGACCCGGCTGCGCGCCGCGGCAACGCCGCGCCACAGCAGCTCGCAGGCGGTGTCGCGGGCGATGTGCTCGATGCCCAGGCGGGTGTCGATCTGGCGGCGGCCGTTGCCCAGCAGTACGCCGTTGGCGATGAGCCGCGCGCTGTCGCCTTCCAGGCGCACGTTGAGCTCGTGCCGCGACAGCGCGCCGCCCAGTTCCAGGTCGATGCGCCGGTACTGCGCGTCGCGCGCCAGCACCGCGTCGGTGCGCAGCAGCGCGGTGACGCCGGCCGCGTCGGCCTGCACCCGCGCGTGCGCCAGCTGCGCGCCGGCAGCCAGGTGCACGTGCGCCAGGGTGTTGCTCAGGTGCGCGGCGTCGCCGGCGTGCAGGTGATGCTCGACCAGCGACAGCGACGCGTCCTGGCGCAGTTCGATCAGATGGCGGTGGTGCCAGGCGTGGTCGCCGGCGCCGGCGGTGGACACGAACACCAGGTGCAGCGGCACCGCGACCTGCACGCCGGCGTCCACGCGCAGCACGCTGCCTTCGTCGGCCAGCGCCGCGTTGAGTTGCGCGAACACCTCGTCGCTGCGCTCGAAGCGGCGGCCGAGGAAGCGCATCGCGTCGTCGCCGCTGCGCAGGATCGCGGACAGGCGTTGCAGTTCGACCCCGGCGGGCAGGCCGGCCAGGTCGGACAGCGCGTCGCTGGCGCGGCCGTTGACGAACACCAGCCGCGGCGCGGGAATGCCGTCGACGATGGCCGCATCCACCGCTGGCGCCGCGTCCGGCGCGGGGCTGAAGCTGCGCCGCTCCAGCGCGCGCAGCGAGGTGTACTTCCACGCCTCGCTGCGCGGGCCGGGCAGGCCTTCGCGCAGCGCCTGTTCCAGCGGCGCGCGGCGTGCGCCGTCGCCACGGAAGGCGGCGGCCAGGGAGTCGAGCAGGGCGCTCATCGGACCGTCGCCTCCGGCGCCACGCGGTCCTTCAACCAGGCGTAGCCGTGCGCTTCCAGCTCCAGCGCCAGTTCCGGGCCGCCGCTCTGCACGATGCGGCCGTCGGCCAGCACGTGCACCACGTCCGGCTTGATGTAGTCGAGCAGGCGCTGGTAGTGGGTGATGACCAGGAACGCGCGCTCGGGCGAGCGCAGCGCATTGACGCCCTCGGCGACGGTCTTCAGCGCGTCGATGTCCAGGCCGCTGTCGGTCTCGTCGAGGATCGCCAGCTTCGGCTCCAGCACCGCCAGCTGGAAGATCTCGTTGCGCTTCTTCTCGCCGCCGGAGAAGCCCTCGTTGACGCCGCGGTGCAGCAGCTCGTCCTTCAGGTGCAGCACGGCCAGCTTCTGCCGCACCAGCTTCAGGAACTGCATCGAATCCAGTTCGGCCTCGCCGCGCGCCTTGCGCTGCGCGTTGAGCGCGGCGCGCAGGAAATAGGTGTTGTTCACGCCGGGGATTTCCACCGGGTACTGGAAGGCCAGGAACACGCCGGCGGCGGCGCGCTCCTCCGGCTCCAGCTCGAGCAGGTCGCGATCCTCGAAGCGCACGCTGCCTGCACTCACCTCGTAGCCGTCGCGGCCGGCGAGGATGTTGCCCAGGGTGGACTTGCCGGCGCCGTTCGGGCCCATGATGGCGTGCACTTCGCCGGGTTTCACCTGCAGCGACAGCCCCTTGAGGATGTCCTTGCCGGCGACGGAAGCGTGGAGGTTTTCGATAGTGAGCATGGGAATTGGGGATCGAGAATGGGGGATAGGTAAAAGCAAGTGCCGCAGTGCGGAAGAATCGGGAAGAGAACCGATTCCCGATTCTCCATTCCCGATTCCCCGCTCGGTGGGCGTCAGCCGACGCTGCCTTCCAGCGACACTTCCAGCAGCTTCTTGGCCTCGACCGCGAACTCCATCGGCAGTTCGCGGAACACCTGCTTGCAGAAGCCGTCGACGATCATCGACACCGCGTTTTCCTGGTCGATGCCGCGGGCGCGGCAGTAGAACAGCTGGTCGTCGCTGATCTTGGAGGTGGTGGCCTCGTGCTCGACCGTGGCGGTGGGGTGCTTGACCTCGATGTACGGGAAGGTGTGCGCGCCGCACTGCTTGCCGATCAGCAGCGAATCGCACTGGGTGTAGTTGCGCGCGCCCTCGGCGCTGCGCTCCACCTTGACCAGGCCGCGGTAGGTGTTCTGCCCGCGGCCGGCGCTGATGCCCTTGCTGACGATCTTGCTCTTGGTGCGCTTGCCGATGTGGATCATCTTGGTGCCGGTGTCGGCCTGCTGGCGGTGGTGGGTCAGCGCCACCGAGTGGAACTCGCCGACCGAGTCGTCGCCGATCAACACGCACGAGGGGTACTTCCAGGTGATCGCCGAGCCGGTCTCGACCTGGGTCCAGGTGATCTTGCTGCGCGCGCCGCGGCATTCGCCGCGCTTGGTCACGAAGTTGTAGATGCCGCCGACGCCGTTCTCGTCGCCCGGGTACCAGTTCTGCACGGTCGAATACTTGATCTCCGCGTCTTCCAGCGCGACCAGTTCGACCACCGCCGCATGCAACTGGTTCTCGTCGCGCATCGGCGCGGTGCAGCCTTCCAGGTAGGACACGTAGGCCTTGTCCTCGCACACGATCAAGGTGCGCTCGAACTGGCCGGTGTGGCCGGCGTTGATGCGGAAATAGGTGCTCAGTTCCATCGGGCAGCGCACGCCCTTGGGAATGAACACGAAGCTGCCGTCGGAGAACACCGCCGAATTGAGCGCGGCGAAGTAGTTGTCGCCGACCGGCACCACGCTGCCCAGGTACTGCTTGACGATCTCCGGATGCTCCTTGATCGCCTCGGACATCGAGCAGAAGATCACGCCCTTCTCGGCCAGTTCCTTGCGGAAGGTGGTGCCGACCGAGACCGAGTCGAACACCGCGTCCACCGCCACGCCGGCCAGCTTGGCGCGCTCGTGCAGCGGCACGCCGAGCTTGTCGTAGGTATCCAGCAGCTCCTGCGGGACCTCGTCCAGCGAGGCGTACTTGGGGCCCTTCGGCGCGGAGTAGTAGCTCAGCGCCTGGAAATCGATCGGCGCGATGTTGAGCTTGGCCCAGTGCGGCATCGGCATCTTCAGCCAGTGCCGATAGGCGGCCAGGCGCCATTCGGTCATCCACTCCGGCTCGTCCTTCTTCACGGACAGGGCGCGCACGACGTCTTCGTTCAAGCCGGGCAGGAACGAATCGGATTCGATGTCGGTGATGAAGCCGGCGTCGTAGCGACGTCCCAGCCGTTCCAGGATTTCAGCGTTTTCGGTGGCCATGGGGGCTGCCTACAGGTCAGGTGGTCGCGAAACGCACGGCGATCGGGCGCCGTTTGGTTTCGCCGGAAGAGGGAAGCGGGTGCAGCATCTGCGCCAGGGTCACGCCGCGCAGCGCGTCGGCGACCACGTCGTTGATCAGCCGCCAGTTGGAGCGCACCCCGCATTTCTGCGCGATGCTGCACTGGCTTTCCTGGTGGCTGCATTCGGTGATCGCCAGCGGGCCTTCCATCGCCTCGACGATCTGGATCAGGGTGATGGCATCGGCCGGCCGCGCCAGCCGGTAACCGCCGTGCACGCCGCGCAGGCCTTCGACCAGTCCGGCCTGGGCCAGCGGCTTGAGCAGCTTGCTGACGGTGGGCGGCTCCAGCCCGGACTGCTCGGCCAGCTCGGTCGCGCTCAGCACCTCGCCGGGACGTGCGGCAAGCACGGTCAGCACGACGGTGGCGTAATCGGTCAACTTGGTGACGCGGAGCATGGGGAAAACGGCCGGATTTCAATGCGGACCGAAATTGTACGCTTTTGCGGCGCCGGCGTCCAAGCCGTGCGTTCATGTTTCCCTGGCGCCGCCAGCGGCACCGTCGCCGGCCGATCGGCAGGGCTTGGGATCGCCGCCGATGTGCGCCAGAATCACCGCTTTCCCGTTCCGGACCGCCGCATGCCCCGCAAGATCGCCGCCCGCAAGTCCCGCATCCATGGCAACGGCGTGTTCGCCGTGCTGCCGCTCAAGAAAGGCGAGCGGGTCATCGAATACAAGGGCCGCCGCCGCACCCATGCCGAAGTGGACCGCGACGAGGCCGGCGACGTCGAGACCGGCCACACCTTCCTGTTCACCCTCAGCGACGACTACGTGATCGACGCCAACTACGAGGGCAACGACGCGCGCTGGATCAACCACAGCTGCGCGCCGAACTGCGAGGCAGTGATCGTCGAGGCCGAAGGCGACGACCGCCGCCAGGACAAGGTGGTGATCGAGGCGTTGCGCGACATCAAGCCGGGCGAGGAGCTGACCTACAACTACGGCATCACCCTGGGCGAGCGGCACACGCCGCGGCTGAAGAAGATCTGGGAATGCCGCTGCGGCGCGAAGAACTGCACCGGCACCATGCTGCAGCCCAAGCGCTGAGCGCGCCTGCACGTCGCATCGACGTGCGGTTCACGACGTTGCAACCGCCGCGCTCCTACGGTGACGCTCCCCCATGCACAGGAGTTTCCCATGAGCGCAGCACCTTCCCTTGCCGGCAAGCACGTCGCGTTCCTGGCCACCGACGGCTTCGAGCAGTCCGAGTTGCAGGAACCCAAGCGCCTGCTGGAATCGTGGGGCGCGCAGGTCGACGTGATCGCGCCCGGCGACGCGTCCAGCATCCGCGGCTGGAACAAGAAGGACTGGGGCGACAGCGTGCCGGTCGACAAGCGCCTGGAGCAGGCCGATGCCGGCGCCTACGACGCGCTGGTGCTGCCCGGTGGCGTGATCAATCCGGACAACCTGCGCACCGAGGCCGGCGCGATCCGCTTCATCCAGGCATTCGCCAGCGCCGGCAAGCCGGTCGCGGCGATCTGCCATGGCCCCTGGCTGCTGGCCGAGAGCGGCTTGGTGCGCGACAAGCAGGTGACCTCGTGGCCGTCGGTCAAGACCGACCTGAGCAATGCCGGCGGCCGCTGGCAGGACGCCGAGGTGGTGGTGGACGGCAACCTGATCACTAGCCGCAAGCCGGACGACATCCCGGCGTTCGCGGCGGCGGTGGCCAAGGCGCTGGGCTGAGTCGGCGCAGTCTCCGTAACGGGAAACGGCGGCCCGCGGGCCGCCGTTTTGTATAGAAGGGCTTCCCCCGGCTGGGGAACGAAACAGCCGGGTCGATCGCCGGGAACGTGTCGCGGCTGAAGCCGCTCCTACAGTGCACCAGTTGGCTGGCCGGGCCCCTTTTGTAGGAGCGGCTTCAGCCGCGACGGCATCCGAAGTCTGACGCTGTCCGCAACCGATCCGGTTCCGACAGAACTCCCCGCCGATCGTCGCGGCTAGAGCGCGTGCGCGACGCGTACCGAAACCAGCGTGCAGTTTTTCGCGCCCTGTTCCGCGTCACGCAGCGCCATCGCATCACCTGCAGCCGTGCAGGCTCATTGACCCGACAGCGCCCCGGCCGGCACCAGCTGGCTGATGTCCTGGTTGAAGTGCACCACCAGCTTGCCGTTCTCCACCGCCGCCGACTGGATCTGCACGTTGCCCATCACCGCGGCCAGCGCCGGATCCAGTTTGTAGATCGGTTCCTTGCGCGCGTAGTCGTCCAGCCACACGTTGAGCAGCTCGCGGGTGTTGGCGTCGAGCTTGCCGCCACTGGCGGCCGGGCGGAAATCGTCGATGGTCGGCGCCTGCAGGTGGAAGCCCTGGGTCTGCTGCTCGTAGCGCAGCGCGCTGGTCAGCAGCACCGTGCCCAACGGGGTCGGCGCGCCGCCGCCGGTGGCCATGCTCAGGTCGAACTGCATCTTCAGCCGGTCGCCCGGCGGCAGCGACAGCTTGGGGTCGCGAATGGTCATCTTGACCAAGCCGCCGAGCGCCTTGTGCGTCTGCGGGAAGCTGCCGTCCAGATAATGCTGCACATCGGCGGCGCCGACGCTGACCTGCTTGCCCTGGATCATGGGCTCGGCGTGCAGTTGCGACGCGGTGGCGAGAATCAGCAGCGCGGCAGCGCGCAGGATCGGCAGGCGAAGCTTCATGGTGTGGCGCCTTGGCGGGATAAGAGGGTCAACATAACCGCAGCGGGTGAATGCGCGATTAGCGAAACGGGGCGGTGGAGGCGGATCGTGCATGCCATGGCGCCGCAGCGGTCCGCCGCGCGCGGAACACCGTGGGAGATCACGGCAGGCTGCAGCCGTACCCACGCGCGACAATCGCGGCAGACGACACGCGTGGTGCATGGCGTTGCGCATCCTCGCCAGCCTGGCGCACGTGCGCAGACGGCGCACGTGCGCAAGCTAGGTCGTCACGCTCGGCGCCAGCCGCGCGAGGATCGCGTCCAGCGACGGGCGCAGCGGCGCCAGCAGCGCCTGCGCCTCGCCGTCGCTGCGCTCGCTCAGCCCGCGCAGCAGTTGGGTACCGACGGTCAGCGCGGCGCGCTCGTCGCCGTGCAGCCCCGGATGGCGCTGCGCCGCTTCCAGCAGGCGCATCCAGTCCTGCCGGCAGCGGGCCTCGAATTCGATGGTGCAGCGGCCTTGGCATTGCAGCCCGTCGGCCTCGATCGGCGTGACGGTGATGCGGTAGCGTTGGGAGGCGGTCATGGGCGTGCGCAGGGGCGGGTGGTGAACCCAAGATAGGCGCCGACCGCCGCCGCCACGAGGGGGATGGCCGCGACGCTCTGTTCCAGCGGCTTCCGTGACGGGTTCAGCGCGCTGCGCGCAGCAGCGGCAACGGATCGTAGGCGCCGCCTTCGGCATAGACGCCGTAGTGCAGGTGCGGCGGCGTGCCGCGCGCATTGCCGCTGTCGCCGACGCTGCCGAGCGGGTCGCCGGCCTCGACCAGGTCGCCGACCTGCAGGCCTGGCGCCCAGTCCTGCAGGTGCGCGTAGTAATGGCGCTGCCGGGCCGGGCCTAGCACCCAGACCTGGCGCCCGCCCAGGCCGCGGTCGGCGACCGCCACCACGATGCCGCGGGTGGCCGACAGCACCGGCGTGCCGCGCTTGGCGAAGATGTCCACGCCGGCATGCTGGCGGTCGCGGCCGCGCGGCGCGCCGAAGGTGGCGGCGACGCGGCGCGGGTCCACGCCTTGCACCGGCATGTGCAGCGCGGCCGGCGGCGGCTGCCGCGCCAGTTCCCAGCCGACCCGCACGCGCAGCGCCCACGGCTGCCGCCAGGCCCATGCCAGCGACAACGCGAGACCGGCCAGCACCGCGAGGCGCAACAGCCAGCGGCGCAGCCGCCGCGCCGGCGAGGGCGCCGCCGTCATCGGCTACTGGTCGCCCTGGGCCGCGGCCTGCTGCTGCAGGTGCTGTTTCAAGCCCTCGTCGATGCCGAGCTGGCGCGCCAGCTCGTCCAGGTAGCTGCGTTCCATGAAGCTCTGCTCGTCGGCGGCGAGCAGGCTGGCCAGGTACATCTCCGAGGCGATTTCCGGGGTCGTCGCGGCCTGCGCCACCTCGGCCGGGTCCAGCGGCTTCTCCAGTTCCGCATGCAGCCAGCGCTGCACGTCCTCGTCGCCGTTGAGCCGGGTGAACTCGCCTTCGATCAGTTCGCGTTCGCGCGTATCGATATGGCCGTCGGCCTTGGCCGCGGCGACCAGCGCGCGCAGGATGGCCTGGCTGTGCTGCTCCACCTCCAGCGGCGGCAGCCGGTCCAGGGTCTGCGGTTCCGGCGCGGCGGCGCCGAGCTGCTGGCGCTTGTAGTCGCCGTAGGCGCGGTAGGCCATCACCCCGAGCGCGGCCAGGCCGCCGTAGGTGGCCAGCTTGCGCGTGGTGCGGTTCTTGCCCAGCAGCAGGCCGAGCGCGCCGCCGCTCAGGGCGCCCTTGCCGAAGTCGGCGTTGAGCATGCCGCCGAGGCCGCCGCCCTTGGCGGAGGCGCCTGCAGCGGCGGGCGTGCCGGTCTTGGCCATGGCCTGGCCGGCGGCGCCCTGCGCCGATTGCAGCAGTTGGTCGAGAAAGCCCTGTAGCTTCATGCACGCATTTCCTGTCGATGGGAGGCGCAGGTATAGCGGGCGTCGCCTTAGCGGCCTGTCAATCCCGTTGCCGGCGCCGGCGAGCGCGCAAAAAAAACGAGACGGCGCGGGCCGTCTCGTCGGTGTGCTTGCCTGGATCAGGCGTCGCTGCTCAGAGCGCGGCGTCCTTGAGCTTCTTCAGCGGGCGCACCTTCAGCTTGGTGGTGGCCGGCTTGGCGGCGAACCACTGCTCTTCCTTGGTGAACGGGTTGATGCCCTTGCGCTTCGGCTTGGCCGGCACGCTGACGGCGGTGATCTTGAGCAGGCCCGGCAGGGTGAACGAACCGGCGCCCTTCTTGTTGACCGAACCGGCCACGGCCTGCTCGAGCGAGGCCATCACCGCGCGCACGTCCTTGGCGATGACGCCGCTGGTTTCGGCGATATGCGCGACGAGTGCGGACTTGCTCAGTGCGTCCTTGATCGGCTTGGGAGCGGCCGGCTTGGCGGCGGTCTTGGTGGCTACTTTCTTCGCTGCCTTTTTCGGGGCAGCCTTTTTCGCGGTCTTTGCCATGATGTCCTGATTCCGTAAACGATAGGTGGTTGGGTCGCGCCGACCCCGTCGGCATGGCGAAATGTAGGGCATGTGCTACGCCGCGCCAATAGGCAAACGGCAAAAAACACCGAAAAAAACCCGGTGCCGGGTCTTTTTTGCGTCGCCGGGCGGCTTTGGCTCGGAAAAACGGCAGCGTACCGCCGTCGGGGACGCGTCGCGCCGATGCCCTCGGGCGCGCGAGGCGTGCTCGCCTGGCGCGTCGCGAACGCCGTCTGCGGCGTGGCTGTCCGCCTCTGCGGCGGCGCCCGCATGCGGGCGCGCCGCCGACGCTGGCGCGGTCCGCCTGTCGCGCACGCGTGTGGCCGCGTGCGGATTGCCGTCGCCATCGGCCGTCGTCGAGCCGGCCATGCCGGTGCGCAGCGCGCAGCCATGGGCGCAGCGAACCAGATGGCATGGCGCGGGAATCGTCTGTCGCCGGTGGCTCGGCGCGCTGCGCCGCACAAGGCCGTAACGCGTTCTGCCTTATCGTGCCGGTCTCATCCACCGACAGGAGCACCGCATGGGCATTTCGCGTCACGCCACCGCGCATTGGGAAGGCGACCTCAAGAGCGGCAAGGGCCAACTGAGCACGCCGCAGAGCGGGTTGCTGGAGAACACCCGCTACGCCTTCAGCAGCCGCTTCGGCGACGAGAAGGGCACCAACCCGGAAGAACTGATCGCCGCCGCACACGCCGGTTGCTTCACCATGGCGCTGTCGGCCAAGTTGAGCGAGGCCGGGTTCCCGCCGACCTCGCTGGACACGCGCGCCGAAGTCGACCTGTCGATGGAGGGCGGTCCGCAGCTGTCGCAGATCCGGCTCAAGGTCAAGGCGGTGGTCCCGAACATCGAGGCCGCGCAGTTCCGCGCGCTGGCCGACGACGCCAAGCAGAACTGCCCGGTGTCCAAGGCGCTCAGCGCCGTGCCGATCAGCCTGGAAGCGGACCTGGGTTGAGCGTGGCGGCCCGGTGCCCGCCGGGCCGCGCGCTTTCGAAACGCCGTCTTGTCCCGGCCGCGCCTGCGCTGCGCCAGGCGCGGCCTGCCGCTTCGGTGCGTTGCCGGGCGCGTTCCAGCGGCGAACGCGCATAAGCGCATTAGCGTCCGTGTAGCGGCAGCTGTCGCCGCGCTAAACAGTCGGCGCCGGCCGGTCCCAATTCAGTCGTGTTTCACCGGCGCGGACCGAGCATGCGGTTGCGCGATCCACGCGCCTGGAATCCTCGCCATGAACAAGCTCTCGACCCGTCTTCTGACCGCCGCGCTCGCCGTGGGCGTGGTCGGCTCCGCCGCTGCGCAGGACTACGGCCGCTACGACGACTATCGCGACCGCGGCTATTCGGGCAACGGCGCCTACGACTACGCCCGCGTGGTGCGTGCCGACCCGGTCATCGTGCCGGTGCGCGGGCCGCGCGAGACCACCGAGCGCTGCTACGAACGCCCGGCCTCCGACGAATACGTCGAGAACGGCTACCGCAGCGGCTACTACAGCGATGGCTATCGCGGCAACGACGGCGGGCGCAGCGCCGCCACCGTGGTCGGCGGCATCGCCGGCGCGTTGCTGGGCAGCCGCGTCGGCGGCGGCAGCGGGCGTTTCGTCGGCACCGCGGTCGGTACCATGGTCGGCGGCCTGGCCGGGCGCTCGATCTACGACAGCAACGCGCGCACCACGGTGCGGACCGGCTCGGTCAGCGTCTGCGAGCCGGTGGCCTATCGCAGCGAAAGCTACGACCGGGTGGACGGCTACGACGTGACCTACGAGTACGGCGGCCGCTACTACCACACCCATACCACGCAGCGTCCGGGCGACCGCATCCGCGTGCGGGTGGACGTGCTGCCGGATTGATCGGCGCCTGCGTGGCGGGAGGGCTCCGGTCATGCTGCCCATAGATCGCCGGCGTAGCGCATCACGGTAGGGCGGGAGCGGCGGCTGTCTGCACAAGCGGCATGGGTCGTCTTGGCCGATGTGGCGCATGCCGGCACGCCGCTGCCCGCTGCACCGCTGCCTGCAGCGCTTCGCTTGGCGTCGTGCCAATAGCTGCTCTCGCTACCGACGCAGGCGGAAATGCCCCCGCAAGCGAGGCAGTGGCAGCAGCCGGCACCAGCGGCTTGCTCCTCTTAGAATGCGCCGCAGCGGTCCCCGACGTCCTCCGAAGCTGCGGTGAGCCATGAAACTGCGTATTGCAACGCCGGCCGACGGCGCCGCCTTGAACAGGTTAAAGCGCGAGGCGTCGCTGGTGGCCGACGAGTACAGGCAGGCGCTCCTGGCCCATCCCGACTTGCTGCGTGTTCCCGAGGACCAGTTGCGCGCGGGCGCGGTGCTGCTTGCCGAACACGGGCGCGACATCGTCGGGTTCGCCGCGGTGGGTCGGCGGGAGGACGGAATCGAACTGGAAGGCTTGTTCGTCGCCCCGTCCCACTGGAGGCGGGGAGTGGGGCGGCGATTGGTCCAGGGCGCGGCCACCGAGTTCGGTGGCGATGCGCCGGTCGCCGTCCATGTCGTGGCAAGCCCGGACGCGGTGGCGTTCTACCAAGCCTGCGGTTTCGACGTCGTTTCCGATACGACGACACGGTTCGGCCCGGCCATCGTCATGCGGCGCGCCGGGACGCGCTGAGCAACCGCAGGAACGGCGCGGCCGGCGCTGCGGTGCCTGGCCGCTTCGAGGCGAGTGCCAAGCCCTTGGCCGCTGGTCCTTCTTGGATTGCCGTAAGGCAGGCGACTCCGTTCCGGCTCAGCGCCAGTCGATGCGGCCATCGATGACGGTCTGCACCTGGCCGCCGGACCAGACCTCGCCGGCGCTGTCCACGCTCAGGGTCAGCAAGGCGTCGTGGCCGACCTCGCGGCCCTGGCTGGCGACGTAGCGGCCGTCGCGGCCGGGCAGGGCGTGGCGATGGTCCAGCCATGCCGCGAGCACCGCGTTGGCGGCGCCCGACGCGGCGTCCTCGAAGCGGCGGCCGTTGCCGACGAAGGCGCGCACGGCAAGTTCGTAATCCTGGCCGCCGGCACGCGCGTAGGCGAACACGCCCATGCTGCCGGTGCTCTCGGCCAATGCGGCAACCGCGTCCCAGTCGGGCGCCAGGCCGCGCAGCGTGGCCTCGTCGGCGACGTCGACCAGCCACCAGCGCCTGCCTCCGTCCATCAGCACCGGCGGCTGCGTGCCGAGCGTCCAGCCGCGCAGCGCGGCGGCCAGGCGCGGATCCGCGGCATCGGCGGTCTCCGCCACCCGTGCGCGCGGGGTACGGATCGCGATGCTGCGCACGCCGCCGTCCACGTCCACCCGCAGCGGCAGCAGCCCGGCGACGCCTTCCTGCACCAACAGGCCGTCCCTGGGCGCGGCGATGCCGGCCTCCAGCACCGCATGCGCGGTGCCGACGCTGGGATGGCCGGCGAACGGCACCTCCTTCTGCGGACTGAACATGCGGATGCCGTAGCTGGCGCCCGGCTGCGTGGCCGGGAACACGAAGGTGGTCTCCGGCAGCCGCGTCCAGCGCGCGATCGCCTGCATGGCCGCCGCGTCCAGGCCCTGCGCATCCAGCACCACGGCCAGCGGGTTGCCGGCGCCGGGGCGCGGGGAGAACACATCCAGTTGCAGGAAACGGCGCGTGGTCATGGCGGGCATTCGCGAGTGGGGCGCGCAGCTTAGCAATCGGCGTGCGCGCCGGTGCGCCCGCGCTTTGCCGGCAACCCCCAGCAAGCGCCGGGCTTGGCATAGAATCGCAGGTTCCGCCCGGCGTTCCGGGCCTCTTTCCCTCCACCAGACCCCCCACACGAAATGTCCTCTTCCCCCCACGTCGATCGTTGGATCGTCCTCAAGTTCGGCGGCACCTCGGTGTCGCGTCGTCATCGCTGGGACACGATCGGAACGCTGGCGAAAAAACGCGCCGACGAGACCGGCGCGCGGGTGCTGGTGGTGGTGTCGGCGCTGTCGGGGGTGACCAACGAACTGACCGCCATCGCCGACGGCAGCGCCGACAGCGCGCAGCGCGTGGCCGCGCTGGAGCAGCGCCACCGCCAGTTCCTGGGCGAGCTGGAACTGGACGCCGACGCCGTACTCGGCGAACGCCTGGCGGCGCTGCGCGGGTTGCTGGACGACCCGCGCGCGGCGGCGCGCACGCTGGACTGGCAGGCCGAGGTGCTGGGCCAGGGCGAATTGCTGTCCTCCACGCTGGGTGCGGCCTACCTGCGCGCCAGCGGCCTGGACATCGGCTGGATGGACGCGCGCCAGTGGCTGGACGCGCTGCCACCGCAGCCCAACCAGAGCGAGTGGTCCAAGCGGCTGTCGGTGTCGTGCCAGTGGCAGTCCGACGCCGCCTGGCGCGAGCGCTTCGTCGCCCAGCCGGCGCGGATGCTGATCACCCAGGGCTTCATCTCCCGGCACCAAGACGGCGGCACCGCGATCCTCGGCCGCGGCGGCTCGGACACCTCGGCGGCGTACTTCGGCGCGCTGCTCGGCGCCAGCCGGGTGGAGATCTGGACCGACGTGCCGGGCATGTTCAGCGCCAACCCGCGCGAGGTGCCGGACGCGCGCCTGCTGACCCGGCTGGACTATTACGAGGCGCAGGAAATCGCCACCACCGGCGCCAAGGTGCTGCACCCGCGCTCGATCAAGCCGTGCCGCGACGGCGGCGTGCCGATGGCGATCCTGGACACCGAGCGCCCAGAGCTGCCCGGCACCAGCATCGACGGCAACGCGCGCACCGTGCCCGGGGTCAAGGCGATCAGCCGCCGCAACGGCATCGTGCTGGTGTCGATGGAAGGTATCGGCATGTGGCAGCAGGTCGGCTTCCTGGCCGACGTGTTCGCGCGCTTCGCCAAGCACGGGCTGTCGGTGGACCTGATCGGCTCGGCCGAGACCAACGTCACCGTGTCGCTGGACCCCAGCGAGAACCTGGTCAACACCGACGTGCTGGCGGCGCTGTCGGCCGACCTGGCGGAGATCTGCCGGGTCAAGATCATCGTGCCGTGCGCGGCGATCACCCTGGTCGGGCGCGGCATGCGCTCGCTGCTGCACAAGCTCTCGGACGTGTGGGCCACGTTCGGCAAGGAGCGCGTGCACATGATCTCGCAGTCGTCCAACGACCTGAACCTGACCTTCGTCATCGACGAGGCCGATGCCGACGGCCTGCTGCCGATCCTGCACGCCGAGCTGATCGACAGCGGCGCGATGCCGGTGGAGGAGACCGAGGTGTTCGGCCCGCGCTGGCGCGAGATCACCGGCAGCGTGCGCGCGCGGCCCACGCCGTGGTGGCACGCCGAGCGCGCGCACCTGTTGCGCCTGGCGCAGGCCGGCACGCCGCGCTACGTCTACCACCTGCCGACCTTGCGCGAGCGCGCCCGCGCGCTGCAGGCGATCGCGCCGATCGACCAGCGCTACTACGCGATCAAGGCCAACTCGCACCCGGCGCTCCTGGAGGCGCTGGTCGCCGAAGGCTTCGGCCTGGAATGCGTGTCGCACGGCGAACTGCGCCGGGTGTTCGACACGTTGCCGGAGCTGTCGCCGCGGCGCGTGCTGTTCACCCCCAGCTTCGCGCCGAAGGCCGAGTACGAAGCCGCGTTCGCGCTGGGGGTGACCGTCACCGTCGACAACGTCGAGCTGCTGCAGCGCTGGCCGGAGCTGTTCCGCGGCCGCAGCCTGTGGCTGCGCATCGACCTGGGCCATGGCGACGGCCACCACGAGAAGGTCAACACCGGCGGCAAGGCCTCCAAGTTCGGGCTGTCGGCCACGCGGGTGGACGAATTCGTCGAGGCCGCGCGCAGCCTGGACATCCGCATCGTTGGCGTGCACGCGCACCTGGGCAGCGGCGTGGAGACCGCGCAGCACTGGCGGCGCATGTGCGACGAACTGGCCGGCTTCGCGCGCCGCATCGGCAGCGTGGAAGTCATCGACATCGGCGGCGGCCTGCCGATCGCGTACAGCGCCGACGACGAGCCGTTCGACCTGGACGCCTGGGCGCAGGGCCTGGCCGAGGTCAAGGCGGTGCATCCGGCGTTCCGCCTGGCGATCGAGCCGGGCCGCTACCTGGTCGCCGAGTGCGGCGTGCTGCTGACCCGCGCCACCCAGGTGATCGACAAGGACGGCATCCGCCGGGTCGGCCTGGACGCGGGCATGAACGCGCTGGTGCGTCCGGCGCTGTACGACGCCTGGCACGACGTGGCCAACCTCAGCCGGCTGCAGGACCAGGCCGATGCGGTGTTCGACGTGGTCGGCCCGATCTGCGAATCCAGCGACGTGTTCGGCAAGCGCCGCCGGCTGCCGGCCGCCACCGCGCCGGACGACGTGATGCTGATCGCCGACGCCGGCGCCTACGGCTACGCGATGGCCAGCACCTACAACCAGCGCGAGCTGCCGCGGGAGGACGTGATCGATGCGCCCGCAGGCTGAGACCCATCTTCCTGCGCCGCCGCGCGCACCGCGACCGGCTCGCCGCGCTGCGGCGCGAATGCCGGTCCACCTGATTCCGGATACGCCATGACCGCTTTCGACAAACAGCAGATCACCACCTTCCGCTTCGTGCGCTGCGCGTTCGACGCCGACAGCGGCGTGGCGCGCCTGGTCTATGCCTTCGACCAGGGCCCGGAGCTGGTGGAGACGATCACCGTGCCCGGCGCGCCGTTCGTGCTGGACGCGGCGCGCGCGCAGGCGGTGCAGCGCGCGCTGCGCCTGCTGCACCTGATCGCCGGGGTCAGCTACTACAAGGCCGCGGTGCCGCCGCGGATCGCCATCGACGACTACGCGATCGACGCCGACACCGCCGCGCTGCTGGACAGCGTGTACCTGCATGGCCTGGGCGAGTTCGCCTACCGCAACGGCCTGGACCTGCACGGCAAGATCCGGTTCCCCGCGACGGCGCCGGCGGGCGAGGGCGCGGCGGCGCTGGGCCTGCGCGCGCACGCGCTGGTCGCGATCGGCGGCGGCAAGGATTCGCTGGTCAGCATCGAGGCGCTGCGCGCGGCCGGGGTGGAGCAGACCGTGGCCTGGATCGGCGGTTCGCAGCTGATCCGCGCCTGCGCCGAACGCACCGCGCTGCCGACCTTGAACATCGGCCGCGCGCTGGCGCCGGAGCTGTTCGAACTGAACCGGCAGGGCGCGTGGAACGGGCATATCCCGGTGACCGCGGTGAACTCGGCGATCCTGGTGTTCGCCGCGCTGCTGCACGACGCCGGCCAGGTGGTGTTCTCCAACGAGCACTCGGCCAGCTACGGCAGCCAGATCGCCGGCACCGGCGAGGTCAATCACCAGTGGTCCAAGGGCTGGGCGTTCGAGCAGGCGTTCGGCGCGCAGGTGCAGCGCTACGTGGCCGCGGACCTGCGCTACTACTCGCTGCTGCGCCCGCTGTCGGAGCTGGCGGTGGCGCGCCAGTTCGCCAAGAACGACCACTACGACGCGCATTTCTCCAGCTGCAACCGCAACTTCCACATCCTCGGCGAGCGCCCGGCGCACCGCTGGTGCGGGGTCTGCCCGAAGTGCCATTTCGTGTTCCTGGCGCTGGCGCCGTTCATGCCCAAGACGCGGCTGGTGCGGATCTTCGGCCGCAACCTGCTCGACGACGCGGCGCAGGCGCCGGGTTTCGACGCGCTGCTGGAGTTCCAGGACCACAAGCCGTTCGAATGCGTCGGCGAGGGCCGCGAATCGCGCGCGGCGATGGCCACGCTGGCTGCGCGCGCGGAATGGAAGGAGGACGCGCTGGTGGCGCGTTTCATCCGCGAGATCCAGCCGCAGCTGGACGCCGAAGACCTGCGCGTGGAGCCGCTGCTGGCGCTGGACGCGCAGCACCGCATCCCGGCCGAACTGTGGGAACGCGTGCGTGCGAATTTCGCAGCTTGAGGGGTTGCGCGTCGCGCTGTGGGGCTGGGGCCGCGAGGGGCGGGCGGCGTACGCCGCGGTGCGCGGCCGGGAATGTGGAATGGGGAATGGGGAATCGGCGGCGGCGCTGCCGCTGACGGTGTTCTGTTCGGCTGACGAGGCGGCGTCGCTGGCGGCGTTGGGCGATCCGGCGCTGCGCGTGGAGACCGAGGCCAGCGCCGAGCGGCTGGCGGCGTTCGATGTGGTGATCAAGT
Organism: Xanthomonas sp. AM6; assembly: GCF_025665335.1. Lineage (NCBI taxonomy): Bacteria > Pseudomonadati > Pseudomonadota > Gammaproteobacteria > Lysobacterales > Lysobacteraceae > Xanthomonas > Xanthomonas sp. AM6. The sequence continues at coordinate 1,616,038 of NZ_CP106869.1, forward strand.
CGCCGGGGATCAGTCCGTACCGGGCCGAGGCGCAGGCCGCGGTGGCGGCCGGCACGCGCTTCCTCGGCGGTACCGCGCTGTGGTTCGCCGAGCACGCCGGCGCCGACGGCGTGGTGCCGGGCAGCGTCTGCGTCACCGGCACCAAGGGCAAGAGCACCAGCACCGCACTGCTGGCGCACCTGCTGCGCGCCGGCGGGCATCGCACCGGGCTGGTCGGCAACATCGGCCTGCCGCTGCTGGAAGTGCTGGCGCCGCCGCAGCCGCCGGACTACTGGGCGATCGAGCTGTCCAGCTACCAGACCGGCGACGTGGCGCGCAGCGGCGCGCGGCCGCAGCTGGCGCTGGTGCTGAACCTGTTCCCGGAGCACCTGGACTGGCATGGCAGCCAGGCGCGCTACATCGAGGACAAGCTGGCGCTGGTGACCCAGGCGCGGCCGCGCATCGCGCTGCTCAACGCCGCCGATCCGCAGTTGGCGGCGCTGGCGCTGGCCGACAGCGAGGTGCGCTGGTTCAACCGCGAGGACGGCTGGCACATGCGCGGCGACGTGGTGCATCGCGGCGACGTGGCGGTGTTCGACAGCGCGCGGGTGCCGCTGCCGGGCCGGCACAATCGCGGCAACCTGTGCGCGGTGCTGGCGGCGATCGAGGCGCTGGGCCTGGACGCGGCGGCGCTGGCGCCGGCCGCGGCGCAGTTCCGGCCGTTGCCGAACCGGCTGCAGACGCTGGGCGAGCGCGACGGCATCGCCTACGTCAACGATTCGATCAGCACCACGCCGCACGCCACGCTGGCGGCGCTGGACTGCTTCCGCGGGCGCCGCATCGCGCTGCTGGTCGGCGGCCACGACCGCGGCCTGGACTGGCAGGACTTCGCCGAACGCATGCGCGCCGGCGCGCCGCTGGAGATCGTCACCATGGGCGCCAACGGCCCGCGCATCCACGCGCTGCTGGCGCCGCAGGCCGCGGCCGGCGGTTTCGGCCTGCACGCCGCGGCGGACCTGCCGGCGGCGCTGGCGCGGGCGCGCGACGCCCTGGGCGCGGCTGGCGGCGTGGTGCTGCTGTCGCCGGGCGCGCCCAGCTTCGGCGCCTACCGCGACTACGTCGCGCGCGGCCGCCATTTCGCCGAACTGGCCGGGTTCGACCCGGAGGCGATCAGTGCGATTCCGGGGCTGGGCATCGCCTGAGCCGGTTGCTCCTGCAGTGGGTTGGCGCGCACGCCGCTTATCAGGTGCCGTGCCTGGAGCGCTTCGATCGATGATGCTGTCCGTGGGAGCGGCTCCAGTCGCGACGGGCACTACCGATAAAGCCCGTCGCGACTGAAGTCGCTCCCACAGTAGACTGCCGGCTGGTTCCGATGGGAGAGACGCGATGCGCACTCGTTCGATGCGGTGGATCGGCCTGCTGGGCCTGGCCCTGGCGTTGCCGTTGCCGGCGCTGGCCGCGATGCAGGCCAAGCCGGTGGAATGGAAGGTCGGCAAGGACAGCTTCAGCGGCGTGCTGGTCTACGACGACGGCGACCACGACAAGCGCCCGGGCCTAGTAATGGTGCCGAACTGGCGCGGCGTCAACGCGTCGGCGATCGAAAAAGCCAAGCAACTCGCCGGAGACGACTACGTGGTGCTGGTGGCCGACGTCTACGGCAAGGGCAAGCGCCCGGCCAACGACACCGAAGCCGGGCAGTTCGCCGGCGCGCTGAAAAAGGATCCGCCGACGCTGCGCGCGCGTGCATTGAAGGCGGTCGAGGTGCTGAAGGCGCAGGCCGGCAAGGCGCCGCTGGACGCCACGCGGATCGGCGCGGTCGGCTTCTGCTTCGGCGGCAGCACGGTGCTGGAACTGGTGCGCGCCGGCGCGCCGCTGGACGGGGTGGTCAGCCTGCACGGCGGCCTGTCCACGCCATCGCCGGCGGCCGCGGGCAGCGCGAAGACGCCGCTGCTGGTGCTCAACGGCGCCGACGACAAGAGCGTGAGCCGCGACGACATCGCCGCCTTCGAGCAGGAAATGAACGCGGCCGGCGCCGACTGGCAGTTCGTCAACTTCAGCGGCGCCGTGCACTGCTTCGCCGAGGCCGACGCCAACAGCCCGCCGGGTTGCCAGTACAACCCGCGTGCGGCCAAGCGGGCGTACCGGATGCTGCACGAGTTCTTTGAGGAGCGGTGGGATTAGGGCTTGGGGGCCGGGATTCGGGATTGGGGGTTCGGGATTGGAGATTCGCAAAGGCCAATCCCGATCACCGATCCGGTCCCGCAGCGACCGGGTTTGGAATTCGTAATCCGTCAAACGCGACTCTGCCGCCCTTGCGAATCCCCAATCCCGAATCCCCAATCCCATCCGGCGCGCCCCGCGCGCCGGATCAATGCCTGCGTTCGACCGCGTAGCGCGCCAGGCCGCGCAATGCGGCCACCGCTTCGCTCTCGGGCAGGCCGTCCAGCGCGCGTTCGGCGGCGGCGGCGTATTCGGCGGCGCGGCGCCGGCTGTAGTCGAGCCCGCCGCTGGCCTGGATCGCCGCCAGCACTTCCGGCATCGCCTCCGCATCGCCCTGTTCGACGATGTGGCGCAGGCGCTGGCGGGTGGCGGCGTCGGCATGGGCCATCGCGTGGATCAGCGGCAGCGTGGCCTTGCCCTCGGCCAGGTCGTCGCCCAGGTTCTTGCCCAGGTCGGCGGCATCGGCGGTGTAGTCCAGCACGTCGTCGGCGATCTGGAACGCATAGCCCAGGTGCATGCCGTAGTCGTACAGCCGCTGCTGCACTTCTGCCGACGCGCCCGAGGCCATCGCCCCGAGCCGGGTGCCGGCGGCGAACAGCACCGCGGTCTTGCGCTCGATCACGCGCAGGTAGGCGGCCTCGTCGGTATCGGGGTTGTGCACGTGCAGCAGCTGCAGCACCTCGCCTTCGGCGATGCGGTTGGTGGTGTCGGCCAGCAGCCGCATCACCGCCATGTCGTCCAGTTCGACCATCAGCTGGAAGCTGCGCGAATACAGGAAATCGCCGACCAGCACGCTGGGCGCGTTGCCCCACAGCGCGTTGGCGGTGCTGCGGCCGCGGCGCAGGTCCGATTCGTCGACCACGTCGTCGTGCAGCAGGGTCGAGGTGTGGATGAACTCGACGATCACCGCCAGCTGGTGGTGCACCGGCCCGCCGCCGGCGCAGGCGCGCCCGGCCAGCATCACCAGCATCGGCCGCAGGCGCTTGCCGCCGGCGGAGACGATGTGCTCGGCGATCTGGTTGATCAGCACCACGTCCGAAGCCAGACGGCGGCGGATCAGGGCATCGGCGGCGCTCATGTCGGGCGCCGCCAGCGCCTGGATCTGAGGCAGCCCCAGGGCGGGGCGGAGGTCTTCGGCGAGGCTCATGCGGTCGTACTGAGGGGAATGCAGGGATTATAGGCCACCCCGGCAGGGGCAAGTCTGACGCCTGAACCGGGGGAAGGCTGATATCCGCCGCCAGCCCGGTATAATTCACTGTCTACGTCCGTTCCCGAGCGGGCGCCCCCATCCGACCTGCCCGCGCCCGAGCGGGTTCACCATCCCGAACGGAAGAATTCCATGGCCCGCGGCATCAACAAAGTCATCCTCGTCGGCAACCTCGGCAACGATCCCGACACCAAGTACACCCAGTCCGGCATGGCGATCACCCGTATCAGCCTGGCCACCACCAGCGTGCGCAAGGACAAGGACGGCAACCAGCAGGAGCGCACTGAATGGCACCGTGTGGTGTTCTTCGGCAAGCTCGGCGAGATCGCCGGCGAGTACCTGCGCAAGGGCAGCTCGGTCTACGTCGAAGGCTCGATCCGCTACGACAAGTACACCGGCCAGGACGGCGTGGAGAAGTACTCCACCGACATCGTCGCCGACGAGATGCAGATGCTGGGCGGCCGCGGCGAAGGCGGTGGCGGCGGTGGTGCCGGCATGGGCGGCGATCGCCCGCAGCGCTCGGCCCCGCCGCGCCAGGAACGCCCGAACCAGGGCGGCGGCGGCCAGGACTACGCCCCGCGCCGCCAGCAGCCGGCGCCGCAGCAGTCCGCGCCGATGGACGATTTCGCCGACGACGACATCCCGTTCTGAACCACGCGTGGCAGCAAGTGGTGATGGACATCCGAAGAGAGCCCCGTTTTTACGGGGCTTTTCTTTTTTCGATGATTCTTCCTCGGTGAAAGTCCGACAGGGCTGCAGCTTCGACAGTCGGCGAAACAAACGCGGATCAACACGCCATCGCTTGGGTGGACGCGCAGGCCGCGATCGAACGTGTCAAAGGCACCCCCAGCGCCCAGCCGCAATCCAGGCGCTCGTCCACGGTGCCGGGCAAGTTCTTCTCGAAGGCAGTGCCTGAATCGGCCCAGTTCGAACGCGGCGTCACTGGTCCGGCCACGATCGGGTAGGGGCGGCGAACACGCCGGGCGTCGGCAATGGGGACCGAGGTGGGTAGGAGCTTGCGTGCCGAAGCGGCTTCCTGAGCCGCCTATGCGAAAGGCACCTAGTGGTCCACCTCCATGGGCTATCCGAAATTCCACCACCGTCCTGCAGCGACCGGCGCGACGACGTTGTGCCCTGCAGCATGGGTTTTCGTGCACTGCGTCTTGCAAAAAAACGAATCTCTCCTTTATGGTGCAATCGATTGCATTGCGGCAATCGTCAGCGTTTGATGCCGGTTGGGAGGCCGGAAAGCGGATGTCCATCCAATCGATCGGACCGGCGCCGGCCCCGGGATTCACGCGGCGAGATGCGCTGCGCATTGCCGTGGCCGGCAGCCTTGGGTTGGGCGCTGCGGGCGTGCTGCCTGCGTTTGCCGCTGCCGCGCCGCTCAAAGGCAACATGAAGCATTCCGTCGCCCGCTGGACGTTCCCGCAGCAGTCGATCGCCCAGCTTTGCCAGACGGTGAAAGGCATCGGTTTCGCCGCCATCGATCTGGTCGGCCCGGCGGATTGGCCGACGCTGAAGGCGAATGGCGTGTACAGCTCGATGTGCAACGGCGCGGAACTGGGCCTGGACAAGGGCTTCGCCGGCCGCCAGTTCCACGACCAGCTGGTCGAGCGCTACACGCGGCACATCGACCTGGTGGCCGATGCCGGTTATCGCAACCTCATCTGTTTTTCCGGCAATCGCAACGGCATGGACCCTCAGGAAGGCATGGCCCACGCCGAGGCGGGGCTCAAGCGCATCCTCGGGCATGCCGAGAAGCGCGGCGTCGTGCTGGTGATGGAGCTGCTGAACTCCAGGGTCGATCATCCCGACTACCTGTGCGACCACTCCGCATGGGGCGTCGAGCTGTGCCGGCGGATCGGCTCGGAGCATTTCGGCCTGCTGTACGACATCTACCACATGCAGATCATGGAGGGCGACATCATCGCCACCATCGGCAAGCATCATGCGTTCTTCAAGCATTACCACACCGCGGGCGTGCCTGGCCGGCACGAGATCGGAGACGATCAGGAACTCCACTATCCCGCCATCTGTCGCGCGATCCGCGATACCGGTTTCGACGGCTATCTGGCGCAGGAATTCATGCCTGCGGCGCCGGATCCCGTCGGCTCGCTGCGCGAGGCGATCCGCCTCTGCGACGTCTGAAACGATATCCACCCAGGTGAAGTAGAACCCATGGCAGACAATCACTACGACGCCATCGTCGTCGGCTCGGGAATCAGTGGCGGTTGGGCGGCGAAGGAACTGACCGAGAAAGGCCTCAAGGTCCTGATGCTGGAACGCGGCCGCAACATCGAACACGTCAAGGACTACGTCAACGCGATGAAGGAGGCGTGGGATTTCCCGCACCACAACCGGCCGACCCAGGCGATGAAGGCCGACTACCCGGTGCTGATGCGCGACTACGGCCTGGTCGAGAATCTGCAGGGGATGTGGGCCAACGAAAAGGAATCGCCCTACACCGAGATCAAGCGGTTCGACTGGTTCCGCGGCTATCACGTGGGCGGCCGCTCGCTGATGTGGGGACGGCAGAGCTATCGCCTGTCGGACCTGGATTTCCAGGCGAACCTCAAGGACGGCATCGCCATCGACTGGCCGATCCGTTACGCCGACATCGCGCCCTGGTACGACTACGTGGAGAAGTTCGCCGGCATCGCCGGCACGCGCGAGGGCCTGGACGTGTTGCCCGACGGCGAGTTCCTGCCGCCGATCCCTTTGAACATCGTCGAGAAGGACGTGGCCGCGCGGATCAAGAAGGCCTTTGGCGGGACCAGGCACCTGATCCACTCGCGCACCGCGAACATCACCGAGCCCAAGGTCGAGCAGGGCCGCGTCAACTGCCAGTACCGCAACAAGTGCATCCTGGGCTGCCCCTACGGCGCCTACTTCTCGACCCAGTCGGCGACGCTGCCGGCGGCCATGAAGACCGGCAACCTGACCTTGCGGCCCTTCTCGATCGTCAAGGAAGTGCTCTACGACAAGGACCGCAAGCGTGCGCGGGGCGTGGAGATCATCGATGCCGAGAGCGGACAGACCTACCAGTACACGGCCAACGTCATCTTCCTCAACGCGTCCTCCTTCAATTCGACCTGGCTGCTGATGAACTCGGCCACCGATGTCTGGGAAGGCGGGCTGGGGTCTTCGTCCGGCGAGCTGGGGCACAACGTGATGGACCATCATTTCGGCGCCGGTGCCGCCGGCCGGGTCGAGGGCTACGACGACAAGTACTACTTCGGCCGTCGTCCCTGCGGCTTCTACATTCCCCGTTTCCGCAACGTCGCCGCGGACAAGCGCGGCTACCTGCGCGGGTTCGGCTACCAGGGCGGCGCCAGCCGCACCGGGTGGTCGCGCGAGATCGCCGAGCTGAACATCGGCGCCGACCTGAAGGACGCGCTGACCCTGCCGGGCGAATGGCGCATCGGCATGACTGGATTCGGCGAAATGCTGCCTCACCACGACAACACGATTCGCCTGGACCGGCACCGCAAGGACAAATGGGGGCTGCCGGTGCTGGCGATGGACGTGTCCCTGCGCGCGAACGAAAAGGCCATGCGCAAGGACATGGCCGCCGATGCCGCCGAGATGCTGGAGGCCGCCGGCGTCAAGGACGTGCAGATGCACGATGACGATTACGCCCCGGGCAAGGGCATCCACGAGATGGGCACCGCGCGCATGGGCCGTGACCGAAAAAACTCCGTGCTGAACCAGCACAACCAGGTCTGGGACGCGCCGAATGTCTACGTGACCGACGGCGCCTGCATGACCTCCAGCGCCTGCGTGAATCCCTCGCTGACCTACATGGCGCTGACGGCACGGGCAGCGGACCATGCCGTGCGCGAACTGAAAGCGGGGAACCTGTGATGGATCGCCGCGAACTGCTGAAGATGATCGTCGCCGCCACGGGCGCGGCCATGGTCGGCCTGCCCGCGCTCGTCCACGGACAGGCGCCGGCCGAGGGCGCGAAGAACGCCTTCTCCGCCGCCGAGGTCGGCACGCTGGACGAGATCGCCGAGACCATCCTGCCGCGAACCAAGACGCCGGGGGCGAAGGACGCCGGCGTCGGTGCGTTCATGGCGCGATTCGTCACCGATTGCTACACCGCCGAGCAGCAGGCGGCGTTCCGCGCCGGCCTGGCCGACATCGACAAACGCGCCGGCGGCCGATTCGTGTCGCTCGCGCCGCAGGCCCGCACCGAGCTGCTGCGCGCCCTGGATGCGGAAGCCAGGAAACACCTCGTCACCGTGACCGACACCGGCACTGCCAAAGCGGCGGACGCGATGCCGCATCCCTTCACGATGATCAAGCAGCTGGCCATCTTCAGCTTCTTCACCTCGAAGGTCGCCGCGACCGAAGTGTTGCAGTACGTCGCCGTGCCGGGTCGCTACGACGGCGACCTCGCCTATGCCCCCGGTACGCCCGCTTGGGCGACCAACTGATGGACCGCAACGATCCGCCCATGCGCCACTTCCCCGGAAACACGATGACCAGATCCCTCCTGATGGCGGCCTGCCTGCTGGCCGCGGCGCCTGCGTTCGCGCAGGCCAGCGACGACCCCGCGCGCGATCCGAAGAAGACCGAGGTGTGGAAACCCGTGCCCGCGATGGTGGCCACGCCCCCGGGCCGCGCGCCCTCCGACGCGATCGTGCTGTTCGACGGCAAGGATCTCTCCGCCTGGGAGTCGGAGCAGGGCGGACGCGTGCCCTGGCTCGTCGCCGACGGCGCGCTGACCGTGGTTCCGGGAAGCAAGGGCATCCGGACCAAGCAGCGCTTCTGCGACATCCAGCTGCACGTCGAGTGGCGCACGCCCACCGCGACGCGGGGGTTCGAAGGCCAGCAGCGGGGGAACAGCGGCATCTTCCTGCAGGACCTGTATGAGCTGCAGGTGCTCGACAGCTACAACAACCCGACCTATGCCAACGGCCAGGCCGGCGCGATCTACAAGCAGGCCATTCCGCTGGTGAACGCCTCGCGTGCGCCGGGCCAGTGGCAGGTCTACGACGTCATCTGGAAGGCGCCCCGCTTTTCGCAGGGCGGCGGGCTCACGTCACCCGCGCGCATCACCGTCCTGCACAACGGCGTCCTGGTGCAGGACGACACCGTCGTGTCGGGCAAGACCGAGTACATCGGCGCGCCGTCGTACGCGCCACATGCGTGCGCGCCGATCTCCCTGCAGGAGCACGATTCCAAGGTCAGCTACCGCAACATCTGGGTGCGCGAACTGTAGCGCCGGCGCGCAGCCGGCGCCGGCATCCTATTGCGCCAGGAAGCTGGCAAGGTCGTCGACGTCCTGTTGGGACAGCTGGGGAAAGGGCGGCATCAAGCCGCCGCCCTTCCTGATCTTCTCCTTGATCTGCGCCGACTCCAGCCGCTTGCCCACGTCGATGAGCGCGGGGAACGCGCCCGGGACGCCCGCGCGATTGGCGCCGTGGCAGGCCGTGCAGTTCGTTGCGTAGAGCCGCGCGCCGGCCGCAGGGTCCTCCTTGGACCATGCCGTGGTCGCAAGCGTCGCCCCCAGCAGAACCGCGGCCACTGTCAGAATCGTTTTCAAATGTGGCTCCTTCTTGGGCTAGCGACGTGCACTGGCGGGCACGTTGGCTGGCAGGTGTTCACGCAGGTAGTCCGCGCCGGTCCGGATGACCGTGGCCGGGTCGCGCGGACGGTCGTGCTCGATGATGTACCAGCGCACGCCGGCGCCCGCCGCGGCAGGCAGGATCGCGTTCCAGCCCAGGACGCCCTTGCCCACGGCGGCGAAGCCGCCCTCGTCCTCGGCCTGGCCTTTCGGCGCGTTGTCCTTGGCGTGTACCGCGAACATGCGGCCCTTGAACTTGCCCAGCATCGCCGCCGGGTCGTAGCCCGCACGCGCGACCCAGGCCAGATCCAGCTCGGTCTCGAGCTCGGGGCCGGCCGCCGCGAACAGCAATTCGAGCCCCGTCTTGCCATTGAAGTCGACCAGCTCGAAGTCGTGGTTGTGGTAGGCCAGGCGCATGCCCTTGGCCTGCAATCGCTTCGCGATCTGGCCCAGTTCCTTGCCCAAGGCGGTCCAGCCCGCGGCATCGGCCGGCCGATCCTTCTCGGCCAGGTACGGCACCACCAGTGTCGTGTTGCCGATCGACCGATTGAAGGTCACCACGCCGTCCAGGTCCTTGCGCAGATCGGCCAGTTGCACGTGGGACGAGATCGCCTTGATCGCATACCTGTCCAGCAGTTGCTTGAGTTCCGCAGCGCTGACGTTCTGCGTGCCGACCGTTTCCACCGCGCCCACGCCGGCGTCGTGGACGATCTTCAACTGCTGGTCCAGCGAGCCGGCGTTGCGCAGCGTGTACATCTGCACTGCGATGGGTTTTTGCGGGCCGGCGGCGTCGCGTGCGAAGGCGGGCAGGGCGGCGAGGAACAGCAGTGCGAGCGTCGCGGTCCTGCGTGCAGGGGTGTTCATCAAGAAGTCCTCCCGGGATTCAACCGATGGATGTCCAGGCGCGCGTCCTGGCCGATGTGATGACGCGATCGACGATCAGCGCCGAGCGCAATCCGTCTTCGAAGGTGGGCAGGCCTTCCGGCCGCCCGCCTTCGATGGCGCGATAGGTGTCGGCGACGAACGCCTCGAAGCAATCGCCGTAGCCCTGCGCGTGCCCGGCCGGCAACGTCGCCAGCCGGCGCTGTTCGGCGCTGCCGGCGCCCGGCCCGCGCACGAAGATTTCCTCGCGCTGGTCGGGCAGGCCGATCCACAGCCGTTCGGCGTCTTCCTGGTCGAACGCCACGCTGGCCCTGGCGCCATCGATCTCGAACCAGAGGCGGTTGCGGCGTCCCGCCGAGACCTGGCTGACCGTCAACGAAGCCAGCGTGCCCGCGCCGGTCCTGAACATCGCCGCGGCCACGTCCTCGCTCGATACCGCCTGCATCGCGCCGCCCGCCGCCGGCGTGGTGAAGCTCTGCCCGGTGAGGGTGCCGCGCTCGGCGATCACGGTCGCGAACGCCGCGCTGACGTCGACGAAACGCTCGCCGCCGACCCATTCCACCAGGTCGCACCAGTGCGAGCCGATGTCGGCGAACACGCGCGAGGCGCCGCCCAGCGCCGGGTCCACGCGCCAGTTGTTGCTGGCGGGATCCAGCAGCCAGTCCTGCAGGTAGCTGCCGTGGATCAGGCGCAGCGGCCCCAGTTCGCCCTGCGCGATGCGGGCGCGCGCCTCGCGGACCACCGGGTGGTAGCGGTAGACGAAGGGCACCGTGGCGACCAGTCCGGTCGAGGCGGCCAATGCCGCCAATGCCTGGGCGTCTTCCAGCGTCGTGGCCAGCGGCTTTTCGCAGATCACGTGCTTGCCGGCTTCCAGCGCCGCCTGCGCCATGGCGCGGTGCAGATGGTTGGGCGTGCACACGTGCACGACCTGCACCTGCGGATCGGCGACGACGTCTTCGATGTCGCGATAGGCGCGCGGGACATCCCACGACTGCGCCACCTCGCGTGCGCGTTGCGGGGAAGAGGCGACGACGCCGCGGACCGCGGCGCCGGCCAGCAGCGCCGCGCGACGATGCACGGCGCCGATCATGCCCGTGCCGACGATGGCGATTCCAAGTTTGCTCATCGGTGGGTTCTCAGCGCGTGGAGGGGGCGGCCGCGACGACCGGCCGGTCGCGGAACAGCAACAGGAAGGCGACCAGCACGGCCAGCGCCACGCCTGCCGGGAACAGCCAGATCTGCTGCCAGTCCGGGCCCGCCGCCGTGGTGTAGTGCTCCACCACCGCGCCGGACAGGAACGTGCCGATCAACATGCCCACGCCGTACGTGGCCAGGGTGATGAACCCCTGCGCGCTGCTGCGCGCGGCGGGGCCGGCATGCGCATCGGTGTAGATCTGGCCGGTGACGAAGAAGAAGTCGTAGCAGATGCCGTGCAGCACGATGCCGATCACCAGCAGGGAGAAGCCGCCGCCCGCATCGCCGAAGGCGAACATGGCGTAGCGCACCACCCACGCCGCCATGCCCAGCGCCAGCATGGTCTTGACCCCCAGCCGCACGAACAGGAACGGCATGACCAGCATCAGCAGGACTTCGGACACCTGGCCCAGCGATTGCAGGCCGGCCGCGCCGCGCACGCCCAGATCGTTGAGATACGGGTTGGTGAAGTTGTAGTAGAACGCCAGCGGCACGCAGATGGCGATGGACGCCAGGAAGAACACCAGATAGGAGCGCGACTTCAGCAGCCGCAGCGAGTCCAGTCCCAGGATCTGCCCCAGCCCGGCGTCGCGCTGTTGCGCCAGCGGCGGCGTGTGCGGCAGGGTGAAGGCGTACAGGCCCAGGGCCAGCGACGCGATCGCCGCCATCCGGAACGTCAGCTCGAGCCGGTGCGCCTGTTCCCAGCCCAGCCAGCCGATCAGCACGCCCGCCACGATCCAGCCGACGCTGCCGGCCACCCGCACCGGCGGAAACTGCTTTTCAGGCGATTGCATGTGCCGCATCGCCACGCTGTTGGCCAGCGCCAGCGTCGGCATGAACAGCAGCATGTACACCATGACGCAGGCGGAGAACATGCCGAAGCTCGTCGCCGTGGACGCCAGCCACATCAGCACCGCGCCGGCGAGGTGCAGCACCGCGAGGATGCGCTGCGCCGCGAAGTAGCGATCGGCGATCAGGCCGACCAGGAACGGCGCCACGATGGCGCCGATGGACTGGCTGAGGAAGGCCGTCGCCACCTGGCTCGCGCTGGCCTGCAGGGGACCCTGCACCAGGTACGTCCCCAGGGTCACGAACCACGCCCCCCAGATGAAGAACTGCAGAAACATCATCGCGCCCAAGCGCGGCATGGTGTGCGTCATGGCTTCCCCTCCCAGGGCGGTATCGGCTCAGGTCCCCAGCATGCGGCGCAGCGATTGCGGATCGGCGCCGCTGTCGGCAAAGTCGTCGAAGGCGCGTTCGGTCACGCGGATGATGTGGTCGCGGATGAACGCGGCACCCTCCCGCGCGCCGTCTTCCGGATGCTTCAGGCAGCACTCCCACTCCAGCACCGCCCAGCCCGGGAAATCGTATTGCGCGAACTTCGAGAAGATCGCCTTGAAGTCGATCTGGCCATCGCCGAGCGAGCGGAACCGCCCCGGACGATCGATCCAGTCCTGGTAACCGGCATAGACGCCGCTGCGCGCGCTGGCGCGATACTCCGCGTCCTTGACGTGGAAGATGCCGATGCGCTGGTGATACCGGTCGATGAAGCCCAGGTAGTCCATCTGCTGCAGCAGCAGGTGGCTGGGGTCGTACAGGATCCTGGCGCGCGGGTGGTGGTCGACCACCTCCAGGAAGCGCTCGAAGGTCGCGCCGTCGTGCAGGTCCTCGCCCGGGTGGATCTCGAAGCACAGGTCCACGCCGCAGGCGTCGAAGGCGTCCAGGATGGGGCGCCAGCGGCGGCCGAGTTCGGCGAAGGCCTCGTCCACCAGGCCGGGCGGGCGTTGCGGCCAGGGATAGAAGTAGGGCCAGGCCAGCGCACCGGAGAACGTGGCGTGCGCGGTCAGTCCCAGGCGCTGGCTGGCCTTGGCGGCCATCTTCAACTGCTCCACCGCCCAGGCCTGGCGGGCGGCGGGATCGCCGCGCTTGTCCGGCGGTGCGAAGCCGTCGAACAGGCTGTCGTAGGCGGGGTGGACGGCGACCAGCTGCCCCTGCAGGTGGGTGGACAGCTCGGTGATCTGCAGGCCGTGCCCGGCCAGCATGCCGGCGACGTCGTCGCAGTACGCCTGGCTCTGCGCGGCCTGGGCCAGATCGAACAGGGGGGGCGTGCTGGTCGGTACTTGTACGCCAGAATAACCCAGGCCCGCGGCCCACCCGGCCAGCGTGTCCAAGCGATCGAAGGGAGGTTTGTCGCCGATGAACTGCGCCAGGAACAGCGCTGGACCCTTGAGCGTCTTCAACGTGATTCGCCTGATGCAATCGATTGCATTTATCCTAGCATGGGCCTCCCGCAAGACCCGTTGTGCACTGCACAGCAGAAAGAAGAACTAACGCCATGGCAACCATTTACGACATCGCAAGGCAGGTCGGCGTCTCCGCCGGCACGGTGTCGCGTGCGCTTTCCCGGCCGGAAAAAGTCCTGCCGGCCACGCGCACGCGCATCGAGCAGGCCGCCGCCGCGCTGGGCTATGTCCCCAACACGGTCGCCAGGACGCTCAAGACCCAGCGCAGCGGCAAGATCCTGGTCACCGTCCCGGACATCGCCAATCCGTTCTTCGCCCAGATCCTGCAGGGCGCGGAGGAAGCGGCGCAGGCGGTCGGCTACGCCGTCCTGCTGGGCGATACCCAGCACCAGCCCGACCGCGAGGAGCGCTACGCGCAGATGCTCCGGCGCAACGAGGCCGACGGCCTGATCGTGCTGGGGCACCGCCTGCCGCCGACGGCGCGCGCGATCGTCAAGCAACTGGGCGCCGCCGCGCCGGTGGTCAACGGATGCGAGTTCGACCCGGCGCTGGGCATCCCCAGCGTCCACATCGACAACGCGGCCGCCGCGCGCGCCGTGATGGAACATCTGTATGGACTGGGCCACGAGCGGATCGCCGTGGTGGGCGGCCCGCCCGACAACCCCCTGCACCGGCAGCGACTGGAAGGGGCCCGCGCCGCCGGCAAGGCGCGCGGCCGCCTGCGCAACCTGACCGTCGTGCCGGGCGACTTCTCCGTGGAATCCGGCCATGCGGCCGCGATGGCGCTGTTGGCCCGCGCGCCCGTGCCGACCGCGATCTTCTGCTTCAGCGACCAGATGGCGCTGGGCGCCCTGGCGGCCTGCCGGGACCTGGGCATCCGCGTGCCGGATGAGCTGTCCATCGTCGGCTTCGACGACCTGGCGTCGTCCCGTTACCTCACGCCCCCGTTGACGACCATCCGGCAACCCATGCGGGAGATCGGTGTCCGCGCGGTCAACCTGCTGCTCGCCATCATCGAAAGCGCGGATGTGCCGCTTCAGCAGACGCTGGATTTCCGCTTGATGTTGCGCGGGTCGACGGGCGCGCCGAAGCGGTAGGGGAGGCGCAGGGGCAGCGGGGTCTGTTGGCGCAGTTCCCAACAACGAACTTGGCGCCTGCCAGCCACTTTTTTGACTGGTTTTCCGGATTCGGTCGATCTCCAAGCGGCGCTGATCACGCAACCCTTGCGACGCGTCATTGCGGCGTTCTGGACCCACTGCCGGCGTCCGGTAGATGTGCACACCCCTTCCGAGGCTGTTCGCGTCACAGCCCAGGTTCGACAGGAAGGTCCGCTTTTGCGGGCCTTCTCCGTTCGCCAGGTCGAAAGTGAGGCGTGGGGTGTACGTCGGCATCTGCAGTGCGCACCCCATTCGACGCATGGAGCGTCGGCGCGGGCTGCGCGCGACAGCCTGATCGATGCGGCCGGGCGCCTGATCCTGGCGGGGTGGGTGCAGGGTCCGAGGCGCCGCCGCGCCGCCGCCGACGCTCGCCTTGCGTCGCGGAGCGCGCGCCGTATTACACTTTTGCCGCAAGCCAAACCAACATGGATACAGGGGATCAGGATGAGTGGAAGACTGGGGGCAGTCGCGTTGTGCTGTGTGCTGGGGATGGGGATCGGAATGGGGAGCGCGCAGGCGCAGGTGGACCTGGCGCCGTTCCTCAAGCAGGAACAGGTCGGCGAACTGAAGCTGTCGCCGACCGGCGAATATTACGCGGCCACCGTGCCGTTGGCGGACCGGACCGCGCTGGCGGTGATGCGCCGCTCCGACAGCAAGATCGTCGGCAGTTTCTCGATGGAGAAGAACACCCATGTCTCCGACTTCGAGTGGGTCAACGACACGCGCGTGTTGTTCAACATGGATATCAAGATCGGGGCGATGGATGAGCCACGTCCCACCGGCGAGTTGTTCGCGATCAATGCCGACGGCAGCGCGGCCGAACTGCTGGTGGGCCAGCGCGTCACCGGCAGCGGTCCGGGCACGCTGATCCAGACCAAGAAGGTGGAGGACGTCATCGCGCACATGGTCGGTCGGTTGCCCGGCGACGACCGCAATGTGGTGATCCAGGTGCGTCCTTTCAGCGTCACCAGGGATCCATACAGCCGCACCGAAGTGCTGGACGTGTACAGCGGCCGGCGGCGGCCGCTGGTCGGCTCGCCGAAGGTGCGCGGGGCCAGCTTCTACAGCGACGAGCAAGGCAAGGTGCGTTTTGCCGTGGGCGCCGATGCGGACCGAGCCAGCAAACTGTTCTACCGCGACGCGCAGGGCAGCGACTGGCGCCTGCTCAACGACGAGAATCTCAGCCATCACGCCGAATGGCCGATCGGTTTTTCCGAAGACGGGCGAACCGCTTATCTGCAGGTCCAACAGGACAAGGGTAGCGACGCGATCGTGGCCTGGAACGTGGACAGCAACGAGCGCAAGGTGGTGGCGCGCGATGCCCTGGCCGATCCGAGCCGGGTCATGTATCGCCACGGCAGCCGTGTTCCGGTGGGCATCGAGGTCCTCGGCGACAAGCCGCGCAGCCTGTTCTTCGACCCGGCCTCGCCCGAGGCCAAGACCCAGCGCTCGCTGGAAGCGGCATTCCCGGGGCAGGCGGTCTACGTCACCTCCAGCACCCGCGACGGTCGATTCAACCTGGTGCAGGTGCAGTCCGGACGCAATCCCGGCGAGTTCTATCTGTTCGATACCGTGGCGAAGAAGGCGGATTTCGCATTCGCCAGCCGTGCCGCGTTGCAGCCGCCGAAGCTGGCCGAGGTGCGACCGATCGCGTTGCAGGCGCGCGACGGCCTGCCGCTGCACGGCTTCGTGACCCTGCCTGCGGCGGCCGCGTCCGGCAAGGTGCCGATGGTGGTGATGCCACATGGCGGGCCGTTCGGCGTGTTCGACAGCGGCCTGTTTGATCAGGACGCGCAGATCCTGGCAGGTGCCGGTTATGCGGTGCTGCAGGTCAACTATCGCGGCTCCTCCAATTACGGCCGTGCCTTCCTGCAGGCCGGCGGTGGCGAATGGGGCGGTGCGATGCAGGACGACGTGACCGACGCCACGCGTTGGGCGATCGCCCAGGGCATCGCCGATCCTGCACGCATCTGCATGTACGGCGCCAGCTACGGTGCTTATGCGTCGCTGATGGGGGTGGCCAAGGAACCGGCGCTGTACCGCTGTGCGGCCGGCTACGTCGGCGTCTACGATTTGCCGATGCTGTACGTCAGGGGCGACACCCAGCAGCGCGATTCCGGCAGGACGTTTCTGCGCGAATGGGTGGGGACGAGCGACGAATTGGCCGCGGTGTCGCCGGTCAATCTCGCCGACAAGATCAAGGTGCCGGTGTTCCTGGCGGCCGGTGGCGAGGACGAAACTGCGCCCATCCAGCATTCGAAAAAGATGGAGGCGGCGCTGAAGAAGGCAGGGGTGCCTGTGGAGACGCTGTACGTCCCGACCGAGGGCCACGGCTTCTACACCGAAGAACACCGGCGCGAGTTCTACACCAAATTGCTGGCCTTCCTGAGCCGCTCGCTGGGCGGTGCGCAGGCCGCAGCACCGGCACCTGCGCGCTAGGCCTGCCCGCAAGCCGCATGTCCTGCACGTTCCGCGGCCCGGCCTCCGGCCGGGCCGCGGCGCTTCCGGCACCTGTCCCCGCTCAGCGCACCCCATGCATCATCCGCCGCAGCAGCGGCGCGGCGAGGAAGGCCAGGACCGCGCAGCCGACGCCGATCCACAGCATCAGCCAGAACAGGTGCGCGTACCTGGCCGCGGCGTCGGCGACGTTCAGGGCCTCGCCTTCCGGCACATCGATCGCGGCCAGCTTGCCGAACAGCGCGGCCAGCGCTTCGGAAAAGGCGGTGGCCAGGAACCAGGTGCCCATCATCAGGCTGACCACGCGCGGCACGGCGAGCTGGGTGACCGCCGACAGGCCGACCGGCGACAGGCACATCTCGCCGGCTTCCAGCACCAGGTAGGCCAGCACCAGCCACCACACGCTGGCCATCTGTCCGCTGGCGCCGACCTGCTGCGCGGCCAGCGCCAGCGGCACGAACGACAGGCCGGCCAGCAGCAGGCCCATCGCCGACTTGGCCGGCTTGGACGGCTCGCGGCCACGCCGCTCCAGCCACGCCCACAGCGCGGCGAACAGCGGCGCCAGCAGCACCAGGAACAATGCGCCCAGGTAGGTCAGCGAACCGGCGGTCTGCGGCAGCACCAGGCAGTCGCGGACCAGGAACAGCAGCATCAGCGCGCTCACCGCAACGAACAGCACGCGTGGCGCGGCCGATGCCGGGCGGCGGTCGGACAGCGATGCGGCCAGCACGAAGCCCAGCGGCGCCAGCAGCAGCGAGGCGATCGACCACGGCAACGGGGTGCCGTCGCGGATCACCAGCGACGGCACGATGTCCTTGGTCATCAGCCGGTCGGTGAAGGTGACCCAGGAGCCGTAGGTCTGCTCGTACAGGGTGAAGTACACCAGCGCCATCGCGATCAGCACCATCAGCGCGATCATCTGCTGGCGCTGCACCGGCGCGCACTGGGTGCCGGTGAACCAGGCGAACCACAGCAGCACGGCGCCGAGCACCAGCAGCATCAGCAGCAGCGCCAGCGAGATCTCCCCGCCCAGGCTGAAGGCGCCGTTGGCTGCGGCCCACATCAACCCGGCCACGGGCAGCACGCCGAGCGCCGCGGCCAGGTAGATCGCCCATTCGCGCGGCAGGCCGACCACGCGCTGGCGCAGCAGCGCCGGTTGCGCCGGCTCGGCATGGCCGTGCAGGTATTTCTGGCCCCACAGGAACATGCCCAGTCCGAGCAGCATGCCGATGCCGGCGGCGCCGAAGCCGTAGCGCCAGCCGTAGGCTTCGCCGAGGAAGCCGCACACCAGCGAGGCGAACAGCGCGCCGAGGTTGATGCCGGCGTAGAACAGCGAGAAGCCAGAGTCGCGGCGCGGATCGTCGGGCGCATACAGCTTGCCGACGATGGTGGAGATGTTCGGCTTGAGGAAGCCCACGCCCATGATGATCAGCGCCAGCGACAGATAGGTCGCGCCCAGCGACGCGGTGTCGCGCACCACCTCGCCGCCGACCCGGGTGGCGGCGTGGCCTTCGAAGGCCATGCCGACGTGGCCGAGCACCAGCAGGATGCCGCCGAACACCACCGCCTTGCGCATGCCCAGCCAGCGGTCGGCGAGCAGGCCGCCGATCACCGGCACGCAATACACCAGGCCGCCGTAGGCGCCGAGCAGGTCGAGCCCGGCCTTGTCGCCGAACAGGTGGTACTTGGTCAGGTACAGCAGCAACAGCGCCTTCATGCCGTAGAAGGAGAAGCGCTCCCACATCTCGGTGAAGAAGCAGACGTAGACGCCCTTGGGATGGCCGAGGAAGTCGTCGCGCGCGTCGCGCAGCGGCAGGAGGGAGGCGGACACGACGGGCCTTGGCGGAGTAGGGCAGCGGCGGAGTATAGGCGCGCCGGCGGCGGTTGGCTGGGCTGCAGCCGCAGGGGCGGGCCGGGTGGCGGGAGGTGCGATGCGTGCCGTCAGCCGCTCTTCCTTCTTCCGCGGGAGAAGGTGCCCCGCAGGGGCAGACGAGGGTACGGCAGCCAGTGCAGCGAGTGCTCGCGCTGTGCGCCCGGACCCTCACCCCAACCCCCTCTCTCTCCCCGGTGGGAGGGGGCTGGCCGCCGTGCACGCGATCTCCCAGCCCAATCCCAATCCCCAATCCCCAATCCCCAATCCCAGCCGCCCAACACATGTGCCACAAGCTGGGCGCCGAGACGCTGGACTTGCCTGGCCCCAGACGCTAGCGTGGAAAACGTTTTTGTCGTTTCAGGGGTAACCATGAACAACGCTGCTGCACCGCGTCAGCTCACTTTCCGCGCGGTCGTGCTGGCGATCGTGCTGGCGGTCGTGCTGTCCGCCGCCAACGCCTATCTCGGCCTGTTCGCCGGCCTGACCATCGCCACCGCGATCCCTGCCGCGGTGGTGTCGATGGGCGTGCTGCGCCTGCTCGGCGGCGGCACCATCCTGGAGAACAACATCGTGCAGACCGGCGCCTCGGCCGGTTCGTCGATCGCCGCGGGGGTGATCTTCACCATCCCGGCGCTGGTGATCATGGGCTACTGGCCGGACTTCAAGTACTGGTGGGTGCTCGGCATCGCCGGCATGGGCGGCCTGCTCGGGGTGCTGTTCTCGGTGCCGCTGCGGCGCTCGATGATCGTCGAGGACCCGCTGCCGTTCCCCGAGGGCAAGGCCGCGGCCGAAGTGCTCAAGGCCGGCGAGAACCCCGGGCCGGGGCTGAAGATCCTGGCGCTGTCGGCGCTGATCGGCGGGGTGGTCAAGCTGGGCGCGGCCAGCGGCCTGAAGGTGATCCCCGATACCTGGGCGCAGGCCACCTACCTGGGCAGCAGCAGGCTGGTCGGCTACGTCGGCACCAACCTGTCGCCGGCGCTGCTCGGGGTCGGCTACATCGTCGGGCTCAACGTCGGCATCGTGGTGCTGTCCGGCTCGATCCTGTCCTGGCACATCGCCATTCCGCTGTACCAGCAGTTCTTCATGGGGTCCGATCCGGCGCTGGCGCAGAGCCTGGCCACCGCGCCGGCGGCCGACGCGGCGTTCGCGATCTGGGCGGCCAAGGTGCGATACCTGGGCGTGGGCGCGATGCTGATCGGCGGCGTGTGGACGCTGTTCTCGCTGCGCAAGTCGCTGCTGTCCGGGGTCAAGAGCGGCTTCGCCGCCGCGGGCAAGAGCGCCGCCGGCACGGTCGTCGCCGACACCGACCGCGACCTGCCGATGAAGTGGATGCTGGTGGCGTTGCTGCTGTGCACGCTGCCGCTGCTGGGCCTTTACCAGGCGATCGTCGGCCAGTGGCACGTCAGTATTCCGATGACCCTCATCATGATCGTCGCCGGCTTCCTGTTCGTTTCGGTGTCCGGTTACCTGGCCGGGCTGATCGGTTCGTCGAACAACCCGGTGTCGGGCATCACCATCTCCACCATCCTGTTCGCCTCGGCGGTGCTGGTGCTGCTGCTCGGGCGCGATTCGCCGATCGGCGCGGTCGCCGCGATCATGATCGGCGCAGTGGTGTGCTGCGCTGCAGCGGTGGGCGGCGACAACCTGCAAGATCTGAAAACGGGTTATCTGGTCGGGGCCACGCCGTGGAAGCAGCAATTGATGCTGGCCATCGGTGCGTTCTCCTGCGCGCTGATCATGGCGCCGGTGCTGAACCTGCTGGCCGAGGCGTATGGCATCGGCAGCAAGACCTTGCCGGCGCCGCAGGCGATGCTGATGGCTTCTGTCGCCAAGGGCTTGTTCGGTGGCGATCTGCCCTGGACGATGATCGCCATCGGTACTGGCGTCGGCGCAGTGATCATCGCCTTTGACGAGTGGCTGAAAAAGTCCGGCAAGCGCTTCCGCGTGCCGGTGCTGGCCGCGGCGATCGGCATCTACCTGCCGCTGGAACTGATGGTGCCGATCTTCTTCGGCGGCCTGATCAGCTATCTGGTCGAGCGCTTCCACAAGATCCGCGCCGACGACGAGGACGGCCGCGACCGCGTGCACCGCCCCGGCGTGTTGTTTGCCGCCGGCCTGATCACTGGCGAGGCATTGATGGGTATCGGCATCGCGCTTCCGATCGTTATTACCAACAACAAGGACGTGCTTGCACTCCCTGAGGCCTACCATCTGAACCAGTGGTATGGCCTGGTATTGCTCGCCTTCGTCGGCTGGCTGCTGTACCGCACCGGCAAGAAGGGCGAACCGACGGCGCCGCCGTCCGCGTAAATTGGCCTCCACTCAAACAACGCACGAAGCCCGGCCCATCGCCGGGCTTTGTGTTTGTGTTGCGCAGCGCACTGGCGCTGCGCGTGGCAGTGCGTGCGCAAAAGCCTGTCCGTCGCGCCCCCGCGTGTCGCGATCGATCGCACCACGCGTAGAAGTTGCGGCACTGCAGCGACACTGCTCCGTTGCATCCGATCCTGCATCGCTGCAGCCTTGCAACCGAACCTGCCGCCGTTGACGCTGTTGCGGTCCCCGGTCCCCGGTCCCCGGTCCCCGGTCCCCGGTCCCCGGTCCCCGGTCCCGGCTGTCCCGTCTCCATGACTTCATGCCTTTGCACCCCACCCACCTACACGCCTACCATCGGCGTTTTACCGCGTTCCGGAGACACCCGATGACCTTGCGCTACGCCTTGCTGCCCCTGTGCCTGCTGACCGCGCTGCCTGCGCTGGCGGCGACCCGCGGTTTCGATGTCCGCGACATGGTGGCGCTGGACCGGGTGTCCTCGCCGTTGCTGACGCCCGACGGCGGCACCGTGATCTTCGCCAAGCGGCAAGTGGACAAGGCCAGCGACAAGGCCAGCACCGGGCTGTGGGTGCGCAACCTGCGCACCCGCGATGCGGCGCCGCCGAAGCGGCTGACCCCGGACGGCTGGAACGTCAATTCGCCGGAGCTGTCGGCCGACGGCAGGACCGTGTACTTCCTCAGCGCCAAGTCCGGCCGCCAGCAGCTGTACGCGCTGCCGCTGGCCGGCGGCGCGCCGCGCCAGCTCACCGATTTCGCGCTGGACGTGGACAGCTACCGCATCGCCCCGCAAGGCGACCGCGTCGCCTTCAGTGCCGGCGTGTTCCAGGACTGCGGCTCGGACCTGGGCTGCACGCAGAAGCGCCTGGACGCGACCAAGAACGCCAAGGCCAGCGGCGTGGTGTTCGACCAGTTGTTCGTGCGCCATTGGGACGCGTGGAACGACGGCCGCCGCAACAGCCTGTTCGTCGCGCCGCTGCCCGGCGACGCGAAGGCCAAGCCGGTGGTCGGCGCCTCGGCGATCAGCGTCACCCTGGCCGGCGACATTCCGTCCAAGCCGTTCGGCGGCAGCGAGGACTACACCTGGGCGCCGGACGGGCAGTCGCTGGTGGCCAGCGTGCGCGTGGCCGGGCGCGAGGAGCCATGGTCGACCAACTTCGACCTGTACCGGCTGGACGCGGCGGGCAAGGCGGCACCGGTCAACCTGACCGCGGCCAACCCGGCCTGGGACGCCGGCCCGGTGTTCTCGCCCGACGGCAAGACCCTGTACTACCGCGCGATGAAGCGCCCCGGTTTCGAGGCCGACCGCTTCGGCCTGATGGCGATGGACCTGGCCAGCGGCAAGACCCGCGAGATCGCGCCGAAGTGGGACCGCTCGGCCGACAGCATCCAGGTATCGGCCGACGGCAAGACCCTGTACGTGCCGGCGCAGGAAATGGGCCAGCATCCGCTGTTCGAGATCGATGTCGCCGACGGCGGCGTGTCGCAGATGGTCGGCGGCAACAGCGTGGCCGAGTTCGACATCAAGGGCGGCACCCTGGCGGTGATGACCAATTCACTGCAGACCGGCAACCAGCTGTTCACCGCGCCGATCATGCAGGAGGCCGGCGCCACCGAGATGCGCGCGATCACCCCCAGCGCCGGCGAGATGCTGCCCGACGTGAAGTTCGGCGAGGCCGAGCAGTTCTCGTTCAAGGGCTGGAACGACGAGACCGTGCACGGCTACGTGGTCAAGCCGTGGAACTACCAGGAAGGCAAGACCTATCCGGTGGCGTTCCTGATCCACGGCGGCCCGCAGGGCAGCTTCGGCAACGGCTGGAGCTATCGCTGGAATCCGCAGACCTACGCGGGGCAGGGCTATGCGGTGGTGATGATCGATTTCCACGGCTCCACCGGCTACGGCCAGGCGTTCACCGATGCGATCAGCCAGCACTGGGGCGACCGCCCGCTGGAAGACCTGCAGAAGGGCTGGGCCGCGGCGCAGAAGCAGTACAAGTTCCTCGACGGCGGCAAGGCCTGCGCGCTCGGCGCCAGCTACGGCGGCTTCATGGTCAACTGGATCGCCGGCAACTGGAACGCGCCGTTCAAGTGCCTGGTCAACCACGACGGTGTGTTCGACCAGCGCATGATGGGCTACGCCACCGAGGAGCTGTGGTTCACCGAGTGGGAGCAGGGCGGCACGCCGTACCAGAAGGCCGCGAACTACGAGAAGTTCAACCCGGTCAACCACGTGGCCGACTGGAAGAAGCCGATGCTGATCATCCACGGCCAGCTCGACTTCCGCATCCCGGTGGAGCAGGGCCTGGCCGCATTCGGCGCCGCGCAGCGCCAGGGCATCGAATCGAAGTTCCTGTACTTCCCGGACGAGAACCACTGGGTGCTGAAGCCGGACAACAGCATCCTGTGGCACGACACGGTCAATGCCTGGTTGAAGCAGCATATCGGGCAGTGAGGGAGCAGGGATTCGGGATCGGGGATCGGGGCTGCGCAAGCGGTGGCTGAGCCTGCGTCCCTCTGTTGCCTAACGGGCGCGGCGGGCGAGCCCGCGCGCGCTGCCCGCCGTTCCGAGTCCCCGTTCTCCATTCCCTAGTCCCGGCTGCCGAGATCCCGATGCCCAACGATGCCCTGATCCACAACGACATCGTCATCTTCGGCCTGATCGCCGCCACGCTGGGGGCGGTGTTCTGGACCGCGGCGCGGCCCAGCGGGTTCTGGAAGCGCTTCTACGCCGTGGTGCCGGCGCTGTTGCTGTGCTACCTGATTCCCGGCATCTACAACACCGTGGGGCTGATCGACGGGCAGCACAACCGCCTGTACGACCCGGTCGCGCGCGACGTGCTGCTGCCGGCGGCGCTGGTGCTGCTCACCCTCACCGTCGACCTGAAGGGCATCCTGCGGCTGGGACCCAAGCTGGTGGCGATGTACCTGGGCGCGTCCTTCAGCATCATGCTCGGCGCGGTGGTCGCGTTCCAGCTGATGAAGTGGCTGCATCCGGCCACGGTGGCCGGCGACACCTGGGCCGGCATGGCCGCGCTGGCCGGCAGCTGGATCGGCGGCGGCGCCAACATGCTGGCGATGCGCGAGGTGTTCGCGGTCGACGCCACCACCTTCGGCCAGTTCGCGGTGGTCGATGTCGGGGTCGGTTACGTGTGGATGGCGCTGCTGATCTTCCTCGCCCCGCGCGCGGCGGCGATCGATGCGCGCAGCGGCGCCGACACCCGCGGCATCGACGATCTGAAACGGCGCATCGCGCAGTTCCAGGCGCAGCACGAGCGCGTGGCCAGCCTGACCGACCTGATGCTGATCGTCGGCGTCGCCTTCGGCGCGGTCGGCCTGGCGCATGCGATCGCGGGACCGACGGCGGCGTGGTTCGCGGCCAATGTGAGCTGGGCCAGGCAGTTCAGCCTCGGCTCGCCGTTCGTGTGGGTGGTGGTGCTGTCCACCAGCTTCGGCCTGCTGCTCAGCTTCACCCGCGCGCGCACCCTGGAAGGCGCCGGCGCCTCGCGCATCGGCTCGCTGCTGCTGTATTTCCTGATCGCCTGCATCGGCATGCAGATGGATCTGCTGGCGCTGTTCGATCGGCCATGGATCTTCCTGCTCGGGCTGATCTGGCTGTGCGTGCATATCCTGTTGCTGCTGGCGCTGGGCAAAGTGCTGCGGGTGCCGTTCTTCTATTTCGTGATCGGCTCGCAGAGCAACGTCGGCGGCCCGGCCTCGGCGCCGGTGGTGGCGGCCGCGTTCCACCCGGCGCTGGCGCCGGTCGGCGTGCTGCTGGGCACGATGGGCTATGCCACCGGCACCTACCTGGCGTACCTGGTCGGGATCACCCTGCGCGCGATGGCGGGCGCGGGGTAGCGCGCCCTCATAAACCTGTAGGAGCGGCTTCAGCCGCGACGGGCCTTACCAATACGTTCTGTCGCGGCTGAAGCCGCTCCTGCAGGGCGATGTGCAGCTATCTACTGTTGCAACGCCACGCGGCGCTGCGGCTCTTCCTGCGGCGGCGGATTCGCCTGCAGGTTCTGCTGCTGCAACTGGCCGACGTTGGCCTGCGCCGGCTCGCTGGCCGCCGCCGCGGTCTGCACCTGGCTGCGCAGGTGCGCCGGGTCGTCGGCGCGGCCCTGCACCGCGAACAGGCGCTCGCCGTCGCGGCTCGGCACCAACTGGTCGATCTGCTTCAGGCCATCCTGGCCGGCGTGCGCGGCGACGCTGGCCGCGGTGTTGAGGAACTGCGCGTCGTCGCGCAGGCCGAGCCGCTCGCGCTGCCCGTCCAGTTGCACCACCGCGTCGTTGAACAGGCGGCTGCCGGTCGGCATCGCGCGGTCCTGGGACTGCGCCGGCGATTGCAGCGCCTGCGCCTTGATCACCGAATCGATGCCGTGCAGATCCAGGCGATGCAGGAACATCTTGCCCGGCACCAGGCGCTGGCCGAACGACAGCGGATCCGGGTCCGGCAGCTGGATCTGGTGGCCGGCGGCGTCGGGCATCGCCCACTTCAGCGGGATGCTGTCCTCCTGCAGGTGGGTCAGCAGTTCGTTCTTGACGTGGTAGCCGCGGATCAGGCCTTCGGCGGCGTAGGCCTTGGCCGCGGACGCGTCCAGGCCCTCGCGCTCCAGGGTGCGGTCGTTGACCCCGGCGGCGTTGAAGGTGACCGCGGGCACGTCGTTGACCATCGCCGAGGCCGCGGCCAGGCCGCCGCCGAGCGAATGCCCGGAGATCATCAGGTCCTGGCCGAACGCCTGCCTGGCCTGGCTGCCGAGCTGGATCGCCGCGGCGTACTGCGCGTCGGCAAAGCCCAGGCCCTGGCCGATGTTGTGTTTCCAGTCCTTGCCTTCGTCGGTGCCGCAGAAGCCCAGCACCACGTTGCCCTGGCCGTTGCGGTAGAACGCGGCGTCGAAGCCGCTCTTGGCGTCGTGCAGCATGCCCGGGTCGATGCCGGCGCGCTGCACGGCGGCGTCGTCCAGGCGGGTCCAGCCGTCGGGCAGCGGTGCGAAGGTTTCCGCGTCGCCGGCACGGCGCTGGCCGGCGGTGACGTACAGGTCCTGCAGCAGGGTGGGCAGTTGCCGGTCCACCGCCTGCGGTTGCTGGCCGCGGACGGCATCGGCGAAGGGGGCGGACGCGGCGTTGTCGGGGAGATCGTTCTGGCTCATGCGCGGCTCCTTGCGTGTCGTGCGACAGCCCGCTTCAGCGGGTCGCTTCCAGGGGGATGTCGTGGGCGCTCAGCCAGTCGCGCACGGCGGCGCGGGTCTGCTGCGCGGTGCGGTTGAGCAGGCGCTCGGGCGTGGTGAAGAAATACGCCTGGAAGGTCTTCTGCTGCGCGTTGCGCAGGCCCGGATCGACCCCGGCCTGCAGCAGCTTTAGCACCCACGGGTTGCCGGCGCTGCTCTGCGCGGCCAGGTGCAGCAGCGAGTTGCCGCTGGCGTCGACCCGGCGCGGATCGGCGCCGGCCTGCAGCAGCAACTGGATCTGTTCGTCGCGCTTGCTCTGCACGGCGCGGAACAGCGGCGTCCAGTGGCCGCGCGCGCTGACCGGATCCACCGGCGCGCCGTGCTGCAGCAGGATCTTCAGGTACTGCGGGTCCTTGGCCATCGCCGCCATGTGCACGACGGTTTCCTGGTCCATGCCCGGTTCGGACGGGTCGGCGCCCGCATCCAGCAGCGCGCCGAGCGCGAGCGGCTGTTCGTTCCAGATCGCCCATTCGAGCAGGGTGACGTTCTGGTCGCCGTGCGCGGACAGATCCACGCCGGGCGCGAGTTTTGCGATGCGTGCGGCATCGCCGCGCGCGACGGCGGCGGCGATGTCGGCGAGGCGGGGATCGCGGAACGCGACCGAGTGATCCTGCAGCGTGGCTGACATGGCAGATTGCTCCTTGGCGCCGGGCGAGGCGGCGCATGAGACCGAGAAGGACATCGAGGTCGCAAGAGCGATCAGGGCGGGGAACTGCTTGCGCATGGAAGGCTCCTTATCCTGTTCGCGTTCCTGTTCCGGCGGGACGCAATCCTCGCGTCCCGGCCCGATGCTAGCAGCTGCCTTGCAGCGATTCGGTAAGGTTTTGTTACAGCGGCTGCGCGACGGAAATCGCGATTTTGTGCGGCGAAGCGCCGATCGACCCCGAACGCTATCGCCGTGCGCATGCGGTCTTTTCGGCCCGGCATCGGTCTCTCAGGCCCGGTACGCATGCCTGTACGCCATGCGTTCCTGCCCGGCGGGCGCCGCCACCGGTCATCCGAGCACGGTGGCGTACATGCGCAGCCCGGCATAATGCGGGTTTGCACGAGGACCCTGGCGATGACCGCAACCCCCTTCGATCTGCTGATCAGCGACTGCGACGGCGTGCTCGTCGACAGCGAGGTGCTGGCCGACCGGGTCATGCTCGACGCCCTCGGCGCCTTCGTGCCGCGCGCCGAACTGGAGGCCTTTCTCGCCGGCAGTTTCGGCCAGACCGCGCACGAGATCGTGGAGCGGGTGCAGCGCCATTTCGCGGTGACCTTGCCGCCGGGCCTGTTCGACGAGATCCGGCAGCGTTCCGAAGCGTTGATCGCCGCCGAGGTGCAGCCGATCGACGGCGTGCGCGAGGCGCTGCTGGCGCTCCCGCTGCCGCTGGCGGTCGCCTCCAACAGCCTGCGCCACAGCGTGGTCGCCTCGGTGGCGCGCGCCGGGCTCGCCGAGCGGGTCGGCGGCAACATCTTCAGCGCCGACATGGTGGCGCGGCCGAAGCCGGCGCCGGACGTGTACCTGCTGGCCGCGCGCACCCTGGGCGCGGCGCCGCAACGGTGCCTGGTGATCGAGGACAGCGCCACCGGCGCCAGCGCCGCCCTGGCCGCGGGCATGACCGTGATCGGCTTCACCGGCGCCGCACACATCCCGCCTGGCCACGCCGCCACCCTGCGCCAGCTCGGCGTGGCCGCGGTGATGGAACGGATGCAGCAGTTGCCGCAGGTCTATGCCGACCTGGTGCGTGCCGCTGCGGCGTGAGGCTTGATGCCTTGCGCTTCAACAAGGCGCCCGTTGGGCTGCGTGTGTCGCGACTGAAGTCGCTCCTACAGGCCGCAACGCCTGCTACTAGCTGCGCGGGAGATGCGGCACGTGGCGGCACCGGATGCAATGCGAGCGCAGCGAACCATGCTCTGCGACGGCGCGCGTTGGGCTGCGTGCGTCGCGACTGAAGTCGCTCCTACAGGCCGCATGGCCTGCTACCAATTGCGTTGGAGATGCAGCGCGTAGCGGCACCGGATGCAATGTCATGGCAGCGAACCGCGCTCCACGCCAGCGCCTCCGAAGCCGCGGCGAGATCGCGCCATGCGCGATCCCGCCGTCGCCAATCCCCAATCCCCACTCTCCAATCCCGGCCCTTCAGCAGCAGCGAAACCCGCTCTTGCCGCCATAGCGCGCTTCCTGGCGCTCGCGGAAGAAGGTCTTGTAGTCCATCGGCTGTCGGTCGGGATGCTTCTCCAGCACGTGGCGCACGTAGTTGTCGTAGTCGGGGATGCCGCAGCACAGCCGCGCGGTCTGCACCAGGCGCCGCCACAGCCGGCGGTGCGCCTGGTACTGGCCGACCGGGACCAGGTCGTTGCTCATCACAGGTCCGCCATCTGGTGCGGCTGCAGCGCCACGTACGGCGTTTCCTTGTCGCTGCGCTGCGGGTTGCGGCGCGCGGCCACGATGGTCTTCACCGAGTAGATCAGGATCGAGAACACCACGAACAGGAACAGCGCGGTCAGCCCGGTGTTGACGTAGGCGTTGGTCACGATCTGCTGCATCTGCGCCACCGACTTGGCCGGCGCGGTGACGGTGCCGCTGGCGATTGCGTCCTGGAACTTGTGCGCCTGCGCCAAGAAGCCCTGCGCCGGGTTGGGATCGAAGATCTTGATCAGCCCGGCGTAGGTGGTGCAGATCAGCAGCCACAGCGCCGGCACGATGGTGACCCAGGCGTAGCGGTCGCGCTTGAGCTTGAACAGCACCACCGTGCCCAGCATCAGCGCGATGCCGGCGAGCATCTGGTTGGAGATGCCGAACAGCGGCCACAGCGTGCGGATGCCGCCGTACGGGTCCTTCACGCCGGTGTAGAGCAGGTAGCCCCACAGCGCCACGCAGCCGGCGGTGCCGATGATGTTGGCGCTCCACGACTCGGTCCGCTTCAGCGCCGGCACGAAGTTGCCGAGCAGGTCCTGCAGCATGAAGCGCCCGGCGCGGGTGCCGGCGTCGACCGCGGTGAGGATGAACAGCGCTTCGAACAGGATCGCGAAGTGGTACCAGAACGCCATCATGTCCTCGCCCGGCAGCAACTGGTGCAGGATCTGCGCGATGCCCACCGCCAGGGTCGGGGCGCCGCCGGCGCGGGCCAGGATGGTGGTCTCGCCGATGTCGCGGGCGGTGGCCTCGAGCACCTCGGGGGTGATGGCGAAGCCCCATTCGCTGACCTTGGCCGCGACCGCGACGACGTCGCTGCCGACCATCGACGCGGGCGCGTTCATCGCGAAGTACACGCCCGGCTCGATGATCGAGGCGGCGACCAGCGCCATCACCGCGACGAAGGATTCCATCAGCATGCCGCCGTAGCCGATGTAGCGCATGTGGCCTTCGTTGGCCAGCAGCTTGGGCGTGGTGCCGGAGGAGATCAGCGCGTGGAAGCCGGACACCGCGCCGCAGGCGATGGTGATGAACAGGAACGGGAAGATGCCGCCGGTCCACACCGGACCCATGCCGTTGTGCGCGTACTGGGTCAGCGCCGGCATCTTCAGGTCGGGCATGACCACCAGGATGCCGATGGCCAGGGCGATGATGGTGCCGATCTTGAGGAAGGTGGACAGGTAGTCGCGCGGCGCCAGCAGCAGCCACACCGGCAGCACTGAGGCGACGAAGCCGTAGCCGATCAGCATCCAGGTGATCTGCACGTCGGTGAAGGTGAAGGCCGGGCCCCAGGTCGGGTCGGCGGCGACCTTGCCGCCGAACCAGATCGCGGCCAGCAGCAGGATCAGCCCGACCACCGAGATCTCGCCGATCTTGCCGGGGCGGACGTAGCGCATGTACACGCCCATCAGGATCGCGATCGGCATCGTCGCGATCACCGTGAACATGCCCCACGGGCTTTCCGCCAGCGCCTTGACCACCACCATCGCCAGCACCGCCAGGATGATGATCATGATCAGGAACGCGCCGAACAGGGCGATGGTGCCGGGGATCTGGCCCATCTCCTCGCGCACCAGGTCGCCGAGCGAGCGGCCGTTGCGGCGGCTGGACAGGAACAGCACCACGAAGTCCTGCACCGCGCCGGCGAACACCACGCCGACCACCAGCCACAGCAGCCCGGGCAGGTAGCCCATCTGCGCGGCCAGCACCGGCCCGACCAGCGGCCCGGCGCCGGCGATGGCGGCGAAGTGGTGGCCGAACAGCACGTGCTTGTTGGTCGGCACGTAGTCCAGGCCGTCGTTGTTGAGCACCGCCGGGGTGGCGCGGGTCGGGTCCAGCTGCATCACCTTGGTGGCGATGAACAGGCTGTAGAAGCGGTAGGCGATCAGGTAGATCGAGACCGCGGCGACCACGATCCACAGCGCGTTGATGTGCTCGCCGCGGCGCAGGGCGACGGTGCCCAGGCAGAACGCCGCCAGCACCGCGAGCGCGGCCCAGGCCAGTTTGGAAAACCCTTTCATGCGGATCGCTCCCCTACGAGATTCCGGCAAGGGTCGCCCCGATGGCCTGGGGGGTCAATCCCGGGACACGCCCCGGCCCTAGTACTTTGGTCGTAGGCCGCGGCCGTGGGCGATGGCGCTGGGCCTGGCGTGCGCTGCCACCGGCGCAGGTCCGGCGGTGGTGATGGCGCGGGCTGCGGCACGCCGAGGTGGCCCGCGATCGGCATCGGGCGCGGGGCATCGGCTGGAAGAACGCGGCGCGGGATCGCCGGGCCTGGCTGCAGTCGGGACTGAAGTCCCTCCCACGAGAGCTTGCAGGCCGCCACCAGCACAGCAGTGCTGGACCGGCATGCGCTGCCATCGGCGCAGGTCCTGGCGATGACGAGGGTGCAAGGTGCGGCACGCCGGGGTGGTCCGTACTCGGCATCGGGCGCGGGGCATCGGCTGGAAGGGCGCGGCGCGGGATCGTCGGGCCTGGCTGCAGTCGGGACTGAAGTCCCTCCCACAAGCTTGCGGGCCGCCACCAGCGCAGCAGTGCTGGACCGGCGTGCGCTGCCACCGACGGCAGGTCGAGGTGGCCCATCGGCATCGATCGCGGGGCATCGGTTGGAAGAGCGCGGCGCGGATCACCGGGCCTGGCTGCAGTCGGGACTGAAATCCCTCCCACAAGAGCTTGCCGGCACCGCGCAGCGCCGGCCCGGCGTGCCGCGGGCCGCACGCCCACGATGGAACGATGGGTTGCGCCGCTCGCGGTTGGCCGCCGCCGCGGGCACGCCCATATTCGGGGCTTCACCAGGAGACTGCCTGCCATGACCGACACCCTCACCACCGCGCCCGCGCGCATCGCGCGCACGATCCGTGGCCGCGCCACCGCCGATGGCGACGGGGTCAGGCTGACCCGCGTCATCGGCGGCGCCGACCTGCCCGAGCTGGACCCGTTCCTGCTGCTGGACGAATTCGGCACCGACCGTGCCGAGGACTACATCGGCGGCTTCCCCAGCCATCCGCACCGCGGCTTCGAGACCGTGACCTACATGCTCGACGGGCGCATGCGGCACCAGGACAACCACGGCAACGAAGGCCTGCTGACGCCTGGCAGCGTGCAGTGGATGACCGCCGGCCGCGGCCTGGTGCATTCGGAGATGCCGGAGCAGGAGTCCGGACGCATGCGCGGCTTCCAGTTGTGGGTGAACCTGCCGGCGCGCGACAAGATGACCGCGCCGCGCTACCAGGAGTTCGCGCCCGAGCGCATCCCGCTGGCGCAGCCGGCGCCGGGGGTGGCGGTGAAGGTGATCGCCGGCCAGGTCGGCGAGGTGCGCGGGCCGATCGCGCAGCCGGCCACCGATCCGTTGTACCTGGACATCGCGCTGGACCCCGGCGCGCGCTGGGACTACCTGCTGCCGGCCGGGCACAACGCGTTCGCCTACGCCTACGAGGGCGCGGCGGCGGTGGGCGAGGGCGAGGCGGCACGCGCGCTGCCGGCGCAGACCCTGGCCGTGCTCGGCGGCGGCGACCTGCTGCAGTTGCAGGCGGGCGACGCGGGCGCGCGGCTGATCCTGGTCGCCGGCCGGCCGCTGCGCGAGCCGGTGGCGCGGCACGGGCCGTTCGTGATGAACACGCGCGAGGAGCTGATGCAGGCGTTCGTGGATTTCCAGGAAGGGCGGTTCTAGCGGTTCGCGTCGTCGATCGACGCGCCATGCAACCTGTAGGAGCGGCTTCAGCCGCGACGGGCGTTGCCGGTCACGCCTGTCGCGGCTGAAGCCGCTCCTACATGGACTTCGCCTGCCTCAGCGGTCCAGCGCCAGGCTGGTCGGCCGCATGTCCAGGCCCTGCACCAGCGACTGCAGCGATTGCAGTTCCTGCACGTCGCCGGCGTCGATCCAGACCTGCGCGTAGTGGTCCTTGCCCAGCTCGACCACGGTGACGCGGCGCGAGGCCAGGCCGGGAGCGTCGACGCCGCCCAGGTCGGGCCGGTACCAGTGCACGCTCTCGCCGGCGATGCTGCCTTTCTCTTCGCGCAGGTTGCGCGCCAGCGGGATGTTCGGGTCGCGCGCGGTCAGCATCATGCCCAGCACCTGGCGGCCGTCGGCGGTCGTCGCCCGGCACACGATGAAGCCCTTGTCGCTGCGCTCGTTCCACTGCAGCTTCGCCTGCGGCGGCAACTGCGGGCAGTTCTGCGCCTGCTGCGCCATGGCGGCGGCCGCGGGCAGGACGGCGGCCAGGACCAAGGGGCCGGTAAGCCAGTTTGCAAGCCTCATTCGCGATGTCCCCATGCGCCGCCGCAGTGCGGCGGTCTCGATCTTCAGCGCACGCCGACGCAGGCCGGCACGGCACCTCACCCTCATTCCGTTGCGGGATCCGTGCAATGCATACCCCTACGCAGTGCGTGTCCCGGTGCGCGGCTGCAATTTCCCCGGCCGCTGTCGGCACCTTAGCCCAGCGAGCGGCACTTGACAATTGGGATGCGGATCGACGTGGGCTGGATCCGCCGGCGCCCAGGGGCGATCGCCTGGGTGCAGGTCGGCGGCCCGTGGCCGCCGCGGCGCCCGCACTGCGTTGAAGCAGGGGACGCCGCCGCGCCAGTGGGCGATCGGCGCCGTCGTCCTTCCAACCCTGTACAAGGAGTGCAGCCAATGCCCAGCATCGACCCGCGCAAGTTCATCCTCGTCGCCAGCTACCAATCGCCCGGCGTCGCCGTCGGCGGCGGCGGTTTCGTCATCGTCGGCGGCAAGGTGATCAAGGTGCCGCCCAAGGGCCTGCGTCAGCTGCAGGCGGTCTACGGCCTGCTCGAGGCCAGCGACGGCGTGGGCAACAAGGCCCTGGCGCAGCAACTGCAGGAACTGGCGCTGGCGCTCGCCGAGGATGCGGTGCCGACGAAGGGCCGCGCCGCGGCCACGGCGGCGAGCTAGCGCGTATCGGTCCGCTCTCCAGGCAGCGGAGAGCGATTCCGGGCGGCCTCGGGTCCATCCGGTGCGGCGGGCGTTGCCGATGGCGCCCGTCGCCGATGGCCCGGGACCGCCTGCAACGCAGTCCCATCGCATCGTCGTCGAACGAAGCCCTTGGGGCGCGGCAGCGCGATCGGCGCGCGCCCGGTCGCGCCGCCAGACCTTACCTGCCCGGTTCGGGCAGCGGAATGAATTCCTGGTCGTCGCCGGGAATCAGCCCGAAGCGGCCTTCGCGCCAGTCCTGCTTGGCCTGCTCGATGCGCTCGGTGGAGCTGGAGACGAAGTTCCACCACAGGTGGCGCGGCCCGTCCAGCGGTTCGCCGCCCATCAGCATCGCCTTCAGCGGGGTCTTGGCGCGCAGCCGGCCGCGCGCGCCGGGTTCGGGCAGCACCAGATAGCGCGCGGGGATGTCCACGCCGTCCAGCTGCGCCTCGCCTTCCAGCACGTACAGCGAGCGCTGCACGTGGCCGTTGTCCAGGTCGATCTCCGCGTCCGCGTCCAGGTCCAGCGCCACGTTCAGCGTGTCGGCGAACACCTTGACCGGCGATTCCTCGCCGTAGGCGCGGCCGGCGATCACCCGCAGCCACACGCCGTCGCGGCGCTGCTGCGGCAGGCTGGCGGCGGCGTGGTGGTAGAACGCCGGCGCGGTCTCCTCGGCCGACTTCGGCAGCGCCACCCAGGTCTGCATGCCGTGCAGCGGATGCGCCTGCGCGCGCTGCGGCGCCGGCGTGCGCTCGGAATGGGCGATGCCGCGCCCGGCGGTCATCCAGTTGACGTCGCCGGCGCGGATCACCTGGTCCGAGCCGAGGGTGTCGCGGTGGCCGATCTCGCCGGACCACAGGAAGGTCACCGTGGCCAGGCCGATGTGCGGATGCGGGCGCACGTCGACGCCGCGGCCGGGTTCGAAGATCGCCGGGCCCATGTGGTCGATGAACACGAACGGGCCGACGCTGCGCGCCTGCAGGCTGGGCACCGCGCGGCGCACTTCGAAGCCGCCGATGTCGTGGACGCGGGGGGCGATCAGGGTGGGCATGGCGGGCACTCGCGGCGAACGGGGAGGCAAGCTTCGCATGCCGGCGCGGCCGCATGCCCGGGTGCGGGCAAGACGCAATGTTCCGCCGCGCGCGGCGGCGGCGAACAGTGCAGGGCGCTACAGCAGTCCCGGTTGCGTCGGGATCGCGACCTCGCCGCGGCGCGAGGCCAGGCGGTCGGCCAGGCGCGTGGGCTCCGGCAGCCGGTAGCCGCGCAGGTAGCGCCGGGTCCAGTCCAGCGCGCTGTCCACCGCGACGCGGTGGCCGGGCGAGACGATCAGCGGATTGCAGCGCGGCTTGCTGCGCAGCGCCCAGCCGACGGTCTCGCCGCGATGCACGATCGGGCTGCGGTCCCCGGCCTGCGGCCCGGGTTCGTCGAAGCGGCCGGCCAGCAGGCTCTTGGCCACGCCGATGCTGGGCAGGCCGGTGACCACGCCGAAGTGTGCGGCGATGCCGAGCCGGCGCGGATGGGCGATGCCCTGGCCGTCGACGAACACCAGGTCCGGGCGCTGCCGCAGCAGGGCCAGCGCGGCCAGCAATGCCGGCAGTTCGCGAAAGCTCAGCAGGCCCGGCACGTAGGGCATCGAGGTCGGCACGCGGGCGATTTCGGCCTGCTGCGGCTGCAAGGTGTCGGCATCGAGCAGCACCGCGGCGGCGCGGGTGACGCGGCCGTCGTCCTCGAAGCCGACGTCGAACCCGGCCAGCCAGCGCGGCGGGTCCGGCACCTCGTCCTGCAGCCGCAGCTGCCTGGCCAGCGTGGCCTGCAGCGCGCGCGCCTGCACGATGCTGCCGTCCCAGTCGCCGAAGACATTGCTGCGCGAAGAAGTGTCCATGCGCCGATGATCGCGCCGCGATCGTGGCCGCGGCGTGGAGGGCTGGGGATGGGGAAACGGGAATTGGGAATCGGCGAAGCCGGTTCCTGATCGATGGCGGGCGATGCGAGATCGCGGTCTCGACACAATTGCGGCGGTCGCCCGCAGCGCTGCCGGGCCGCCGCGTTCCGATACGGCACCGGCGCGCGCGCCTTGTAGGAGCGGCTTCAGCCGCGACAGATCGCCCGGCAGCTGGCGCTGGAGAGCCAGGCCGTTGCAATTCTCCATTCCCGGTTCCCCATTCCCAGCTACCACATGTCGCTACAATCCAGGGCCGCACGACCCTTGCATCCCCCCAACGGAGACCGTCGCAGTGACCCGCAAACTCGTACTGTTGCGCCATGGCCAGAGCCAGTGGAACCTGGATAACCGCTTCACCGGCTGGGTGGACGTGGAGCTCACCGAACAAGGCCGCCAGGAAGCCGCCGCCGCCGGCCGCCTGATGCGCGAGGAGGGGCTGCAGTTCGACGTGGCGCACACCTCGGTGCTCAAGCGCGCCATCCACACCCTGCAGGGCGCGCTGAAGGAACTGGACCAGGACTGGCTGCCGGTGCACAAGAGCTGGCGCCTCAACGAGCGCCACTACGGCGGCCTGCAGGGCCTGGACAAGGCCGAGACCGCGGCCAAGCACGGCGAGGAGCAGGTCAAGATCTGGCGCCGCTCCTACGACATCCCGCCGCCGCCGATGGACGCCGAGGACCCGGGCCATCCGCTGCACGACCGCCGCTACGCCACGCTGGACCGCAACGCGCTGCCGGCCACCGAGTCGCTGGCGACCACGCTCGAGCGCGTGCTGCCGTACTGGCACGACGCGATCGCTCCGCAACTGAAGGCCAGGCAGACCGTGCTGGTCACCGCGCACGGCAATTCGCTGCGCGCGCTGTACAAGTATTTGAACGGGGTGTCGCGCGAGGAAATCCTGGAGCTCAACATCCCCACCGGCATCCCGCTGCTGTTCGAGCTGGACGACACGCTGCAGGTGCAATCCTACCGCTACCTCGGCGATCCCGAAGCGGCGAAGAGGGCGGCCGAGGCGGTGGCCAACCAGGGCAAGGCGAAGTAAGGCCAGCGCGGCACGCGCCGCATCAAGGAGGATGGGATGTTCGCGTTCAGTATCTGGCACTTGGTGGTTCTGTTCGTCGTGCTGGGCCTGCCGGTGCTGATCGGCGTGCTGGTGTGGCTGGTCATCCGCAGCAACGGGCGCGCGGAGGCGGCCCGGCGCGCCGCTGCGCCGCCACCGCCGCTGCCGCCTGCGGCGCCGGTGGAAACGCGGCTGCGCGCGCTGGAGGACCTGCGCGCGCAAGGCCTGATCGAGCAGGCGGAATACGCGCGCCGGCGCGAGCAGATCCTGGCCGGGCTGTGAGCGCGCAGCGCCGCGGCGGCAGGCCTCAGCCGCCGCCGCGCGCGTCCACCCATACCCGCATCTCGCCTTCGCCGCGGTTGGCCCAGGCGAAGTAGGGCACGAAGGTCAGGGTCTGCGCCTGCCGCGACGGCGGCGGCGCGTCGTAGCGGTACAGCGGCGCGGCGTCGGCCTGCGCCTCGTCGTCGCCGTGCAGGCGTTCGCCCTCGGCCTGCAGCAGCACCTGGCCGGCCAGCGTGCCGCCGCCGGGTGCGGTGCGGATCGGCGCATCCTCCGGCAGGCGCAGCTGGTGCAACTGCGCGCCGTTGTCGGCCTGCTCCAGGCAGTACACCAGCGGCCCGCGCTGCAGCGCGACCTTGCCGGCCAGATGGCGCACGCGCGGATGCCCGCTGACCCGCATCACCGGCATCGGCAGCTGCAACTGCAGCGTGTCGCCGTGCTGCCAGCGCCGGCGCAGCACGCAGTAGCCGTGCTGCAGGTGCTCCTCGATCGCGATCGGCGCGCCGTTGAGCCGCAGCTGCGGCGCGCGGCACCAGTCCGGCAGGCGCAGCGCCAGCGCGGCCTCGACCGGCGTGTCGCACTCCACGCGAAGTTCGACCCGCTCCTGCCACGGATATTCGCCGCGCTGGCGCAGCGTCAGCGTGCGCCCGTCCACGTCGAAGGCCGCGTCGCTGCCGACGTACAGGTTCACGTAGAGCGTGTCGTCGCGGCGGGTGTAGAGGTAGTGGCCGAGCGAGGTCAGCACGCGGGCGATGTTGGGCGGGCAGCAGGCGCAGCCGAACCAGCGCTGGCGCACCGGCTTGACGTGGTCGAAGCCGTGGTTGCCGTGCACCGTGGGCGGATGCACTTCCAGCGGATTGACGTAGAAGAAGTGGCGCCCGTCCAGCGCCATGCCGGCCAGCACGGTGTTGTACAGCGCGCGCTCCATCACGTCGGCGTAGCGGCTGTCCGGCGCCAGCTGCAGCATGCGGTTGGCGAACATCATCAGCCCGATCGAGGCGCAGCTCTCGTTGTAGGCGGTGTCGTTGGGCAGGTCGTAGTCGACGCTGAACGCCTCGCCGTAGCTCTGCGCGCCGATCGCGCCGGTGAGGTACAGCTGCCGCTGCGTGGTGTTCTCCCACAGCCGCTCGCAGGTCGCGCGCAGCTGCGCATCGCCGCTGTGCCGCGCCAGGTGCGCCACGCCGGCGTACAGGTAGACGAAGCGCACCGCGTGGCCGACCGCGGTGGTCTGCAGCGCGACCGGCACGTGCGCCTGGCTGTAGGCCTTGTCGTGAATCATCCAGGCCGGCCCGTGGCCGCCCCAGAAATAGCTGCGCCCGCGCTTTTCGTATTCCTCGTCGTAGTAGTGCGGGGTGGTGCCGCGCTGCTCGACGAAGTAGCGGGTCAGCGCCAGGTAGCGCGGTTCGCCGGTGGCCTCGTACAGGCGCATCAGCGCCAGCTCGATCTCTGGATGCCCGGGGTAGCCGTGCAGTTGCTCCGGGCCGGGGCCGAAGGTGGCGTCGATGTGGTCGGCGAGCCGGCACACGATGTCCAGCAGCGCGCGCTTGCCGGTGGCCTGATAGTAGGCCACGCCGGCCTCGATCATGTGCCCGGCGCAGTACAGCTCGTGGCATTCGGCCAGGTTGGTCCAGCGCTGCTCCGGCGCCTTCACCGTGAAATAGGTGTTGAGGTAGCCGTCGGCCTGCTGCGCGGCGCCGATCAGCTCGATGGTGGCGTCGGCATCGCGCTCCAGCGCCGGATCGGGATGCTGCGCGAGCAGGTAGGCCACCGCTTCCAGCCACTTGGCCACGTCGCTGTCCTGGAACACCATGCCGTAGAACGCGCCGTCGCTGCGGCCGGCGGCGATGCGGAAGTTCTCGATCGCATGGCTGGGTTCGGCATCGGCGACCCTGTCGTTGAGCGCGTCCCACTGGTAGGGCAGCACCACCTCCTGCACCAGGCGCTGGTAGCGCTCCCAGAACGGATCGGCGATGCGCAGGCGGTCGAGCGGGAGTTCGGGCGGCGGGGCGGGCGAATGCGGCATGGAGGCGGCGATCCTGGGGAGGGGGAGAGGGGAGGGCATCAGTGCACCGGGCGTGCGGCCAGGTCGGAGGCGATCTCGGCCAGCAGCGGCCGCCGCAGCCGGCAGCGATGGATCACCGCGGCCAGCAGCAGGTGGATGGCCGCGGGGATCAGCGTTTCCAGCAGGGTGATCGCCTGCAGCGAGGCGGCGGTCTGGTGTTCGGCGCCGGCGCGGTAGCCCACGCGCACGAACAGGTAGCTGATCACCACCGCGCTGGACGCCCAGGCCAGCTTGATGCAGAACAGGTTGAAGGCGAAGTTGATGCCGGAGGACCGCACCCGGTTCTTCCAGGCGCCGTAGTCGTCGGCGAAGGCCATGATCGAGAAGTGCAGCGGCAGCGCGAAGCCGAGCACCAGGCAGTTGACGAAGATCAGCCCCAGCCACAGCGTCTGCTGCGCCGCGCCGGTGGGCATCCACCACTGCAGCACGCCCAGCGCGGCCAGCGCCAGGTTGGTGTGCAGGTACAGCGCCAGCGGGTCGAAGCGGCGGCACAGCGCGTTGACCACGATCGCCCCCAGCACCGTGGCCAGCGCCACCATCGCGAAGAACAGCGAGGCGTAGCCGGGGCTGCCGCCGAGCACGTAGGTGATGAAGTACAGGTAGCCGCCGCCGCGGATGTTGAACACGTTGATCAGCAGGAACGACATCAGCAGCACCAGCCGCATCTGGTCGTTGCGCAGCAGCCCGCGCAGATGCTGGCCGATGCCGGCATCGCCGAGCAGGCTGACCGGCACGCGTTCGCGCACGGCGAAGAAGCAGCACAGGAACATCGCCACTGCCAGCACGCTGAGCAGGCCCACGCCGAGCTGGTAGCCGCGCGCGGCGTCGCCGTCGCCGAGCACCCGCACCAGCCACGGCAGCCCGACCGAGACCAGGAAGCCGGCGATGCCGCACAGCACGAAGCGCCACGACTGCGCCGACACCACTTCGCGGTGGTCGCCGGTCATGCTGTTGATCAGCGCGCAGTACGGCACGTTGATCGCGGTGTAGCACAGCGACAGCAGGAAATAGCTGGCGAAGGCGTAGGCGACCTTGGCCGCGTAGCCCAGCTGCGGGGTGCTGAAGGTCAGCACGCAGGCGATGCCGATCGGCAGCGCGATCCACAGTTGCCAGCCGCGGAAGCGGCCCCAGCGGCTGCGGGTGCGGTCGGCGAGCACGCCCATCAGCGGATCGGACACCGCGTCGGCGATGCGCAGCACGGTGAACAGGGTGCCGACCAGCGCCGGGGTCAGGCCGAACACGTCGGTGTAGAAGAAGGTCAGGAAGTTGGCGATCAGGCAGGTGACGATGGTGCCGCCGGCATCGCCCAGGCCGTAGCCGAATTTTTCCAGGCGCGAGAGCTTGTGCGTGGCGGCCTGGTCGGCGCCTGCGGCAACGGGGCCAACGGCGGTCGCATTCAACGGGACGGTTCCTGGCGGGCGCGGGGTCCGGCGCCAGGCCAAAGTCGCACGCCGCCGGCATCCGGACAAGAGCCGCTGCGGTATAAAAACGGTACGATTCCGACCTGTGCGAGGATGCCGCCGCGTACGGCCGCATCGTCGTCGATTGCTGCATTGCAGCGTACGCCGTGCGTCAGGGGAGACGTTTCCGACATGCTCGAACTCGCAGTCGCCTATCCGATCCGGGTCCAGAACGGCGGCCTGTTCATCTCCCGCGGGGTCGGCGCGCATCCGACCCGTGTGATCCAGTCCTACGAGCTGATTTTCGTCGAACGCGGCACCTTGTCGATCCGCGAGCAGGACAGCGACTTCCACATCGGCCCCGGCGAGACCCTGATCCTGTGGCCCGGGCGCGAGCACGCCGGGCTCGGCCGCTTTCCCGACGACCTGCGCTTCTACTGGGTGCATTTCGAACTGGAGCCGGCGGCGGAAACGGCCGCCGAGGCGACGCTGCTGTCGATGCCGCAACGCACCGCGATCCGCGATCCGGAGCGCTTCGTCGGCCTGTTCCGCTGGTTCCTGAGCGAGCAGGAGGAGCGGCGCACGCTGCCGATGCTCGAACCCATCGTGCTGTCGATGCTGCAATGCGTGGCCGGCGCCTGGCCCGACCCGCACGACTCCGACCGCGCCGGCGTGGCCTTGGCCTACCGCGCCAAGCAGCTGATCGGCACCCAGTTCCACACCGCGCTCAACGCCTCCACGCTGGCCGCGCAGCTGCACTGCAATCCGGACTACCTGGGGCGCATCTACCGGCGCGCGTTCGGCACCACGCTGACCGAGGCGATCCACCGCCAGCGCATCGCCTTCGCCGAGAAGCTGCTGCTGGTGAACACCTGCGGCGTCGACGAGGTCGCGCAGCGCGCCGGCTTCAGCGATGGCGGCTACTTCCGCCGCATCTTCCGCCAGCGCCTGGGCATGACCCCGACCGCCTACCGGCGGCTGTACTGCAAGGAGCACATCAACTCGGGGTGAGCCGGGCATGCACGCAGCCGCCTACACAGCGCATTGCCTACACTGCGCCGAGGTCCCGGGAAGTCTGCGAATGAAGAAGAAGGCGCTGAAATGGAGCGGCATCGCCCTGGCGGCATGCGTGCTGGCCTCGCTGGTGGCGCTGTACGGCTACGGCCGCTTCGCCGACCGCGCGCAAGGCCCGGCCAGCCACGCGTTGCCGGCGACCGCGGTGCAGACCCCGATCGACCGTGTGGTCGCGCCGCTGACCGCGGCCCATGCGGGCCACAGCGGCATGGTGATCCTGCCCGACAACGTCGATGCGTTCGCGGTGCGCGCGGTGGCGGCGCGCGCGGCCGGGCGCAGCCTGGACCTGCAGTACTACATCTGGCATCCGGACTTCACCGGCAACCTGCTCTACAACGAACTGCTGCGCGCCGCCGACCGCGGCGTGCGCGTGCGCCTGCTGCTGGACGACATGAACGTGCACGGCAGCAAGTCGGTGCTGGCCGCGCTGGACAGCCATCCGCTGATCGAGGTGCGCCTGTTCAACCCGACCCGCGCGCGCGAGGGCACGCTGATGCGCGGCGTGGAGCTGGTGCTGCGCTTCTTCAGCGTCAACCGGCGCATGCACAACAAGGCCTGGATCGCCGACGGGCGCATCGCCGTGGTCGGCGGGCGCAACGTCGGCGACGAATACTTCGACGCCTCGCGCGACACCAACTTCATGGACACCGACGCGGCCGTGGTCGGGCCGGCGGTGGCGCAGGCCACGCAGATCTTCGACGCCTACTGGAACAGCCGCACCGCGGTACCGCTCGGCGCGCTGGTGCAGGCCGAGCCGGAGGCGCTGCCCAGGCTGCGCGCCAGCATCGACGCCGGCCTGCGCTCGGCGCGGGCGCATCCCTACGCGCAGCGCCTGCGCCGCGCGCCGAGCGTGCGCAACCTGCTCGAAGGCGAACGCCCGCTGCACTGGAGCGCCGAGGCCAGGATCGTCTCCGACCCGCCGGAGAAGGCCGAAGGCGCGCCGCCGCGCGCGGACTGGATGACGCCGCTGCTGGTCGGCGAGATGGCGCGCGCGCAGCGCGAGCTGGCGCTGATCTCGCCATACTTCGTGCCCGGCGACGACGGCATGCGCTGGATCGGCCAGCTGCGCCAGCGCGGGGTCGCGGTCGGCGTGCTGACCAATTCGCTGGCGGCCAACGACGTGGTCGCCGTGCACGGCGGCTATGCCGGCTACCGGGTGCCGTTGCTGCACCAGGGCGTGAAGCTGTTCGAACTCAAGCCCGAGGGCGACCCGGGCGGCAGCCTGTTCGGGTCCAGCGGCGCCAGCCTGCACACCAAGGCCTTCGTGGTCGATGGGCAGGAAGGCTTCATCGGCTCGTTCAACCTCGACCCGCGTTCGATGAACCTCAACACCGAGATGGGCCTGCTGTTCCGCGACCGCGCCGCGGCCGCCGAGTTGCAGCGGCTGTACCAAGCCAAGGTGTCGGCGCCGGTCAGCTACCGGCTGGCGCTGCAGGACGGCGCGCTGCGCTGGCACGACGATGCGGCGCAACCGCCGAAGGCCTGGGAGCGCGAGCCGGAAGCCGGGATCTGGCGCCGCGCGGCGGCGCGGGTGATCGGCTGGTTGCCGGTGGAGTCGCAGCTGTAGCGGCGCGATGGCCGATGGTTCCTGTAGGAGCGGCTGCAGCCGCCACAGGACGCCCGATGGTGCCTGTCGCGGCTGAAGCCACTCCTACAAGGGCAGAATCCAGGCGACGGTGA
The DNA here is from genome assembly GCF_025665335.1 of Xanthomonas sp. AM6. Classification (NCBI taxonomy): domain Bacteria; kingdom Pseudomonadati; phylum Pseudomonadota; class Gammaproteobacteria; order Lysobacterales; family Lysobacteraceae; genus Xanthomonas; species Xanthomonas sp. AM6. The sequence continues at coordinate 1,659,203 of NZ_CP106869.1, forward strand.
ACCGCGCTAGCCGAGCTGCTGCACGATCTCGCGCGCCATCGCGCCCAGCGGCAGGATCTTCTCCGCGCCGCCGCGCTTGATCGCTTCCTTGGGCATGCCGAACACGATGCTGCTCTGTTCGTCCTGGGCCACGGTGCGCGCGCCGGCCTGGCGCATTTCCAGCAGGCCGACCGCGCCGTCGTCGCCCATGCCGGTCATGATGATGCCCAGCGCGTTGGCGCCGGCGGCGCGCGCGGCGGAACGGAACAGCACGTCCACCGACGGCCGGTGCCGGTTCACCGGCGGCCCGTCCACCACTTCGACGAAATACTGCGCGCCGCTGCGGCGCAGCAGCATGTGCTTGCCGCCGGGCGCGATCAGCGCACGGCCGGGCACCACGCGGTCGTTGTTGGCCGCTTCCTTCACCGCGATCTGGCACAGCGTGTCCAGGCGCGCGGCGAAGGCGGCGGTGAACTTCTCCGGCATGTGCTGGACGATGACGATGCCGGGGCTGACCCGCGGCAGCGCGGTCAGCACTTCCTCCAGCGCCTGGGTGCCGCCGGTGGAGGTGCCGATCGCGATCACCCGCTCGGTGGTCTGCGCCAGCGCGCGGCCGCCCTGCGCCGGCAGGATCACGTCGGCGGTGTGCTTGACCTCCGCCTCCACCGGCGGCGCGGCGCTGCGCGCGGCCAGGCGCTTGACGTTGGCGCGCGCAGCGGTGCGCACCGTGGCCACCAGTTCCTCGGCCGAATCGGTGAGGAACTGCTTCAGGCCGAGCTTGGGCTTGGTCACCACCGCCACCGCGCCGGCGGCCAGCGCATCCATGGTCACCCGCGCGCCCTTCTCGGTGAGCGTGGAGCAGATCACCACCGGGGTGGGGCGCTCGCTCATGATCTTGCGCAGGAAGGTGATGCCGTCCATCTTCGGCATCTCCACGTCCAGCACGATCACGTCCGGCCACTGCTGGCGCATCTTGTCCATCGCCAGCAGCGGGTCGGCGGCCGAGGCGATCACCTCGATTCCGGGCGCTTCGTTGAGCACCGCCACCAGCACCTGGCGCACCACCGCCGAATCGTCGACCACCATGGCCTTGATCGTCGTCGTCATCGGTCGTTCCTTTGCGTAGCGGTCGCGGCGCTCATGGCTTGCGGTACACCGACGGCGCCACCTGGACCACGTCGTCGTTGATGTCGTTGAGGCTTTCGGAGTGGCCGATGCAGAAGATGCCGCCGCGCTTGAGCGTGGACAGCACCCGCGCGACCACTTCGCGCTTGGTCTGGCCGTTGAAGTAGATCATCACGTTGCGCAGGAAGATCACGTCGAACTGGCCGAGGTTGGGCAGCGCGGCGTTGAGGTTGGCGTGCAGGAAGCGCACGTTGTCGCGCAGCTTGCGGTCGATCAGCAGGCTGCCTTCGTATTCGCCGCGGCCCTTCAGGCAGTAGCGCTTGAGCAGCGCCGGCGGCATGTGCTCGATGCGCTGCAGCGGATACAGGCCGGCGCGCGCCTTGGCCAGCACGCGGGTGCTGATGTCGGTGCCGACCACCTCGTAGGCGCGGCCCTGCAGCGCGTCGTCCAGCACCATCGCCATGCTGTAGGCCTCCTCGCCGCTGGAACTGGCCGCGCTCCAGCTGCGGAACGGCGCGCCGCCCTTGTGCTCGGTCGCCAGCCGGCGCAGCAGCTCGAAATGCTTGGGCTCGCGGAAGAAGTAGGTCTCGTTGGTGGTCAGCAGGTCGATCGCGGTCTGCACCTCCTCGCTGCCTTCGCGGCTCTCCAGCAGTTTCAGGTACTGGCTGTAGGTCTGCAGCGAGTGCGCCTTCAGGCGCTTGCCCAGGCGCCCGCACAGCATCGCCTTCTTGGCCGGGGAGATGGTGATGCCGGCGGCGTCGAAGATGAAGCGCTGGAACTTGCCGAATTCCTGCTCGGTGATGTCGGTGGTCATGAGGGTCCGTGAGTCAGTGATGCGGCGCTTGCGCCGAAGTGGGGCCGTGTTCCTGCAGCCGGGTCTGGTGCTCCAGCAGCCAGGTGGTCAGCGCACCGCCGCCCATCGGCCGCGCCAGCAGATAGCCCTGGCCCAGGTCGCAGCCCAGTTGCTGCAGCAACTGCCAGTCCTCCACGGTTTCGATGCCTTCGGCGACGGTGCTCAGGCCCAGCCGCTGGGCCATGCCCAGCGCCGATTCCAGCACGGTGCGCAGGTTGCGGCTGCGATGCGCGTCGTGCACGAAGATGCGGTCGATCTTCAGTTCGGTGAAGGGGATGCGGGTGAGCTGCTGCAGCGAGGAGAAGCCGGTGCCGTAGTCGTCCAGCGACAGGCCGAAGCCCTGCAGCCGCAGCCGCGCCAGCATGCCCAGCGCGCTGGCCTCGACCAGCGAGCTTTCGGTGATCTCGAGGATCATGTCGGCCGGCACCAGGCCGTGCCGGCGCAACTGGTCGTGCAGTTCGTCGAGCAGGCCCGGGTCCTGCAGCAGGCAGGGCGACAGGTTGATCGCCAGGGTCAGGCGGAAACCGGATTGCTTCCAGGTCGCCAGCCGCGCCATCGCCTGGTCGGCGACGCTGGCGGTCAGCGCGTGGATCAGGCCTTCGCGCTCGGCCAGGGCGATGAAGCGGTCCGGCGCGATCTGGCCGTTGACCGGGTGCCGCCAGCGCGCCAGCGCTTCCACGCCGCTGACCTGGCCGCTGCGCATGTCCACCTTGGGCTGGTACGCCACTTCGATGTCGCTGCGGCGCAACGCCTCGCGCAGCATCGCCGCATCGGTGGCGCCGTCCAGGCCGGCATCGCTGCGCGCTGCCGGTGTGGGCGGCGGGTTCGCCTGCAGGGCCGCGCCGAGCTCGGCCGCGCGCAGCGGCTTCTCCAGGCCGGCCAGCACCTGCAGGCCGTTGGCGCGGCCGACCTGCAGCACCGAATCGATCAGTGCCGCGCCGCGTTGCGAGGCGACCACGATCGGCACGCGCACGCTGCAGCGGGCCAGCGCGTCGAGCAGTTGCACGCCGTCCATGCCGGGCATTTCCAGGTCCACGATCAGCAGCCCCGGCGCCGGCCCCTGGGTCACCCGCGCCAGCGCCGCATGGCCGTCGTGCACGCCTTCCACCGCCTCCGCGCCCAGCCGCAGGCACAGCGCCAGCGCGTGCTCGCACTGGACCTGGCTGTCGTCGACGACCAGAACCGTTCCGAATTGGCTGAGCGTGGCGGTTTCGTGAACGAGCGGCATGCGGATGGCGTCCGTGGGCAAGGGCTGGGCGCGGCGCGGTGCGCCGCGCCGCGCGGGCGACTCAGGCGGCGATGCCCGCCTCCACGCCCGGCTCGATGCCGGCCATGGCGACGAACTCCTGGGTGGACAGCGCCGCATCGGCATCGAGCAGGATCACGAAGCGCTCGCCGACCTTGCCCATGCCGTGGATGAACTCGCGGCGGATGCCGGCGCCGAAGGCCGGGGCCGGGGCGATGTCGGCGGCGGCGATCTCCAGCACTTCGCTGACCGCGTCCACCAGCAGCCCCAGCACCTGGCGTTCGTTGCCGTTGGCGACTTCGACGATGACGATGCAGGTGCGCTTGGTGACCTCGCTGGCGGCGCGGCCGAAGCGCTGCTGCAGGTCCACCACCGGCACCACCGCGCCGCGCAGGTTGATCACCCCGCGCAGCGCCGGCGGCATCATCGGCACGTCGGTCGGCGTGCGGTACTCGATGATTTCCTTGATGCCGAGGATGCCGACCCCGAACATCTCCTTGCCGAGCAGGAAGGTCAGGAACTGGTCGGGCGCCAGGTCGGTGCCACCGAACGGCACGGAAGATTCGTGTGCGGTCATGGCCTGTCCTCAGAAGGTTTCGAAATGGGCTTCGTCCGGCGCGTCGCCGGCCAGCGCGAGATGGCTCTCGGCGAAGCGCGCCAGCGGCTTGCGCGCGGGCGCACGGGCAGCCTGCGCCGGCCTGCGCGCGGCCGCCGCCGGCGCGGCGCGGTGCGCCGGCCGCGACGGCGTGCCGCCGAGCTTGAAGAAGCTCATCAGCTGCTGCAGCTGCTCGGCCTGGCCGCTCATCTCCTCGGCGGTGGCGGCCAGTTCCTCGGAGTTGGACGCGGCCTGCTGGGTGGTCTGATTGAGCTGGCCGATCGCGGTGTTGATCTGGTTGACGCCCGAGGCCTGCTCTTCGGAGGCCGCGGTGATTTCCTGCACCAGGTCGGAGGTGCGCTTGATCGACGGCACCATCTCGTCCAGCAGCTTGCCGGCGTTCTCGGCCAGTTCGACGCTGGAGCCGGCGACGTCGCCGATCTCCTGCGCGGCCACCTGGGCGCGCTCGGCCAGCTTGCGCACTTCCGCGGCCACCACGGCGAAGCCCTTGCCGTGCTCGCCGGCGCGCGCCGCCTCGATGGCCGCGTTCAGCGCCAGCAGGTTGGTCTGGTAGGCGATGTCGTCGATGATGCCGATCTTCTGCGCGATCTGCTTCATCGCCTGCACCGTGGCGCGGACCGACTCGCCGCCGTCCATCGCCTGGCTGGAGGCCTTGCTGGCCATGCCGTCGGTGACCTTGGCGTTCTCGGTGTTCTGCCCGATCGAGGCGGTCATCTGCTCGATCGCCGCGCTGGTCTCTTCCACGCCGGCGGCCTGCTCGCTGGCGGCCTGGCTCAGCGCCTGCGCGGTGGAGCTGACTTCCTCCGAGGCGCTGGCCAGCGCTTCGGCGCTGCCGTTGACCTCGTTGACCACCTGCGACAGGCGCGCGATGGTGTCGTTGACGTAGTTCTTCATCTCCGCGTAGGCGCCGTCGTAGTGCTTGTCGATGTTCTGGGTCAGGTCGCCGTCGGCCATCGCGCCCATCACCCGCACCACGTCGCGGATGCTGTCGCCGGTGGTGCTCATCAGATCGTTGATGCCCTGGCCCATGTCGCGTTGGAAGCCGGCCAGGCCGTCGAGCGAGACGCGCTGCGAGAAGTCGCCGCGGTTGGCGGCGGCGACCGCCTGCCGCTGGCCGTTGATGATCGCCTTGAGCCGTTCCACCATGGTGCGGATCGCATACAGCGCGCTGCTGGTATCGCCGCTACGGGTCCGCACGTCCAGGTCGATCTCGCCGCGGGCCACGGCGTTGGCGATCTCGGCCACGTAGGCCGGCTCGCCGCCGAGCAATTTGCTCAGGGAGCGCACGATGAACACCGAGACGCCGATGCCGAGCAGGACCGACAGCGCGATCGCCGAGATGATCAGCGTGCGCGAGCTGGCGTAGAGCACGTCGGCGGCGCTGCTCGCGGCTTCGCCGCCGTTGGTGTTGAGCTCGACCAGCTTGGCCAGCGAATCGGCGGTGCCGCGATAGATCTGGCGCTGTTCGCCGTTGAGCAAGGCCAGCGCCTCGTCCTTCTTTTGCTGGTGCGAAAGATCCAGGACCTGCTTGTGCAGTTCCAGGTAGCGGTCGAACTTCTTGGAGAAGTCCTCGTAGATCGCGCGCTCCTCCGGCGTGGAGATCAGCTTGGCGTAGGTCTGCCGGTTCTTGGCGAAGGCGTCCGCCACCTGCTGCATGCGGATGTCGTAGTCCTGCATTTCGGCCGGAGCGCGGTTGATGACGTGCTGCAGTTCGTACAGGCGCAGCTGGTTGAAGCGGCCGGTCATTTCCTCGATGTTGCGGATGCTGGGCATCCAGTTGCCGGCGATATCGGTGGAGGCCTGGTTGATCTTGTTCATCTGCAGCATGGCAAAGATGCCCATCCCGAGCATCAGCAACAGCACCACCCCGAAGCTCAAGCCGATACGGGTCGCGATTTTCAAGTTTCCGAACATGTCATGCTCTCTCTGTTGCCGCGCTCGCCTTGGGCCACGCGTGCTGGATGGATGGGTGTTGCGTTTAGGTCAAAAACGTTGGAAGTCGCTTTCGTCCGGCGTCGACACCAGCGCCAGCCCGCCATCGCCGTAGCTGAACGAACGTGCGCGCTGTGTGGCGGATGGCTTCGCGGTCTTGCGCGGTGTCGCCGGCGCGCGCCGCAGGACCGGCGCCTGGCTGGTGCGGAAGAAGCTCATCAGCTGTTGCAGCTGCTCGGCCTGGCTGCTCATTTCCTCGGCGGTAGCGGCCAGTTCCTCGGAATTGGACGCGGCCTGCTGGGTGGTCTGGTTGAGCTGGCCGACCGCGGCGTTGATCTGGCCGACGCCGGAGGTCTGTTCCTCGGAGGCGGCGGTGATCTCCTGCACCAGGTCGGAGGTGCGCCGGATCGACGGCACCATCTGGTCGAGTAGCTTGCCGGCGTTCTCGGCCAGCTCGACGCTGGAGCTGGCGACGTCGCCGATCTCCTGCGCGGCGATCTGGCTGCGCTCGGCCAGCTTGCGCACTTCCGCGGCGACCACGGCGAAGCCCTTGCCGTGCTCGCCGGCGCGCGCCGCTTCGATGGCCGCGTTCAGCGCCAGCAGGTTGGTCTGGTAGGCGATGTCGTCGATGATGCCGATCTTCTGCGCGATCTGCTTCATCGCCGCGACCGTGGAACGTACCGCTTCGCCGCCCTCGCTGGCCTCGCGCGCCGCCTTGGCCGCCATGCCGTCGGTGACCTTGGCGTTCTCGGTGTTCTGCGCGATCGAGGCGCTCATCTGCTCCAGCGCCGCGCTGGTTTCCTCCACGCCGGCCGCCTGCTCGCTGGCGGCGTGGCTCAGCGACTGCGCGGTGGCGCTGACTTCCTCCGAGGCGCTGGCCAGCGCCTCGGCGTTGACGTTGACCTCGCCGACCACCTGCGCCAGGCGCGCGACGGTGGCGTTGATGCTGTCGCACAGTTCCTTCAGCTGGCCCTGGCAGGCGCTGTCGGCGGTGCGGGTCAGGTCGCCATCCTCGATCGCCTTGAGCACCTGGCGCACGTCGTTCAGCGGGCCGATCAGCGCATCCAGGGTCTGGTTGACGCCGTCGACGATGCGGCGGAAGTCGCCGTGATGCAGGCTGGCGTCGGCGCGCACGTCGAGGCGGCCGGCGCCGGCCGCGTCGACCAGCAGGTCGGTGTCGCGGATCAGCGCGCGCAGGTTGGCGCGCACCTGCTCGACGGTGTCGTTGATGAACGCCTTCTTGCCCGGGAAGCGCTCCAGCGGCGCGTCGAAGTTGCCGCGGCCGAACTCGGCGACGCAGGCCATGGCCTGCTTCTTGACCGCGATGTGCCCGGCGACCATGCGGTTGATGCCGTCGGCCATGGTGCGGAAGTCGCCGTCGAAGCGGGTGCTGTCGATGCTCACGTCGATGTCGCCGGCATCGTGCTCGGCGGACATGTGGTTCATCTGCGCGATCAGGCCCAGCAGGTTGCGGCGCACCTGCTCGATGGTGTCGTTGATGAAGGCCTTCTTGCCGGGAAAGCTCTCCAGCGGCGCCTGGAAGTTGCCGCGGCCGAATTCGGCGACGCAGGCCATGGCCTTCTTCTTGACCGCGATGTGCCCGGCGACCATGCGGTTGATGCCGTCGGCGATGTTGCGGAAGTCGCCCTCGAAGCGCTGGCTGTCGATGACCACGTCGATGTCGCCGGCATCGTGCTCGCGCGACATGCGCTCGATCTCGTCGCCGATCTGGCGCACGCCGGACTGCACCTCGCGCAGCGCCAGCAGGATCTCGCAGGCCTGGTCGTTACGCACCGTCGGCATCACCACGTCGAAATTGCCGCGGGCGAAGCGGGTCAGGGTGGTGGTGGCGATGCGCAGCGAACGCGAGATCGCATGCGCCACGTAAGCGAGCACCGCGCCGCCGAGGACCGCCGCGGCGACGGCCAGCGCCAGAATCTGGCCCGGCGGGAGCGCCAGGGCGAAGCCGGTGGCGCTGGCCGCCAACGGCAGCAGCACGGCGACGGCCGAGCCGATCCACAGCTTGGAAGAGAGCGAGAGAGCGTTGGACATGGCGGCGTACCTGTGCGTGGTTGGGTGGCGTGCACCGGACGTCGCGACCAGTGCGGGTGAGTGGCGTTGGCTCAGAACGTTGCGAAGGCGACCTGGCCGAGCCGCATGGCGGAGGGTGGCCCGGTCGGCGATGTGCGGTAGGACATGCGGCGGTTCCTGGCGGCGGCTGCGCGCTGCGCTGCGAAGCGGCCGTCAGGCCGCCAGCGACTCGGCGGCGGGCTCGACCTGGGTCAGCAGCGAGGGCACGTCCAGGATCAGGGCGACGCCGCCGCTGCCGAGGATGCTCGACCCGCTGATGCCCTTAACCCCGGCGAACACCTTGGACAGCGGTTTGATCACGGTCTGCCATTCGCCCAGCAGCGTGTCCACGACCAGCCCGAAGCGCTGCGCGCCCTGGCGGATCACCACGATGCTCTCGCGCGGCGGCGGCGCGCCGGCGATGCCGAACAGCGAACGCAGGCGCACGTACGGCAGCACCCCGCCGCGCAGGTCGATGTAGTCGCTCTGGTAGTTCGGCGCGAACTCCACGCATTCCTCGACCACGTCCAGCGGCACCACGAACACCGACTTGCCGACCCCGACCTGGAAACCGTTGATGATCGCCAGGGTCAGCGGCAGGCGCACCGAGATGGTGGTGCCCACGTCCTGCTGGCTGGCGATGTCCACGCTGCCGCGCAACGCGGTGATGTTGCGCTTGACCACGTCCATGCCGACGCCGCGGCCGGACAGGTTGGTGACCTTCTCGGCGGTGGAGAAGCCCGGCTCGAAGATCAGCGCGAACACCTCGCGGTCGGACAGGCTGCGGCCGGGTTCGATCAGGCCGCGCTCCAGCGCCTTGGCCAGGATCCGGTCGCGGTTGAGGCCGCCGCCGTCGTCGCTGATCTGGATGACGATGCTGCCCGAATCGTGGAACGCGTTCAGCCGCACCGTGCCGCGCACCGGCTTGCCGCGCGCCTGGCGCACGTCGGCCGGCTCGATGCCGTGGTCCATCGCGTTGCGCACCAGGTGGGTGAGCGGATCGGCGATCTTCTCCACCACCGACTTGTCCAGCTCGGTGTCCTCGCCGTTGACCACCAGCGCGATGTCCTTGCCCAGTTCGCGCGCCACGTCGTGGACCACGCGGTGGAAGCGGCTGAAGGTGCCGCCGATCTTGACCATGCGCAGCTGCAGCGCGCTCTCGCGCACTTCCTCGACCAGCCCGGCCAGGATCGAGGTGGATTCGAGCAGTTGCGCATCGCCGGTGCGCTGCGCGTTGGCGCCGGTGCTGGCCACGGCGATGATCAGTTCGCCGACCAGGTCGATCATGCGGTCGAGCTTGTCGGCATCGACGCGGATCGAGCCGCCGTCCTGCGCGCGCGCCGCGTTGCCGCCTTCGCCGCGCGCGGCGGCGGGCGCTGCCGTTGCTGCCTTGGCGGGCGCGGCGGTTGCGGCTGCAGGCGCGGCGACCGGTGCCGGGCTGTCGAAGCCGGCGAAGTCGTCGGCACGGGCGTGGCCGCCGGCCTCGGCGACCAGCAGCGGCAGTTCCAGGTTGGCGGCGTCGCCATGCGGGTCCACCGCCACCACCTGCAACTCGCAGTCGTCGCGGACGAATTCGAAGATGTCCTCGATCGCCGTCTGCTGCGCGTCGGAGCGCAACAGGATGTCGAAGCCCAGGTAGCACGCTTCCGGGTCCAGCTCCGGCAGTGCCGGCACGCGCTCGTGGCGCGTGCGCACCTTTTCCAGCGTGCCCAGGCTGCGCAGGCAGCGGATCAGGTGCAGCGGCGAGTTGCCGAAGCGCAGCGCGTCGGCGAACAGCTGCAGCGAGATCCGCCAGTAGCCGGTCTGCGTCGCGGCGGTGGCCGCCACCGCGACCGCGGCCGGCGCGGCGGCCGGTTGCAGGTAGGTGTGCAGGCGGGCCAGCAGCGGCTCGCCGTCGGCGGCGAGCACGGCCTCGTCGGCGTCGGCGCCGGCCGCCGCTTCCACCAGCGCGCGGATGTGGTCGCAGCAGGCCAGCATCAGCTGGATCAGCTCCGAGTCCAGCGCCACCGCGTTCTCGCGCACCAGGTCGAGCACGCTCTCCACCACATGGGTGAAGCCCACCAGTTGCGCCAGGTCGAACAGCCCGCCGGAGCCCTTGATGGTGTGTGCGGCGCGGAAGATGGCGTTGACCGCGTCCGGGCCGGCTTCGCCGCGTTCGGCTTCCAGCAGGTTGCGTTCCATGTCCTCGAGCAGGTCGCGGCTCTCGGCGATGAAGGTCTGCAGCAGTTGAGCGAGATTCATGGGGTGGCGCCGATCAATGGAAGGTGTCGCCGGCGGGCGCGAGCGTGTCGCGCAGGCCGAGCAGGTCGAGTGCGTCGGTGACCGGCGCGCTGCAGCCGTCGAGCTGGAACGGCCGGCCCAATGCGCGCAACGCGGCCTGGGTGGCGAGCAGCAGTTGCACGCCGGTGGCGTCGATCTCGGTGACCGCCTGCAGTTGCAGCTGCAGGCCGCCGGGATGCTCCAGCGCCGGCAGCAGCAACGGCTTGAGTTCGCCGGCGCGGCGGATGGTCATGTCGCCTTCCACGCTCAGTTGCAGCGGCAGGGGCGGGAATTCCGGCGGGGTCGAGCGCATGGCATGTCTCCGTGACGAGCATTGGGACCGGCGGAACCGGGTGGCGCGGGCGCGAACGCATGATCGGTTCGGTTCGCTGTAAGCAGATATCGGCGCCTTTTCGGAATATTTAGGCCGAATGCCATATTTGTCTCGCCAACCCTTGACATGGATGAGCGGTTCAGGTGTGGAATCGGCAACACATTCCAGGTCGCGCGCGCGTTGCTGCCGACTTGAAGGGAGCGATGCATGCGCCATGCCAATGCGATTGGTGCGCCGCAAAAAGCAAACGGCCGGTAATCCGGCCGTTTGTTCGGAACGCGCGCAGCCGCGCGGTGTTCGAGCGATCAGATGACGGGCATTGCCGTCGCCATCGTCAACGTGGCGACAGCGCCGCCAGCAAACCGCGCGCGGCATTGAAGCGGTCCGCCGCCTCGGGCAGCGGCAGCTTCAGCTTCAACTTGTCCGGGCCGTCCATCGCGTACAGCTTGGGCTGCTTCTGGATCATCTGGATGATGGTCATCGGATCGACGCGCGGCTTGGCCTCGAACACGATGCGACCGCCGTTCTCGCCCAGCTCCAGCTTGCGGATGCCCAGTTCGTTGGCCTGCAGCTTGAGCTCGGCGACCGCGAACAGATGCTTCACCGGATCCGGCAGCAGGCCGAAGCGGTCGATCATCTCCACCTGCAGTTCGCGCAGCTGGTCGCTGTCGCGCGCGCTGGAGATGCGCTTGTACAGGGTCAGGCGGGTGTGCACGTCGGGCAGGTAGTCGTCCGGGATCAGCGCCGGCACGTGCAGTTCCACTTCGGCGCCGCGCGCTTCCTCGCCGGCGTCCAGGTCCGGCAGCTTGCCCTGGCGGATGCTGCGCACCGCGCGTTCCAGCAGTTCGGTGTACAGGCTGAAGCCGACCTCGGCCATCTGCCCGCTCTGGTCCTCGCCGAGCAGTTCGCCGGCGCCGCGGATCTCCAGGTCGTGGGTGGCCAGGGTGAAGCCGGCGCCGAGTTCGTCCATCGAGGCGATCGCGTCCAGCCGCTTCTGCGCATCGCTGGTGATGCTGCGCCGGTCCGGCACCAGCAGGTAGGCGTAGGCGCGGTGGTGCGAGCGGCCGACGCGGCCGCGCAGCTGGTGCAGCTGCGCCAGGCCGAAGCGGTCGGCGCGGTTGATGACGATGGTGTTGGCATTGGGGATGTCGATGCCCGATTCGATGATCGTGGTCGACAGCAGCACGTTGAAGCGCTGCTTCTGGAAATCCAGCATCACCCGTTCCAGTTCGCGCTCGGGCATCTGCCCGTGGGCGATGCCGATGCGCGCTTCCGGCACCAGTTTGTTCAGCTCGCGCTGCATGCGGCCGATGCTTTCCACGTCGTTGTGCAGGAAGTACAGCTGGCCGCCGCGCGCCAGCTCGCGCTGGAACGCCTCGCGCAGCAGCGCGTTGTCCCAGGCGGTGACGAAGGTCTGCACCGCCAGCCGGTTCGGCGGCGGGGTAGCGATGATCGACAGGTCGCGCAGCCCGGCCATGGCCATGTTCAGCGTGCGCGGGATCGGCGTGGCGGTGAGGGTGAGCAGGTGCACGTTGGCGCGCAGCGCCTTCAGCGCTTCCTTCTGGCGCACGCCGAAGCGCTGTTCCTCGTCCACCACCACCAGGCCCAAGTCCTTGAACTTCACGTCCGGCTGCAGCAGGCGGTGGGTGCCGATGATCACGTCGATGCCGCCGTCGGCGACCTTCTCCAGCTCGGCCTTGATCTCCTTGGCGCTCTTGAAGCGCGACAGCACCTCCACCCGCAGCGGCCAGTCGGCGAAGCGGTCGCGGAAGTTGCGGTAGTGCTGCTCGGCCAGCAGCGTGGTCGGCACCAGCACCGCCACCTGCTTGCCGGCGCTGGCCGCGGCGAACGCGGCGCGCACCGCGACCTCGGTCTTGCCGAAGCCGACGTCGCCGCAGACCACGCGGTCCATCGGCTGGCTGCTGGCCAGGTCGCGCAGGGTGGACTCGATCGCGGCCAGCTGGTCGGTGGTTTCCTCGAACGGGAAGCCGGCCGCGAACGGTTCGTACATCGCGCGGTCGACCTGCAACGCCAGGCCGGCGCGGGCGCGGCGCCGGGCCTGGATCTCCAGCAGTTCGGCGGCCACGTCGCGCACCTTCTCGGCGGCGCGGCGCTTGGCCTTGGTCCATTGCTCGCCGCCCAGCGAATGCAGCGGCGCGGTCTCGGCCGAGGCGCCGGAGTAGCGGCTGATCAGGTGCAGCTGCGCGACCGGCACGTACAGGCGGTCGCCCTTGGCGTATTCGATCTCCAGGAACTCGCCGGGCATGCCGCCGGCATCGAGCACGATCAAGCCGCGGTAGCGGCCGACGCCGTGGTCCTCGTGCACGATCGGCGCGCCTTCGGTCAGCTCGCCAAGGTCGCGGATGATCGCTTCGGGCTCGCGCCCGGCGCGGCGCGTGCGCCGCGGCTGGCCGGCACGTTCGGGGAACAGCTGGCGCTCGGTGAGCACCGCGATCTGCGGATCGTCCAGCGCGAAGCCGTCGTCCAGCGGCGCCACCGCGATGGCGAACGCAGCCGGCGCAGCGTCGGCGTCGCGCCCCTCTCCCGCCGGCGACCGAAGGAAGTCCCCGTGGGAGAGAGGGGGTGGGGCGAGGGTACGCCCGCTCGCGACCTGCGGCTGCGCTGGCGTCGAGGATGCGGAAGCCTTCTTCGGCGAGGTCTGCGCGCGCGCCGCCCCCCCGTCAGGCGCTTGATGCCCCTTTCCGCCGGCGGGCGAAGGGAGGAACGCGGCGAAGTTCGGGATCACCTCCGGCTTCAGCCCCGCCGCGGCCAGCACTTCCAGCAGCGCCTCGCGGCGGCCCGGCGAATCGGCGGCGATCAGCACGCGGCCCGGGTAGTGATCGAGGAAGCCCTTCAGCGCCGCGGCCGGCGCCGCATCCTTGGCGGCGACCGGCAACGGCGGCAGCGGCTGGTCGCCCAGCGCCTGCGCCTCGGCGATGCGCGCGTGGTCGGCGGCCCACACCTCGATGCGCGGCAGCCCGTTGAGCTTCTCGCGCAGCGTGTCCGGCGCCTGGTACAGCTCCTCCGGCGCCAGCAGCGGGCGCTCCACGTCGTGGCGGCGCTGCTCGTAACGGTTCTGGGTCTGCGCCCAGAACGCATCGGCGGCGGCGCCCACGCCAGGCGCGAGCAACGGCAGCGCCGTCTCGCCCAGATAATCGAACAGGGTGGCGGTGGCGTCGCGCGCCTGCGCGCCGGCGCCGCGCGCTTCCTGGAAGAACAGCGGCAGGTAGTATTCGATGCCCGACGGCGCCAGCCGCGCCTTCAGGTCCTGGTACAGCGCGCTGCGCCGGGTGTCCACGTCGAAGCGCTCGCGCAGCGTGGCCAGCACGCGCTCGACGCTGGCGTCGTCCATCGGCACCTCGCGCCCGGGCAGCATCTTCACCGCCTGCACGTGGTCCAGCGAACGCTGCGATTCCGGGTCGAAGGCGCGGATCGAGTCGATGTCCTCGTCCAGCAGTTCGATGCGCAACGGGCTGTCGGCGCCCATCGGGTACACGTCGAGCAGGCCGCCGCGCACCGCGAAATCGCCCGGGTCCATCACCTGCGGCACGTTGCGGTAGCCGGCGCTCTCCAGGCGGCGCTTTTCCGCCTCCAGGTCCAGGCGCTGGCCCACGCGCAGGTCGAAGCTGCCGCCGACGATGTAGCGCAGCGGCGCCACCCGCTGCATCAGCGTCTGCACCGGCACCACCACGATGCCCTGTTTCAGCGCCGGCAGCCGGTGCAGCGCCGACAGGCGCTGGCTGACGATGTCCGGGTGCGGGCTGAACTGGTCGTAGGGCAGGGTTTCCCAATCCGGGAACGGCACCACCGGCAAGCTGTCGTCGCCGGCCAGCAGCGTATGCAGGTCGGCCTCGATCTGGTGCGCGCTCTGGTTGTCGCGCGCGACCACCAGCAGCGGCCCGCGATGCGCCGCGGCGGCGCAGGCGATGTGCCAGGCCAGCGCGGTCGAGGAGGCGGGAGCGCGCCAGAAGGCGCGGAGCTGGCCGGATTTGGGCAGCGGCGGAACGGGGAAGGAAAGAGGCGCCATGGACCGCTTAGTCTAGCAAGCCGGGACGAGCCGGGATCGGGGATTTGGGATTCGCTGGAAGGGCGCGTGCGCCCGGACGTGGGCGCTTGCCCGGCAGCGGTCGCTGCGGGCGGTGCATGCGGTGAACAGGTCAGCGGCAGCGGTGGGCCGCTGCGGCTCGCGAGCCGTGCTCGTCCGCGGTCTGCAGGCAGGCCACGCGCCTGGTGGCGGCGCGCCCGCGGCCGCTGGCTCAGTTGCTCAGTTCCAGCACCACGCGGACCAGTCCCGGGGTGTCCGGGTGCGGCATCGGCTGGAAGCCCAGCGATTCGGCCAGCTGCAGCATCGGCACGTTGCTTTCCAGCACGTCCCCGTAGAGCCGGTCCAGGTACTTGCGCCGCGCCCACTTGACCAGCTTGCGCATCAGCTGCCGGCCCAGGCCCTGGCCGGCGACGAAGCTGCTGACCAGGATCGCGTATTCGGCCTCGCGGGTGCCCGGCGTGATCGCCGCGCGCGCCACCGCGCCGACCACCGCTTCGCCCGGCGGCAGCGGTTCGGCCGCGACCAGGGTCAGCTCGGTCTTCGGATTGGGATGGGTCAGCCGCTGCGCCATGTCCTCGGTCAGTTCCTGTACCGAGTGCAGGAAGCGCTCGCGGATCTCGGCCGGGCCGAGCAGGCTGAAGGCGCCCTGCAGCGGCGCGCTGTCTTCCGGCCGGATCGGCCGGATCAGCAGCTCGCGGCCGCTGGGCAGGGTGAAGTTTTCATGCCACGGAGGCATGCGGTTGCGGGTAGCCATGGCCGGATGATCCTCGACGAAGCCTGGATTCTCGCATTACCCGGGGCCGCTGCCGTGAACGCAACGCTCACCGCGTTTGCCTACCCTAGGCGAGGGTTTTTTCGACGAGGAACGGCCATGTCCGGCAGCGGCGATTCGCGGCGCGCCATTTTCTTCGCGCTCGGCGCCAACCTGGCCATCGCCCTGGCCAAGGGCGCCGCGGCGCTGGCCACCGGCTCGGGCGCGATGCTCGCCGAGACCGTGCACTCGCTGGCCGATTGCGGCAACCAGCTGCTGTTGCTGCTGGGCATGCGCCAGGCCAAGCGCCCGGCCAACGCCGACTATCCGCTGGGCTACGGCCGCGCGATCTACTTCTGGTCGTTCCTGGTGGCGGTGATGCTGTTCTGCATCGGCGGCATGTTCTCGGTGTACGAGGGCGTGCACAAGCTGCTGCAGCCCGAGCCGCTGAGCAGTTGGGGCTGGGCGGTGGGCGTGCTGGGGTTCGCGCTGGTCGCCGAGGGCGTGTCGCTGCGCACCTGCCTGCAGGAGATCGGCAAGGTGCGCGGCGGGCGTTCGCTGTGGACCTGGTTCCGCGAAAGCCGCCAGGCCGAACTGATCGTGATCTTCGGCGAGGACCTGGCCGCGCTGCTCGGCCTGGCGCTGGCGCTGGCCGCGGTGCTGCTGACGGTGCTGACCGGCAACCCGCTGTGGGACGCGCTGGGCACCATCGCCATCGGCGCGCTGCTGATCGTGGTCGCGGTGCTGGTGGCGATCGAGATCAAGGCGATGCTGATCGGGCAGAGCGTGGATCCGGCGCTGCAGCGGCAACTGCATGCGTTCTTCCAGGCGCAGCCGGAGATCGAGCGGGTGATCCACCTGATCGCGATGCAGCTCGGCGAGGACGTGATGGTGTCGGTGCAGGCGACGCTGCGGCAGAAGCACGATGCGGCGGCGCTGCTCGCCGACATCACCCGCATCGAGCGCGGCCTGAAGCAGCAGTTCCCCACGGTGCGCTGGAGCTTCTTCGAGCCGGAACCGGGCGCGGCTTCCGGCGCCTGAGCGGGATTGCTACAGTGGCGCCGGCTTCGTCACGAGCATCGATGGAATGAAGACCTCGCACGCTGTCGCCGTGTCCACCGTGATCACGCTGGCCCTGCTCGCCGTGTTCGGCGGGCTGCTGCTGGGCGGCAGCCTGTGGCTCAAGCACAGCATGGAACTGCCGCTGCCGCCGGCGAGACCGACACCGACACCGACGCCGGCCGCGCCGGTGCAGGCCGAGCGGGCGCTGGTGCCGTATCGGACGCGCCTGGAGGCCACGCGCAAGCCGGTCGCGCAACTGCGCCTGCAGCCGATGGCGCAGGACGATCGCCTGGCCAGCAAGGTCGGCGGACGCCCGTACTGGACCGCGGACATGCCGTACCCGCGCGACGCCCGCGGCCAGCCGCTGGCGCTGCTGGCGCAGATCGATCTGGCGAAGATGCCGCCGCTGCGCGGCTTTCCGACGCAGGGCATGCTGCAGTTCTTCATCGGCAGCGACGACTTCTACGGGGCCAACTTCGACGGCGACATGGACCTGGCCGCGCTGAGCGCGCAGCGCAACTTCCGCGTGGTGTACTGGCCTCGGCCCGCGGCGGCGGCGCGCCAGGTCGACGTGCCGTTGCTGTCCGGGGACGCGCTGCCGTTCGATCCGGCGCATCCGCGGGCGCTGCACTTCAGCGTCGGCGAGGAAACCATCGGCAGCAGCGACGTGGGCTTCGCGCAGGCGCTGGGCCGGCCGTTGGAGGAGGTCGCCGCGGCCTATGCCGCGACGTCGGGCGCGCCGCAGGACACGGTGGAGGATGCGCTGTACGAGACCCTGCACCGCGGCGGGCACAAGCTCGGCGGCTACCCGGAGTTCACCCAGGAGGATCCGCGCACGCCGCAGGACCGGCAGGTGCTGCTGCTGCAGCTGGACAGCGACGAGGCGATGATGTGGGGCGACAGCGGCATCGCCAACTTCTTCATCGATCCGGCCGACCTGCAGCGCGGCGACTTCAGCCGGGTCGCGTTCCACTGGGATTGCTACTGAGGCGAGCGGTCCGGCCTGGCCGCGGCGAGAGGCATGCGCGCGGCGATCGCACGCAGTCGTGCAGTGCAATGCCTGCTGCCGCGGTGCGCCAGCGCGATAGCGGTGCGCGACCCTGCAGGCGTGCGGCCCTTCATTCCTCGCGCTTCAACCACTCCAGGCGCGTCGATGCGCCGGCTTCGCCCAGGTGCGTCTTCAGCGCCGGCAACGCGCTCGCCAGCACCTGCTCGAACTGCCAGGGCGGGTTGAGCAGCAGCATGCCGCTGCCGTTGAGCCGCAGCGGCGAATCGTCCGGGCGCACCTGCAGTTCGGCCAGCAGCACCGACTTGGCCGGCATCGCCGCGGCCTTGCGCAAGAAGGGCTGCAGGCTGCGGCGCTGCTTGATCGGGTACCACACCGCGCACATCGCTTGCGGCCAGCGGGTCAGCGTCTCGCGCAGGGTCGCGGCGATCAGCGGGTATTCGGCATCCTGCGCCTCGTACGGCGGGTCGATCAGCACCAGGCCGCGGCCGATCCTGGTCGCGCCCGACTTCGGCGGCAGGAACGCCCGGATCGACGCATAGCCGTCGCCGGCATGCACCTGCACGCGGCGGTCGTTGGCGAACAGCGCCTTCAGCTCGGCCGCTTCCTCCGGCTGCAGTTCGCAGGCGGCGAGCCGGTCCTGCTCGCGCATCGCCTGGGCGACCAGCAGCGGCGAGCCGGGATAGGCGACCAGCGCGCCGACCGGGTTGTCGGCCTGCACCGCGCGTAGGTAGCGCTCCAGCACCTCGGGCAGGGTCGGCTGGCCCATCAGCTTCAGCACCCCGGTCGCGGCCTCGCCGGTCTTGCGGCTCTCGCTGGCGGCGAACAGGTAGCGGCCGCGCCCGGCGTGGGTGTCGAGCACGAAGAACGGGCTGTCCTTGCGCTTGAGCGCATCGATCAGCGCGAGCAGCACGGTGTGCTTGAGCGCATCGGCATGGTTGCCGGCATGGAAGGCGTGGCGATAGTTCATCGGCGCAGTGTACGGGGCGCCACCGCGGGGGGCCATGCCGGCGCGCGGCGGCGGACGCCGATGCCGCCATCGCGCTGGAGTGCGTGCGCCAGCGCCGGGCCGCGCCGAGGTACCGGTTATCGCCTGCGCAGGCCCTCGCGCCGGCGAGACCGCGCATGGCGTATGGTCGCGGCCGTCAGATTCCCTTAAGCCCGGCCCGCTAGGTTTTCGCGATGCGCATCCTCCTGGTAGAAGACGATCCCTCGCTCGGCGACACGCTGCGCGCGTGGCTGAAACTGGACGGCTACACCGTGGACTGGCTGACCCGCGGCGACGAGGCCCGCGCCGCACTGCAGGCGCAGCCCTACCAGTGCGTGCTGCTGGACCGCGGCCTGCCCGGGCTGGACGGCGACGCCCTGCTGCGCACGCTGCGCGCGGCGCGGGTGACCACGCCGGTGCTGATGATCACCGCGCGCGATGCGCTGGAGGACCGGGTGCAGGGCCTGGACCTGGGCGCCGACGACTACCTGGTCAAGCCGTTCGACCTGGAAGAGCTGTCGGCGCGGATCCGCTCGGCGCTGCGCCGCAGCAGCGGCAATCCCAGCGTGGTCCTGGCGCACGGCGACGTGGAGCTGGATCCGGTGGCCAAGCGCGTCACCCGCGCTGGCGAGGCGGTGGCACTGACCGCGCGCGAGTACGCGGTGCTGCATGCGCTGATGGCGCGCAAGGGCCACATCGTCGGCCGCGACCAGCTGGAAGACGCGCTGTACGGCTGGGGCGAGGAGGTGGAGAGCAACGCGATCGAGGTGCACATCTCGCACCTGCGCAAGAAGCTGGGCAGCGAGCTGATCGCCACGATCCGGCGCCAGGGCTATTGCCTGGGAGCGCCGCGGTGACGTGGCCGCGCCGGCGGCGCGTCGCGGCAGGCGCGCCGCAGTTGCCGGAGCAACGCTATTCGCTGCGCCGGCGGCTGATCGCCACCACCCTGGGCTCGAGCATCGTGTGCTGGCTGGTCAGCCTGGGCGTCATCGTCGGCGTGGCCTGGACCGAGACCAGCGACGTGTTCGACGACGCGCTGGAGGAAAGCGCACGGCTGGTCGCGACCTTCGGTCCCGGCCTGCTGCACGGCGCCGCGCCTTCCGGCGACGGCGCCGACGACGGCATGGCGGCGGGGGCCGACGGCGGCGTGCGCCTGTACTACCAGATCGTCGACCGCCACGGCACGGTGCTGCGCCGCTCGGCGGACGTGCCGCGGCAGCCGTTCGTGCCGCCGCGGCAGGTGCACGGCGACGATGCCACCGGCACCGTGCGCCACGCGCAGCGGCTGTGGCGCGTGCACGTGCTGCACGCCCGCGCGCAGGACCTGTACGTGCAGGTCGCGCAGCCGCTGGAGGAGCGCACCGAACTGCTCGAGGACATGGCCGAGAACCTGGTGTGGCCGGCGCTGGCATTGCTGGCGCTGCTGGCCGCGCTCAACTGGTGGGTGATCCGCCGCCAGCTGCGGCCGCTGGAGCGCCTGGCCGAGGACATCGGCCGGCAATCGCCGCAGGATCTGAACGCGGTGTCCGCGGCCGGCCAGGCCGACGAGCTGCGCCCGATCGTGCAGGCGCTCAACGGCGTGCTCGCGCGGCTGGGCGAGGCGCTGCAGTCCGAGCGCCGCTTCACCGCCGATGCCGCGCACGAACTGCGCACGCCGCTGGCCGGCCTGCGCATGAAGATCCAGCTGATGCAGCGCGCCCACGCGGCGACGCTGGACGCGGCGCAGCGCCAGGAGCTCGCGGTGCTGCGCGGCGACGTGGACCGCGCCGCCGCGCTGGTGGACAACCTGCTGATGCTGGCGCGGCTGGATCCGCAACAGCCCGGCAGCCTGGCCTGCGCGGCGGTGGCGTTGCCGGCGCTGGTCGAGGCGCTGCTGGCCGACGTCGCGCCCGCGGCGGCGGCCAAGCGCATCGGCCTGCACGCGGACATCGGCGTGGACACGGTCTGGGCGCATGCCGAACTGCTGCGCAGCGCCTTGCGCAACCTGCTCGACAATGCGGTGCGCTACGGCAGGATGGACGGCCAGGTCCGCATCGACGCTGTCGCGGTGCGCGGCGCGGCCGGCGCGCCGTCGGCGGTGCGCATCGTGGTGCGCGACGACGGCCCCGGCGTGGCGCCGGCCGATCTGGCCCGGCTCACCCAGCGGTTCTTCCGCGTGCTCGGCAATGCCGGGCAGGGCAGCGGGCTGGGCCTGTCGCTGGTGGAGCGCATCGTCGCCCTGCACGGCGGGCAGCTGCGGCTGGATTCCGGCGGCGAGGGCATGGGCCTGGCGGTGCGCATCGAGTTGCCGCAGCGCGGGTCCTCAGCGCCCGGCTAGAACACGTGTTGTCGCGCGGCCGCGATGCCGATGCGGTGGCAAACGTGGTCGCACTCGCCTGAAGCAGGCGGGCGGGGCGCGGAACATCCGGGCATACGCGCGCCAGGCTCCAAAGACATCGGGTGCCTAGCGTCGCCGTCCAAGGCGACGCGCCGAAACGTCGATCCACACAGCGCCGAATCCGGAAGGTCCGCCTGAATCGCACCCCGGGGCATCAGATCCACTTCAGCTTCGTGCGGTGCAATGGCGTCCATGGCGATCGGCCATGACATCGAACCGAAGGAGCACTCCATGCGCAAGACCATCCTCTCCACGCTGGCCGTCGCCGCCATCGCCGTCCTCGCCGCCGGCCAGGCCGCCGCGCAGTACACCGGGCCCAGCAGCGTGCCGGTGACCACGGTCAAGCAGTTGCTGGACCAGGGCAAGGACGAGCAGCAGGTGGTGCTGCGCGGGCGCATCGCCTCGCACGATGGCGGCGACCGCTACACCTTCCGCGACGCGACCGGCAGCCTCAAGGTCGAGATCGATGCGCACGCGCTGCCGGCCGGGCGTCCGTTCGACGACAAGGCCCAGGTCGAACTGCTGGGCGAGTTCGACAAGGACTTCCGTTCCGCCGAAGTCGAAGTGGACGAAGTGCGCCTCCTGCGCTGAGCCGCCGATGCGCAGGCGCGGCGAGCCGCCCGCTTGCGCGCCGACCCAGCCGCCGCGGCGTAGGCCGGCGGCTGGCGGCGTCGGCACTGACCCGCGCCACGCTGCACGCCACGCCCGGCTGCGGCTATGCTGCGCGCCATGTCCGCGCCCGCCGCCCCCTGTGTCCTCGTCGTCGAGGACGAATCCGCCATCGCCGATACCGTGCTGTACGCGTTGCGCAGCGAGGGTTACCAGGTGCGGCACTGCCTGCTCGGGCGCGAGGCGCTGGCGCAGGCGCGCGCCGGCGGCATCGACGTGGTGGTGCTCGACGTCGGCCTGCCGGACCTGGGCGGCTTCGAGGTCTGCCGCGAACTGCGCAGCTTCAGCCAGGTGCCGGTGATCTTCCTGACCGCGCGCAACGACGAGATCGATCGCGTGCTCGGCCTGGAACTGGGCGCCGACGACTACATGGCCAAGCCGTTCTCGCCGCGCGAGCTGGTCGCGCGGGTGCGCGCGCGGTTGCGGCGCCCGGCCGCGCCGGCGGCGGCCGCCGAGCCGGGCTGGCAGAAGCACGGCGACTTCGCGATCGACCGCGACGGCCGCCGCATCCACTACCGCGACGCCGCGCTGGACCTGACCCGCTACGAATACGCGCTGCTGGCTGCGCTGCTGCAGCGGCCCGGCGCCATCCTCAGCCGCGCGCAACTGATGGACCGCGGCTGGGACGCCAGCGCCGACAGCGCCGACCGCACCGTGGACACCCACATCAAGACCCTGCGCGCCAAGCTGCGCGCGGCCGGCGCCGCGCACGACCCGATCCGCACCCACCGCGGGCTCGGCTACGCACTGGAGCACTGAGATGCGGCTGGGGCTGAAGCTGTTCCTGGGCTTCTTCCTGATCGTCGGCGTCGCCGCGTTCTTCGTGATGCGGGTGTTCGTCAACGAGGTCAAGCCCGGGGTGCGCCAGGCGATGGAATCGACCCTGGTGGACGCGGCCAACGTGCTGGCGCAGATGGCCGCCAGCGACCTGAAGGCCGGGCGCATCGACAGCGGCGCCTTCGCCCGCGACCTCGGCGCCGCGCAACGGCGCAACCCGCGCGCGATGGTGTGGCGCTTCCCCAAGCGCAGCGTCGATTACCGCGTCACCATCACCGATGCGGCCGGCGTGGTGGTGTTCGATTCGCGCGGCCAGGACCTGGGCCGCGACAACTCGCGCTGGAACGACGTCTACCGCACCCTGCGCGGCGAGTACGGCGCGCGCTCCAGCGCCGAGGGCGACGGCGACCCCAACCACACCGTGATGCACGTGGCCGCGCCGATCTACGACCCGGCCGACGGCCGCCGCCTGATCGGGGTACTGACCCTGTCCCAGCCCAACCGCAGCATCGAGCCGTTCATCGTCGCCAGCCAGCGCAGCATCCTGCTGCGCGGCGCCTGGCTGATCGGCATCTCCGCGCTGATCGGGTTGCTGATGACCTGGGGCCTGCTGCGCGGCATCGGCCGGCTCAACCGCTACGCGCAGGCGGTCAGCGCCGGCGAGCCGGTGCCGCCGCCGCCGCCGCGCCGCGACGAGATCGGCGACCTGGGCCGCGCGCTGGAGACGATGCGGCGCAAGCTCGAGGGCAAGGCCTACGTCGAGCAGTACGTGCAGTCGCTGACCCACGAGATGAAGAGCCCGCTGGCGGCGATCCGCGGCGCCGCCGAATTGCTGCAGGAGCCGCTGCCGGAGCCGGAGCGGCAGCGCTTCGTGCGCAACATCGCCGAGCAGCAGCAACGCCTCACCGAGACCATCGACAAACTGCTGGCGCTGGCCGAAGTGGAGCAGCACGGCTGGCTGCAGCGGCGCGAGCGGATCGTGCTGGCGCCGCTGTTCGCGCAGCTGGCCGAGGCGTTGGCGCCGCAGTTGCAGGCCGGCGGCCTGCGCCTGCAGGTGCAGATGCTCGACCCGGACCTGGCGGTTGTCGGCGACCCCTACCTGCTGCGCCAGGCCCTGCACAACCTGCTCGACAACGCGATCGGGTTCTCGCCGGCCGGCGCCGCGATCGTGTTGCGCGCCGAGCGCGACGCGGACGCGCGCGTCGCGCTGCTGGTGGAAGACGCCGGCCCCGGGGTGCCCGATTACGCGCTGGAACGGGTGTTCGAGCGCTTCTATTCGCTGGCGCGGCCGGGCAGCGGGCAGCGCAGCTCCGGCCTGGGCCTGCCGTTCGTGCGCGAAGTGGCGCGGCTGCACGGCGGCGAGGCGAGCCTGCGCAACTGCGAGAGCGGCGGCGCCATGGCGCGGTTGGCGCTGCCTGCGGGCTGAGGCTGCGTGCGTCGCGACTGAAGTCGCTCCCACGGGGGCGGATGCGCGCCTGAGCGGCTGTTTCGCTGCGGGAGGAGCTTGAGCCCCGAGCGGTATCCATCGCTGGAAGGTCTGGACACGGCGTTGGTCGCGGCTGAAGCCGCTCCTACAGGAAAGTGGGCTCGCGCGGGCTTGGCTGCATTCTGTAGGAGGGGCTTCAGCCCCGACAGATTGCCTGCGATGTGGTCTTGATTCGCTCTTCGCGAGGGATGCCGCTTCCAGGGGCGCATCGGGCCTGATGGGCGCACTGTGGGAGGGGCTTCAGCCCCGACGCGGCTGAGCGCCGAAAAACCTCGCGGCGGCCGCGACGGCTTTGACTTAGGCATGCGGCCACCTCCCGCAACCCGCCGCCCACTTCACACTCGCTTCAAATTCGCCTCAAACCCCGCACATGCGGGCGCGGCACCCTGGCGGCCTCCACCACCGAGGACCGTCGATGAAATCCCTGAAGCTTGTCCTGCGATTCGCCACCATCGGCGGATTGATCCTGTTGCTGCTGATCCCGCTGTTGATGATCCGCGGCACCATCAGCGGCCGCGAGCGCTATCGCGACGAGGCGGTCGAGCGCGTGTCGCAAAGCAAGGCCGGCGAGCAGCGCCTGCTCGGCCCGATGCGCGTGCTGCCCTGGTCGCAGGTGCGCGACGTCGCGGTGGTGGATGCCGACGGCAAGCGCACCGTCAGGCGCGAAACGGAAACCGGCTACGACCTGCAGACCCCGCGGCATCTGTCGATCGACGGCGAGATGAAGCCGTCGCAGCGCAGCATCGGCCTGTTCAAGGTGCAGGTGTACAGCCTGCACGCGCGGCTCAAGGCGCAGTTCGACGACATGGACTACGAAGAGATCGAGGGCCGCACCTACGGCCAGCCCTACCTGGTGCTCGGCATCGAGGACGTGCGCGGCCTGGTCGGCACGCCCAACCTGCGCGCCGACGGCAAGGCGCTGGGGCTGCAGCCCGGCGCGCTGGCGATGAGCGACGTCTCCAAGGGCGTGCATGCGGTGCTGCCGGCGCTGGCCGACGCCCGCCAGGGTCGGCTCACCGATCTGCACAGCGTGGAAATGGAATTCGTGCTCGACGGGACCCAGGCGCTGTCGATCGTGCCGGTGGGCGACGACAACCAGATCGCGCTGACCTCGCCGTGGCCGCATCCGCTGTTCGGCGGCCGCTTCCTGCCCAACGAGCGCCGCTTCGGCCCGCAGGGCTTCCAGGCCAGCTGGGCGCTGTCGTCGCTGGCGACCGGCGCACAGTCGCAGCTGGCGACCGGCAGCAGCGAGATCGATGCGCTGCGCGTGGACCTGGTCGACCCGGTCGACGTGTACACCCAGGCCGATCGGGCCAGCAAGTACGGCATCCTGTTCGTGGTGCTGACCTTCGTCGCCTTCGGCCTGTTCGAGCTGATCAAGCGCCTGCCGATCCATCCGCTGCAGTACCTGCTGGTCGGGCTGGCGCTGGCGATCTTCTTCCTGCTGTTGCTCAGCCTGTCCGAGCACATTGCGTTCTGGCAGGCGTATCTGATCTCGGCGGTGGCCTGCATCGGCCTGCAGTTCTTCTACCTGGCCGGGGTGTTGCGCAGCCGCGGCCGCGCCGCCGGTTTCGCCAGCATGCTCACCCTGCTGTACGGCGCGCTGTACGGGTTGCTGGCCTCCGAGGACAGCGCCTTGCTGATGGGCTCGCTGCTGCTGTTCGGCATCCTCGCCGCGATCATGTGGATCACCCGCAAGATCGACTGGTACGAACTCGGCGCGGCGCTGCGCTGAGCCGGTGCGCGACGAGGACGACGCCATGTCGACGCACATCCATCTGCACCGCCGCGTCCAGGCCCTGTTGCCGGACGCGTTGGACACCCGCGGCCTGCACCGCGGCAATGCCGGCGCGGCGCTGGCGCGCAGCGCGCAGGCGGCGCTGGTCACCGCCGCCGACCGCGGCGGCGCGCTGTGGCTGCGGTTGGGCGAACGCAGCCGCCAGGCGCTGGCCGCGCAAGGCCTGGCGTTCCTGGCGGCGGCGCTGCAGGCCCGCGCCGCCTTGCCCGGCGAGGCCGAGCCCTGGCGCTACTGCGCATGGCGCGCGCTGCGCCGCGATTCGGCCTGGGCGCCGGCTGCCGGGCAGGACGCCCAGCCGGCGCACGGACCCGGGTTCGTGACCTGGGAGGCGCAAGGCCGCGCGCGGCTGCTGGTGCTGCCGGCGCAGGCGGCGCTGCTGTGCCGCTGGTGGCGGTGAGCGTGCGCCGTCGCTGGCGCAAGGGGGGAAGCCGTATCCCCGCACCCGAAGGTCATGACAGGACGCAGGACCGGGCACGGACGCCCAGCGCCAGGACGGCGCCAGGAGTCGCACCGACCAGGGCATCGCCAAGCCGGCAGCGCCAGGGAAACGCCTGCGGTAGAGTTCACGGATGGACTCTCCGCTCTCCATCCAGCGCCTGCGCGGCGCGCAGATCGCTCCGTTCCTGGACGATGTGGCGCGGCTGCGCATCGCGGTGTTCCGCGACTGGCCCTACCTGTACGCCGGCGACCCGGGCTACGAGCGCGACTACCTGTCCGCCTACGCCGCCTCGCCGGACAGCGTGTTCGTGCTGGCGCGCGACGGCGACCGCGTGGTCGGTGCGTCCACCGGGCTGCCGCTGGGCGACGATGCCGAGGCATTCGGCGCGGCCTTCGCCGGCAGTGGCATCGCGGTGGCCGACGTGTTCTATTTCGGCGAATCGGTGCTGTTGCCCGAGTACCGCGGCCGCGGCGTCGGCCACGCCTTCTTCGACCATCGCCAGGCGCATGCGCGCGCGCTCGGCCGCTTCCGCCTGACCGCGTTCTGCGCGGTGGACCGCGACCCCGACGATCCGCGGTGCCCGCCCGGCTACCGCGGCAACGACGCGTTCTGGCGCAAGCGCGGCTACCAACCGCAGCCGTCGCTGCGCATGCAGTTGCCGTGGGAGGAACTGGACCGCGGCGAGATCCCGCACACCCTGACGTTCTGGACCCGTCCGCTGGAGCCCGCCGCATGAAGATCGCCGTCGCCAAGTACCCGATCGGTGCGCCGGTCGATTTCGCCGCCTTCGCCGACAAGCAGGCGGCCTTGATCGGGCAGGCCGCGCAGGCCGGCGCGCAGCTGGCGGTGCTGCCGGAATACCTGTCGCTGGAACTGGCCGCGACCTTCGCCGCGGCCGTGGCCGAGGACCTGCCGGCCTCGCTGGCGGCGATCCAGGCGCTGCATCCGCAGTACCTGGCGCTGTTCGCGCAGCTGGCGCAGCGGCACCGCCTGCACCTGGTCGCCGGCAGTTTCCTGCTGGCCAGCGGCGAGGGCCGCTACCGCAACCGCGCCTACTGGTTCGCGCCCGACGGCCGCCACGGCTGGCAGGACAAGTTGCAGCTGACCGGCTTCGAGAAGGCCACTGGCCTGATCGAGGGCGGCGACGCGCTGAAGGTGTTCGCGGCAGACGACGGCGTGCGCGCCGGTGTGGCGGTCTGCTACGACAGCGAGTTCCCGCTGCCGGTGCGCGCCCAGTACGAGGCCGGCGCGCGGCTGCTGGTGGTGCCCAGCTGCACCGACACCGAGGCCGGCGCCACCCGCGTGCGCGTGGGCTGCCTGGCGCGCGCGCTGGAGAACCGCCTCTTCGTCGCCCAGTCGGTGACCGCCGGCCTGGCCGAATGGAGCCCGGCGCTGGACGTGAACACCGGCGAGGCGGCGATCTACGCGCCGATGGACGCCGGTTTCCCGGCCGACGGCATCGTCGCGCAGACCCGCGGCGAGCAGGTCTGGGCGCTGGCCGAGCTGGACTTCGCCGCGTTCGAGGCCAGCCGCGCCCACGCCCAGGTCGCCAACGACCGCGACTGGCGCGGCCAGCTGGCGCCGGCCCTGGTGCGGGCAGAGTTGGGTAGCTTCGAGTAGGCGGCTGGTCGATCCGCGCGCAGGCGCGTTGGCTGGGCAGGCCGTCAACCGGCGCTGCGCCAGCGCGTGGCGGTGGCAGCGCCGCCAGCGCGGCCTTGCGCCCGATGTGGTCGCCGACATGGCCGACCGCGCCGAGCCCAGCGCTCGCGCGCCGGAAACCAGCAACGCGAACGGCGCTTGAAACGCCGCCAAGACCCGCGACGCAGCGGCATGCGCCGCGCCAGCACACGCCATCCGAACGCACGTTGCGTTCTGCTGTCGCCTCCCTCCATTGCCGACACCTTCCCCCGATGCCCAAGATCCTGCAGCCGCACGCCGTGCGCCTCGAATTCGCTCCCGGCGCCCTGGTCCACGCCAACCTGTCCGGCGCCGCCTGCACCGACGACTGGCTGTGGGTGGCCGGCGACGAGGCCTGCGCGGTCGACCGCCTGCACGCCATGACCCCGCTCGGCGAGGAAACGCTGCGCTTCGGCGAAGGCCGCAGCTTCGCCCTCGGCGATCTGCTCGACCTGCCCGGCGACCACGACGACGAGGCCGACCTGGAAGGCATGGCGCTGTCGCCGGGCTACCTGTGGGTGGTCGGCTCGCACGGCATGAAACGCAAGAACGCCAAGCCCGACCGCGACGACGCCGACAACGGCAAGCGCCTGGCCAAGCTCAAGCTCGACGCCAACCGTCGCCTGCTCGCCTGCCTGCCGATCGAGCGCGACGCCGACGGCGCGCCGCAGCTGGTGCGCGAAACCGCCGATGGCCGCCGCGCGCTGCGCCTGCAGGGCGACGCCAAGCACAACCAGCTCACCGAACTGCTCGCCGACGACCCGCATTTCGGCGCCTATCTGAAGATCCCCGGCAAGGACAACGGTTTCGACATCGAGGGCATGGCGGTGGACGGCCAGCGCCTGCTGCTGGGCCTGCGCGGCCCGGTGCTGCGCGGCTGGGCCGGGCTGCTGGAGATCGCGGTGGAGGCGCACCACGACCGCCTGCGGCTGCTCCCGCTGGACGGGGAGGGCACCCTGCTGCGCAAGCATTTCCTGCAACTGGGCGGGCTCGGCGTGCGCGACCTGCATTTCCATGGCGAGGACCTGTACCTGCTGGCCGGCCCGACCATGGTGCTCAATGGCGAGATCCGCCTGTTCCGCTGGCCCGGCGCGCGCGCGGCGCTGGCGGCCAACCGCGCGCCGGTGCGGTTCCAGCGCGAGCTGGTCAAGTCGCTGGCGCTGCCGCACGGCGAGGACAGCGATCGCGCCGAAGCGCTGTGCAACCTGCCGCCGGCGCTGACCGGCGGCGCGCCCGGCTGGCTGGTGCTGTACGACGCGCCGGGGCCGCAGCGCAGCGACGGCGAGTGCGTCGTGCATGGCGACCTGCTGCGCTAGCGCCTATCCCGATCGGGTGACAGGCCCTGCGTGAACCACCAGGGTTCTAGGCCTTTTGTAGGAGCGGCTTCAGCCGCGACGGGCATTACCGGTAGTGCCTGTCGCGGCTGAAGCCGCTCCGACAATGGAAAAGCCCAGGCACGGCGCCGCACTGCCTCTCCGGGCAATGCAAGGCACGGCGGGGTAAAATCGCCCGATTCCCGTTTGCTCCGAGCGTTCCATGGCCTGCCGCACCCGTTTCGCCCCCAGTCCCACCGGTTACCTGCACATCGGCGGCGCGCGCACCGCGCTGTACTGCTGGCTGGAGGCGCGCCACCGCGGCGGCGAGTTCGTGCTGCGCATCGAGGACACCGACCGCGAGCGCAGCACCCAGGCGGCGATCGACGCGATCCTGGACGCGATGGACTGGCTGGGCCTGGACTACGACCAAGGCCCGGTCTACCAGACCCAGCGCATCGCCCGCTACCAGGAAGTGGCCGCGCAACTGCTCGCCGCCGGCAAGGCCTATTACGCCTACGAGACCCGCGAGGAACTGGACGCGATGCGCGAAGCGGCGATGGCCAAGCAGGAAAAGCCCCGCTACAACGGCGCGGCGCGCGAGCAGAACCTGCCGCACCGCGACGATCCGAACCGCGTCATCCGCTTCAAGAACCCCGAAGGCGGCAGCGTGGTGTTCGACGACCTGATCAAGGGCCGCATCGAGATCGCCAACAGCGAGCTCGACGACATGGTGATCCTGCGCCCCGACGGCTACCCCA
Source organism: Xanthomonas sp. AM6 (assembly GCF_025665335.1). Lineage (NCBI taxonomy): Bacteria > Pseudomonadati > Pseudomonadota > Gammaproteobacteria > Lysobacterales > Lysobacteraceae > Xanthomonas > Xanthomonas sp. AM6. The sequence goes on from NZ_CP106869.1 coordinate 1,688,766, forward strand.
CCTACAACTTCGCGGTGGTGGTGGACGACTGGGACATGGGCATCACCGAGGTGATCCGCGGCGACGACCACATCAACAACACCCCGCGCCAGATCAACATCTACGAAGCGCTGGGCGCGCCGGTGCCGAGGTTCGCGCACATGCCGATGATCCTGGACGAGCAGGGCGCCAAGCTGTCCAAGCGCACCGGCGCGGCCGACGTGATGCAGTACAGGGACGCCGGCTACCTGCCGCACGCGCTGATCAACTACCTGGCGCGGCTGGGCTGGTCGCACGGCGACCAGGAGCTGTTCGGCCGCCAGGAGCTGATCGACCTGTTCGACGTCAAGGACGTCAACTCCAAGGCCGCGCGGCTGGACATGGCCAAGCTCGGCTGGGTCAACCAGCATTACCTGAAGACCGACGACCCGGCCACGATCGCGCCGCAGCTGGAGTACCAGCTGGCCAAGCTCGGCATCGACCCGGCCGCCGGCCCGGCCGCCGCCGACGTGGTGCTGGCGCTGCGCGAGCGCGTGCAGACGCTGAAGGACATGGCCGAGAAGGCGGTGGTCTGGTACCGGCCGCTGGAGAGCTACGACGAGGCGGCCGTGGCCAAGCACCTCAAGCCCGGCGCCGAACTGGCCCTGGGCAAGGCGCGCGAGCTGCTGGCCGCGCTGGAGCAGTGGAGCGTGGACGCCGTCTCGGCCGCGCTGCACGAGGCCGCCGCGGCACTGGAGATCGGCATGGGCAAGGTCGCGCAGCCGCTGCGCGTGGCCATCACCGGCACCCAGGTCAGCCCGGACATCTCCTACACGGTGTACCTGGCCGGGCGCGAGCAGGCCTTGAAACGCATCGACGCCGCGCTCATCAAGATCCCAGCGGGAAGCTGATTCCCCGGAGAACCGCCATGTCCAGCAAGAAGACCGCCTGCACCGAGCCGCACCACCACGTCCACGACGCCGACGACTTCGTCAAGGTGGTGGAGCGGGTGAGCCGCGAACGCGGGCTGCGGCTGACGCCGATCCGGGCCAACGTGCTGCGGCTGATCGCCGAGGCGGCGCGCCCGGTGAAGGCCTACGAACTGCTGGAATGGGTGCGCGAAGGCAAGAGCGTGGGCGCCGACGCGCCGCCCACCGTGTACCGTGCGCTGGATTTCCTGATGGCCAACGGCTTCGTGCACAAGCTCGAGTCGGTCAACGCCTTCGTCGCCTGCCACCATCCCAGCAGCGCCCAGCACTCGGTGCCGTTCCTGATCTGCGACCGCTGCCACAGCGCGGTCGAACTGGAGGACCGCGACGTGGTCGCGCAGCTGGAACAGCGCGCCAAGGCGCTGGGCTTCCAGCCGCAGGCGCAGACCCTGGAAGTGCATGGCCTGTGCGCGCGCTGCGCGGGGTCGGCGAACCTGTGAATCTGCAGGGCCTGTTCCGCCATTCCATGGCCTCTGCTGCGTAGCGTCGGCAGGGCGCCGGGTCGCTCCTTCGACCCATGCGCAACCGCCTTGCGCAGGCGACGCAGGGCGACCGGCCGCATGGCCCCGATCGCACGCGTGGCGATTGATGCGCGGGGCTTCCAGGCCTATGTGGGCTGCGCCGGCTGGTGGTGGCGCGCGAGCAGGCCTAGAGTCGGGCTACACCCCAGCAAGGAGTCCCCCATGAACCTGTTCGCCACCGCGATGTCGTTGTCGATGACGGCCGCTGCCGTGCCGGGCGAGGAAGGCAAGCCGATCAAGGTGACCAGGGCCGGCACGTCCGCCTCGGCGAAGGGGCCGGCCGACTACTTCACCGGCAGCGTGCGCATCGACGCGCCGTTCCATACCGACGCCCCGGCGCGCGTGGGCGGCGCCACCGTCAGCTTCGAGCCCGGCGCGCGCACCGCCTGGCATACCCATCCGCTGGGTCAGACCCTGATCGTCACCGCCGGCGTCGGCCGCGTGCAGGAATGGGGCAAGCCGGCGCAGGAAATCCGTCCCGGCGACATCGTGTGGATCCCGCCGGGCGTGAAGCACTGGCATGGCGCCACGGCGCAGGTGGCGATGACACACATCGCGATCGCCGAGTCGCTGGACGGATCGCCGGTGGCGTGGCTGGAGCAGGTGTCCGACGAGCAGTACCGCGGCGGGTGACGGCGGCGTTCCAGCGAACGGGCGATCGCGCGCGCGACGACGGCGCGGGCGGGTCGTCGTCACCGGCGCCGGCCGCGTGCGCACAGCGCCGTCGCTGCGGCGAAGGCCACCGTTCGGCGCGTCGGCGTGGCGAAGAAGCGAGGGATGGGCGCGAATGCCGCCTGGCGTCCGCGCAACGGCAGCGGTCTGCCGGTCAGGCCGGCGCGTCGCCGCTGGCCGCTCGCGCGTGACCGTCCGCCGCCGCGCGCAGGCAGCGGACCAGATGCTCCGGGGAGAACGGCTTGGCGACCACCGGCAGGTGGCGCAGGTCCTCGCGGATGCCCTGCAGCCCATAGCCGGTGGCGAACACCAGCGGCAGGCCGCGAGCGCGTAGCGCCTCGGCGACAGGGAACACCTGCTGCCCGCCGATGTTGACGTCGAGCAGGGCGATGTCGAACCCGCCCTGTTCGACCGCCTGCAGCGCCGCCGGCACCGTGGCCACGTTGGCGATCACCTCCCAGCCCTGCATGGTCAGGATGCCCTCGATCATCATCGCCACCAGGCTCTCGTCCTCGACGATCAGGACGCGCAGGGGTTCGGTCGGTTGCATCGAGGCGTTCAATTCAGTGGGAAACGCATGCGGCAGCGCATGCCGCCAGGCGCGAAGGCGAACTCGACGTTCCCGCCGAGTTCGCTGGCGATGCAGCGGTCGATGAAGCGGGTGCCGAAGCCGCGCGTGGCCGGCGCCGCCACCACCGGGCCGCCGGTCTCGTGCCAGGAAAGGGCGAAAGCGCCGGCGTCCACCGTCCATTGCAACTCCACCTGCCCCGATTCGCACGACAGCGCGCCGTACTTCGCCGCGTTGGTCGCCAGTTCGTGCAGCACCATGCACAGCGCGAGGGCGATGCGCGGCGACAGCACCGCTTCCGGTCCGTTGCGGCGGATCCGCTCGCGGCCGGCGAGGGCGTAGGGCTCCAGCTCGGTCTCCAACAACTCGTCGATTCCCAGGCCGGTCCAGCTGCGCCGGGTCAGCAGGTCATGCGCCTTGCTGAGCGCGAGCAGACGCCCCTGGAACTTGTCCAGGAACTCGCTGGGCTCGGGCGAGGCGCGGAAGGTCTGGAAGGCGATCGATTGCACCGAGGCCAGGCTGTTCTTGACCCGGTGGTTGAGCTCGTGGATCAGCGCCTGCTGCTCTTCTTCGGCGCGTTTGCGGGTGGTGATGTCGACCAGCATGTTGACCGCGCCGATGACCGTGCCGTCCTCGTCGCGCAGCGGGGTCGGGAACGGCATGAAGGGCACCCGGGTTCCGTCGGGGCGCTCTGCGATCGCCTCCACGCCGCGGATCTCGCGCTGTTCCCTGAGCGCGACGGCCATCGGGCACTGGTCGTGCGGCAGCGGCGTGCCGTCGGCTTCGTACAGGCGCCAGGTCACGCACCATTCGTCGCTGCCGAGCACCGGCCGGCGGCCGGAAAAGTCGATCGCCGCCTCGTTGAAGAAGGTGATCTTGCCCTGGGCGTCGGTCATGTAGATCGCCGCCGGGAGCGCGTTGAGGATCTGCCGCAGCTGGTGCTCGCGCTCGCGCAGCGCTTCGTTGGCCAGGTGCTGTTCGGTGACGTCGACGGTGAAGCAGCGGGTGTTGACGAACGCACCATTGGCGTAGCGCGCGTTGGAGGTGATCTGCACGTGGCGGATCGAACCGTCGCGCGCGCGCAGGCGCGCGCTGCGCTTGTCGATCTTCTGCCCGGCGAGCAGGTCGCGCAGGATCTGCTCGATCACGTCCGCATCGACGTGGAAATCGCGGATCGAGCGCCCGACGTACTCCTCGGCCGGGTAGCCCAGCAGGTCCAGTTCGGCCTGGTTGGCGCGCACGATCGTGCCGTCGCCGGCCACCAGGTGCAGCCCGACCGCGCAGTTCTCGAAGAAGTCCTCCAGGTCCCGCTGGTATTGCCGGTTCTTTTCCTCGGCGCGCTTGTGCTCGGTGACGTCGCGGAAGCAGTTGACCGCGCCGGTGATGCGGCCGTGGCTGTCGCGCAGCGCCTCGATGTCGACCATCACGGTCCTGCGCGAGCCATCCTCGTGCGCCACCACGACTTCGCGGCCATGGCAGGATTCGCCGGTCAGCAGCGCGGTGGCCATCGGCGTGCGCTCGTGCGGCAACCATTCGCCGTTGGCCAGGAACAGGCGGTGCGCGCCGCAATAGCGCTCGTGGCGATCGCCCAGTCGCGGCGCGCGTCCCCACAGCCGGGCGGCGTGGCGGTTGTAGCGCAGGATGGTGCCGTCGACTGCGCAGACGTAGATGCCGGCGGGGATGGCATCCAGGACGCCCTGGTCGGCCTCGGCCAGCGCCTGCAGGCTGTTCGGCCGGTACAGCTCGTCGGGGGTGTCGACCATCGGTTCGACGGTGACGGACATGGGCAGGGGTATCTGGAAGTAGAGGCCAAAGTCTAGTCAGTTCCGGGTGTGTGTGCCCTTCACACGGCTGCAAGGCCATCCCCGCCGCGGCGCGCGTCCCTCGGGGCCGGCAGCGGCGGGACCGGCGCCGGCGGCCTGCGGGAACGGTGGCGCCGGCCAGGCTCGAGGGCCGCCCGTGGGAGCGACCAGGCCAGCCGGGCACGGCCGATGGCCGAGGGCGATGCGGCGTCCGCGCCGAGCGGGATTGCGCTCGGGCCGGCGACGATCCGGCGCCCGCGGTCGGTCAGCGGGATGTCTCGACGAACACCGGATTGGAGTAGAACCACAGGTCCTGCCAGGGATCCTCTCCGGCCACGTCGGCCAACGGAACGGTCTCGGCGGTGCTGGTGCCGCGTACGCGCACGAAGCCGCCCTGCGGCGGGACCGGCAGCTCCCAGGACACCGATCGCCACGGGCCGTCGCTGCGCCATTCGTCGGCGCCGAAACGCTTGGTCTGCATCTGCGGCCGGCCGTCCGCGTCGCGCGTTCCCACGATCAGTTCGATGTGCCGCAACGCCGGGCGCTGGCCGTTGGAGTTCGGCTGCGCGGGCTGGCGCACCTGCAGCCATACCCGCATCGTGGCGCCGGCCGGCACGGCCAGGGTGCCGCCCATCGTGGCGCCGCGCCCGCCGCCGCCGGCGGCCTGCACCGTCAGCTCCAGCGCGTCGATCAGCTCGCCGGTGACCGCGAACATCCGGCCCTCGCGCAGGCCGTCGAGGATGTCGGTGGCCTCGTGCCGGGCCCACACGTAGGTCTTGCTGTACTGCCCGGGATCGAAGTCGCCGCCGCCGTCGCGCAGGTTCACGTGCGAGTCCGAGGTCGCGGTGATCCAGAACCGCCGGCCCTGCGCCAGCAGTGAGTCCCACACGCCGCCGACCTGCGCGGTCATCTGGTCGAAGCCGCCGAACGTGGGCGCGGCATCGTTGCGGTACAGCCCGCGATGGACGGGGACGGCCTGGTGCCCGGGCGCGCCTTCCATGCCGACCAGCACCCGGGGCGCGGCATCGTGCCAGGCGCGCAATTCCGCCGGGTCCACGTCGCCCCAGCGGCCGACGCCGGTGGCGGTGCGCGAGGGATGGTTGACGAACATCAGCGGCGGCGCCGGCAGCGTGCGCATGTACGCCAGCGCGGCGAGCATCAACCGGCCATCGTCGCGGCTGCCCGGTTGCAGGGGCTCGGCGCGGCTGTAGTCGCGCTCGATCGCCATCTGGTGCTCGCGCTCCTGCGGCCCCGGCGCGATGATCAGCGAGGCGTGCTCGGCGGCCGGCACGTCGAACTCCATGCCGTGGAACTGGATCAGCGCCGGCACCTCGCGCCTGGCCTGCAGCAGCGCCGGCCAGGCCTGGTCGCGGCTTACGGCCGAGTGGCCTGGGCCGCCGTGGTCGGTATGCACCATCCAGCTCAGGCCATGGGCCAGGGCCTGGCGGGCGTTGCGCGTGCGCGAGTAGGGCGAGTCACCGCCGCGGATCGGCGTGGGCGGGGAGGTGGAGTGGTCCCAGTCCACGCTCCACTCGCTGTGCACGTGGTGGTCGCCGGCCTGCCAGCGGCGGCCGTCGTCCTTGTCCGCGGCCTGGGAGAAACCCGGCCACGCGATGAGCGCCGCGAGCGGCAGCAGGGTCAGGATATGCATCGGAATCTTCCTTCGTTCTTCGGCGGCGGCGCCGTCGGCGCGTAGGCGCGCATGGGCGCGCGTGGACGCATGGGCGGCCGTGGCGGTCGTCGGGACCGCCACGGCCGGGCGATGCGCCTGCGTCAGAAGTCGGCGCGGATGCCCAGGCTGACGCGGCGGCCGGAGCGCTCGTACATGGTCGGGAACGACGGATCCATCGTGTAGCCGGTGGTCTCCTCGTCGGTCATGTTGATGCCCTTCAGGCTGATCTTGACGTTGTCGGTCAGGCGGTAGCCGATGGAGACGTCCAGCTGGCCGTACGCGTCCCGCCAGATCGGGTACATGTCGTAGCCGATGGATTCCACGTACTCGTCCTTGTGGTTGTACGACACGCGCGCATCGAAGCGGTCGTTCTCGTAGTACACGGTGAAGTTGTAGGTCTTCTCCGACAGGCCCGGCATCGGCGTGCTGATGCCCAGGTCGGACTCCCCGGCCAGCGAGCTGTCCAGCATGGTGTAGTTGGCGTTGATGCCGAAGCCGTCCAATGCGCTGTGCAGCGCGCTCAGCGGCAACTGCGCGATCAGTTCGACGCCGTCCACGTCGTAGCTGCCGTCGGCGTTCACCGGCTGGTAGACGTCGAAGTCGTAGTAGCCGTTGAGCGTGCCGTTGGCGTTGTACACCGCCACGTCCTGGACCACGCTGGTGAGGGAGTTGACCACCACGCCGTCGATCTTCTTGCGGAAGTACGACGCCGCCAGCAACCCGCCGTTGTCCAGGTACCGCTCCAGGCCGATTTCCCACTGCTTGGCGTAGGTGGGCAGCAGGTCCGGGTTGCCGTCGGTGAAGCGGAACGAGCTCCAGCTGGCGGTGCGCTTGTAGGCGATGTCGGTCAGCGCCGGGCGGATCATGGTCTTGGACGCCGCCGCGCGCAGCAGCAGGCCCTGGGACAGTTCGGCGGTCATGTTCAGGCTGGGCAGCACGTCGTCGTAGCCGCCCTTCTTGGAGACCGGCGTGTCGGTGTAGCCGGTGGTGCCGTTCGCGTTCTGGACCTGGTGGTAGCCGAAGGACAGCACCGAGGTGTCGACGTAGCGCGCACCGGCGTTCACCGACACCGGCACCCGGCCCAGGTCGAAGGCCAGGTCGGCCATCGCATACAGGCTGGTCACTTTCTCGTCCACGCGGTAGTACTGGCCATCCTCGAACGGCGTGACGAAACCCGGATAGCGGTAGGCGCCGCGCGCGTAGTCGTTGGAGACCTGCATCCAGTCCAGGTCCTTCACGCTGTAGGCGCCGCCGGGGACGATGTCGCTGATCCACTGCAGCGGATTGTCGGCCAGGGTGCGGGTGTTGACCCATGAGGTGTTGCCGGCGCCGGGCCCGGTGATCTTGCGTTCGCCGTAGTTGCGCTCCTTCGACTTGTCGGTGTAGCGCGCGCCGAACTGCACCTTGTGCAGCGCCGGCAGGAAGGCCAGGTCCAGGGTCTTGCCGAAGTCCAGCTGCGCGGCGTACTTGTCGTCGGTGACCTTTTCCAGCGTGGTCTCGTAGGCCTCGAACAGGTACTTGTCCGAGGCGTCGTACATGTCGATGCTGCCCGGGCTGGCGCTGGGCACGGTCTCGCCGCTGTTGCCGGTCCAGCGCGTGCGCGAGGGCGCGTAGGCGACGTGCTTGAGGTTGGAGTAGTCCAGGGTCTTCTCCGCGCCGGAGTAGCCGAGCATCGCGTCGAGGTTCCAATCCTCGCCCTTCCAGTCCAGCGCCACGCTGTACTGGCTGTAGTCGGTCTTGTTGATGCGTTCCTTGCTCAGGATCTCGTGCTGGGTGGCGGTGTAGGACACGTCGCGCAGCACCACCATGCCGTACTCGGACAGGGTGGTGGCGTCGTATTCGTGGATGGTGCCGAGCGTGCTGCGGCTGGACGCGGAGTAGGCGGCGGCGTCGTACTCGTCCTCGGTGGTGTCGTAGGCGCCCACCATCGCGTCGAAGGTCAGGCTGAAGTCGTTGCTGGGCCTGTACTGCAACGAGGCGGTGGCGCCCCACTTGTCCTGCTCGTTGAGGTAGACGCGGTCGCCGACCTTGTCCTGGAACACGATCAGGTTGGTTTCGTCGGTGTCGGTGCGGTCGCGCACGACCACCCCGGCATCGCGCGCCAGCACCGCGGCCGCCTGCGTGCCGCGGGAGCCCGATGCGCCCAGGAAGCGCGACAGCGGGCGGAAGTTGATGCCGGAGGTCGAATCGGTGCGGTTGGTGCGCTTGGCCTTGGAGAACGACGCCAGCGCGCCCCAGTCGCCCCAGGTGTCGCTGGCCAGGAACGAGAACTTGGGATCGGTCTCCTCGGAAATGGAGTTGTACGCGCCTTCGGCGGAGGCCACCAGCTTGCGGCCCTGGTAGTCGAACGGGCGCGCGGTGGAGATCTGCACCGAGCCGGCGATGCCGCCTTCCTCGTCGGCGGCGGTGGGCGACTTCTGCACCGTCACCTGCTGGATGATCTCCGAGGCGAAGATGTCGAACTCCACGTCGCGCCCGCCGCTGCCGGAGGCGGTGGCCAGGTTGTTGATCGACACGTGGGTGTACTCGGACGGCAGGCCGCGCACGTTGACCTTGCTGCCCAGGCCCTTGTTGCGCTCGATGGTCACGCCCGGCATGCGCTGCAGCGCCTCGGCCAGGTTCTGCTCCGGAAAGTCGGCCACGTCGGTGGCGACGATGGAGTCGGAGAAGCCGATGGTCGAGCGCTTGATGTCCACCGCCTGCTCCAGGCTGCGGCTGTAGCTGCCGACCACCTCGATTTTCTCCAGTTCCTGCAGCGGAGCCTGTGCCTGCGCCCGTGCCTGCGCGGGGGCGGCGGTGTCCGGCAGCGCCCGGGTCGTCGGCGGCGCCGCGGCCGGCGCGCCCGGGGCGTCGGCCTCGATGGTCACCGTGGTGGCGTTGAGGTAGCGATAGCGCAGCCCGGTCCCGGCGAGCAGTTGCTTGAGCACCTCTTCGGGCGGCAGCCCTGCGGGAATGGCGCGGGTGTGCGGGTTGCCGGCGGTCTGCGTGCTGTAGACGAACTGCAGCCCGGTCTGGCGCGACAGCGCGTTGAGCGCGCGGTCCAGCGGTTGCGAGGGGATGGCGTCGGTGGCGATGCGGGTTTCCTGCGCGGTCGCGGTGGCGGTGGCGGCCTGCAGGGCAAGGGCGATGGAGAGGAACAGGATTCGGCGCATCGTAGGGTCCAGTGGGGTGGTGACGGGCGTGGCGCGGCGGGATCGTTCGCGCATGCCTGACTACGAGGGAGACGAATGCGGGTCGGGTACCGCTTTTCCGATGAATTTTTTTTGACACCGCCGCTGGGGCGCTGGCGGTGGCGGTGCGACGGCGCGGTGCGGCAGCCAGGCCGGGCACCGGTCGAGGCGGGCGCCGGACGAGCGCGATCGCCAGTGCCCGCGCCGGATTCAGGGCCGATGTGCCGGCGCGCCCTCGCGTGTCGTGGCCTGTCCCGGTCGCGCCGGGCGCGCTCATCGGCGACGAGCTGGACATGCGATTCCGCTGCGCCGCCGAGCAACGCGAGCGGTCGGTCGTCGGGTGCCCTGCCGTTGGCGCTTGGCGGCTCGGCGACCATGCAACTGCGTCGCGACACCACCCGGAGGCGCTCCTGAAAGTGCGCCCCCGCTGCAGATGCCCGAGTCGGAAATGCTCCGACGTTCCAGCTAAGTGCCGTAGCCGCCGAAGAACACCTGCAGCGCGCGCTGCGTCGCCTCGCGCAGGTAATCCGGCGATGGGTTCTTCAATGCGCCGAACAGGCAGGGCATCAGCGTTTCCGCTTCCAGCAGCCCGGCCAGGTGGCGGGCGGCGGTGGTCGGGTCGGCACGGCGCAGCAGGCCCCGCTCCATCTGTTCGTGCAGGTAAATGCCCAGGCGGCTCATGCCGTGGTCGGGGCCGCTCTCGAAGAACAGCAGGCCGATGTCCGAGCGGCCGGAGACGCCGATGATGGTCTGCCACACCTGCACCGACTGCTCCGAGCACAGGAACGCCAGGGCGTCCTCGCCCAGGCGCTGCAACGCGGTCGGCAGATCGTCCCGGGTCTGCATCAGCGCGGCCAGGAGCGGGTCCATGAAGCGCTCCGCGACGCTGTGCGCCACCGCCACGAACAGCTCTTCCTTGGACGGGAAATAACCGTACAGGGTGCGTTTGGAGCTGCCGGCGCGGCTGGCGATCTGGGTCATCGAGGCGCCCTCGAAACCGGCCTCCAGGAACACTCCGGCCGCTGCTTCGACGATCGCCTCGCGTTTGGCTTCGGTCCTGACGCGCATCGCTCTGCCACGGGAGAAGAGGCTTAAGTATACCGGGAGGGCAGAAATGGTTGACGGCCCCGAACCGCGTGATTAGTATACCGAACCGTACCGTTTAGATTGATTCCTCCTGCCTGCGTCCCATCCGGAGATTTCCTCGTGCGTCCTGTCCTGTCCTCTCGTCTATCGCCGGCCCTGGCCGTGGCGGCCACCCTGCTGTTGAGCGCCTGCGGTTCGCCCCCGGGCGGCCCGCCGCCGGAGGAGGGGACGCCGCAGATGGGCGTCGTCACCGTCGCCACGCGGCCGGTCGCGCTGACCACCGAGTTGCCGGGGCGTACGCTGCCGTACCTGATCGCCGATGTACGGCCGCAGGTGAACGGCATCATCCAGGCGCGCAAGTTCCGCGAGGGCGGCGAGGTCAAGGCCGGCGAGACGCTGTACCAGATCGATCCGGCCACCTACCGCGCCAGTTACGACAGCTACGTGGCCGCGCTGGGCAAGGCCCAGGCCACGCTGCGCAGCGCACGACTGAAGGCCGAGCGCTACGGCGAACTGGTCAAGGTGTCGGCGATCAGCAAGCAGGACAACGACGATGCCGCCGCCGCGCTGGGCCAGGCCGAGGCGGATGTCGCCGCGGCCAAGGCCAACGTGGAGAGCGCACGCATCAACCTGGCCTATGCGCGGGTGGATGCGCCGATTTCCGGGCGCATCGGCAAGTCCAGCGTGACCGCCGGCGCGCTGGTCACCGCCAACCAGTCGACCGCGCTGGCGACGATCCAGCAGCTCGATCCGATCTACGTCGACGTCACCCAGCCCAGCGCCTCGCTGCTGCGGCTCAAGCAGGCGCTGGCCGCCGGCGAGCTGGAGAAGGCCGACGCCACGGCGGCCAAGGTGAACCTGCTGCTGGAAGACGGCAGCGCGTATCCGCTGCAGGGGCGGCTGGAATTCTCCGACGTCACCGTCGACCAGGACACCGGCTCGATCACCGTGCGCGCGGTGTTCCCCAATCCGAACGCGGACCTGCTGCCCGGCATGTACGTGCGCGCGGTGCTGCAGGAGGGAACGAAGGACCAGGCGATCCTGGTGCCGCAGCAGGCGGTGTCGCGCAACGGCGCGGGCAAGCCGACCGCATACGTGGTCGGCAGCGACCACAAGCTGCAGTTGCGCGTGCTGGAGACCGATCGCGCGGTCGGCGACCAGTGGCTGGTGCGCAGCGGGCTCAAGCCCGGCGAGCAGCTGGTGGTCGATGGCCAGTCGCGGGCGCGGCCCGGGGCGACGGTCAAGACCGTGCCGTGGCAAGCGAATGCCGCCACTGCAGCTGCGGCGCCTGCCGCGGCCGCCGCGGCCGCGCCGCGCGCGGCGAACTGAGGCGCTGGACCGTCATGGCACGCTTCTTCATCGACCGCCCGATCTTCGCCTGGGTCCTTGCCATCATCGTGATGCTGGCCGGCATCCTCTCCGTGGCCACACTGCCCATCGCGCAATACCCCAGCATCGCGCCGCCCGCCGTGGCGATCACCGCCAACTATCCCGGCGCCTCGGCCAAGACCCTCGAGGACACCGTCACCCAGGTCATCGAGCAGAAGATGAAGGGGCTGGACCACCTGAGCTACATGGCCTCCACCAGCGAGTCCAGCGGCCAGGTCACCATCACCCTGACCTTCGACAACGGCACCGACCCGGACACCGCGCAGGTACAGGTGCAGAACAAGCTGTCGCTGGCCACGCCGTTGCTGCCGCAAGAGGTGCAGCAGCAGGGCGTGACCGTGACCAAGTCGGCGACCAACTTCCTCAACGTGCTGGCCTTCACCTCCGAAGACGGCAGCATGAGCGATTCGGACCTGTCCGATTACGTGGCCGCCAACGTGCAGGAAGCGATCAGCCGCGTCGAAGGCGTCGGCGACACCACCCTGTTCGGCTCGCAGTATTCGATGCGGATCTGGCTGGACCCCAACAAGCTGAGCAATTTCAGCCTGACCCCGCTGGACGTGAAGAACGCGGTCCAGGCGCAGAACGCGCAGGTCTCGGCCGGCCAGCTCGGCGCGTTGCCGGCCGCCGCCAACCAGCAGCTCAACGCGACCATCACCGCGCAGACGCGGCTGAAGACCGCCGCCGAGTTCGAGGACATCTTGCTGCGCACGCAGTCCGACGGCTCGCAGGTGCGCTTGCGCGACGTGGCCCGGATCGAGCTGGGCAGCGAGAGCTACAACACCGTCGGCCGCTACAACGGCAAGCCGGCCGCCGGCCTGGCGATCAAGCTCGCCACCGGCGCCAACGCGCTGGACACGGTCAAGGCGATCGACGCCAGCATCGCCGAGCAGGAGAAGTTCTTCCCGCCGGGCATGAAGGTGCAGAAGCCGTACGACACCACCCCGTTCGTGCGCATCTCGATCGAAGAGGTGGTGCGCACGCTGATCGAGGCGGTGGTGCTGGTGTTCCTGGTGATGTACCTGTTCCTGCAGAACTTCCGCGCCACGCTGATCCCGACCATCGCCGTGCCGGTGGTGCTGCTGGGCACGTTCGGCGTGCTGGCCGCGTTCGGTTTCACCATCAACACGCTGACCATGTTCGCGATGGTGCTGGCGATCGGCCTGCTGGTCGACGACGCCATCGTGGTGGTGGAGAACGTCGAGCGGGTGATGAGCGAAGAGCATCTGCCGCCCAGGGAAGCCACGCGCAAGTCGATGGGGCAGATCACCGGCGCGCTGGTCGGCGTGGCCCTGGTGCTGGCGGCGGTGTTCGTGCCGATGGCGTTCTTCGGCGGCTCCACCGGCGTGATCTACCGCCAGTTCTCGATCACCATCGTCGCGGCGATGACGCTGTCGGTGCTGGTGGCGATGGTGCTGACCCCGGCGCTGTGCGCGACCCTGCTCAAGCCGGCCAAGCAGCACGGCATGGCCACGACTGGATTCTTCGGCTGGTTCAACCGCGTGTTCGATCGCGGCAACGGCCGCTACCAGGGCATCGTGCGGCACATGCTGGGCAAGGGCTGGCGCTACATGATCGCCTACGCGGTGGTGTTGGCGCTGGTCGTGTTCGGCTTCATGAAGCTGCCCGTCGGCTTCCTGCCGGACGAGGACCAGGGCACGCTGTTCGTGCTGGTGCAGTTGCCGCCGGGCGCCACCGCGGCGCGCACCGATGCGGTGATCCACCAGGTCGAGCAGCATTTCCTGGTCGATCAGAAGGACTCGGTGGCCGGCATCTTCGCCGTATCCGGTTTCAGTTTCGCCGGCAGCGGGCAGAACGTGGGCTTCGCCTTCGTCAAGCTGCGGCCGTGGGACGAGCGCACCGGCAAGGGCCAGAGCGTGACCGACGTGGCGGCCAAGGCGGGTATGTTCTTCGCCGGCATCCGCGACGCCAAGGTGTTCGCGTTCGCGCCGCCGGCGGTGTCGGAACTGGGCAATGCGACTGGCTTCGACTTGATGCTGCAGGACCGCGCCAACCTCGGCCACGCGGCGCTGATGCAGGCGCGCAACCAGTTGCTGGCCGAGTTGTCGCAGGACAAGCGGCTGGTCGCGGTGCGTCCGAACGGGCAGGAGGACACGCCCGAGTTCAAGCTGGACATCGATCCGCACAAGGCGGAGACGCTGGGCCTGTCGATCTCCGACATCAACAGCACGTTCTCCAGCGCCTGGGGCAGCACCTACGTCAACGACTTCATCGACAAGGGCCGGGTCAAGAAGGTGATGCTGCAGGCCGATGCGCCGTACCGCATGCTGCCGGAGGACATCGACCGCTGGTACGTGCGCAACAGCGCCGGCACCATGGTCGCGTTCGGTTCCTTCGCCAAGGCCAGCTGGACCACCGGTTCGCCGCGGCTGGAACGCTACAACAGCGTGCCGTCGGTGGAGATCCTGGGCATGGCGATGCCGGGCGCGGCGTCCAGCGGCGAGGCGCTGGCCATCGTCGAGGCCGCGGCGGCCAAATTGCCGCCGGGCATCGGCTACGAGTGGACCGGGCTGTCGCGGCAGGAGAAGGCATCCAGCGGCCAGACCGGCATGCTGTACGGACTGTCGATCCTGATCGTGTTCCTGTGTCTTGCCGCCCTGTACGAAAGCTGGGCGATCCCGTTCGCGGTGATCCTGGTGGTGCCGCTGGGCGTGTTCGGCGCGCTGCTCGGCGCGGTGCTGACCTGGAAAATGAACGATGTGTACTTCCAGGTCGGCCTGCTGACCACGATCGGCCTGGCTTGCAAGAACGCGATCCTGATCGTGGAGTTCGCCCGCGAACTGCACGACAGCGGCAAGGGCCTGATCGAATCGGCGCTGGAAGCGGCACGCATGCGCTTGCGGCCGATCCTGATGACCTCGCTGGCGTTCATCCTCGGCGTGGTGCCGCTGGTCCTGGGCAGCGGCGCCGGTGCCGGCGCGCAGCACGCGCTGGGCACCGCGGTGATCGGCGGCATGCTGTCCGGCACGATCCTGGCGATCTTCTTCGTGCCGCTGTTCTTCGTGCTGGTGTGCGGCCTGTTCAAGCGCCGCGCTGGCGGCAACCCCGACGACCCGTCCGCCGCGCGCGTCGCGGAAGGAGCCTGAGATGAAGCGTTCGACTCTGACCCCGTTGGCGTTGACGGTGTCCGCCCTGCTCGCCGGCTGCAGCCTGATGCCGGCGTATGAGCGACCCGCCGCACCGGTGCCGGCGCAGTTCGACGGCGCCGGCGCCGAGAGCGGCGCGCAGCGGAGCGGCGGCGTCCCCGTCGCCGACATCGGCTGGCGCGCGGTGTTCACCGATCCCAAGTTGCAGCAGGTGATCGCGCTGGCGCTGGACAACAACCGCGACCTGCGCGTGGCCGCGCTCAACATCGACCAGGCCTGGGCGCAGTACCGGGTGCAGCGCGCGGACCTGGCGCCGGGCGTGGACCTGGCCGGCAGCGGCGGCGGTTCGCGCACGCCGGGCGATCTGTCGGGCACCGGACACGCGCTGGTCGCGCACAACTACAGCGCCACGCTCGGCATCAGCGCTTACGAACTGGACCTGTTCGGCCGCGTGCGCAGCCTCAAGGAACAGGCGCTGCAGCAGTTCCTGTCCACCACCGAGGCGCAGCGCAGCACCCACATCAGCCTGGTCGCGCAGGTCGCTACCGCCTATCTCACCCTGGCCGCCGACCAGGACCTGCTGCGGCTGGCGCAGGACACGCTGGCCAGCCAGAGCGAGAGCTACCGGCTGCAGCAGCGCAGTTTCGACCTCGGCGCGGTCTCGGCGCTGACCCTGCGGCAGGCGCGGACCACGGTGGAAAGCGCGCGGGTGGACGTGGAGCGCTACACCGCGCAGGTGGCGCAGGACCGCAATGCGCTGCGCCTGCTGGCCGGCACCGACGTGCCGGCCGAACTGCTGCCGACCGCGCTGCCGGACAGCGCCAGCGCCGACGCCAACATCCTGGCCGGGATTCCGGCGGGACTGCCGTCGGAGCTGCTGCAGCGCCGCCCGGATATCCTGGAAGCCGAGCGCACCCTGCAGGCGGCGAACGCCAACATCGGCGCGGCGCGTGCCGCGTTCTATCCGAGCATCACCCTGACCGCCTCGGCCGGCAGCGCCAGCGCCGGCCTGTCCGGCCTGTTCAAGGGCGGCTCCGGCAGCTGGAGCTTCGCGCCGAGCATTTCGTTGCCGATCTTCGACGGTGGCCGCAACCGCGCCAATCTCGACGTCGCCACCACCCAGCGCGACATCGACGTGGCCAACTACGAGAAGGCGGTCCAGACCGCGTTCCGCGAAGTGTCCGATGCGCTGGCCGCGCGCGATACGCTGGGCCGCCAGCTGCAGGCGCAACAGGCGCTGGTGGACGCGTCCGCCGACAGCTACCGGCTGTCGCAGGCGCGCTTCGAGCGCGGCGTGGACAGCTACCTCGGTGCGCTGGATGCGCAGCGCACGCTGTACGGCGCCGAGCAGACCCTGATCAACACGCGGCTGTCGCGCTTCACCAACCTGGTGACCTTCTACAAGGCGCTGGGCGGCGGCTGGGTGGAGATGGCCGCGGCCACGCAGGCCACGGCAGCGGTGGACCACTAGCGATGCCGCGGCACAGCGCCGCGCCGGTGCGGGCGCGGCGGCGCGAACCCGGGCCGATGCGCGAGAAGCGCGCCGCAATCCTGCGCGCCGCCCGCCAGCTGTTTTCCCGCAACGGCTTCGACAACACCAACATGGACGCCATCGCCGCCTGCGCGGACGTGTCCAAGGCCACCATCTACGCCCATTTCGCCAACAAGGACGCGTTGTTCCGCGCGACCGTGGACGCAATGGTGGGCGAGATGCCGGATCGCTGGGAGGCGCTGCTCGCCAGTGGCGGGCCGTTGCACCTGCGGCTGACGGCGGTGGCGCACGACCTCATGGAGATGACGGCCGCGCCGATGCTGCACGCCATCCAGCGCATGCTCGCGCTGTCCACGCAGTTGTCGCTGCAGCCTGCCGATACGTATTGGGAGCTGTGTTTCGAGCGCTACGACCGCGCCATGCAGCAGTTCCTGCGCGCCGAGATCCGGCAGGGCACGTTGGCGATCGCCGACGTGGCGCAAGCGTCCGCGCAGTTCTTCGGGCTGATCGCCAGCGCGCCGGCGTTGCGCGGATTGCTGACCGGCGAACCGTTCGCGCCGCAGCGGCCGGGCGCCGATTGCGTGGACAGCGCGGTCGCGTTGTTCGTGCGCGGCTACCGGGCCGAGCCGGGCCCGCGTCGGCGCTGCGCAGGCGCACGGCCGCCGCGCGCTAGGCGTGCTGTGCAGCCAGCGGCCGCTGTTCCCGGATCGGCAGATTGACCAGCGCCGCGGCCACGGCCAGGGCCATGTCGGCATACCACATCCACTGGTAGTTGCCGAAGCGCTCCAGCGCCACGCCGCCGAGCCAGGCGCCGAAGAAGCCGCCGATCTGGTGCGAGAGCAGGGTCAGGCCGAACAGGGTGCCCAGGTAGCGCGGCCCGAACAGCTTGCCGATCAGCCCGGCGGTGGGCGGGACCGTCGCCAGCCAGGTGAAGCCGAGCGCGGCGGCGAACAGGTAGAAGGTCAGCGGCGTCGGCGGCGCGAGCAGGTACAGCGCGATCAGCACCGCGCGGCTGGCGTACATCGCCAGCAGCAGCCACTTCATGCGCACGCGCTCGCCGAGCTTGCCGGCGACCAGGCTGCCGGCGACGTTGAACAGGCCGATCAGCGCGATGGCGATCGCCGAGACGCTGGGCGCCAGCCCGCACAGCGCGATTTCCCCGGGCAGGTGGGTCACCAGGAAGGCGATGTGCACGCCGCAGGTGAAGAAGCCCAGGTGCAGGCACCAATAGCTGCGGTCGCGCAGGGCGCTGCGCAGTTGCGCGCGCAGCCCGCCGTCCGGCGCGGCCGCCGTCGCGGTCGGGGCCTGCGCGTGGCCCCTGCGGCGCAGCGGCCAGGCCAGCGGCAGGGTCAGCAACGACAGCGCCGCCATGCCGGTCATGGCCATCGCCCAGCCGGCGGCGCCGATCATCCATTGCACCAGCGGCGCGAACAGGAACTGGCCGAGCGAGCCGCCGGCATTGATCAACCCGGCGGCGAACGAGCGCCGTTCCGGGGCGATGCGATGCGCGGTGGCGCCGATCAGCACCGAGAAGCTGCCGGCGCCGGCGCCGGCCGCGGCGAGCAGGCCCAGGCTGACGATCAGGCCCCATTCGGTCGGCAGCCACGGCGCCAGGCCCAGGCCCAGCGCGAGCAACGCGCCGCCCAGCCACAGCACCGGCAGCGGGCCGCGCTGGTCGGCGATGGCGCCGAACACCGGCTGCACCGCGCCCCACACGAACTGGCCGACCGCCAGCGCGAAGCTGATCGCGGCGATGCCGACGCCGCTGCTGCGGTGGATCGGCTCGACGAACAGGCCGGTGGTCTGGCGCGCGCCCATGGTCAGCATCAGCGTCGCCGAGGCGATGATCAGCAGGCCCCAGTGGCGGCTTGCCTGCGCGTGCGGCGCCGCCACGCTCACGCGGCGGCGTCCTCGCGCTCGGCACACAGCGCGCGTTCCAGCTGCCGCAGCTGGCGGTGCAGGGCGCCGATGGCGGCGTCGCCGGCCAGCGCGTCGATCCGCGCCTGCGCACGCTCCCAGTGCGGCAACGCACGCTTGAGCAGGCGCCGGCCGGCGGCGCTGACCACCACCAGCTTCTGCCGCGCATCGTCGCCGCGGCGTTGCTCGATCCAGCCGGCCGCCTGCATCGGCTTGAGATTGCGCGACAGCGTGCTGCGGTCCATGCCCAGGCGCTCGGCCAGCGCGCCGAGCTGCTGCGCGGTACCGGCGCGGCGCAGGATCGAATACTCGTTCAGGCTCAACCCCACCGCGCTCAGTTCGCGGTCGTAGACCTGCGAGGTTCGGCGCGCGGCGCGGCGCAGCAGGAAACAGGTGCAGCGGCAGGGAGCGGCATCGTCCATGTCCGGCAAAATACGTGCATATGCATGCAATTGGCAAGCGCAAGGCGGCAGCATGCCGCCGTCGTTCGCGGGCAGCACGGGCCCGGCATCGAAGCGATCCCGCGGGAAGGGGGCCGATCGCGTGCGGTTGCCGCGGCGGCGCGCCTCGCCCGGGCGACGACGCGCACGCCGGCCATTCGATGCATATGCGCGATCGCGCAGCGCCCGACGTTGCTATGCTCTGCGGCGCCTTGCGCTTGCCGGAGTGCCGCACCGATGCCGAAGACCCACGCCGCCTCTGTCCCCATCGCCGCCGCGCGGGCGCGGGCGCTGTGGCTGGACGCGCAGCGGCTGAGCACGCCGGCGCCGTTCGGCGCCGGGGCCGAGGCGGTGCGGCGGGCCACCGCGCACCTGGGCTACGTGCAGATCGACACCATCCACGTGATCGAGCGCAGCCACCACCATGTGCTGTACACCCGCATTCCCGACTACTGCAAGCAGGACCTGGAGCAGGCGCAGTCGCAGGACAAGTCGGTGTTCGAATACTGGACGCACGCGCTGGCCTACGTGCCGGTCGCCGACTACCGCATGTACGTGGCGCAGATGGCGCGCTACCGCGCCGAGGCGGACGCGGCGGGCAGGATCGATCCGGCCGACTACGCCAAGCTGCTGCGGCGCATCCGCAACGACGGGCCGTTGTCGATCCGCGACATCGACGACGACGTGCTGGTCGAGAAGACCCACCCGTGGGGCAGCCGCAAGCCCTCGCGCGCGGCGTTGCGCTACGGCTTCTTCAGCGGCGACCTGGTGGTCAGCCAGCGCAGCGGCATGCTCAAGACCTACGAGCTGGCCGCGCGCCATTTCGGCTGGGCACGGCGCCCGCGCCCGGCCAGCGACGCGCAGTACGCGCGCTACCTGCTGCAGCGCGCGCTGCGCGCGCAGGGCCTGGTCGGCGTGGACTCGATCTGCTACGGCCACGCCGGCGCCAAGCCCGCGGTGCGCGCGCTGATCGCCGCTGCGGTCGCGGCCAGGCGGCTGGTGCCGGTGCACCTGCAGGGCCAGGAGCAGGCCGCGCTGTGGGCCGAACCGGCGCTGCTCGACCACGCGCCGCCGCTGCCGGACGAGGCCACCGCGCACCTGCTGTCGCCGTTCGATCCGCTGGTGATCCAGCGCAAGCGGCTGCAGCAGTTCTTCGGCTACGAACACCGCTTCGAGGCCTACGTGCCGGCGGCGCAGCGGGTGCTCGGCTACTTCGCGTTGCCGGTGCTGGTCGGCGACCGCATCGTCGCCGCGCTGGACCTGAAGATGGACCGCCAGGCCGGCAGGATGCTGATCCAGAAGTGGACCTGGATCGTGCCGAAGCGGCCCGCGTTGAAGGCGGCGATCGACGCGGCGCTGCATCGCTTCGAGCGCTTTCACCTGCGATAGCCGCCGACGGGCATGGCGCCGTTGTGCGCTGGACCTCATGGTCGGGTCGAGGCGCATCCAGGCGGGGGTGTGTTTTCGCGGTCGCCGCCGGCAATGGCGGCAAGGCCGGGCGGTCATGAGCGGCCATGGGCGTCCTGCGAACGTGATGCGGGCGAGGCTTATACTTTCGCGGCCCGTTCAGGAGCAGGACGAGAGAAACGCTCGAATGAAGTTGATCCTCGAAGATTCCGAGCAGGCCTTGTCGGTGCAGGAACTGATCGAGTTCCAGGACGGATTCGGTGCGCAATTGCCGGCGGCCTTCAGGCAGTTTTATCTGGAGCACAATGGCGGCGATCTGTCGGACAGCAACGGCGACAACGATTTCCTGCTGGGCGGCTTCACGCCGATCAAGTACGGCGTGGCCCCTGTCGAGGTTGTCTATCGCGACCTGGTCGACAGTCTTCCGTCGTTGGAGGGCCTGATTCCCTTCGCACACGATTATGGTGGCAACTCTTATCTGTTGTCGCTCAGGAACGATGACTACGGAAAAATCTATCTGTACCTGATGGACGAAGACGAGTTGGCATTCGTATGCGCGTCGTTCGAGGAGTTCATGGCCGAGCTCGCCGGCTGACGGGGCGCTCCGGCCACGGTCGAACCTTGTTCCGATCGCTGCCGTAGTCGTCTGGATGCCGGCGGTGCGGTCGCGCCTTCTTCGCTGCAGGCCGGATGGCAAAGGATGGCCGAGGTGGCGTGCGGCACCGCTGGCGGTACGCGACGAACCGCCGGCGCTCACGGTACGGGTTGCCGGTACCACGCCTTCGGCCGACGCCGTGGCGCTGGCATGCCGGATACGGCCGCCGCGGATCGAGCCGGGATGGCCGCAGCGACGCCGGATCCGCGGCCGCAGGGCGCAACGCATCCGATGCGCGCTGCGCCGCTGCCACGGATATGGCTGTGCACAAACACAAGACCCCCGCAATACGGGGACGGCGGGTAGTGTCTGTGCCCAGGTCCGGAAGAAGGTGGCTTGCGATGAAGAACTGGGTGTTCCTGTTTATCGCGATCGTCGGCGAAGTGACCGCGACCTCGTCGTTGAAGGCGAGCGAAGGCTTCACCAGGCTGTGGCCGTCGCTGCTGGTCGTCGTCGGCTATGGCGTCGCGTTCTATTTTCTGTCGCTGACCTTGCGCAGCATTCCGGTGGGCATCGCCTATGCGTTGTGGTCCGGTATCGGGATCGTGCTGATCTCGCTGGTGTCGTGGCTGCTGTTCGGGCAGAAGCTCGATGCCGCGGCGATCGCCGGCATGGCCCTCATCGCTGCCGGGGTCGTGGTCATCAACGTGTTCTCCGGTTCGGCGCAGCACTAGGCGTACTGCGGCGTCCCCGCTCGATGCGCGCGCCCACCGGCGCGGCGGATGCCGCCTAGTTTCCGCGGGCCGGCGCGGCCGATGCGTTTGCTCCGGTGCCGACCGCGTCCACCACCGCCCGCGCCAGGCTGGCGCGCGAGTACGGCTTGGGCAGGCGCGGGATCTGCGGGTGCGCGCCCGGCGCCAGGTCGGTGTAGCCGGACACCAGCAGGATCGGCAGCGCCGGCTGCGCCTGGCGGATCGCCACCGCCAGCTGCATGCCGGTCATGTCCGGCATCGCGTAGTCGGTGACGACCAGGTCGAAGCGTTGCTGCGCGAGCGTGGCCAGCGCTTCGGGACCGGAACCGGCCACGGCGACCTGATGGCCGAGTTCGCCGAGCATCTGCGCGGTGTTGGCCAGCACCAGGCGGTCGTCGTCCACCGCCAGGATCTTCAGCGGGCCGGCCACGGCTTCCGGCGCTGCGGGCGCGCGCGGCGCGGGCGGGGCAAGGTCGGCGGCAGTCGCGTCCGCGGCCGGCAGCCAGATTTCCGCGGTGGTGCCCAGGCCCGGCGTGCTGTGGATCAGCAACGCGCCGCCGCATTGCTGGGCCAGCCCGTGCACCATCGACAGGCCCAGGCCGGTGCCCTTGCCGACGCCCTTGGTGGTGAAGAACGGCTCGGCGGCGCGCTTGAGCGTGGCCTCGTCCATGCCGGTGCCGGTGTCGGTGACCGCCAGGCACACGTAGCGGCCCGGGCGCAGCCCGTCGGCCGCGTGCCGGCGCCGCGTCGTGCGCGCGGCGATCAGGATGCGGCCCTGGCCGTCCATCGCGTCGCGCGCGTTCACCGCCAGGTTCAGCAGCGCCGATTCGAGCTGGTTGGCGTCGGTTTCCACCGCCGGCAACTGCGTCGGCAGTTCCAGCTGCAGCGCGATGGTCGCGCCCAGCGAGCGTTCCAGCAGGTCGGTCATGCCCTCGACCAGCGCCTTGACGTCGAGCCGCTCGGTGCGCAGGTCCTGCTTGCGCGCGAAGGCCAGCATGCGTGCGGTCAGCGCCGCGCCGCGCTCGGCGCCGGCGGTGGCGTTGTCCAGCAGCCGATGCAGCAACGCATCGTCGGGCACGCGCAGGCGCAGCAGTTCCAGGTTGCCCAGGATCACCGTCAGCAGGTTGTTGAAGTCGTGCGCGATGCCGCCGGTGAGGTTGCCGATCTCTTCCATCTTCTGCGCCTGCCGCAGCGCTTTCTCGGCCATGATCCGCGCGGTCATCTCCACCGCCTCGAACACCATCCCCACCGCCGCGCCGGCCGCGTCCAGCACCGGCCGCAGCGACAGGTCGAAGGCGCGCACGCCGGTGGGCAGGTTCAAGGTCATGCTCATGTGCTCGGTGGCGCCGGCGGCGACGCGCCGCACCGCCGCCTCGACCAGCGCCGGCGCGCCGTCGGTCTGCGCGAACCACGGCGTGGTCCACAGCGGCCAGCCGAGGATGTCGTCCAGGCGCGCGCCGATGCCCTGCAGCGCGGTGGCGTTGGTGTAGCGCAGGCGTCCGTCCAGGTCGAGCAGGCCCTGGAACAGGTGCGAGGTCTCCAGCACGGTGCGGATGTTGGATTGGCTCTGCGCCAGTTCGGCGGTGCGTTCGGCCACCTTGCGTTCCAGTTCGCGCAGGAAGCGCTGCTCGTCCAGCCGGCGCTGCGCTTCCGAGCGCACCCGTTCGATGTGCGCCCAGGAGCGCTCGGTCACCTCGGTCAGCAGCGACAGTTCCTCCTGCGTCCAGCGGTGCGGCACCCGGTCGTGGATGGCCATCAGCGCGGTCAGCCGGCCTTCCTTGACCAGCGGCATGCAGATGGTCGCGGCCAGGCCGATGTCCAGGAACGTGGCCGCTTCTTCCGGCGGCAGCTGCGCGCGGTTGTCGTCCAGCACCAGCGGCAGGCCGGCGCGCAGGTTGCCGACCGCCAGCCGCCCGAACGCGGTCAGGCTGTAGTGGCCGGTGATGCTCCGCGCGCCCGGCGCGCTCCAGTCGCCGCGGATGGTGAAGCCGTCCTGGTCCGGATCCATGTCCGCGTAGGCGCACACCGACACGCCCAGGTACTCGCCGAGCATGCGCGTGGTGGTGGCGAGGATGGCGCCGGCCTCGGTGCTGGCGGCGGTGGCCTTGGCCAGCGCGTCGAGGAAGCGCAGGCGCCGCTCGTTGGCGTGCAGCGCGTCGGCGGCGCGGCGCTGCTCGGTGACGTCGTGGCCTTCGATGAAGATGCCGGTGACCTCGCCGGACGGGCCGGTCACCGGCTGGCAGACGAAATCGAGGATGCGTTCGTGCGCCTGGCCGGCGTGCTGCAGCTGGAACTTGGCCGAGTTGGCGACGAAGGCCGTGCCCGAGCGGTAGGCGTCGTCCAGGATGGCGAGGAAGTCCGGCCGCGCCATGTCCGGCAGCGCCTCGCGGATCGGCAGGCCGAGCAGCGCGCCGCCGCCCATCAGGCGCACGAACGCGGGATTGGCCAGTTCGACCACGTGCTCGCGGCCGGTCAGCATCATCATCAGGCCGGGCGCCTGGTCGAACAGCCGCGTCAGGCGCGTGCGCTCGGCCTGGATGTGGGCCTGCGCGCGCACCCGCTCGGTGGTGTCGACAACGAAGGCGATGACCCCGGCCGGGACGCCGCTGTCGTCCAGCACCGGCGAGTAGTCCAGGTCCATCCACACCTGCTCGGGGCGGCCGTTGCGGTGCAGGGTCAGTTCCTGGTCCTTGTACGACAGCGTCCGCCCGGCCAGGCCCACCTTCATCACGTTGTCGTTGAACTCGGCCACTTCGGCCCAGCCCTGGCGCACTTCCGAGCCGAGCAGCTGCGGATGCCGCGCGCCGGCGAACACCGCGTAGGCGTCGTTGTAGATCATGATGCCTTCGCGGCCCCACAGCAGCACGATCGGCAGCGGCGAGCGCAGCAGCATCGCGGTCACCGTGCGCAGGCTCTGCGGCCACTCCGACAACGGCCCCAGCGGCGTGCGCGACCAGTCGAAGCGGGCGATCAGCGCGCCGGTCCGGCCGCCGCCGTGCAGGAAAGGGTACGCGAGGGCCTCAGTGTCGGAAGTCGCGTGGTCGGGGGTCATGAGGGAAATGGGCGGCGTCGTGCGGGCGAACGGCGGTACTTTACCGGAGCGTTTTCCGGCGGCCGTGACATGGAGTTCATGCGTGCGGGGGCGGCGAGACCGGGGCGGGGGGCCTCCGCGTGCGCCGCGCTCGGTCCCCGTGCGCAGGGCGACACCAGGCGCCGCGCGCGCCGCGGCGGGGGAACGGCGGCGCGCACAGTGCACATGCGGTGGACGGCGAGCGGATCGTGCCTTCACAGGCGCCTGCTTAGTCTGGGCCGTCCCTCACGAGCCTGCGCCGCCGCATGTCCGCCGCCAGACACTGTTTCCACGCCGCCATCGTCGCCTGCCAACACCGTGCGCCCGCCGTGCTGGCGGTGGTGATGGGCAGCGAAGGCTCCACCTATGCGCGTGCCGGCGCGGTCGCGCTGTTCGGCGCCGACGGCGCGCAGCAGGGCTGGCTCAGCGGCGGTTGCCTGGAGCCGGAGATCGCGCGGTGCGCGGCGGACGCGGCGGCGGCCGGCGCGGTGGCGTGGATGGAGATCGACACGCGCGACGACGAGGACCTGCTGTCCGGCTCGGCGGTGGGCTGCCGCGGCCGCCTGCGCCTGGCCCTGTTGCCGTTGCCGGCCTTGCCCGGCATCGAACGCCTGGCGCAGGCCTGGCTGCAGCGTCGCGGCAGCTTGGAGCTGGCGGTGCAGGGCGACGGTGGCGTGGTCGCCACGGTGTCCGGCCAGACGCTGCGGTGGCGCCTGCCGTGCCGGCCCTGGAACGGCGCGACGGCCTGCGACGGGCAGGTGCAGATCCCGCCGCCGCCGCGGGTCAGCGTGTTCGGCGCGGGCCCGGAAAGCGCCGTGCTGCTGCCGCTACTGCGGCAACTGGGCTGGATGACCACGCTGGTCGAGCAGCGCCCGCGCTGGGCCGCGCAGGCCGCGCTCGCCGACCTGGCCCTGGCCTGCACGCCGACCCGCGCGCTGGCCGACTGCGCCGACAGCGACGCGGCGCTGGTGATGCACCACCATTTCGAACTGGACCGCGAGGCGCTGGACGCGCTGGCGGCGAGCACGATCCCGTTCCTGGGCCTGCTCGGGCCGGCGCGCCGGCGCGAGGACCTGTTCCGTCTGCTGCGCCCGCGGCAGCACGCGCAATTGCTGCCGCGGTTGCACGCACCGGTCGGGCTGCGGCTGGGCGGCAGCGGCGCGGAGGCGATCGCGCTGAGCATCGCCGCGCAGTTGCAGGCCAGCCGTGCCGCGCAGCCGCGGCCGGGCGCCGTGCCGGAGACGGGCGTGCGGCGGCAGCGCCCGCACCGCGACGCCACGGCGCCGTTGCAGGCCGAGGAGGAGGAAGCGCGATGAGCCAGGCGCACGCCGCGTTGATCCTGGCCGCCGGCGCCAGCCGCCGCCTGGGCCATGCCAAGCAGGCGCTGACCCGCGACGGCGAGCCGCTGTTGCGCCGCGCCGCGCGCGTGGCGCTGGCCACGGCGCCGGCGCGTTGCGTGGTGGTGCTGGGCGCGCAGGCCGAGGCGCTGCGCCCGGCGCTGGACGGGCTGCCGGTGGAGGTGGTGCGCAATCCGGACTGGTCCAGCGGCATGGGCGGCAGCCTGGACTGCCTGCGCGCGGTGGTGCGCGACGACACCGCGATCACCCACAGCCTGGTGCTGGGCTGCGACCAGCCGGCGCTGGATGCCGCGCATCTGCACGACCTGCTGGCGGCGGCCACGCGTGCGGCGTCCGGCTGCGCGGTCAGCGCCTACGCCGGCGTCCGCGGCATGCCGGCGGTGGTGGCGCACCACCGTTGGCGCGAGCTGCGCTTGTCCGGCGACGAGGGCCTGCGCGCGCTGTTCGAGGCGATGGCGCCGGAGAGCCTGGGCTGCATCGTCGCCCCGGCCCTGGCGCTGGACGTGGACACGCAGCAGGACGTGCTGGCCGCGGTGGAGCGCGGTTGGCTGGATCCGTAGCGGCCAGGGGCTGGGCCGCACACGTCGGTCGATCGCTATTTCGATCGCGACGTGTAGGAGCGGCTTCAGCCGCGACCGTGGCGTTACCGGGAAAGCGTCGCGGCTGAAGCCGCTTCTACAGGGAAGCGCGACGCGCTGCGCCGGCCGCGCGCGAGCGAGCGTCGCGCGGCACAGCGAGCGCAGGAATTCGCCTCGCTCAGCCGATCAGCTTGTCCGGAGTGATCGGCAGTTCGCGGATGCGCTTGCCGGTGGCATGGAACACGGCGTTGGCGATCGCCGCGGGAATGCCGACCATGCCCAGTTCGCCCATGCCCTTGACCCCGAGCGCGTTGACGATGCGGTCCTGCTCCTCGACGAACATGGTCTCGATCTGGTGCACGTCGGCGTTGACCGGCACGTGGTAGTCGGCCAGCGAGGCATTGAGCATGCGCCCGTAGCGGTGGTCGACCTCGGTGCCTTCGCTGAGCGCCATGCCGATGCCCATCACCACCGCGCCGATCTCCTGGCTGTGCGAGGTCAGCGGATTCATGATCTTGCCGCAGGCGGTGGCCTCGATGACCCGCGTCACCTGCACCATGCCGGTGTCCGGGTCGACCTTGACCTCGATGAACTGCGCGCCGTGCGCGGCGGTGGCGTACTTCTTGCGCTCGGCCGACGGCTTGGATTCGTGCACCACTTCCAGTTCCTGCAGGCCGTGCTGGCGCATCAGCCTGGCCACGTCCAGGCCGGCCTGCGCGTTGCCGGTCGGGCGCAGTTGGCCATCCACGAGTTCCACCGCATCCACGTCCAGGCCGCTGAACGCGGATTGCCCATCCTGCCTGGCCAGTTCCAGCAGCTTGCCGCGCACCTCGCGCGCCGCGCCGTGGATCGCGCTGCCGACGCTGGCGGTGGTCCACGAGCCGCCCTGCGACGGCGCCTTCGGCAGGCGCGTGTCGCCGAGTTCGAACTGCACGCGCTTGGCGTCGATGCCCAGGTACTCGGCGGCGATCAAGGTCATCACCGTGTAGGTGCCCGGGCCGATGTCGGCGGTGGCGCTGCCGACCACGGCGCTGCCGTCGGCCTTGAGCACCACCCGCGCCAGCGCCGGCATCTGCATCGCCGGCCAGGTGCCGGTGGCCATGCCCCAGCCGACCAGCAGGCGGCCGTCGCGCATCGAGCGCGGCTCGGGGTTGCGCTTGCTCCAGCCGAAGGTCTCGGCGCCGAGCCGGTAGCACTCGCGCAGCGCCTTGCTCGAGAACGGCTTGCCGGTTTCCGGATCGGTCTCGGCGTAGTTGGCCAGGCGCAGCTGCAGCGGATCCATCTTCAGCGCGTAAGCCAGTTCGTCCATCGCGCATTCGATGCCGAACATCTGGCTGATCGCGCCGGGCGCGCGCATCGCCTGCGGCGTGGGCAGGTCGGTGTCCACCACCTCGAAGCGGTCCTCGACGTTGGGGCAGGCGTACAGCGAGCGCGCGTTGCGCAGGAACGCCTCGTTGAACGCCTCGATGCGCGAGGTGTTGAGCACGTGCCGGTAGCGGATCGCCTGCAGCTTGCCGGCGGCGTCGGCGCCCAGGTCCAGTTCCACCCGGTAGTAGGGGCGGTAGCCGTGGCCGCTGAACATCTGCCGGCGGGTGTAGACGATCTTGACCGGGCGGCCGACCGCCTTGGACACCGCGCCGAGCAGGAAGGTGTAGTAGTTCGGACGCAGGCACGAGCCGAACGCGCCGCCGACGAACAGCGACACCACGTTGACCCGCTCGACCGGGATGCCGAAGTAGCCGGCCAGCTGTTCGCGGTCCTGGTGGACGTTCTGGCTCTTGTTGATGACGGTCAGCGTGTCGCCGATCCAGTAGCCGATGCCGCCATGCGGTTCCATCGGGTTGTGGTGCTCGATCGGCATCGTGTACGCGGCCTGCACCTTGACCGGCGCGGCGGCGTACGCGGCGGCCGGATTGCCGCGCGGCGGCGGCGCGTCCTGCGGGGTCGGATCGTAGGCCTGGTCGAGCAGCGCCACGAAATCGGTGCTCGGCGTTTCCGCCGCGTACTCGACGTGGACCAGCCGCGCGGCGTGCCGCGCCTGCTCGAAGCTGGCGGCGACCACCACCGCGATCGGCTGCGCGCTGAAGTGGACGCGGTCGTCGACCAGGGCGCGGAACGACAGGTCCTCGCCCTTCTTCTTGACCTCGTCGGAGACCGGCTTGACCGAGTTCAGATGGGTCAGCACCTTGATCACCCCCGGCGCGGCCTCGGCGGCGCGGGTGTCCAGGCGCACGATGCGGCCCTTGGCGATGGTGCTGGTGACGATGTAGCCGTGGACCAGGTGCGGGATCTGGAATTCCGCTGCGTAGCGCGCCTTGCCGGTGACCTTGGCGTAGCCGTCGACGCGGCGCATTTCCTTGCCGATGTAGTTCATTGCGGGTTCTCCGGTTCGGCGCTCACGCGGCATCGCTGCCGCTGGCACGGTGCAGGGCGCGGATCATCGCGTGCGTGCCCATCGGCACCTTGTAGGCGTTGTGCGCCAGCGGGCGCGCGGCGGCCATCTCGGCCTGCGCGGCGGCGGCGAAGGCCGCCTCGCCGGCGCGCTGCCCGACCAGCGTGCGTTCGGCGGCGCGCGCCCGCCACGGCTTGTGCGCCACGCCGCCCATGGCGATGCGCGCCTCGCGGATGCGTCCGTCCGGCTCCAGCGCCAGCGCCACGGCCACCGACACCAGGGCGAAGGCATAGCTGGCGCGGTCGCGCACCTTCAGGTAGTGGCTGTGCTTGGCGAAGCGCTGCGCGGGCAGGGTGATCGATTCGATCAGCTCGCCGTGCGCCAGCTGGTTGTCCACATCGGCGCGCGCGTCGGGCAGCAGGTGGAAGTCGGCGAAGGGGATCTCGCGGCGCGCGCCGGCCGGGGTCCGCACCTGCACCGTGGCGTCCAGCGCGGCCAGCGCCACGCACATGTCCGACGGATGCACCGCCACGCAGTGCTCGCTGTGGCCGAAGATGGCGTGGGTGCGGTTGAGCCCCTCGCGCGCGCCGCAGCCGCTGCCGGGGCTGCGCTTGTTGCAGGGCAGGGCGGTGTCGTAGAAATAGCCGCAGCGCGTGCGCTGCAGCAGGTTGCCGCCGTTGGTGGCCATGTTGCGCAGCTGCATCGTCGCCCCGGCCAGGATCGCCTGGCTCAGCAGCGGATAGCCCTGCCGCACCAGCGGATGGTTGGCGGTGTGGGTATTGTTGGCCAGCGCGCCCAGGCGCAGGCCGCCGTCGGCGGTTTCGGCGATCTCGGCCAGGCCCTTGAGCCGGGTCAGGTCGACGATCTCGTCGGCGCCGGCCACGCCTTCCTTCATCAGGTCGAGCAGGTTGGTGCCGCCGCCGAGGAAGCGCGCGTTCGGATTGGCGGCGACGCGGCGCACCGCGTCCTCGGCGGAGTTGGCGCGCTGGTACTTAAACGGCGTCATCGGCCACCTCCTTCGCCATCTTCTGCGCGGTCTGCTCGGACTGGTCGGCGTAGCGCCAGGTCATCGCGCGCGGCGCGCCGCCGCTGTGCACGTCCTGGATCGCCGCGACGATCTTCGGGTAGGCGCCGCAGCGGCACAGGTTGCCGCTCATGCGTTCGCGCACTTCCGCGTCGGTGAGTTCGGTGACCGGCTGGCTGACGTCGGCGCTGACGTGGCTGGCGTCGCCGCGCTTGATCTCGTTGAGCAGCGCCACCGCCGAGCAGATCTGCCCGGGCGTGCAATAGCCGCACTGGAAGCCGTCGTGCTGCACGAATGCGGCCTGCATCGGGTGCAGCCGCTCGCCGTCGGCCAGGCCCTCGATGGTGGTGATCTGCGTGTCCTCGGCCTGCGCGGCCAGGGTCAGGCAGGCCAGCCGCCGCTCGCCATCGACGATCACCGTGCAGGCGCCGCACTGGCCGTGGTCGCAGCCCTTCTTGGTGCCGGTCAACGCCAGGTGCTCGCGCAACGCGTCCAGCAGCGTGGTGCGCGGGTCCAGCTTCAGCGCATGGCGCTGGCCGTTGATCTGCAGCACGACCGGCAGCGCGTTCTGCGGTGCCGGTACGCGCGCCGGTGCGGCGAAGGCGGCCTCGCTGAAGGCGATCTGGCCGCCGGCGCTGCTCAGTCCGGCGGCCGACAGCAGGGCGATGAATTCGCGCCGCGACAGGCCGTTGATGCCCAGCCGGCGCGCCAGCGCCGCTTCGTCGTCGCTGAGTTCGGCATCGCGCGGGAGCTCGGCCGCGCCGGGCGCGGCCTTGGAAGGATGGGGATCGTGCTGCATCGGTCTCTCCTGCCTGGGGACCGCCAAATCGCCGCACGCGTGGCGCAACGGAGGTGGACGGTGCGACCTGGGTAGTGGTGCCGCCATCGCGGCACCGGCGCACGGACGCGCAACGGCGTCCACGTCCGAGCATCGCAGCGGGTTTGCGAAGAGATTGCGAAGAGCATGCTAAGAGACGGTGGCAATGTGACGTGCGATGCGAAGCCGCCGCGTCCATTTCATTTGAAAGCATGCTGCCGCAGGAGCGGCTTCAGCCGCGACAGGCATTATCGGCAACCCTGTCGCGGCCGATCCCTAAAGAGGGGGCAAGAGCCGCTCCCGCAGACATCGTAATGTTGCAAAACCCTGCGGGCGAACGCGCAACGCGCTACCAGCGATATGCCACCGACACCTGGTACTGGCGGCCGGCGATCGGGCGGCCCATGAACACGCCGCCGGTGGCCGCGCCGGGCACGCGCACGTTGCCTTCGGTCAGGCCCAGCTCGTTGGTCACGTTGCTGCCGCTGGCGGTGAACTCCCAGTGCTCGCCGGTGTGCAGGCTGGCGCCGACGTCGACCATGTCGTAGGACGGCAGGCGCTGGCTGTTGGCCAGGTCGGCGTAACGCTCGCCGATGTAGGAGTAGGTGGCGAACACGCGCAGGTCGCCGACCGGCAGCGTCCAGTAGTAGCTCGGGGTCAGCCGGAACTGGCGCTTGGGCTGGCGCATCACCTGGTTGTCGGTGAACTCGCGGTAGTTGCGGTACTTGGCGTCCAGCCACACCCCGGTGCCGGCCAGCTCGAAGCCGCCGAACGGGCGGATCGCGCCTTCCACCTCCAGCCCGTAGGCGCGCGAATCGCCCACCGTGGTGAAGTTGCTGCCGTTGGACAGGAAGGCCTGGAACGGGGAGTTCTTGAAGGTGTTGTAGAACGCGGTCAGGTACAGGTCGTAGGCGCTGGCGCCGGACTTCAATCCCAGCTCGTACTGGTCGACCTCCTGCACCTTGGTCTGCCCGTCGCGCAGGTTGTCGAAGCCGGGGAACTTGACCCCGGAATTGACCCGCGCGAACAGGCTGTTGTGCTCGTCGAGCTTGAAGTTCAGGCCCGCCGTCCACGACACCGCGTCGTCGTCCTGGTCGATGCGCCGCGCGCTCGGCAACGAGATCGAGGTGGCGTTGTCGTAGAGCGTGGCCGGATTGCCGTCCAGGTCCACGGTGGCGGTGTCGTGCACCGTGCCGGTGACGCTCTGCCGCTCGTAGCGCACGCCCAGGTCCAGGCGCAGGCGCTCGTCCAGTTCCCATTCGTCGGCCACGAACACCGCGGTGTTCTCGCCGTCGTAGTGCGCGCGCAGGGCGAAGAAGGCGGTGCTGGTGAAGCCCTCGCGGGTCGGCTGGCGGCCGTCGGCCAGGTCCACGTCGATGCGCCGCGCATGGTTCTGCGCGGTCAGCAGCATGGTGTTGCCCAGGTACCAGGTGTCGTTGGAGGAGTACTTGGCGTAGTAGCTGCCGATGGTGAGGGTGTTGCCGGCGAACAGTTCGCGGCTCAGGCGCAGGTCGTTGGTGAAGGAGTTCAGGCGCTTGTCCACCGACCACCAGCCGGCTTCCAGCACCTGCTGGTCGGGGTCGACCGCGCCGCCGCCGTTGGTGTAGCGCGCGCTGCCGGGGCTGCCGTAGCCGGCGATGAAATCGCCCAGGCGCTGCGGCGCATCGCCGGTGAACAGCGCATAGGTCGGCGCGGTGCCGCCCATCACGTTGAAGCGGTCGGCGATGGTCCAGTCGCCGACCTGCCAGTTCAGTTCGCCGCCGAACACGTCGATGTTGACCCCGCGGCCGTCGGCCAGGTCGCGTCGCACGGTCTGGCCGTTCGGCCCGACCGGCAGGCTCACGTGGCGGAAGTCGTTGCTGAGCAGGGTGCCGCTCTGCGCATCCAGGCCGGGGAAGCTGGACAGGTCGCCGCCGTTGTTGCGCGACAGCAGCGGGATCGCGGTGTAGAAGGCGTTGTTGTCGTCGGTGTGGCGCGCGTAGAACGACAGCTCGCCGCTGTCCCAGCGCTTGCTCAGCGTGGCGCTGAACTGGCCGCCCTTGTCGGCGGAGAACTGCGGGTCGCGCACGCCGTCGGTCTCGCGGAAGAAGCCGCCGATGCTGTAGTACCAGCCGTTGCCCATCGGCCCGCTGTTGAACAGGTCGATGCGGCGCAGGGCGTCGCTGCCGCCGGTCAGGCGCACGCTGCCTTCCGGCTCGTCCTGGCCCTTCTTCTGGATGAAGTTGGCGGTGATGCCGGCCTGGCCGTTGGAGAAGATCGGGCTGGAACCGCCGCGCAGCACTTCCAGGCGCTCGACGGTGTCGTCGGTGCGGAACAGCGTGGAGTTCTCCAGGAACGACAGCGTCGGCGGCGGGAACAGCGGCGCGCCGTCGAGCTGGAAGGTGACGAACGGCGCGTCGCCTTCGGAGGGCATGCCGCGCACGAAGATGTTGGCGCCGGTGCCGCCGCCGCTGGGCTCGGCCCACACGCCGGGCACGATCTTCAGCAGGTCGGCGCTGCTCTGCGGCACCGCCTGCTGGATCTGTTCGGGGGTGGCGGTGGTGATCGAGAAGCTGGCGTCGCGCTTGCGCAGGCCCTTGAAGCGCGCGGTGCCGCTGACCACCACGGTGTCCAGGGTGGTGGCGTCGGGTTGCGCGGCGGGCGCGGCCGGCGTATCGGTGGTCTGCTGCGCCCAGGCCGGCGGCGCGAGCAGGACGGCGGCGACGGACAGCGGCAGCAGGCGGCGGTGCAATGCGGGTTTCATGAAGAATCTCTCCTTTCTTCATCCGGAACGGTGTGCCGGCGCTCGCGATCCGCTCGTGCGCTGCACGCGACGCGGGAGCGGCCGGCACGGCGCGAGCGGGGGCTGCGCGCCGCGCCCTTTGTAACGCCGTTGCCCGGCCAGGCCGTTGTGCAGCGCGGTAAACGCGCCGAATGCGTGATGGGCTGCGCGATGGGGGCGATGCCGGGTGGGGCGCCGCGCGGCGCGCCCCAGGTGTGCGGGACGGCCGCGCGTGGCCCCGGTCCGCCGGTCCCGGTCCGCCTGGCGCCGCCGCTGGCGCACGGCGCCGCCGCCGCACGTTCGGCGTCGCGCCGGCCGGCGGTCGTGTTCCCGCGTTCCGGTGCCGCCCCAAAAAAACAGGCCGCCCGAAGGCGGCCTGCACTGGCGCGGGGGAGAGGAGACCGCGTCAGAAGAACAGGCGCACGCCGAACGAGGCGTTGCGGCCGGGCAGCATCACGTCGTCCTTCAGGAACGAGGTGTGCACGCGCGCGTCCTGGTCGGTGAGGTTGTTGCCGTCCAGGAACAATTCCCACGCGGTGGCGCCGGCGTCGACGTGGTAGGCCAGGTGCGCATCGACCAGGGTGTAGCCGTCGGTCGGGGTCTCGTCGACCGCCACCTTGTCCTGCTTCTGGTAGCGGGTGGCGCCGAGCGAGGCGCGCCAGTTGTTGGCGTCCCAGCGCAGCTGCGCGCCATAGCGCGCCGGCGCGATGCGCGGCAGGTTGCCGCCGTCCTTCAGCCGCGCGCGCACGGTATCGCCGAACACGCGCAGGTCCCACGCGCCGCTGTCGTCGTCGGCCAGGTGGAAGGTGGCCTCGCCCTCGAAGCCATGGAACACCGCGTCGGCCTGGGTCCACTGGCGGATCGGCAGGAAGTCGTTGTCCTCCTCGTGGAACCACTGCTCGCCGGTGTCGACGATGTAGATGAAGTCGTCGTAGCGGTTGTAGTAGGCCGAGACCTTGGCATCCACCCAGTCGTTCTTGAAGTTCAGCCCCAGCTCGGCCTGGTTGGCCTTCTCGGTCTTGAGGTCGGCGTTGCCGATCTCGTAGGCGAGGGTGGCGATGTGCGGGCCGTCGGCGAACAGTTCCTCCTCGGCCGGCGCGCGCTCGGCGTGGTCGAGGTTGGCGGTCAGGCGCCACTGCTCGTTGAAGCGGAAGCTGCCGCTGAGCGAGACGCTCTTCGGGGTGAAGTCGCGGTCCACGCCGATGTCGGTTTCGTACTTGGTCTTGTCCACGCGCGCGCCGATCTCGGCGCCGACCCGCTCCCAATTGTTGCGCGCCACGGCGAACACGCCGATGGCGCGGGTGTCGGTCTTCGGCACGAACGCCTCTTCGCCGATCGCCTGGAAGGTGCTGTCGCTGCCCTGCACGCCGAACGCGGTCTGCCAGCCGCCGCCGAAGGTGAAGGACGCCTCGACGCGGCCTTCGTTGGCGCGCTTGTCGAACACCGTGCCCACTTCCTCGCCCTCGAACTCGGTGTGGGTGTAGCTGGTGTGGCCGAAGCTGTAGCGCAGCGCGCTGCCGTCGCCCCACGGATCGGTCAGCCCGCCCTTGAGCTCGTAGCGGTCCTGGTGCAGCTTCAGCGACACGCCGCGCTCGCCGGCGGCCAGGTCGCCGGGCTCGCCCGGGTTGCCGTAGGTGTCGCGGAAGCGCGAGGCCGACACGCCGACGAAGCCCCAGTCGCCGGCCAGCGAGGCGCCGATCGAGCCGACCTTGGAATCGAGGAAGGAATTGGCCTGGCGTCCCTGCGGCGTGTCGTAGTCGTTCTGGTTGCGGTACACGCCGTCGGCGTGGATCGACAGGCCGCTGCCGTTGCCGGCGTCGATGCGGAACATGTCGGTGTTGCCGTCCTTGTCGCCGCCGTCCAGGCGCACTTCGGCGCGGCCGTGCACGCCGTCCACCGGGGTCTCGGCGATGCGCCCGTCGACCACGTTGACCACGCCGCCGATCGCGCCGGAGCCGTACAGCAGCGTGGACGGGCCCTTCAGCACTTCGATCTGGTCGGCCAGGAACGATTCCACCGCCGGCGAATGGTCCTGGCTGACCGTGGACACGTCCTGGGTCGCCAGGCCGTCGCTGAGCACCGCCACGCGCGGGCCGTCCAGGCCGCGGATGATCGGCCGGCCGACGCCGGGGCCGAAGTTGGAACTCTGCACGCCGGGCAGGCTGGCCACGGTCTCGCCGATGCTGGCGCCGCGGTTCTCGTCCAGGCGCTCGCCGGCCAGCACCTCCACCGGCTGGCTCAGGTCGCCGACCACGTCGCGCAGCGGGCTGGCGGTGACCACCACCGCGTCCAGGTCCTTCACGTGGCGGTCGTGCGTGTGGCCGTCGGCGTGGCGGCTGTCGCTGGGCGGCGGCGTGGCGTCGGCGCCGGTGGCGGGCGCGTCGGCAGCCAGGGCCAGGGCCGGGGCGAGCAGGCTGCCCAGCGCCAGGGACAGTGCGGTGCGACGGAGCGAGCGGGAGCGGGAGGAGGACATGGGCGTACCGGATAGGAGGAAAGGCATTGCCAGGCGGGCGCGGGCGCTCGCCACGCCGCACAGGGCGGCGACAGGCACGGTGAGGGCAGGCGTGGCGACACTGGTCGCCGGCCAGGTAATGTTATATTATTCTATAACGCAATCACCACTGTGCTGGAAGTCATGCCGCCCATCTCCAATCTGCGCGCCCTGCTCGATCGCCTCGGCGCCACCGGTTCGTTGCTGTGCGCGGTGCATTGCGCGCTGTTGCCGCTGGCGCTGGCCGTGTTGCCGTCGCTGGGGCTGTCGGTGTGGCTGGGCGACGGAGTGGAACGCACGCTGGTGCTGTTCGTGACCTGCCTGGGCCTGTTCAGCCTGGTCCTGGGATACCGCCGGCACCGCGCCTGGCAGGCGCTGGGGCTGCTGCTGGTCGGGCTGTCGTCGCTGTGGGCCGGCATGCTGGTGCCGGCGCTGCACCATGCGGTGGCCCCGCACGCGGCGATCATGACCTTCGGCGGCACCCTGGTCGGGCTTTCGCACCTGCTCAACCTGCGGCTCAACCACGGCCACGTGCACGACGCCAGCTGCGCCCACTGAGCGCACGTGGTAGGCTTGCCGGCCTTGCGCGAGGGCGCCGACCGCGTTTGCCTCGCCAACCCGTGCACCGCGCGGGGATTTCGCACACACATTCAGGAGTCGATGAGCATGGGTAAGGGTGACCGCAAGACCGCCAAGGGCAAGCGCTACAACGCCAGTTATGGCAATTCGCGCCTGCATAACGTCAAGGTGGCGGTGGGCGCCGCCGCGCCGGTCGCCAAGAAGGCCGTGACCAAGGCCCCGGCGAAGAAGGCCGTGGCCAAGAAGACGGTCGCCAAGGCCGGCTGAACCCGGGCTCCGGCGGTACGAAGAACGCGGCGCTTGCGCCGCGTTTTTTTTTGCCTGGGGAAAAGCACCGCTGCCGCGCAGCAGGCCCCCCGCATGCGCGCTCAGCGCGGCGGATCGGCCTCGCCGGTGTCGCCGGGCGGTTCGGTGGCCGGCGGCGTTGGTGCCGGTTCGGCCGCGGCGGCGGCCGGCACCGCCAGCAGCTGCTCGGCCAGGCCGCGATAGATCGGCGTGCGGCACACCAGCGCCGAGGCGCCGCGCGCGATCAGCACCGTGGCCAGGATCGGCAGCAGCATGTCGCTGCTGTCGGTGAGTTCCAGCGAGATCACCGCCGAGGTCAGCGGCGCCTGGGTCACGCCGGTCAGGTAGGCGCACATGCCGAGCAGCACGAAGGTGCGCGGATCCACGTCCGGCATCAGCACCGCCAGGTTGTGGCCGACCCCGGCGCCGACCGCCAGCGCCGGCGAGAACAGCCCGCCGGGGATGCCGGCCACGTACGACGCCAGGTTCGCCAGCAGCTTCATCAGCCCGAATTCGTGGCCGACGCTGGCGTGGCCCTGCACCAGGCTGCGCGCCTGCTCGTAGCCGGTGCCGAACGCGCCGGCGCCGAACGCCAGGCCCAGCGCGACCAGCGCCAGGCCGCACAGCGCGGCCAGCAGCACCGGATGGCGGCGGCGCAGCGCGCCCAGCCAGCGCGGCCTGCCGGCGACGGTGGCCAGCACCATGCGGCTGAACGCGCCGCCGAGCAGGCCGGCGACCACCCCGCACAGCACGATCGCCAGCCATGCCCGGCCCAGCGGCAGCGCCGCGGACACCTTGCCGAAATAGGTGTAATTGCCGAGCAGGCCCAGCGACACCACGCCGCCGACGATCACCGCGGTCAGCAGGGTGCCGGAGAAGCGGTGCTCGAAGCGGCCGCTCAGCTCCTCGATCGCGAACACCACCCCGGCCAGCGGCGTGTTGAACGCCGCGGCGATGCCGGCGGCGCCGCCGGCGAGCAGGAAATGCGAGGCCTGGCGCGGATCGCGGAATCCGAACCAGCGCCCGAGCACGTACATCAGGCTGGCGCCGACGTGCACGGTCGGGCCTTCGCGCCCGACCGAGGCGCCGCCGAGCAGGGCCAGCGTGGTCAGCAGCAGCTTGCCGGCGGACACGCGCAGCGACAGGTTGTCCCGCTGGAACGCGTCGTCGGGCCGCTCCAGCGCGGCGATCACCTGCGGGATGCCGCTGCCGCGGGTGGGGCGCAGCACGCCGTTGGTCAGCCAGGCCAGCAGCGCGAACACGCCCGGGGTGAGCAGCAGCGCCCACCACGGCGAGTGCGCGACGATGCGCTGGAACAGGTGGAAGGCGGCGTCGCTGGCCTTGGCGAACACGATCGCGACCAGCGCCACCGCGATCGCGCCGCCCCACAGCACCGCGCGCTGTTTCCAGCTCTCGTGCGAGAGCAGCGGACGCAGGCGCTGGCGCATGCGCGGCGGTGGCGCGGGATCGGGCGACGGCATGCGCGGATTGTCGCATGCACGCGGTGGTGGCCACGGCAACGGCCGCGCACGCGGCAGGCGAGGCATGCGGTGCGGGCTGCCCTGATTTCAGGCACGCCGCGTCACCCCCGCGCCGCGCTCAGCGCAACGCCGGCAGCAGCGCCTGCGGGTCGCCGTCGTTGGGCGCGGCGGGAATGCCGAGCAGCCTGGTCAGCAGCGGATACACGTCGACGTTGTCGAACGGCGCCAGCGTGGCGCCCTGGCGGAACGCCGGACCGCGCGCGACGAACACCGCGCGCATCGACGGCAGCGCCGGATCGTAGCCGTGCGAGCCGCGCAGGCCGGTGCCGGGCTTCTCCGCGGCGCGCTCGGCCGGCAGCGCATCCCAGCCCTCGTGCATCTGGCACACGATCGGCGGGATGCGCGGATGGCTGCCGTAGTGCCAGCGCGCCGGCAGTTCGGCCTTGCGCCAGCAGTCGTACTGCGGGTGCGCGCCGAGCAGTTTGGCCTCGACCCTGGCCTCCTGCCCAGGCCGCGGCGCGATGCCGACCGACTGGCCGTAGCTGACCACCTCGGCCTCCTGCATCGACACCATGTCCTCGATGATGACCACCTGCTGCGCCGGTACGGTGGCCATGCCGTGGTCGGACACCACCACCAGGTTGGTGCGATCCAGCAGCCCGCGTTGCGCCAGGCCGTCGAGCAGGTGCCCGATCGCGGCGTCGACCTGCTCGATCGCCTGCGCGTATTGCGCGGATTGCGGGCCGAAGTCGTGGCCGGCGCCGTCGACCTGCTCGAAATACAGGGTCAGCAGCTGCGGGCGCGGCGCGCTGCGGTCGTCGAGCCAGCCCAGCGCCTGGTCGACCCGCGCGCTCGGCGCGACGTGTTCGTCGAAGGCCTGGCGGCGGCTCGGACGCACGCCCTGGATCGCCGCCTCGCTGCCCGGCCAGGCCCAGCTCGCCGCGGGCCGGCCGGCCTTCTCGGCGCCGACCCAGATCGGCTCGCCGCCCCACCAGCGGCCATCGCCGACCGCGTCGCGATCGCTGACCCGGAACGTGCCCAGCAGCGGGTCGCTCATGCTGTTGTGGACGATGCCGTGGTGGTCCGGACGCAGCCCGGTGACGAGGGTGTAGTGGTTGGGGAAGGTCAGCGACGGATACGACGGCGACATCCACTGCGCGCGCACGCCCTCGCGGGCCAGGCGGCTCAGGTTCGGCGTGATGCCGCGATCGAGCATGTCCGCGCGCAGGCCGTCGATCGAGATCAGCAGCAGCAAGGGCCGCTGCGCCGCGCTGGGCGCGGCGTGCGGCGCGATGGTCGTTGTGTCGGGAGACGAGGGGGCGGAGGCGCAAGCGCCGAGCAGCAGCGCCGCGCAGGCGCCTGCCAGTCGTAGGGCGATGGAAGTCATCGGCGCATGATAAGGCGCGCGCGGTGACGCGGCGAAGACATCGCCGTGCCGGGCACGCACGATTGCGGATGCATTGCGGCAAAGGTTGCGAAGCGCGGCTGGCGGCGCATGCCGTCGCCGGCATTGCGCCCGCTGCAATGCGGGAACGCGCGCTGCGACCTGCACGGCGTACGCTGCCAGCGGCGCATGCCGTGCGTGGAAGCGACTCGGAAAGCGCACGCCCGCGCAGCAGCCAACCGCGGCAGCCCCTCTCACACCGGGAGAGGGGTTGGGGGGGTACGTCGGCGCGGATAGCCTGGCGCGCTCCGGAACTTCTGGGCTTCGCCCGTACCCTCATCCGCCCCTTCGGGGGCATCTTCCCGCGCGGGGAAAAGGGAGCGGCGGCCAGGCACTGCCGGTGCCGTCGTACGCCTCTTCGGGGCTCGACCGCACTGCAGCTCAGCCGAACAGCGATGCCGTCGCGCCGTCCGCCGCGGTCGCTCCACGCCGTTCCAGCGCCAGCAACGCGGCCTTGGTCGGCAGGCCGCCGCCGAAGCCGGTCAACGCGCCGTTGGCGCCGATCACGCGATGGCAGGGCAGCACGATCGGCAGCGGATTGCGGCCGTTGGCGGCGCCGACGGCGCGCACCGCGCGCGGCTGCGCGATATGCCGCGCCAGCTGCGCGTAGCTCCAGGTCGCGCCGAACGGAATCTCCGCCAGCGCCTCCCATACCATGCACTGGAACGCGGTCCCGCGCGGCGCCAGCGGCAGGTCGAAGCGGTCGCGCTCGCCGGCGAAATACGCCAGCAACTGCTCGCGCGCCTCGCGCACCGGCGCCGCGTCGCGGATCCAGTCGGCGCGGCCGCGCGCGTCGTAGCGGTTCTCCGGGAACAGGATGTGGCGCACGCCGTCGGCGCCGACGGCCACGGTCAGTTCGCCGATCGGGGTGGCGAAGGCGTCGTAGTACAGGCGTTCAGTCATGGGAAGTCTCCTCGGGTGGATCGCCGGCCAGGTGCCACAGGTGCAGCACGGCGTAGGCGCGCCATGGCCGCCAGGCCTGCGCGCGGGCATCGGTGGCGCGTTCGCTCAGGCGCGCGCCGTCGGCGCCGAGCATGCGTTGCAGGACCAGGTCGCCGGCGGGGAACGCATCGGGCTGGCCGAGCGCGCGCAGGGCGATGTACTGCGCGGTCCAGGCGCCGATGCCGGGCAGGGCGGTGGCGCGTTCGACGAAATCGGACAGGCGCTGGCCGGCACGGAAATGCAGGCGTCCGGCCACCACCGACGCGGCCAGCGCGCGGAGCGTGGCGGCGCGCGAGCGCGGCAGGCCGAGCGCTTCCAGCGGGGCGTCCAGCAGGTCCTGCGGCGCCGGGAACGCGCGGTCCAGGCCCGGCGGCTGGCCGGGGCGATGGCCGCCATGGCGATCGACCAGCCGCGCGGCCAGGGTCGCCGCGCCGGCCACGCTGACCTGCTGGCCGAGCACCGCGCGCACCGCCACTTCGAACCCGTCCCAGCCACCGGGCACGCGCAGCCCGGGGCGCCGCGCGATCGCGCGCGCCAGCAGCGGCTCGGTGGCCAGCGTGGCGTGCACCGCGCGCAGGTCGGCGTCCAGATCGAAGATCCGGCGCACCCGGCGCACGATGTCCGGGATCGCGCGCGGATCGGCCGCGGCGATGCGCAGGCGCAGTTCGTGGCGCTGCGGATCGGCCTCGACGCGGATCCGGGTCGAGGCCTCGAGCGGGCCGAGCACGCGCTCGTAGCTGGCTTCGCCGATGCGCTCGATGCCCGGGATCGCGCGCTTGCGCAGGAAGCCGAGCATGGCCGGGAAGTCCAGCGGCGGGCGGTAGCCCAGGCGCAGCACCAGGTCGCCGCCGGGAACCTCGGCGCGCTGCTTGCGGATCGCCGACGGCGGCATGCCGCAGCCCTCCAGGAACGCGGCGTTGAAGCGGCGCAGGCTGTTGAAGCCGGCCGCCAGCGCGACCTGGGTGATCGGCAGCGCGGTCTCGGTCAGCAACTGCTTGGCCAGCAGCAGGCGCCGCGTCGCGTGCACCGCGGCCGGGGTGGCGCCGAGCTGGGCCACGAACACGCGCTGCAGCTGGCGCGCGCTGAGCCCGACGTCGCCGGCCAGACGGTCGACCCCGGCGTCCTGCAGCGCGCCCTCGGCGATCAGCGCCAATGCGCGCCGCACCGATTCCTCGCCCAGGTGCTGCTGCGCTTCCGGCGACAGCTCCGGCCGGCAGCGCAGGCACGGACGGTAGCCGGCGGCCGCTGCGGCGGCGGCGCTGGGGTAGTAGCTGACGTTGCTGCGCTTGGGCGCCGGCGCCGGGCACACCGGCCGGCAATAGATGCCGGTGCTGCGCACCGCGGTGAAGAACACGCCGTCGAAGCGCGCGTCGCGGGCCAGGCGGGCGCGGTCGTAGAGGGCGTGGTCGGCGAGCATGGGCTGGGACATGGCGCCAGTCTAGTCCGCGCCGGCGCGGCGGACTCGCCGTTTTCGGACATGGATGCGCGAGGCCCGCGGCGGCGGCGCGGCCCGGGCAGGCACGGCGGTTTAGGCGCAGTTGGGAAGCCGCTGCGCATCGGCACTAGACTAGGAACGCGCGCTCCCGGGTGCGCCGTCTCTCCGCCGCGGACTCCTCAGCTTGCCTTTCCCGTCCAAAACCTGGTGGTTGTCGCTGTGCTGCGCTGGCCTGTTGTCGTGCCAGCAGGGCACGCCGTCCGCCGGCAGGACCGTGGCCGACAGCCCGCCCGGCGACGGCGAGCACATGGTGTCGGTCGGCGCCCCGCCACCGGCGCCCGCACCGGCGCCGCCGGCCGCCGCACGCAAGCCCGACGCCGCCAGATCCGACGCCAAGCCCGATAGCGACGCCTGGGACGCGGCGGCGCTGGAGAACGGCGAGGCCTTCGTCAGCTGCGACACCGACTACGCGGCCGAGGCCGGCGACGGCGCGCCGCTGGCCGGGCTGGACCGGCCCACCATCGAGGCGGCGCTGGCGCCGTGCCGCGAGCGCGGCCTG
The DNA here is from genome assembly GCF_025665335.1 of Xanthomonas sp. AM6. NCBI lineage: Bacteria > Pseudomonadati > Pseudomonadota > Gammaproteobacteria > Lysobacterales > Lysobacteraceae > Xanthomonas > Xanthomonas sp. AM6. Next base: position 1,731,519 of record NZ_CP106869.1, read on the forward strand.
CTGCGGGTGCGCTACGAAGGCAAGATCAACGCCGGCTTCGCCGCGATGGTGCGGCGCCTGGCCGAGGTCGCCGCGCAGGCGGGCATCGGTAAGCGCGTGCTGGACCTGGATTCCAGCGGCGGCCAGGTCGAGGCGGCGATCCGCGCCGGCGATACGATCGGCGAGTCCGGCTGGACCATCTGGGTCCGCGAAGGCTCGATCTGCCACAGCGCCTGCGTGTTCGTGCTCGCCGCCGGCGACAACCGGCTGATCTCCGGCAAGGTCGGCATCCATCGCATGATGCGGATCAGCTCCACCGCGACCTCGCGCGCCGAACTCAACCGCGAACTGCAGGAGGTCTACGGCAACGTCAAGGACTACCTGGAGCGCAACGGCGTGGCGGTGGCGGTGGCCGACCTGATGATGACCGTGCCCAATCGCAGCCTGCGCCTGCTCAGCAACGACGAGCTCAAGCAGTACGGGCTGGACGGGACCAACGCGGTGCAGGACGACCTGGAGCGGATCAAGCAGCTGCGCAAGTGCGGCGACGATTTCCTGCGGCGCAAGGACGCGTTCCTGATCGCGTTCGACCACGAATGCAAGGCCAAGGGCGTGGACCTGGAGACGCTGACCGCCTGCGGCCAGGCGTTGAAGCAGCGTTTCGGTTTCCCCGACCAGGCCTGCCCGGCGGAGAGCCCGCTGTCGGAGATCGACGTGGCCACGCTGCCGCTGGCCTCGCCCGGGGCCTGAACCCCGCATCCCGCACTCGCGGGGGCGCGATGCGGCGTTCACGCCCCCGGCACCGCGGCGGCGCTAGCGTCCGCGCCATCCACTTCGGGAGCGTGCAGATGGCGGTCGGAACCAAGCTGATGGTGCGGCTGTACCTGCCCCCGGCCTTGCTGGCGTTGAGCGGCTTCCTGGTCGCCGAACTGCTGCTGTACTTCGCCACCGGCGCGCACGCGCGCACCCTGGCGCGGACCGCCTCGCTGCTGAGCCTGGCCGGCGTGCTGGGCGGCACCGGCTGGGCGCTGTGGGCGAGCTGGCGCGCCTGGCACCGGCAGCGCTACGCGGTGCCGGTGAGCGCGGCCGCGCCAGGCGAGGAGCCGTGAGCGCCGCCGCCGCGCGGGCGCGCGCCGCCGGCGTAGACTGCGGCCCCCGCCGTTGCCGCGCCGCCTGAGATGCCCACGCCGATGTCACCGTCGATCCGCCTGCTGGCGCCGTTGTTGTATGTCGTCGCGTTCGCCGTCGCGGCGCAGTCTTCTCCTCCCCAGTCTGTCGCCGCCCAGCCCGCCAACCAGCCCGCTGCGCCGGTACCCGCCGCGCCGCAACCCGCTGCGCAGAAGCCGGCCGCGTCCAGGTCTGCCGCGCCCGCCGCGCCAGGGCCGCTGTCCAAGCAGGACGCGCAGATGGCGCAGGCCGGGCTGCGTGCCGCGCAGCTGGTCGACGCCGGGCGCAGCGGCGAGCTGTGGGACGGCGCCTCGGCGGTGGCGAAGAAAGCGGTCACGCGCGAGGTTTTCGTGCGCCAGGTCGAGGCCGCCCGCGCCCGGCTCGGCGCGCTGCTCGGCCGCGGCGTGGCCAGCGTGGCGCGGGTGCAGTACGCGGCAGGCTCGCAGGTGCCGCCGGGGGTCTACGTCAACGTCAGCTTCCCCAGCCGCTTCGCCAACGCGCCGCAGCCGGTGCGCGAACTGGTCTCGCTGCGCCTGGACGAGGACAAGACCTGGCGCCTGGTCGGCTACCACGTCGGCCCGCCGAACTGACCCCGCGCCGCGCCCGCCGTTCCGCATCTTTCGCAACCGCCCGAGGTCTCCATGAGTATCGAAATCCGCATGCTGGCCTGGGCGATCCTGCTCGGCATCGTGCAGGTGCTGCTGGCCGCCGCGTTCGTCACCGCGCAGCGCGGCATGAAGTGGAACGCCAGTGCGCGCGACGCGCCGCAGCCGCCGCCCGCGGGCGTGGCCGGGCGCCTGGACCGCGCGGCGCGCAACTTCCTGGAGACCTTTCCGTTCTTCGCCGCCGCGGCACTGGCGGTGGTGGCGATGGACCGAAGCAACGCCAGCACCGCACTGGCGGCGCAGGCGTATTTCTGGGCGCGGGTCGCCTACGTGCCGTTGTATGCGGCGGGCGTGCCGTACGTGCGCAGCCTGGTGTGGGTGGTGTCGCTGTGGGCGATCCTGCAGCTGGTGTGGGCACTGCTCTGAGGCGGCGCGGGTCGCGGTGCGCGCTGCCGGGCTGCACGGCAGCGCGGCAACGGGTGCGCGCAGCGCCGCGCTGCGACCGTTTGCCGCAGCGCTGATCCAGATCAATGCCGCGCGGCGTGGCGGGTTTATGCTGGCCGCGTCCGATACGGGAAGCGCAGCAATGCATGTGGATATCGCCATCGTCGGTGCCGGCCCGGCCGGCCTGTGTTTCGCCCGCGCGCTGGCCGGCAGCGGGCTGTCGCTGGCGCTGATCGAACCGCAGCCGCGCGCGGCGCTGGCCGAGGCCGCCTTCGACGGCCGCGAGATCGCGCTGACCCACGCCTCGCGCACGCTGCTGGAGCAACTGGACCTGTGGTCGCGGATCGATCCGGACGCGATCTCGCCGCTGCGCGATGCGCGGGTGATGAACGGCTCCTCGCCGTTCGCGCTGACCTTCGCCGCGAGCCAGGACCGCCACGGCGACCTGGGCTGGCTGGTGCCGAACCACCTGATCCGCCGCGCCGCGTTCGCCGCGGTGCAGGCGCAGCCGGGCCTGGCCCTGCTCGATGGCGTCTCGGTGCAGGCGCTGCAGTGCGACGACACCCAGGCGCAGCTGCGCCTGTCCGATGGCCGGGCCTTGAGCGCGCGGCTGGTGGTGGCGGCCGACAGCCGCTTCTCGCCGACCCGGCGCATGCTCGGCATCGGCGCGCAGATGCGCGACTTCGGCCGCAGCATGCTGGTGTGCCGGGTGCGCCACGAACGCCCGCACCACCACACCGCCTGGGAGTGGTTCGGCTACGGCCAGACCCTGGCGCTGCTGCCGCTGCACGGCAACCAGGCCTCGGCGGTGCTGACCCTGGCGCCGGAGCGCGCGCAGGCGCTGCTGGACATGGACGCGACCGCGCTGGGCGCGGAGATCGGCGCCCGCTTCGAGCACCGGCTCGGCGCGATGACGCCGCTGGTGCGGCCGCAGGCCTATCCGCTGGTCGCGGTGTACGCGCAGCGCTTCGTCGGCAAGCGCTACGCGCTGATCGGCGACGCGGCGGTGGGCATGCACCCGGTGACCGCGCACGGCTTCAACTTCGGCCTGCACGGCCAGGCGCGGCTGGCGCGCGCGCTGCACGCGGCGGTGGCGCAGGGCCGCGACATCGCCGCACCGGCCCTGCTGGCCGGTTACGAGCGCGGCCACCGCCTGGCCACGCGCCCGCTGTACGAGGCGACCAACGCGATCGCCGCGCTGTACACCGACGACCGCCTGCCGGCCCGCGCGCTGCGCAACGCGGCGCTGCGCGTGGCCGACCGGGTGGCGCCGTTCAAGCGCGCGATCGCCGCGCACCTGACCCAGCGCGGTGCGCTTGGCGTGCGCTGAGGGCCGAGCGCGCGGGAGCCGGGAGGGAGCTCGTTGCCCGGCGGGACACGGTCGGAGCGGAGTCGTGCCAGCGCCGCAGGCGTATTTCTCCCGGCTGTGCACTGTAGGAGCGGCTTCAGCCGCGACAGGCCTTGCCGAAAGTGTCTGTCGCGGCTGAAGCCGCTCCTACAGCGGCGAACGGTCGGGCGGGCGCCGACCAGCGCGGTTGCGCGCCGGCCACGATAGGGCGACTGCGATCGCCGGCGGCGGGAGTCGGGGGTCCATGGGCAGGCGTGCGGATACTGGCCGTCCTGATCGCTTGCCGAAGTCATGTAGGAGCGGCTTCAGCCGCGACAGGCCTTGCCGAAAGTGTCTGTCGCGGCTGAAGCCGCTCCTACAGCGGCGAACAGCCGGGCGGGCGCCGAGCAGCGCGGTTGCGCGCCAGCCACGATAGGGCGACTGCGATCGCCGGCAGCGGGAGTCGGGGGTCCATGGGCAGGCGTGCGGATGCAGGCCGTCCTGATCGCTTGCCGAAGTCATGTAGGAGCGGCTTCAGTCGCGACGGGCTTTACCGGTAAAGCCGTCGCGACTGAAGTCGCTCCTACAAAAATGCAACCGCCGAATGGAGAAGAAGGCCCCGTTAGCGCATCGGTGCGGCAGCGGAACGGCGTTCGGCGGCTCCGGCGACGAGCTGGGCGAGGGCACCTTGCACGTCGCCCGAGCGCTGCGCCGCTTCGATCGGCGCGATCGCCCAGTCGCAGCCGGCGCGGCGCAGGTGCAGGCGCCAGTCGCCGCGCCAGCCGTCCAGTTCGTCCAGGCCCAGGGCGATGGCGCCGCCGCCTTCGGCATGGCCGCCGCGGATGGATTGCGACAGCCAGAACGGCCGCGCCGCCTCGGGATCGACCGAAAACCCGTACACGTCGTGCAGCGGATCGTCCGCCGACGGCGCGATGTTGCGCGCGCCGATGTCGATCAGCATGGCGTGGCGGCCATGCGCAGCAGCCGGGAACGCGCCGCGCCGCCCGCGCCGCCGCCCGCGCTCATGCCTTGCCGATCACCCGGATCTGCACGTCGTTCAGCGCGACCACCTGGCCCGCGCGGATCTTGCACGCCTTGCGCAGTTCGACTTCGCCGTCGACGCGGACCTGGCCGTCGCTGATCACGGTCTTGGCCGCGCCGCCGCTGTCGCACACGCCGGTCAGTTTCAACAGATGCTTGAGTTCGACGTAGTCGCTTTCTAACTGGAGATCGATGGTCTGCATGGGGGGGCTGCTCGGAAATCGGCGCCCATTGTCGGTCATTCGCGGGCGAAACGCTCGGACTTCGCGCCGCGGGCGCGCGGGGCGGCCTGGCGCGCAGCGCATCGCAGCGTCCGCCGCGCTCAGTCGTGGCCGAAGCGCTCCACTTCGTCGAGCAGGCGGCTGGCCTTGCGCAGGCTGGCGCCGCCCAGGCCGTCGTCGACGATCCGCCGCAGCCGCGGGCGGCCGGGGTGGCGCGACCAGCGATACAGCCACACGCTGAGCGCAAGGCCGGCCACGCCCACGCCGAGCCCGATCCACACCACCGCCGCGGCCCTGGCCAGCAGGTCGATGCCGGCCAGCGCGCCGAGCACCATCAGCACCGGCACCCACAGCAGCCACCACGACAGCCCGCAGATCACGCCGCTGGCGACGTACCAGCGGCGGGTGCGCGCGATCTGGCGCTGCAGTTCCAGCACCGGCGCGCTGTAGTCCATGCGCAGCAGCCGGCCCAGCACGATGCCGGCCATGGCCACGGTGGCCACGCCATAGGCATGGACCGCCACGCCGGCGGCGATCACGTGCGCGGGCAGCGCGCCGCGGCTCCACAGCAGGCCGGCCAGGGCGATGCACGCCAGGCCGAACGGCAGTTGCAGGAACTGGCCCCACAACAGCGGCCGCAGGCCGCTGCGCACGCGCTGCAGGGTGTGCTGGAGCAGCAGTTGCACGTGCAGGCGGTCGTGGCGTTGCAGGCGCCGGTCCAGCGCCTGCCAGGCGTGTTTCAGTTCGTCGGGATGCATTGCGGTGGCGTCCTGTGTGCGTGGGGTCAGAGTTCGTCGCGGAGGCGTTGCTTGAGGCGGCCGATCCTGGTGGAGACGTTGCTTTCGCCGATGCCCAGGATCTCGGCGATCTCGCGCTGCGGGCGTTCGTCCAGGTACAGCAGCGCCAGCGCCCGCTCCAGCGGCGGCAACTGCGCGATGAAGCGGTACAGCGCCTGCACCTGGCGTTCGCGCTCCGGGTCGGCGGCGTGCGGGTCGGCGATGTCCAGGTCCTGCAGCGGCAGGGTCTGCCGATGCGCGCGGCTGCGCCCGCGCAGTTCGCCGATCGCCACGTTCAGCGCGATCCGGTACAGCCAGGTGGAGAACGGCCGTTGCCGGTCGTAGCGCGGGAATGCGTGCCAGGCCTGCGCGGCGATCTCCTGGATCAGGTCGGCGCGGTCGTCCGGGTGCCGGCAATAGCTGCCGGCCACCTTCGCCGCGATGCCGCGGTGCGCCTGGAACAGCGCGGCGAAGTCGGCCGGAAGCGGTACGGCGGGGGCGGGAGCGTCGGGCATGGGGCGGGTCGCGAAGGGTCTGCAAGGTGGTTCGCGGCACGGCGGGATTTCTCACGCCTGAACGGCGTCGTTCACCCAATTTCGACATGCGGCCCGGCAAGGCGCACAATGTGCTTCTTTGCGCCTGCCGGTTCTCTGCGGCGCCCCCGGAGTCTCCCATGTCCCAAGATACCCCCGCGCCGCTGCTGTTCGCAGATCTCGGCCTCTCGCCTGCTGTGATGAAGGCCGTCGCCGACGTCGGCTACGAGTCGCCGTCGCCGATCCAGGCCGCCACCATCCCGGCGCTGCTGACCGGCCGCGACCTGCTCGGCCAGGCCCAGACCGGCACCGGCAAGACCGCCGCGTTCGCGCTGCCGATCCTGTCGCGGCTGGATTTCAACCAGCGCAAGCCGCAGGCGCTGGTGCTGGCGCCGACCCGCGAGCTGGCGATCCAGGTCGCCGAGGCGTTCCACCGCTATGCCGCGGCGATCCCCGGCTTCCAGGTGCTGCCGGTGTACGGCGGCCAGCCCTACGTGCAGCAGCTGTCGGCGCTCAAGCGCGGCGTGCACGTGGTGGTGGGCACCCCCGGGCGGGTCATCGACCATCTCGAGCGTGGCACCCTGGACCTGTCCGAGCTGAAGACGCTGGTGCTCGACGAGGCCGACGAGATGCTGCGCATGGGCTTCATCGACGACGTCGAGGCGGTGCTGAAGAAGCTGCCGGCCTCGCGCCAGGTGGCGCTGTTCTCGGCGACCATGCCGACCGCGATCAAGCGCATCGCGCAGACCTATCTGAACGATCCGGCCGAGGTGATCATCGCCTCCAAGACCACCACTTCGGCCAACATCCGCCAGCGCTACTGGGCGGTCAGCGGCCTGCACAAGCTCGACGCGCTGACCCGGATCCTGGAAGTGGAGCCGTTCGACGCGATGATCGTGTTCGCGCGCACCAAGGCCGGCACCGACGAGCTGGCGCAGAAGCTGCAGGCGCGCGGCCTGGCCGCCGCGGCGATCAACGGCGACATCCAGCAGTCGCAGCGCGAGCGGGTGATCCAGCAGCTCAAGGACGGCAAGCTCGACATCCTGGTCGCCACCGACGTGGCCGCGCGCGGCCTGGACGTGGAGCGGATCAGCCACGTGCTGAACTACGACATCCCGTACGACACCGAAAGCTACGTGCACCGCATCGGCCGCACCGGCCGCGCCGGCCGCAGCGGCGAGGCGATCCTGTTCGTCAGCCCGCGCGAGAAGGGCATGCTGCGCGCGATCGAGCGCGCCACCCGGCAGCCGATCGAAGAGATGCAGCTGCCGAGCGTGGACGCGGTCAACGACCAGCGCGTGACGCGCTTCATGGAAAAGATCAGCGAGACCATCGCCGCCGGCGGCATCGACACCTACCGCGATCTGCTGCAGCGCTTCGAGACCGAGAAGAACGTGCCGATGGTCGAGGTGGCCGCGGCGCTGGCGCGTCTGCTGCAGGGCGACACGCCGCTGCTGCTGGCGCCGGAGCGGCCGCGCGCGCCGCAGGGCGAGCGCTTCGAGCGTCCCGGTTTCGAGCGCCGCGAGCGCGCCGACCGCGGCGAGCGCACCGAGCGCCCGAAGTTCGAGCCGAAGTTCGACCGCGAGGCGCGCCCGCCGCGCCGCGACGACGCCGAGCGCGCGCCGCGTGCGCCGCGCCCCGCGCCGGCCGCGCAGGGTCCGGACTTCGACTACCAGCGCGACGTCGGCAGCTTCGAGGCGCCGCGCCGCGACAAGGCGCCCAAGGCGCCGCGCGGCGAGCCGGAAGTGGGCATGGAGACCTACCGCATCGAGGTCGGCCACCAGCACGGCGTCAAGCCGGCCAACATCGTCGGCGCGATCGCCAACGAGGCCGGCCTGGAGAGCAAGTACATCGGCCGCATCGACATCCACGACGATTACTCGGTGCTGGACCTGCCGGCGGACATGCCGCGCGAACTGCTGACCCACCTGAAGAAGGTCTGGGTCTCCGGCCAGCAACTGCAGATGCGCAAGCTCGACGGCGACGACGCCGGCGCCGCGCCGTTCAAGCCGAAGTTCGCGCGTGCCGGCGGCAAGCCCGGCGGCCGCCCGAACGCGGCCGGCCCGCGCCCGGCCGGCGCCGCCACCCGCATCGCCGACCGCGCCGGCGAGCGCCCGCCGCGCAAGGGTCCGCCCAAGCGTTGAGGGGCCGGGATCGGGGATTTGGAGTAGGGATGCGTCCCTGCTCCCGCGTTCCTGTCCCCGACACCCGCACTGCCTCGGATGGCAGCAGCCCGCTGCTGCGAATCCCCAATCCCGAATCCCCAATCCCAGCCCCATGTCCACGCGCCTGAACAAGCACATCGCCGAAACCGGCTACTGCTCGCGCCGCGAGGCCGACCGCCTGATCGCCGCGCGCCGGGTCACCGTCAACGGCATGCCCGGCGGGGTCGGTTCGGTGGTAGGCGAGGGCGACGAGGTCAAGGTCGACGGCCAGCCGCTGCGCGCCCGCGCCAAACAGAAGTCCGGCCGCCGCCACGTCTACATCGCGCTGAACAAGCCGGTCGGGGTGACCTGCACCACCGAGCGCGAGGTCAAGGGCAACATCGTCGATTTCGTCGGCCACGAGCAGCGCATCTTCCCGATCGGGCGCCTGGACAAGGAGTCCGAGGGGCTGATCCTGCTGACCAGCAACGGCGACATCGTCAACGAGATCCTGCGCGCGGAGAACCGCCACCAGAAGGAATACCTGGTGGCGGTGAACAAGCCGGTCACCGACGAGTTCCTGCGCGGCATGGCGCGCGGCGTGCGCGTGCACAACGAGACGACCTTGCCGTGCCGCACCGCGCGGATCGCCAAGTTCGGCTTCCGCATCGTGCTCGAGCAGGGCCTGAACCGGCAGATCCGGCTGATGGCGGCCGCATTCGACTACCGCGTCACCCAGCTGCGCCGGGTGCGCATCGACAACATCAAGCTCGGCGCGCTCAAGCCGGGGCAGTGGCGCAACCTCACCGAGCAGGAACTGCGCGGCCTGCTGCCGCAGCGCAGCGAGTGGTAGCGCCGGGCTCGGAGCGATGCGCGGCCGGCGCCGGTTCCGCTCGGCAGGCCGCATAGGCATACTCCGGTCGAAAGCAGGGAACGTTCGCACGTGATCAAACCGCAATTGCCGTCCAACGAAGCCGAACGCCTGGCCGCGCTGCGCCAGCTGCAGATCCTGGACACGCCGGCCGAGGCCGCGTTCGACGACCTGACCATGGTCGCGGCCACGATCTGCGCCACGCCGCAGGCGGCGCTGACCCTGATCGACGCGCAGCGGCAGTGGTTCAAGGCGGCCACCGGCGCGGCGCGCGGGGAAGCGCCGCGCGCGATCTCGTTCTGCGCCCACGCCATCCTCGATCCGGACCGGATCCTGCTGGTCGAGGACACGCTGCAGGACCCGCGTTTCCACGACAATCCGATGAGCATCGGCACGCCGCCGGTGCGCTTCTACGCCGGCGCCCCGCTGCTCAGCCAGGACGGCTTCGCGCTGGGCACGCTGTGCGTGTTCGGCGACCACCCCGCGCACCTGAGCCAGGAGCAGCAGCGGGCGCTGATGGCGCTGTCGCGGCAGGCCTCGTACCTGGTGCAGCTGCATTCGGTCAGCCGCCGCCTGGAAAAGCAGCTGCGCGAACGCGACTGGTACGAGCAGCAGCTGGCCCAGTACCAGGCGTCGCTGGAATCGCTCAACGCCGATCTGCTCGAACAGTCGCGCACCGATCCGCTGACCGGCCTGTTCAACCGCCGCGCGTTCGCCAGCGCGCTGCTGGTCAACGTGGAGGCGGCACAGCTCGATCCCACGCCGCTGGCCGTGGCCTTGCTGGACCTGGACTACTTCAAGAACATCAACGACCTGCACGGCCACGACAAGGGCGATGCGGTGCTGCGGGCGCTGGCGGACATGTTGCGCGCGCAGGCGCCGCCGGGGTGCCTGGTGGCGCGCTACGGCGGCGAGGAGTTCGCGGTGCTGATGCCGGGACTGGACGCGCAGCAGGCCATGCACGAATGCGAGACCTTGCGCCAGGAAACCAGCCTGCTGCGGCTGGGTCTGCCGCTGACCGCCAGCTTCGGGGTGGCCGCGCATCTGCCGGGCGAGAGCGCCGAGCAATTGCTCAAGCGCGCCGACCTGGCGCTGTACCAGGCCAAGCGCGCCGGCCGCGACTGCGTCGCGCTGGCGGAGTGAGCGCGCGCGCTCCGCGCCGGCGCGTTCACTCCAGCGCGTTCTTCGCCTCGGAGGTGGCCAGCAGTTCCGGGTGCCGCAGCGGCTTGTCGCGGGTCAGCAGCGGATGCAGGAACACCGCGCCCAGGATCACCGCCACGCCCAGGTAGAACAGCGCGGTGAGCTGTTTCTGCTCGTCCAGCAGCACGATCGCGAACACGATCGCGTAGACCGGCTCCAGGTTGGTCACCAGCTGTACCGCATAGGCGCTGAGGCGGCGCAGCGCGACCAGCGCCAGGGCGAACGGCAGCAGCGTGCACAGCAGCGCCAGGGCCAGCAGCAGCGCGGTGTCGTGCAGGCTGGGCAGCACCAGCAGCGGACCGCTCAGCGCCGGCAGCACGAACGGCAGCAGCGGCGCCAGCAGGGTCAGGGTCAGGGTGCCGGCGCCCAGTTCCAGCGCGGTCACGGTCAGCGGGTCGGCATGGTCGACCAGGCGCTTGTTGAGCGAGCCGAACGCGGCGACGAACAGCGCCGACACCGCACCGATCGCCACGCCGGCGCGCATCCCGTGGGGGACGCCGCCGACCACCAGCGCCACGCCCGGCAGCACCGCCAGGCCGAACACCAGCTCGCTGGGGCGGAACGGACGCTTGGCCACCCACGGCTCGATCACCGCGGTGAACACCGGCGCCAGCGCGATGCAGGTCGCCGCCACCGAGGCGTTGGCCAGCTTGATCGCGCCATAGAACGTCAGCCAGTGCAGGCCGACCAGCGCGCCGACCGCGGCGTAGCCGAGCACCAGTTTCGGGGTCAGCGCGGCCAGGCCGCGCCACACCCGCGGCAACAGCGCCAGCGCCGCCACCACCATCAGCATCCGCCACCACACCAGCGGCAAGGCCGGCAGCGTGATCAGCTTGCCGAGGATCGCGGTGATGCCCCACAGCAGCACGCAGAAATGGATTTGCAGCTGGGCCTTGGTGGTGGGATGCAGGGGCATCTGCGTATTGTCGCGCGTCGAGGCTGGGAGTGGGGAATTGGGAATGGGAAAGCGGCATCGTGCGTGCGTGCCGCCGGCCGCCCTTCGAAGGCGCGCAGTGCATGGCCCCTCTCCCGTCGCGAGAAGGGTTGGGGTGAGAGGTCGGTGCGCAGCGTCTCGCGATGTTGGGGAGCAAGACGCTTCGCCCAATCCCCCTCCGGCTGCGCGTCGCGCCTCAGCGCTTGCCGAGTTCGGCCAGCAGCGCCATCGCCGCGGCCGGGTTGCGCTCCTTGGCGGCGCTGATGAAATACACGAAGACCTCGCGCGGCTTGGCCGGGGCCGCGGGCGTGCCGGCATGCGGCAGCGTGTCCGGGTCCTCGCCGCGGCGCCAGGCCTGCACGTGCGCGGCCCAGGCGCGCAGTTCCTTGGGCGGATAGCCATGCGCCAGGTTGGCGCGGCTGCGCATCAGCCGCGCGTAGACGAAGTCGGCGCCGAGATCGGCGAAGGACGGGTAGTCGGGCGAATCGGTGAACACCGTGGCCACGCCGTGGGTGCGGGCCAGGTCCAGCAGGCGCGGCCCGACGCTGGCCGGATCGCGCACTTCCAGCACGTGCCGCAGCCGGCGGCCGCCGCCCTGCTGCGGCAGCAGGTCCAGGAACACGGCCAGGTCGTCCAGGTCGAGGGTGCGGCCGTGTTCGAACTGCCACACCAGCGGGCCGAGCTTTTCGCCGAGGGTGACGATGCCGCCGATGAAGTCCTCGACCTGCGCGCCGGCACCGGCCAGCCGGCGCATGCCGGTGATGCGCTTGGGCGCCTTGGCCGAGAACAGGAAGCCGGGCGGCGTCTCGTCGCGCCAGCGCGCATAGGTGTCCGGCTTCTGCGCGCCGTAGTAGGTGCCGTTGATCTCGATGCTGTTGACGTGGCGGCTGGCGTACTCCAGCTCGCGGCGCTGCACCAGGCCCTGCGGATAGAACATGCCGCCGCGCCATGGCGCATAGGTCCAGCCGCCGATGCCGACGCGGATGCCGTCGGGTGCGGCCGGAGCGGAGTCGAAGAGATCGGTCATGGCGGCAGGATCGGCAGCGGGCAGGCTGCGATTGTGCGCAGCGCAACGTCGGTAAAATGTGTGCGGGTGCCGGTTTTCGCATGCGCGCCATGCGGTGGGCGCGCGCGGGTTGCTGCGCTGCCGCCGTCGTGCGGCGGCGCGTCCATCCCCCGGTGTGCCGTCATGATGCGATCGTGCCGCAGGGCGGATGACCTTGCCGGCGCATGCGGATCGTGCGCGCCCGCGCAACGCATGTGCGCCTGGCGGGTGCCTGTGGGTGCCGCCGCGGGCGGGGTTTCCGCCTCCGCGTGCCGCCGCCTGCCGCTGCGCCGTCGTCTACCCGGCCGCCGCCGTGCCCGCCAGGGCGGCGCCGACCCGCGCGCGCTCGGCGTCCATGTCGGCCAGCGGCCGCACCTCGATGCTGCCGAAGCGCGACCAGGGGAAATGCGCGGCGATGCGCAGCGCCTCGTCGTGGTCGCGGGCGTTGATCAGGTTGAAGCCGGCGAGCAGTTCGCGGGTCTCGGCGAACGGGCCGTCGGTGATGCGCGCCTGGCCCTGGCGTGTGCGCAGGGTGCGGGCCGCGGCCACCGGCTGCAGTTGCTGCGCCAGCACCAGGGTGCCTTCGGCCTGCAGCGCATCGGCATGCTGCAGGCAGTCGTGCATCAGGCGATCGTATTCCTCGCCGGGCAGCGCCTGCAGCAGCGATTCGTCGATATAGATCAGCAACAGGAATTGCATGGGAGCGACCGGGCGGGCAGGGAGGCGCCCATGATCGCGCAGCTCGGCGCGCAGGCGTGTTGCAGCGCCGCATCCGGACGCCGCCCGCTCGCGCAGTTTTTTTTCGCCGGCATGTCGATTCGCGTCCCTTCGGGGCGTCGTACTCCATGAACGGCCCGGCCAGCGGGCCGCACCCAGGAGCAAACCGATGAAAGTGATGGTGTTGGTCAAGGCGTCAGCCGATTCCGAAAGCGGGCGCCTGCCCAGCGAGGAGGAGTTCCGCGCGATGGGCGCCTACAACGCGCAATTGATCGAGGCCGGGATCATGCTCGCCGCCGAGGGCCTGCATCCGAGTTCGCGCGGGCGCCGCGTGCGGTTCGAGCAGGACCGGCGGCAGGTGATCGATGGCCCATTCGCCGAAACGCGCGAACTGCTGGCCGGGTTCTGGCTGTGGCAGGTGCGCTCGCTGGACGAGGCCACCGAGTGGCTCAAGCGCGCCCCGTTCGACGTGGGCTTCGAGGTCGAACTGCGCCAGATCATGGACATGGAAGATCTCGGGCCGACCTTCACCGCCGAGCTGCGGCAACAGGAACAACGCCTGCGCGAGCGCATCGGCAGCGCCGACTGAGCCGCGCCGGCACGCACATCCCTATCAAGGAGAACACCGATGAAACTGATTCCGTTCCTGAGCTTCGACGGCAACACCCGCGAGGCGATGGCGTTCTATGCCCAGGCCCTGGGCGGCAGCGTCGTGTCCGAGATGCGCTACCGCGACATGCCGCCCGGCGACGGCATGGACGGCTGCGGCGAGATGCCGCCGGCCACGCTCGACCAGGTCGCGCACAGCCAGCTCGAAGCCGGCGGCGCGGTGCTGATGGCCGCCGACGGCCCGTCGCCGCCTGGCGCTGGCAGCACCACCATCAACGTCGAGGTGGACACGGTGGAAGAGGCCGAACGGGTGTTCGCCGCGCTCGGCGACGGCGGCCAGGTGCGCATGCCGATCGGCGAGACGTTCTGGGCGCACCGCTGGGGCATGCTGGTGGACCGCTACGGCAAGCCGTGGATGGTCAACTGCATGAAACAGCCGTGATCGCCGCACCATCCCTGACCCCTTCGATCGAGGAAGACACGCCATGACCGATTCGCCACAGATGATCTTCGTCAACCTGCCGGTGCGCGACCTGGAGGCCTCCAGGGCCTTCTTCGCGGCACTGGGCTACAGCTTCAATCCGGCCTTCAGCGACGACAAGGCCGCCTGCATGGTGGTCAGCGACAGCATCTTCGTGATGTTGCTGACCGAGCCGTTCTTCGCCGGCTTCACCAACAAGCCGATCAGCGACGCGCGCGTCGGCACCGAAGTCATCGTCGCCTTGTCGGCGTCCAGCCGCGAGGCGGTCGACGCCACGCTGGACAAGGCGCTGGCCGCCGGCGCGCGCGAACCGCAGCCGGCGCGCGACTACGGCTTCATGTACCAGCGCGGGTTCGAGGACCCCGACGGCCACCTGTGGGAGCTCGCGCACATGAGCGGCGAGCCGGGCTGAGCGGTGACGGCGTTCGCCGCGGCTTGTGCCGCGCCGCGCGCGGTGCTCTGATTCCGCGCATGGACATCGCACTCACGCAGCGCCTGGAAGCGGTCTGGCGCATGGAAGCGCCGGGCCTGATCGCCCGGGTTACCCGGCTGCTCGGCGGCGACGTCGGCCGCGCCGAGGAACTGGTGCAGGACACCTGGCTGGCCGCGCTGGAGCGCTGGCCCGCGCAGGGCATTCCCGACAACCCCGGAGCGTGGCTGATGACCACCGCGCGCAATCGTGCCATCGACGTGCTGCGCCAGCACCAGCGGATCGCCGGCCAGCACGCGCAATGGGGCGAGGCCCTGGAACCGCAGCCGCTGCCGGCGCCGGACGACAGCGATGCGCTGGAGGACGACATCGGCGACGACCTGCTGCGGCTGATGTTCGTGGCCTGCCATCCGTTGCTGCCGGCCGACGCGCGGGTCGCGCTGACCCTGCGCCTGCTCGGCGGCCTGAGCACGGAGGAGATCGCCCGCGCCTTCCTGCTGCCGGAGCCGACCATCGCCCAGCGCATCGTCCGCGCCAAGCGCACGCTGGCGCAGAAGCGGGTGCCGTTCGAGGTGCCGCGGCAGGCGGCGCTGCCGCAGCGCCTGGCCTCGGTGCTGGAAGTGATCTACCTGGTGTTCAACGAAGGCTACGCGGCCAGCGCCGGCGACGACTGGATGCGCCCGGCATTGTGCGAGGAAGCGCTGCGGCTGGGCCGGGTACTGGCGCATCGGCTGCCGGCGTGGCCGCAGGTGCACGGGCTGCTGGCGCTGATGGAACTGCAGGCCTCGCGCAGCGCGGCGCGGGTGGGCGCCGACGGCAGCCCGGTGCTGTTGCCCGACCAGGACCGCGCGCGCTGGGACTGGCTGCAGATCGCGCGCGGCCAGGCCGCGCTGCAGCGCGCGCAGGCGCTGGGCGGTGGCGACGACGCCTACGTGCTGCAGGCGGCCATCGCCGAATGCCATGCATGCGCGCGGCACGCCGAGGACACCGACTGGGCGCGGCTGGCGGCGCTGTACGCGCGGCTGGCGCAGTTGCATCCCTCGCCGGTGGTGGAACTCAACCGCGCGGTCGCGGTCGCGCGCGCGCAGGGCGCGGCGGCGGCCTGGGCGCTGCTGCTGCCGCTGCGCGAGGACCCGCGGCTGCGCGACTACGCGCCGCTGGCGGCGGCCTGCGGCGACGTGCTGCAGCGCCTGGGCCGCACCGACGAGGCCCGCGCGGCGTTCGCGCAGGCGGCCGCGCTCAGCGCCAACGCGCGCGAGAAGCAGGCGCTGCTGGCGCGGGCCGCGGCGCTGTAGCGCGGCACTGCCGCGCATGCCCGTGCTGGCCTACACTCGGTCCTGCCGCGGCGGCGCCGAGGCGATGCCGCCGGTGGGCCGCAGGGCGGGCCGGGGCTAGGTTTTTTCGCGGACCGATCGGTGTCGGGTCGGCGATGGCGATGCGTTGCGAACGCACACTCCGTGCGCATTGCCGCATGCCATCGCGATGGCGCCGGTAGCGGACGACGTCTTTCTTTTTTCAGGAGCGATGGATTTGAAGAGCATGTCGATGGGCTGCGGGCTGCTGTTGGCGATGAGCGTCACCGCACAGGCGCAGGCGCCCGCCGCGGCGCAGGCCACGCTGCCGCCGGCGCTGCAGGACCTGGACGCGCGGGTGGAGCGCGTGCGCAAGCAGTTCGACGTGCCCGGCATCGCCATCGCCATCGTCAAGGACGGGCAGGTGGTGCTGGAGCGCGGCTACGGCGTGCGCGAGCTCGGCAAGCCGGAGCCGGTGGACGCGCAGACCCTGTTCGCGATCGCCTCCAACACCAAGGCGTTCACCGCCGCCGCGCTGTCGATCCTGGCCGACGAGGGCAGGCTGAAACTCGACGACCGGGTGATCGAGCACCTGCCGTGGTTCCAGATGGCCGATCCGTACGTGACCCGCGAGATGCGCGTGCGCGACCTGCTCAGCCACCGCAGCGGGCTGAGCCTGGGCGCCGGCGACCTGCTGTTCTGGCCGGCCACCAGCTACAGCAACGAGGAGGTGGTGCGGCGCCTGGCGCAGGTGCCGCTGAAGGGCGGCTTCCGCGACCGCTACGCCTACGACAACATCCTGTACGCGGTGGCGCAGAAGGTGATCGAGCAGGTCTCGGGCCAGTCCTATGCCGAGTTCGTGCGCCAGCGCATCTTCGTGCCGGTGGGCATGCGCGGCGCGCGCATCAACAGCGACCACCTGCAGCCCGGCGACCGCGCCGCGGTCGGCCACGCCAAGTTCGATTTCCGCGAGCTGCGCACGGTGCCGCCGCTGACCTGGTCGAACAATGCCGGCGCCGGCGGCATCTACGCCAGCGTGCACGACATGGCCAAGTGGATGCAGGTGCAGCTCGACGGCGGGCGCCTGCCGTCCGCCGACGGCCAGGAGCGGCACCTGTTCAGCGCGCAGCGGCAGCAGGAGATGTGGCAGGTGATCACGCCGATCGCCATCGCCGAGCCGAGCGTGCCGGAACTGCTGCCGGCCAGGCCGAACTTCGCCGGCTACGGCGAGGGCTGGAGCCTGAGCGACTACCGCGGCAACAAGCTGGTCTGGCACACCGGCGGCTGGCCCGGCATGGTGTCGCGGCTGACCCTGGTGCCGGAGCGCAAGCTTGGCGTGATCGTGCTGACCAACCAGGAAGTGGGCGCGGCGTTCAACGCGCTCACCCTGCAGGTGCTCGACGCCTACCTCGGCGCGCCGCCCACCGACTGGACCGCCGCCTATGCGGCCGCGGTGGCCAAGGCCGATGCGAACGCCGACGAGGACTGGCGCAAGCACCTGGCCGCGCGCGACGCCAAGTCCAAACCGTCGCTGCCGTTGGCCGGTTATGCCGGTACCTATCGCGATCCGTGGTACGGCGACGTGGCCATCGCGCAGCGCGGCAAGCAGCTGGAACTGCGCTTCGGCAAGACCGCGCAACTGGTCGGCACGCTGGAGCACTGGCAGCACGACACCTTCATCGTGCGCTGGCGCGACCGCTCGCTCAACGCCGACGCCTTCGTCAACTTCGCGCTGACCCCCGACGGCAAGGTGCGCGAGGTGCGCATGGAGGCGATCTCGCCGCTGACCGATTTCAGTTTCGATTTCCAGGATCTGGTGTTGACCCCGGTCGCCGACGCGCCGTGAGCGCGGCCATGCCGATGCTCTCGCACGTGCATCTGGGTGTGAACGATTTCCCGGCCGCGTTCGCGTTCTACGCGCCGCTGCTGCAGGTGCTGGGGCTGCAGCTGAAGTTCCGTGACGACATGCGTGGCTGGGCTGGCTGGACGGCGCCGGACGCACCGCGGCCGCTGCTGCTGATTGGCCGTGCCTGGGATGGGCAGGCGGCGACGCCAGGCAACGGGCAGATGCTCGCGCTGCAGGCGGCGAGCAGGGCACAGGTGGACCGCTGCCACGCGCTGGCGCTAGCCCAGGGCGCACGCTGCGAAGGCGTGCCTGGGCTGCGCGCGCACTACCATCCGGACTACTACGGCGCGTACTTCCGCGACCTGGACGGCAACAAGCTGTGCGTGTGCTGCCACCGCGCGGAGTGAGGCGACGAAGCCGGAATACGTTCAGCTACGGTGGCAGTCGCGACTGAAGCGCCACCCACAGGAAGCCGGATCGGCCGTGCGGTTGGCCTTCGATGTGCGAAGCCTGTTGCAGGAGCGGTCGCGACATCGAGGTCGGAAGGGCCCCACGGCAACGGGCGTGAGTCCGTAGATCCTGTGCGGTGCCCTTTGGCTGGTAGCAAGGCACGATGCCATCTGCGCCATTCCCGTGGGATCGCCGGTCGCGGTCGCCAGACAGCCCGCCGCACGTTGCGCATGTCGCGCCGCCGTTCAGCGTCCTGTCGAAGGCGCACCCAGCGAGTCGCGCAGCAGCAGGCGGTGCGGCAGGGTTTCGCAGGCCGGCGGCTGCGGTGCGCGCAGCCGCTCCAGCAACAGTTCCAGCGCGCGTCGGCCCATCTGTTGCAACGGCTGCTGCACCGTCGACAGCGCCGGCGATACCTGCTGCGCGACCAGCGTGTCGTCGAAGCCGCACACCGACAGGTCCGCGGGCACGCGCAGGCCGCGCAGGCTGGCGCTGCGCAGCACGCCGGCGGCCATCTCGTCGTTGGCGGCGAACACCGCGCTCGGGCGCTGGCGCTGCCCGAGCAGGCGCTCGGCGGCTTCGACGCCGGAGGTGAAGTCGAAGCGCCCCGGCACCACCAGGCGCGGGTCGTAGGCGATGCCGGCGGCGGCCAGCGCGTCGCGGTAGCCGGCCAGCCGCCATTGGCTCGCGCCATGGCCGGGCAGGCCGCGGATGTGGGCGATGCGGCGATGGCCGAGGCGCACCAGTTCGTCGACCAGTTCGCGCGCGGCGCGGCGCTCTTCCAGCCGTACCCCGGGCCAGTCGCGCTGGCGCCGCGGCGAGATGCAGGCCAGGGGGATGCCTTCGGCGTCGAGCCGGCGCAGCAGCGGCGTGTCGTCGGTCAGCGGCGGGATCAGCAGCAGTCCGTCGATGTGCTGGTGCCGTGCCAGCGCGACCAGCGTATCGGCGTGGTCGGCGCGGCTGCGGTCCACCGGCGCCAGCATCAGCGTATAGCGCTGCGCGCGGCAGGCGGCGAGTACGCCGTTCTGGATTTCCATCTGGTAGTACGAGGGATTGTCGTAGGCCAGCGCCACCGCGTAGGAGCGCTGGCCGGCCAGGCTGCGCGCCGACGGATTGGGCTGGTAGCCCAGCCGCTGCATGGTCTGCTCGACCTTGCGCCGGGTCTGCTCGCGCACGTTGGGCTCGCCGTTGATGACCCGCGACACGGTCTTCATCGACACGCCGGCGCGCGCGGCCACGTCCTCGATACGCAGGCCCGGCGTGGCGCGCTTGCTCACCGCGCCACGCCTGCGGCCGGTGCCGGCCACACGAAACTGGCCAGGCTGCGCGCCGGCACGCTGTAGCGGAAGCCGCGCGCGCCTTCGGCAACCGTCACCACCCGCGCGCGATCGGCGCTGTTGACCACCACCAGCACCCGCGCGCCGTCCGGGTTCAGGAACGCCACGTTGTCCATGCCTTCGCCGCCCTCGCTGGAATCGATGCGCCAGGCCTGCGGGCGCACGAAGCGGCTGGCATGGGCGAGCGCATAGTACTCGTCGCTGCGCACCACGCGCTCGCCGCGCGGATCGATGTCGACCACGCCGCGGCAGGTGCCGCAGCCGCCGGCATGCGGGCCGCCCTGCAGGTCCAGCGCCAGGTTCCAGAACAGCACCCCGCGCGCGCCGTGGCGCACCGACTGCACGATCAGCCGCCGCGCCTGCAGGGTCAGGCCGCCGCTGCGCAGCGGCTCCCAGTCGCCGCCGGAGCACTCGGTCATGTAGGCGTCCTTGTCCGGATGGGCCGCCTGCACCGGACTCTGCGCCGCCGGATCGCCGGCGTAGCAGTGCCAGGCGACGCCGGCGACGTGGCGCCGCGCCTGCGCATCGGCCAGCACCGCCAGCGGCTCCTGCGGCTGGTCCCAGTTGTGGTCCCAGTCGAAGATCAGCGGCGCGCCGCCGCGCGCGTCGAGCAGCGGGCCGAGGTGGCGGCCGATCAACTGCGCACGCTGCGCCGCGTCCAGGCGCATGCCGGGATAGTCGGGCGGCGTGAAGCCCGGCTCGTTCTGCAGGGTGAGCGCGAAGATCGGCACGCCGGCCTGCGCATAGGCATCGACGTAGCGCAGCAGGTAGCGGGCGAAGGCGTCGTAGTGCTCGGGCTTGAGCGTGCCGCCGATCAGGCTGCCGCTGCTCTTCATCCACGCCGGCGCGCTCCACGGCGAGGCCATGATCTTCAGGTCGGGATTGATCGCCAGCGCCTGCCGCGCGACCGGCAGCACGTCGTCGCGGTTGGGCGCGATGCTGAAATGCGCCAGCGCCGGATCCGGCGCATTGTCCGGGGTGTCGTCGAGGCTGTAGTGGCGGCGCGAGAAATCCGAGGCGCCGATGGTCAGCCGCGCGAAGCTCAGGCCCAGGCCGCCATCGGCGCGCCCGAACAGTTCGCGCATCAGCGCGTCGCGGCGCGCCGGCGGCAACTGCTGCAGCACCCAGGCCGAGGAATCGGTGATAGAGGCGCCGAAACCGAGCATGCGCTGGCGCCGTGCCGCGGCATCGATGCGGATGTCGGCCTGCGCGAGCGCTTCCCAGCGTGCGGCCGGCGCCGGCGCGAGCGCCAGGCGATGGTCCTGGGTGGTGATCCAGACCTGCACGTCGCCCGGCGGCGGCGCTGGCCGCGCGCCGAAGACGGCGCCGGTCCACGCCAGCAACGCGCCGCACAACGCAGCCGCCACCCGTTGCCGCACCGCGCGCGCGGCGGCCGGACGCTGCGCAAACCGCGTGCTGCGCCGCAGCGATTCGGCATGGCACGGCGCCGTGGCGGCGGGAAAGTTCGTCGATTTGCGTGGCTGCGGCATGTCTGGCTCCTCCGGGCATTGACCGCACTGGATACGACGGGTATGACAGCGCTGTCAAAAATGCCGGGAGAGGGCATCACATGAGGGGCATGCAGGAATTCTTCGAGGACCGCGCGCGGCGCGGCGTACCGGCGCGGCGCTTGCTGGCGATCGCCTGTTGCGTCGCCGCGCTGCAGCAGGCGCACGCGCAAACCGCCGGTGCCGCCGCGCCGGCGCAGCAGGACGCGGTCAGCACGCTGGATGCGGTGCGCGTCACCGGCATCCGCCACGCGATCGAGACCGCGGTGGAAACCAAGAGCGAGTCGTCGCTGATCGTGGAGGCGATCTCGGCCGAGGACATCGGCAAGCTGCCCGACGTGAGCATCGCCGATTCGATCTCGCGCCTGCCCGGCGTCGCCACCCAGCGCGTGGACGGGCGCTCGCAGGTGATCAACATCCGCGGCATGTCCGAGCAGTTCGTCGGCACCACGCTCAACGGCCGCGAACAGGTCAGCACCGGCGACAGCCGCGGCGTGGAGTTCGACCAGTTTCCGGCCGAGCTGATCAATGCCGTCACCGTCTACAAGACTGCCGACGCCGCGGTGATCGGCCAGGGCCTGTCCGGCACCGTGGATCTGAAGACGATCCGCCCGCTGGACCTGGGCGAGCGCCGCATCGTGGTCAGCGGCAACGGCGAGAAGAATTCCTTCGGCAAGCTCGGCGACGACGGCCACGACCGCGGCTATCGCGCCGCGGCGTCCTACGTGGACCAGTTCGCCGGCGACACCATCGGCGTCGCCCTGGGCGTGGCGCGGCTGAATTCGCCGTTCCAGGAAAAGCACTACAAGGCGTGGTGGTGGGGCAACCCGGACAGCTGGGGCGCCACGCAGCCCGGCAAGCCGCCGGGCGCGGTGGCGCTGCAGGGCTCGGAGGCGTGGATCAAGTCGCGCGAGCTGACCCGCGACGGCGTGATCGGCACGCTGGAGTACAAGCCGAACGAACACTTCCACAGCGTGCTCGACGGCTACTGGTCCAAGTTCGACCAGCAGGAAACCATGCACGGGGCGATGTGGTCGAACGCGCCCGACTTCAGCAATGCGCTCGGCCAGCAGGTGTCCTACACCGACATCGCCACCACCGACCGGCAGGGCGTGCCGGTCATCACCCAGGGCACCCTGAGCGGGGTGCAGCCGGCAGTGCGCAACGACCGCAACGACCGCCAGGACAAGCTGCTCTCGCTCGGCTGGACCAACACGCTGCGCTGGGAGCCGTGGTCGCTGAGCCTGGACCTGAACTATTCGCGCGCCGAGCGCCGGCAGTCGCAGCTGGAAACCTACGCCGGGCTGGCCGATCCGCAGGACATCGGCTTCGACCTGCCGCTGAGCAACGATTTCGCGCGCTATTCGCTCGCCGACCTGGCCGATCCCGGCGCGGTGTACCTGTGGGACCCGCAGAAGTGGGGGCACGACGGGCGCCTGGAGAATTCCTGGCAGAAGGACGAGATCAAGGCCGGCCGCCTGGAGTTCAACTACGCCGTCGATACCGCGCTGGTGCGCAGCTTCGACCTCGGCGTGAACGTCAACCGCCGCAGCAAGGACAAGCGCGCCGACGTGTACTTCGCCGACCTGCCGGGACGCACGCCGACCCTGGTCGATCCGGCGCTGCTGTACGCGCCGACCTCGCTGGGCTTCGCCGGCATCGGCAATATCCTCAGCTTCAACCCGCGCTCGGTGCTGTCGCGTTACTACAACGTGGCCCTGTCCGAGAGCAACGACGACCTGCGCAAGGACTACGTGGTCGACGAGGACGTCAACACCTACTACCTGCGCGCCAACATCGACATGGACCTGGGCGAGCGCGTGCGCGTGCGCGGCAACGCCGGTCTGCAGTACATCAGCACCGAGCAGTCCTCCACCGGCTTCAACGCCAGCGGCGGCGCGGTGGTCGGCGCGCAGACGCTGGGCGCGCGCTACCACGACGCGCTGCCGAGCCTGAACCTGGTGTTCGACTTCGGCGACGGCTGGATGGCGCGCCTGGGCGCGGCCAAGCAGCTGATGCGCCCGCCGATCAACTACCTCAGCGCCGACGCCAGCGCCGCGGTGGACACCACCACCGGGCTGTGGAGCGGCAGCGGCGGCAACCCGACGCTGCAGCCGTACCGCGCCGATGCGGTCGACCTGTCGCTGGAAAAATATTTCGGCTCGGCCAGCTACGTGAGCCTGGCGCTGTTCTACAAGGACCTGCAGACCTACATCTACCGGCAGAACCTGAGCTGGGACTTCACCGGCTACAACCCGGACGGGCAGACCCCGGTGTCCAACATCGGCACCTTCAGCACCTGGGCCAACGGCAGCGGCGGCTACATGCGCGGCATCGAGTTCGCCGCCAGCGTCACCGGCGACGTGTTCAGCGAACGCCTCGACGGCTTCGGCGTGCAGTTCAACGGGTCCTACACCGAATCGTCGATCGATCCCGACCCCAGCGACAATTCGCCCGGCACCGACACCATCCCCGGCCTGTCCAAGATCGTCGCCAACGCCACCGTGTTCTACGAGAAGCACGGCTTCGGCGCGCGCGTCAGCCAGCGCTACCGCGACGCCTACCGCGGCGAGTACGGATCGCTGTTCGGCCAGCGCAGCTACCGCAATACGCTCAGCGAACGCGTCACCGACCTGCAGCTGAGCTACGACTTCCCCGACAGCAGCCGGCTCAAGGGCCTGTCGCTGATGTTCCAGGTCAACAACCTGACCAACGAGGCGTTCCGCACCGAAGTCAGCGCCGCCGGCGTCTCGACCACGCTGTTCCTGCCCGAGGAATACACCGAGTACGGGCGCCAGTACCTGCTCGGCTTCCGCTACAAGCTCTGACGCGGGCGGCGCCCCGCATCCACGACCGGCGCCGCGCCGCCGCGCGGCGCCGCGACCGCACTTCGATGGAGGAAACAGGATGTCCAGACCGCATGCCCTGGCCCGCGCCATGCTCGCCGCCGTCACTCTCGCCGCCGCAGCCGAGGCCGCGCCGCCGTCCGCGCCGCCGGCGCCGTTGCGCGACTGGCCGGCGCTGCGCAGCGCGGTGGCGCCCGATCCGGCGATCGAGGCCAGGGTCGCGCAGATCCTGGGCGGCATGACCCTGGCGCAGAAGGTCGGGCAGATGACCCAGGCGGAAATCAAGTCGATCACCCCCGAGCAGGTGCGCCAGTACCACATCGGCTCGGTGCTCAACGGCGGCGGCTCGTGGCCGGGCAAGGACAAGCACGCGCGCGTGGGGGATTGGCTGCGGCTGGCCGATGCCTATTACCGGGCCTCGATGAGCACCGATGCGGCGGTGCCGATCCCGATCATCTGGGGCACCGACGCGGTGCACGGGCACAGCAACGTGTACGGCGCCACGCTGTTCCCGCACAACATCGGCCTGGGCGCGGCGCGCGACCCGGCGCTGGTGGAGCAGGTCGCGCGCGCCACCGCGCAGGGCAGCCGCGCCACCGGCATCGCCTGGGCGTTCGCGCCGACGCTGGCGGTGGCCGAGGACACGCGCTGGGGCCGCACCTACGAGAGCTTCTCCTCCGACCCCGCGCTGGTCCGCGAGTACGGCGCCGCCTACGTGCGCGGCATGCAGGGCCGGCTCGGCGACGACGCCAGCGTGCTGGCCACCGCCAAGCACTATCTCGGCGATGGCGCTACCGAGCACGGCCAGGACCAGGGCGTGGCGCGGATCGACAAGGCGCGCATGCTCAACGTTCACGGCCAGGGCTACTACGGCGCGATCGCGGCCGGCGTGCAGACGGTGATGGCCTCCTACAGCAGCTGGAACGACGTCGCCGCTGGGGTCGACTACGGCAAGATGCACGGCGCCGCGCCGCTGCTGAGCGAGGCGCTGAAGCAGAAGATGGGCTTCGACGGCTTCGTGGTCTCCGACTGGAACGGCATCGGCCAGGTGCCGGGCTGCAGCAACGCCAGCTGCGCGCAGGCGATCAACGCCGGCATGGACATGGTGATGGTGCCCGACGACTGGAAGGCGTTCATCGACAACACCGTCGCCCAGGTCCAGGCCGGGCAGATCCCGCAGGCGCGCATCGACGATGCGGTGCGGCGCATCCTGCGGGTCAAGCTGCGCGCCGGCTTGTTCGCGCACGCGCCTTCGGCCAGCCGCTACGCGGGCCGCGAGGATGCGTTGCTGCACCGCGAGCTGGCGCGGCGCGCGGTGCGCGAATCGCTGGTGCTGCTGAAGAACGAGCAGTCCGCGCTGCCGCTGCGCCGCGGCCAGCGTCTGCTGGTGGTCGGCAAGAGCGCCGACCGCATCGCCGACCAGGCCGGCGGCTGGTCGCTGACCTGGCAGGGTACCGACAACGGCAATGCGGACTTCCCCAACGCGCAAAGCATCCTGGCGGGCCTGCGCGAGGTGGGCGGCGCCGAGCGGGTGCGCTACGCCGAATCGGTCGCCGCCGCCGCGCCGGGCAGCTACGACGCCATCGTCGCGGTGATCGGCGAAACGCCCTATGCCGAAGGCAGCGGCGACATCGTCGCCTCCAGCACGGTGGCGCACAGCCAGCGCCATCCGGAAGACCTGAAGACGCTGCAGGACGCGGCCGCGACCGGCAAGCCGGTGATCGCGGTGCTGCTGTCCGGGCGGCCGCTGTACGTCAACGACCTGCTCAACCTGTCGCAGGCCTTTGTCGCCGCCTGGCTGCCGGGCAGCGAGGGCGGCGGGGTGGCCGACGTGCTGTTCGGTGGCGCGCACGATTTCCGCGGCCAGCTGGGCTTCCCATGGCCGGGGCAGGCGTGCCCGCCGCCGGTGGCGCCGGCCGATCCGGCGCGGCCGCCGCTGTTCGCGGTCGGCTATGGATTGCGCTACGCCCGCGGTGGCCGGGTCGGCGCGCTGCCGGTGCAGGTGCCGGCCAGCTGCGGCGCGGCCACCACGCTGCCGGTGTTCAACCTGCGCGACGCCGCGCCGTTCGCGCTGAAGCTGGCCGCGCGCGGCCAGGAGCGCGCACTAGGCGACGACCTCAATGCGGCGCTGGACTGGCCGCAGCCCGATCCGGCGCTGCGCGTGCGCACGGTGCAGGTCAACACTCAGCAGGACGCCAAGCAGGTGACCTGGCTTGCGCCGGCGCGGCTGTTCGCCAGCAGCGCTGGCGGCCGGAACCTCAATGCGCTGGCGCAGGCGCAGGCCGCCCTGCAGTTCGACGTGCGGGTGGAGCGCGCGCCGACCAGGCCGGTGACGCTGCGCCTGGGCTGCGTGCGCGGTTGCGGCGACGGCGTGGACATCGCGCCGTTGCTGGCCGCGGCGGGATCCGGCAAGCGCACCGTGACCGTGCCGTTGGCCTGCTTCGCCAAGCGCGGCGCCGACCTGGGCGGCATCGACATGCCGTTCGCGGTCGACGCCGATGCGCCGTTCGCGGCGGCGTTCACCCGCATCCAAGTGGTGGCCGGCGCCGCGGAGGCGGCCGACGCGCTGCGTTGCGAGTAGTTGGGGCCGGGATTCGGGATTCGGGATTCGGGATTCGGGATCGGGGATTGGGGATTGGGGATTGGGGATGACCGGGCGTTCGGTGTGGAGCACAGGAATTCGGGATTTGCCTACGCCCGTGGGGCGGATCGTGTGACGTCGGGGCGGGGCGGGGTGGGCGTGGTGGCTCCGCCGCGCGCATCCGCCGCAACCGTCGTGAAGTGACGGGCGGTGGAGGAGCGGTCGCGCCGCCGCGCACGGGGCTGCGGCGTGCCTGCATGACGCCGCGCTCGGGCGCAAGCCGCTACGGAGCCTGCTGCGCTTGACGCGCGATACGCTACCCTGGCGCCCCGTTGGCCGCTGGCGTTTTCGATGTTTCGCTGGTTCGAATCCCTGATCGAGGTCTTCCCGAAGATCGAGACCGCGATGCCGCCGCGCGGCGTGGCGCGCTTCTACCTGCACTACCTGCGGCCGCTGTGGCCGCTGCTGCTGGCCACGCTGGTGGCGGGGCTGCTGCTGGCGCTGGTGGAAGTGGCGATGTTCGACTTCCTCGGCCGCATCGTCGACATGCTCGCCGAGCGGCCGGGCCCGGAGTTCTTCCGCCGCCACGCCGGCGAGCTGCTGTGGATGGCGGCCATCGTGCTGGTGGCGCGGCCGCTGTTCGTGGCGCTGCACAACCTGCTGGTCAACCAGGCCATCGTGCCCGGCCTGAGCAACCGCTCGCGCTGGCTGATGCACAACTACGTGGTGCGGCAGAGCCTGGGCTTCTTCCAGAACGACTTCGCCGGGCGCATCGCCAACCGGGTCATGCAGACCGGCACCTCGCTGCGCGAGTCGGCGGTGCAGATGGTCGATGCGCTGTGGTACATCGCGGTCTACACCGGCAGCGCGCTGTGGCTGTTCGCCCAGGCCGATCCGTGGCTGATGGCGCCGCTGCTGGTGTGGCTGCTGGTGTACGTGGGCCTGATGGTGTACTTCGTGCCGCGGATGAAGCAGCGCGCGTGGATCGCCTCGGATGCGCGCTCCAAGGCGATGGGCCGCATCGTCGACGGCTACACCAACATCGCCACGCTCAAGCTGTTCTCGCACGCCGGGCGCGAGCAGGCCTACGTGCGCGAGGCGATCGGCGAACTGGCGGCCAAGCATCGCCGGCAGACCCGCATGACCACGGCGATGGACACCGCCATCGCCGTCGCCAACGGTTTCCTGATCGCCGCCACCTGCGCGCTGGCGCTGTGGCTGTGGAGCCGCGGCCAGATCAGCGTGGGCGCCATCACCCTGGCCACCGGCCTAGTGATCCGCATCCACAACATGTCCGGCTGGATCATGTGGACGGTCAACGGCATCTTCGAGGACATCGGCGCGGTGCAGGACGGCATGGAGACGATCGCGCAGCCGGCGCAGGTGCAGGACCGTGCCGACGCGGTGCCGCTGCGCGTGGAGCGCGGCGACGTGCGCTTCGAGCACGTCCATTTCCATTACGGCAAGCGCGGCGGCGTGATCGCCGGGCTCGACCTGCAGGTGCGCGCCGGCGAGAAGATCGGCCTGGTCGGGCCGTCCGGCGCCGGCAAGTCGACCCTGGTCAACGTGCTGCTGCGGCTGTACGACCTGGAGAGCGGGCGCATCCTGATCGACGGGCAGGACATCGCCGGGGTCACCCAGGAAAGCCTGCGCGGGCAGATCGGCCTGGTCACCCAGGACACCTCGCTGCTGCATCGCTCGATCCGCGACAACCTGCTGTACGGCCGGCCCGACGCCAGCGAGGCGCAGCTGCGCGCCGCGGTGGCCAAGGCGCGCGCCGCCGAGTTCATCGAGCACCTGGTGGACGGCGAAGGCCAGCGCGGCTACGACGCGCAGGTCGGCGAGCGCGGGGTCAAGCTGTCCGGCGGCCAGCGCCAGCGCATCGCCATCGCCCGCGTGCTGCTCAAGGACGCGCCGATCCTGATCCTGGACGAGGCCACCTCGGCGCTGGATTCGGAAGTGGAAGCGGCGATCCAGGACAGCCTGGACGAACTGATGGCCGGCAAGACGGTGATCGCGATCGCGCACCGCCTGTCGACCATCGCGCGGATGGACCGCCTGGTGGTGATGGACCAGGGCGCGATCGTCGAGACCGGTACCCACGCCGAACTGGTCGCGCGCGGCGGCCTGTACGCCCGGCTATGGGCGCGGCAGACGGGCGGCTTCGTCGCGGGCTGAGGTTGCTTGCGGTCGCCAACCAACGAGGGTCACTTGTAGGAGCGACTTCAGTCGCGACGGGCATTACCGGGACGGCCCGTCGCGACTGAAGTCGCTCCCACAACATCCCGCTGACCGGCGCCATCGCATTCGCGCTGCCGCCCCACAGTTTGCTGCGCAAACCGTGGGCCCCGGCTCATCACTTTCCAGATCCCCCGCGCCTGTCGGCGCGCCCCCCTCGACTCAAGGGGGGCTGTTCTCCAGAAAGACTGCGCGGGCATCAGACGCGGCAAACCGCCTCTACGAATCCCCAATCTCCAATCCCGAATCCCAGCCCCTCACTGGATCGGCTCGTCCAACATCAGCTCCCGCACGAACCGCACCGGCGGCGCGCCGTAGGACAGCACCTGGTCGTGGTAGGCCTTGAGGTCGAAGGTGTCGCCGAGCTTGGCCTGCATCGCCTTGCGCAGGTCCAGGTGTTCCTGCACGCCGACGAAATAGGTCGGCAACTGCGCCGAGGTCAGCTGCGCGCGCACCCACTTGCCCTCGGCTTCGCTCTGCTGCTGGAAGGTGTCGTGCACCATCAACTGCATCGCCTGTTCCTTGCTCCAGTTGTCCACGTGCACGCCCTGGTCGAGCAGGGCATTGGCGAGGGTGCGCAGGTAGAACTTCAGCTGCACCAGGTGGAACAGCGGATCGTTGTCCAGGTAACCCTGCTCCTGCATCATCCGCTCGGTGTACACCGCCCAGCCCTCGGCGAACACGCCCGAGCGCAGCACGCCGCGCAGCGTCGAGGGGAACTTGGCCGAGTGCCAGCCTTCCACGTAGTGGCCGGGCACGCCTTCGTGGATGCTCAGCAGGTGGATCATGCGGCCGTTGTATTCGCGCAGGAACGATTCGGCCTGCTGCGCGCTCCAGTCGTCGGGGATCGGCGACACCGCGTAGAAGGTCTTCAGGTTCTTGTCCAGCGGGCCGGGCGAGTCGCAATAGGCCACCGCCACGCCGCGCTGGAATTCGGGCATCAGGATGATGTCCACCGGCGCGTCGGGCAGGGTCAGCAGGTTCTTGCGGCGCACGAACTCGGTGGAGGAGGCCAGCGAGGCCTTGGCGTCCTCGACCACCTTGTCGCGCGCCGGGTGCTGCGCGTAGGCCAGTTCCAGCGCGGCCTCGATCGCGGCCTGCTGCTGCGCGTCGTCCGGCGCGTCGACCAGCGCCGGCGCGTTGGGCTTGTCCTTCAGCACGGTGCGGGCGATGCCGTACATCTCCGCGCGCGCGCGCTTGAGCTCGGCCTCGGCGCGCTGCTTGATCTCCGCGCGCGACAGCGAGGAGTTCAGCGCGAACTTCAGCTTCTGGTCGTACTGCTCCGCGCCGATGCGGAAATCGCCCTTGGCGTTGGGCACCAGGGTCTTGTCCAGCCAGGTCTGCTGCTCGGCCACGGCCTTCTTCAGCCCGTCGATCGCCGCCTGCAGGCGCTGCGCGTCGGCCGCGGGCAGTTCCTTGACGTGCGGGGCGATGAAGGTGTCGACGATGCTGAGAATGCCCTGGTTCTGCTTGGCCACGGTCTTGGCGTGGATCTGCGGCACCCGTGCCGGGTCCAGGTTCGCGCGCGCCTGCGCGAACAGCGCCGGGATCTTCTCCATGCGCGCGGTGGCCGCTTTCAGCCGCTCCGGCAGCGGCGCGAACTCGCGCGCCATCAGCCCGTAGATCGCGCCGCCGGCCAGGCCGTTGTAGAGCTGCGGATCCCAGGCCCAGCTCTGCGCCACTTCGCTGTTCCAGATGTCCGACTGCAACTGGTTGCGCAGGATCGCCGCGTCCACCTGGTTCTCGCGCGAGAGCTTGGCCGCGTCCAGCTTGTCCAGCTCGGCCAGCAACTGCTTGCTCGCGTCCAGGCTCTTCTGCCGGCCGGCGGTGCTGAGATCGTCCAGTTCGCTGTCGTAGCGGTGGTCGCCGGTCTGGGTGGCGCCGACCGGGGACAGCTGCATCCAGGTGTCCACGGCGCGCTTGGACAGCGCGGCGAAGGCGGCGTCGGCGGCCGCGTCGGGCGCGGTGGCGGCGCTGCCGGGTGCGGCGGCGGACGGCGGCGTGGACGGAGCATCGGCGGACGGCTGGCAGCCGGCGAGGGCGGCGAGCAGGGCGGCGGCGAGCAGGTGCTTGCGCATCGGGGTTCCTGTGGTGGGTCGATCCACCAGCATAGGCGGCCGCCGCCGCCCGCGCACCTGCCGTTGGATTACCCTTGCGCTTTGGTCCTCAGGAGCGCAGGGATGAACTACACGGGCAGCTGCCATTGCGGCCGCATCGCATTCGAGCTGGAAACCGACGCGCCGATCGCCGAGGTCTACGACTGCAACTGCTCCATGTGCCGGCGCCGCGGCGGGCTGCTGTGGTTCGGCGCGCGCGCGGCGCTGGCGCTGCGCAGCGCGCCGGAAACTCTGGGCACCTACCGCTTCAATCGCCAGCACATCGACCATCATCATTGCCCGGATTGCGGCATCGCCCCGTTCAGCGAGGGCACCCACCCGAAGACCGGCGAGGCGACGGTCGCGGTCAACGTGCGCTGCCTGCCGCAGCTGGACCTGGCGGCGCTGCAGGTGCACACCGTGGACGGGGCGAGCCTGTGAGGGCGCTGCCATCGCATTGGAGCGTGCCGCTGCTGTTGGCGCTGGCGGTCGCAGGCTGTTCCAAACACGACAGCGCCGCCGATGCCGGCGGCGCGAGCCTGGCCGAAGCGCCGGCGGCGGCGCCGACCGCCGACGGCCGTGCGGCGATGCTGGCCTACGAGCACGAGGTGAGCGTGCAACTGCCAGCGGCGCAGATCGAGGCGCGGCTCAAGCAGGCCCAGGACAGCTGCCTGAGCGGGCGCTTCGGCGCCTGCAACGTGCTGTCGGTGGAGCAGCGCGGCGGCGAGCACCCGCAGGCCGCGCTGAGCGTGCGCATCGTGCCGGCGGGCGTGGAGCCGCTGATCGCGCAGGCCGGCAACGGCGGCGAGATCGGCAGCCGCAGCACCCGCGCCGAGGACCTGGCGCAGGCGGTGCAGGACAACGCCGCGCTGCAGCAGCGGTTGCAGGCCGAGCAGCGCCGCCTGCAGGAGTTCCAGCAGCGGCGCGACCTCAGCGTGGCCGACATGATCAGCCTGTCGGAGAAGATGGCCCAACTCGACACGCAACTGCTCGCGGCCAGCCAGGACGCGGCGCAGCATCGCCGGCGCATCGAGACGCAGCGGCTGACCTTGCAGTTCGCCACGCCCGACGGCGAGCGCGGCCGCAGCGAGATCGGCGAGGCGTTCGCCGACACGGGCGCGATCTTCGCGTCCGCGACCGCCTGGGCGATCCGTGCGGTCGCGGCGTTGACGCCGTTCCTGCTGCTGGGCGCGGTGCTGTGGTGGCTGGTCGCCTGGCTGCGCCGGCGCCGCAGGCGCGCCTGAGCGGCGCCCGGTGTAGGAGCGACTTCAGTCGCGACGGGCTCTACCGGTAGAGCCCGTCGCGGCTGAAGCCGCTCCTACAGTCTTAAATAGCCGGGAGAAAAGGCCTCAGCCTTCGTCCTGCTCGAACTCCACGATCACTTCCAGGTCGAAGGCCAAGGCCTCCACCGCTTCGCGCACCTTTTGCGCGGTGGCCAGATTGCCGGCCTCGATCTCGACTTCGTGGGTGCCAGGCCCCTGGTCGTCGGGCAGCCCGGCGGAGCTGGAATCGTCGTCGTCCATATGGCTCATCAGGTCGTCGATCTCCTCGACGTGCTCGATGCCTTCCAGGCTGCCGAGCAGGTTGATGATGGCGCGGGCGTCGTCTTCGCTGCCGGTGATGCGGATACGGAGCTGGGGCATGGGCCTTTCTCTGGAGGGGGGAAGGCAAGGCTAGGCAGGCGGCGGCTAAGGCGAAGTGATGACGGCGTGGCGCGGGTGCGGCGCCGCGGCATCCTGCGCGGCCTCGTCCAACACCGGCGCCAGCAATGCCGTGGCCGCCGCGCGCAGCATCGCCGGGGCGATGTAGTGGCGGTGGCCGCGCGCGATCAGCGCCATGTACAGGCGGCCGAACCAGTTGCGGCAGGCCACGCGCGTGTCCAGGCTCAGTTCCACGCTGCCGTCCTCGGCCACCTCCACGCCCACGCAACTGCGGAACGCCAGATGCCGGTCGTCGGCGCCGAGCAGCACCTGCGCGCGCCGGCCGTGCGCGGCGTGCGCGTGTCCCAGCACCGGGAAGCGGCCGGCGAACAGGCGCTCGCGCTGCGGCGACAGCAGCGAGGACACCGGGCAGCCCAGCGGCGAGGTGCGCAAGCGCAGCGGCGCGACCAGCGCGTTGCGGATCCGCATCAGCCAGGTCACCCCGAGCGGCGGGCGCTGCATGAAGCCGTCCAGCAACGCCACCAGCAGCGCGTGCGCGCCGCGCTGGCGCAGCTGGTGCGCCTGCAGTCGCAGGCGCACGCTGTCCTGGTGATCGTGCGCGGGCAGTTCGCGCCACAGCAGCGAGCCGGGCACCGGCTGCGGCAGCGAGCGCACCGGCGCCAGCCGCGGCGCCAGCGCGACGAAGCCGGGCGGGTGCCGCCACCTGCCCAGCGCCTGGCGCAAGCGCCCGCTGCGCGCGCGCAGGTCCGCGCACCAGGCCAGCCGCCGGCTGCCGGGCGAGGCGGACAGCGACAGGCGCACGGTCGGCACCTGCAGCGCCTGCGCCTGCGGCGAGGCCAGCAGCGCGGTCACCGCGTCCGGCAGCAGTTCGGTCAGCGTGGCGATGCCGGCGTCGCCGGCCAGCACCTGCGCGCGCACCTCGGCGCTCAGGTCGCCGCCGGCCTCGTCGCTGTGGCAGGACAGCGCGAAGAACGCCGGATGCGCCGCATTCGCGCGCAACGGCGCGAACTGGTGCCAGGTGCCGCCGCCGAAGCGCACGGTGAACAGGCAGTCGGCCGGCAGCTCGACGTGGCGCAGCGCGGCCAGGAAATGCTGCGGGTCCTGCTCGATCTGTTCCATCGACGCGGTGCAGAAGCGCAAGCGCGCGCCGCCGCTGCCGGTGATCGCGGTGAACATGCGGTGCCCGGCGTGGCGGTGGAAGGGATGCCCGTTCGCGCCGACCGCGAAGGAGAACAGCGCGGTGCGCTCGCCGTTGCCGAAATCGGTGCCGGCCAGCCGTGCCGACGGCTCGTCCAGCGCGTCGTGGAAGTTCGGGTGCGCGCGCTGGCGCACGCAGGCCTGGGCGATCAGCGGATCGCCGGCGCCGGCGCCGAGCTGCGCGATCAGCGTCACTTCCACCGGCAGGCCGCCGCTGTACGAGGCCAGGCGCACGGAGGGAAAGCCGGCCTGGGCGGCGGCGGTTTCGCGGAGCGGGGCACTGGACATCGGCGGGTTCCTTTGGCCGTGGCGGGACGGGATCAGGCGTTCTTCTTCGCCAGCTTGCGCGCCTCGCGCTTGAGCGGGCCGGCGGTGGGGCAGACCTCGAAGGCGAAGCCGCTGAGCGTGTTGACCAGGTTGTCGGGAGTCAGCCGGTAGACCACGAACTGGCCGCGGCGCTCGCTCGACACCAGGCCGGCGGCTTCCAGTACCGACAGGTGCCGCGAGATCGCCGGCGCGCTCATCGCGAAGCGCTGCCCGATCTGCCCGGCGGTGAGCTCCTGCGCCGACAGGTAGGCGAGGATCTCGCGGCGCGGGCGCGAGGCGAGGGCTTCGAAGACGCGGTCGATGGACATCAGGGGTTAGATAATTAACGAATTAGCTAATTAATGACGCGTTGCTGGGCGCGTGTCAAGTGCCGAGCCGCCGCGGTCCCGATCCGGGCAATGGCGTTCGGGCAACGCTCTTGCAAGAGCGGCTTCAGCCGCGACAGACACGCTCCGTAGAGCGACGGACACGTAAAGCGGGAGGCGCCATCCGTAGGACCTGTCGCGGCTGAAGCCGCTCCTGCAAAAGCGCGCGGCCAGACGGGGAAAACCAGTTCGCCGTTGGCGGCAGCCCCAGCGGTTCCGCCAAAAGCGCGTGGCCAGGCGGAAAAAACTAGCGCGCCCTCGGCGGCAGCCCCAGCAATTCCGCCGGCAGCGCCGGCATCGGCGTGCGTTCGTCCAGCGCTTCGCGCTTGAGCCAGTCGATGAACTGGCTGGCCGCCGGGCTGGGCAGGCGGTGGCCGGGATGCACGATGTAGTAGGAATAGCGCGCCTTCAACGCCGGGCCGGGCAGGCGCACCAGTTCGTAGCGCTGCAGGTAGGGCTGGGCGATGTGCTTGCGCGCCAGCACCGCGCCGACGCCGTACACCGCCGCGCGCATCGCGTCGGTGCTGTCGTTGAAGGTGTGCATCGGCGGCAGCGCCACGCCGCGCACCGCGGCGGCGCGGAACCAGTCGCGCCAGCCCTGCGGCGACATGTCGCTGAGCAGCGGCAACTGCGCGATCTGCTCGGGGTGGCGCAACGTGGCCAATTGCGGCAGCGCCGGCGAGGCCACCGGGAACAGTTCGTCGTCCATCAGGTGGTGCGAGGTCAGCCCCGGCCACGCGCCCTGGCCGTAGCGGATGCCCAGCTCCGGGCCGCCGTCCTCGAAGCGCGAGAACGCCGCGTCGGTCTGGATGTCCAGGCGCACGTGCGGATGCGCCTGGCAGAAGCGCGGCAGCCGCGGCAGCAGCCAGCAATAGGACAGCGAGCGCAGCGTGGTGATGCGCAGCGGCGCGGTATCGGCCTGCGGATGCAGGTTGCCGGCCACCGCGGCGATGTCGGCCAGGGCCGCGCTGGCCGCGTCGGCCAGTTGCCGGCCCTCGGCGGTGAGCTTGACCCCGCGCGCATGGCGCTGGAACAGCGTTGCGCCGAGCAGCGCCTCCAGCTTGCGCACGTGGTGGCTGACCGCGCTGGCGGTCAGGTGCAGCTCCTCCGCGGCATGGGCGAAGTTCTGGTGGCGCGCCGCGGCGGCGAACACGCCGAGCGCGGGCAGCAGGGCAGGGCGCAGTTGCATGGGCAGACACGCGGCAGATTTGTGGCTCGCGACGATATCACGCGCTTGTGGGCGTTGCGGCGGCGCGCGATCCTGGCAGCCATGCGCAGGATGCGGGGCCGACATGGCCCACGCAGGCGCGGCCCCCGGCGCTCCGCCGCCCGCTTGTTGCCTGGCGGCACCAGGGCGGCGAGACGGCGGCACGATCGATGGCACGCGACAGACCCAACCCAGGAGACAGCACGGTGAATGCAGCCAATCCCGCGTCCGGCGATCCTGCCGACGGCCATCCGGTGGCGGCGGTGCGCGACTGGCGCACGCCGCTGGAACTGCTGTTCCTGGGCATCGTCTGGGGCTGCTCGTTCCTGTTCATGCGCGTGGCGGCGCCGCAGTTCGGCGCCTATGCGCTGGTGGAGCTGCGCCTGGCGCTGGGCGCGACGGTACTGCTGCCGTTCCTGTGGATGGCGCGCGCGCGCTTCCCGCTGCGGCGCTGGCCGACGCTGGCGGCGATCGGGCTGCTCAACTCGGCGCTGCCGTTCCTGCTGTTCGCCTGGGGCGCGCAGCACGCGCCGGCCGCGATCGGCGCGATCTGCAATGCGATGACCGTGCTGTTCACCGCGCTGATCGCGTTCCTGTTCTTCGGCGAGAAGATCGGCGCGCGCCGCGCCGTGGCCTTGCTGATCGGCTTCGTCGGCATCGTGGTGCTGGCCACCGGCAAGTCGGCCGGGCTGAGCGTGGGGCCGGCCGCGTTCGCCGGCGCCACCGCCTCGCTGCTGTACGGCATCGGCTACAGCCTGGTGAAGCGCTACATGAGCGACCTGCCGCCGGCGGCGGCCGCCGCTTCCACCCTGGGCTGCAGCGCGCTGCTGCTGGCGCCGCTGGCGTGGACGCATTGGCCGGCCGCGCCGGTGCCGGCGGCCGCCTGGGCCTGCGCCGGCGCGCTGGGCGTGCTCTGCACCGGCCTGGCGTTCCTGATGTACTACCGGCTGATCCAGCGCATCGGCCCGGCGCGCGCCTCGACGGTGACCTACCTGGTGCCGGTGTTCGGCGCGCTGCTGTCCTGGGCGATCCTGGGCGAGCCGCTGACCTGGAGCATGCTGCTGGCCGGCGCGCTGATCCTGGGCAGCGTCGCCTTCAGCCAGCGCGCGCGCTAGGGCGTCGCCGATTCCGTCGGCGGCCAGGTTCATGCCACACGGCTCTTGCGGGCGCGGATGGCAGGCAAGAACGGGCGGACGGATACTTTCCTGACCTGGGCACGCCCGGGAACCGACGACACGCGCCGAAGGACATGCCGATGACCGCTTCCCTGCTCGCATCGCAGTTCGCCTACAAGGCCTGGGCCAACGCCGAGCTGCTGCAGGCGCTGGCGCAGATCGATGCGGCCGCGTTTCCGGCGCAGCGCCAGCGCGCCATCCGGCTGTTGAACCACACCTATGTGGTGGACCGGATCTTCGCCGCGCACCTGGACGGCGCCACGCATGCGTTCGCCGCCAGCAACACGCCGCACACGCCGGAGCTGGACGCGTTGCACGCGGCCATCGCCGACTCCGACCGCTGGTATGCCGGCTACGTCGCCGGGCTCGCTGCGCACGCGCTGCAACAGCCGCTCGCGTTCCGCTTCACCGACGGCGACGCCGGCACCATGACCCGCGAGGAAATGCTGTTCCATGTGCTCGCGCACGGCGCCTACCACCGCGGCAACATCGCCATGCTGCTGGGCGACTGCGGGGTGGAGCAGCCGCGCGAACTGTTCACCCGCTTCCTGCACGCGCGCGAACCCGGGCGCCGCGGCGCGGCGCCCGCCTGAGCGCCGGTGCGCGCCGCGTACGCGCCGGCTGGCGCGCGCCGGCCGGCTACTGCGGCGGCGTGCGCACCGGCAGCGGCACGTTGCACAGGTCGATGTGCCCGGCCGGGCGCTTGTAGAAATCGTCCCGGCGGTTGCGCCGCGCTTCGGCTACGTCGCGGAAGGTCTGGGTGTCGGTGCGCAGCAGTTGCAGCGGGGTGCGTTCGGCCGCGGGCACGTCGCTGGCGAGCGTGATCGCGCGGATCGGGGTGCGCTGTGCGGGCTTGGCGTAGAAGCCCATCGGGTCCGGCCCGCGCGGGATCACGCTGAGCAGTTCCATGCCCTTGACCACGCGCCCGACCACGGTGATGTTGCGGTCCAGCTGCCGCGGCGATTGCCCGGTGACCACGTACAGTTCGGCGCCGATGCTGCTGTCCTCGTCGTTGTTGCGGCCGGCGCCGAGGGTGCCATAGCAGTGCGCCAGCCATGCCGTGCCGTCCTTGGGATCGCGCGCGGCCGGGAAGCCGTCGACGAAACCGACCTGCGGCGCCCAGCCGTCGCTGTCCGGAAGCGCCTGGAACGCCAGGCCCTTGGCCGGGCGCTGGAATTCGGCGGGCAGGTGCCGCTTGGCCGAGCCCAGCGCTTTGGCCTTGCCCGGCTCCTCGCCGTCGGGATCGCCGAACTGCACCACGAAGTTGTCCTGCGAGCGGTAGATGCTCAGGCCGTCCCAGAAGTGCTCGTGGGCCAGGGTGCGGATGTTGCCGACATGCTCCGGCGCGAACGCCGGCGCCAGCTCGATGACCACGCGGCCGCCGTCCAGGTCCAGGTACAGCGTGTTGGCCGGGTCCAGCGTGCGCCAGTCGCCGGGCTTGGACGCATCCAGGATCTGCTGCGGGCTGCGATACGGCGCGGCAGGCGCGGCCGCCAGCGCGGCGGTGGCGGACGACAGCAACGCGAGGGCGAGCAGGGCGGGGCGCAAGGGCATGGCGGCAGCCTGGAGGACGGTAGCCGATTCTTACCCAGGCACCGGCAACTGCCAATGGCGGCGCCGGCCTGACCGGTTCGCGCGGCGGAGACGGCGGCAAGGCAAGTCCGCCATCGCCCGTCGCAGCGGCCGCCAGAGGCGAGGAGTGCACGACGCGCCGCATGACTACTGGCACATTCGCTATACCCAACTCAACACTAGTATGCATTCCAACCTAGTGGGAGGCGTCATGGTCGAGCCGGATGCGCAGCTGAGGAAGTTCCAGAAGGAGCTGAGCGCCGGCACCGTGTCGCTTGCGCTGCTGGCGGTGCTGGCCGAGGCGGACGAGCCGATGTATGGCTACCTGATCGCCAAGCGCCTGGAGAAAGTGGGCGAAGGCGTGCTCAGCGGCAAGCAGAGCGCGCTGTATCCGGTGCTGCGCAACCTGGAAGGGGCCGGGTTGCTGCTCAGCCACGTCGAGCCGTCGATGGCCGGGCCGCCGCGGCGCTACTACCGCATTACCGAGCAGGGGCGCGAGGCGCTGCAGCAATGGGCTGCCGCGTGGCGCGCCACCCGCGATTCCGTCGATTCCGTGCTGGAGGGGGTTTCAGAATGAACATCGAACACGTTGCGGTGCGGCCGTTGCCGACCACCATTCCCGAATACCTGGCCCAGCTGCGCGCGGCCCTGGCCGGCGCCGATCCGGCGATGATCCAGGACGCGCTCTACGATGCGGAGGAATACCTGCGTTCGGAACTGGCCGAGCAGGCCGGCAAGAGCGAGGCCGAGATCATCGCCGGGGTGGCCGGCAGCTACGGCGCCCCGGAAGAGGTGGCCGAGATCTACCGCGAAACCGAGGTGACGGTGAGCCGCGCGCTGAAGCCGCCGGCGCCGCCCAAGCGCAAGTCGCTGCTCGGCCGCTTCTTCGGCGTGGCCGCCGATCCGCGCGCCTACGGCGCGTTGTTCTACATGCTGCTGTCGCTGGTCACCGGCATCTTCTACTTCACCTGGGTGGTCACCGGCGCCAGCACTTCGCTGGGCCTGCTGATCCTGATCGTCGGCGTGCCGCTGCTGGTGCTGTTCTTCGGCTCGGTGCGGGTGCTGTCGCTGGTCGAAGGGCGCATGGTCGAGGTATTGCTCGGCGAGCGCATGCCGCGGCGCCCGCTGTACAGCGAGCGCGAGCAGCCATGGCTGCGGCGCATCGGGCAGATGTTCACCGACGCGCGCACCTGGACCACGATGCTGTACTTCCTGCTGATGCTGCCGCTGGGGATCCTCTACTTCAGCGTGTTCATCACCCTGCTGAGCACGTCGCTGGCGTTCGTGGCCGCGCCGCTGGCGCTGCTGTTCCCGAACGATTTCTACATGGCCTTCGGCGACGGGAACATGGCCCAGGACGCGCCGTGGCTGCTGTTGCTGTGGAGCGTGCTGGGCGTCGTGATGCTGTTCGGCACGCTGCACCTGGCGCGCGCGCTCGGCAAGCTGCACGGCCTGCTGGCCAAGCAACTGCTGGTGCACAGTTCGGCGCAGTGATCGACCTCGCGCCGCCGGATGCAGAAGAAGGCGGGGCTGTGCCGACCGGCGAAGCGTTTCGGGACTGAAAGCTGCTCCACGAGAGCGCGCCCGCGACATCCGCGCGGCGGATGCGCAAGTCTCATTCGACGAGGGGCGAGTGCGCGCGGTCTCGCAGATTCCCTGGCCGCCGGCAGCTGCTCGCAGCTGCCGGCGCCGCGCTCAGCCGGCCTTGCGGCTGCCGCGGCGCTTGAGCGGGGTGACGTTGCCGCGCGGCGCCTGCGCGGCGGCGGACGCGTTGGCGGCGATGAAGGCCCGCACCTGCGGATAGACGATGTCGCGCCAGCGGCGGCCGCTGAAGATGCCGTAGTGGCCGGCGCCTTCCACTTCCAGGTGCTGGCGGCGCTGCGCGGCGATGCCGGTGCACAGGTCGTGCGCGGCGGCGGTCTGGCCCAGGCCGGAGATGTCGTCCAGTTCGCCTTCGATGCTCAGCAGCGCGGTGTCGCGGATCGCCGCCGGGTCGACGCGTTCGCCGCCGATCACCCATTCCCCGCGCGGCAGCAGGAATTCCTGGAACACCACCCGGATCGTGTCCAGGTAGTAGCGCGCCGGCATGTCCAGCACCGCGTTGTATTCGTCGTAGAAGCGGCGGTGCGCCTCGGCGTCCTGCAGGTCGCCCTTGACCAGGTTGGCGTAGAAATCCCAATGCGACATGAAGTGCCGGCTGGGGTTCATCGCCAGGAACCCGGTGTGCTGCAGGAAGCCCGGATACACCGCGCGGCCGTGGCCGGGGTAGGCCTGCGGCACGGTGTGGATGACGTTGTGCTCGAACCACGACAGCGGGTTGCGCGTGGCCAGGTTGTTGACCTGGGTCGGGCTGCGGCGCGCGTCGATCGGCCCGCCCATCATCACCAGCGAGCGCGGCGTGGCTTCGCCGCGGCCGGCCATCAGCGACACCGCGGCCAGCACCGGCACGGTCGGCTGGCACACGCTGATCACGTGCAGCTTGTCGGCGCCGATGTGGCGGATGAAGTCCTGCACGTAGTTGACGTAGTCGTCCAGGCCGAAGTCGCCTTCGCTCTGCGGCACCATGCGCGCGTCGATCCAGTCGGTGACGTAGACCTTGTGGTCGCGCAGCAGGGTGCGCACGGTATCGCGCAGCAGCGTGGCGTGGTGGCCGGACAGCGGCGCCACCACCAGTACGGCCGGTTGCTGCTTGAGCCCGGCCACGACCTTGGCGTCGTCGCTGAAGCGCTTGAAGCGCAGCAGGCGGCAGAACGGCTTGCGCAACACTTCCTGCTCGACGATCGGCAGCGGGTGGCCGTCGACCTCGACGTGGTCCAGCGCCCAGGCCGGCTTCTCGTAGTCCTTGCCGAGCCGGTGCAGCAGCTCGTTGCTGGCGGCCAGGCGCTCGGCGCCCGGCAGCGTGGCCCACAGGCTGTTGGCGTCGGAGAAGATCTTGGCGTTGGCCGCGGCCTGGTGGACCCAGGGGGCGAGCAGGTTGCGGGTCAGTTCGTGCCACTGGTAGAGCATGCCGGTGTTTCCATCCTGAGCGTATGCTGCCGTGCAGCATAGCCTATCGCGGCTGGTTGCACCTTAATGGGGCACCAGACCAATCGTTTCCAGCGCCGCCGCATCCCCCGCCAGCGCTGGCGACAGCCAGCAATGACTGCCGACCGGGCGCAGCCCCAGCGCACCAAACTGGCGCCGGTACCAGCGTGCCGGACGCGCCTGGAACCCGGCGTGGTCGCCGTCGAAGTCGTCCTCGCTGGCGAAGGTCTCCAGGAACGCGACCCCGCCGCACAGCTCGGCCAGGCCGGGCAGGCCCTGGCGCAACTCGCGGCTGGGCACGTAGTGCAGCACGTCCGAGCAGACCAGCAGGTCCACCGGCGCGCACGGCCGCAGCCAGGCGAAATCGCCGAACCGCGCCGGCCGCAGGTTGCGCTGGCGGCCGTAGCGCGCCACCGCGTACTCGCTGCTGTCGAAGCCCAGGTAGCGCAGTTTCGGCCGCAGCTTCAGCAGCGGCGCGCGCCAGGCGCCTTCGCCGCAGCCGATGTCGAGCACGCTGCGGACCGGCCGTTCCAGGTAGTACTCGGCCTGGGCGACGGCGAGCGCGACCTTGCGCGCCAGCCGCGCGGCGTCGCCGATGCCGCCGCGGCGGTACCAGCGCTGGAAATAGTCGGCGTCGTACTGTTTGTCCATGCGGGCGGCTGGTCCGTGCGGGGGCGGGGCGAATCGGCGAAAATGGCGTGACATCCTACGCCAGCGACCCGGAGCCAGCGCATGCAACTCTATCTGTGGATCAAGTCCCTGCACCTGTTGTTCGTGGTCGCATG
Source organism: Xanthomonas sp. AM6 (assembly GCF_025665335.1). NCBI lineage: Bacteria > Pseudomonadati > Pseudomonadota > Gammaproteobacteria > Lysobacterales > Lysobacteraceae > Xanthomonas > Xanthomonas sp. AM6. Next base: position 1,773,547 of record NZ_CP106869.1, read on the forward strand.
GATGGCGGCGGTGTTCTACCTGCCGCGGATCCTGGTCAACATTGCCGAGAGCGCGGGGCAGCCGGACGTGCAGGCGCGGCTGGTGCTGATGGGACAGCGCCTGTACCGCTTCGGCCACATGATGTTCGGCCTGGCGCTGCTGCTGGGGCTGACGCTGTGGCTGGGCTACAAGGTGCTGCCCGACTTCCCGACCATGGTCGCGCCCGGCCACAGCGGCTGGCTGCACGCCAAGCTGGGGCTGGTGGGGTTGCTGCTGGTCTATTTCGTGTTCACCGGGCGCTGGCTCAAGGGCGTGGCACAGGCGCGCCCGCTGCCGTCCTCGCGCACGCTGCGCCTGTTCAACGAAATGCCGGTGCTGGCGCTGCTGGTGGTGATCTGGCTGGTGTTGGCGAAGCCGTTCTGAGCCGGGATCGGGGATTCGAGATTCGGGATTGGCGGATGCCCTGGCCCGGGACATCCAATCCCTAATCCCTAATCCCGCGAAGCGGCTACGCCGCTTCGTACGCCCCATAGCCGCGCAGGCGCTCGTAGCGCTTCTGCAGCAGTTGCGCGATCGGCAGTTTTTCCAGGGCGTCCAGTTCGTTGAGCAGGACCGCCTTCAGGCGCCTGGCCATCTGCGTGGGGTTGCGGTGCGCGCCGCCGATCGGCTCGCGCACCACCTTGTCGACCAGGCCCAGCGCGGACAGGCGCTTGGCGGTCAGGCCGAGCTGCTCGGCGGCGTCTTTGGCCTTGGCCGCGTCCTTCCACAGGATCGAGGCGCAGCCTTCCGGCGAGATCACCGAATAGGTGCCGTATTCCAGCATCAATGTGCGGTCGCCGACGCCGATCGCCAGCGCGCCGCCGGAGCCGCCTTCGCCGATCACGGTGCAGATCACCGGCACCTTCAGCTCGGCCATCTCCAGCAGGTTGCGCGCGATTGCCTCGCTCTGGCCGCGCTCTTCGGCGCCGATGCCGGGGTAGGCGCCGGGGGTGTCGATGAAGGTCAGCAGCGGCAGCTTGAAGCGCTCGGCCAGCTTCATCAGCCGCAGCGCCTTGCGGTAGCCCTCCGGGCGCGGCATGCCGAAGTTGCGCGCGACCTTGGTCTTGGTGTCGCGGCCCTTCTGGTGGCCGATGATGACCACCGGGCGCCCGTCGATGCGGCCCAGGCCGCCGACGATGGCCTTGTCGTCGGCGAACGCGCGGTCGCCGGCCAGCTCCTGGAACTCGTCGCAGAACACGTTGATGTAGTCCAGCGTGTACGGCCGCTGCGGATGCCGCGCCAGCTGCGAGATCTGCCACGACGACAGGTCGCGGAAGATCTGCGCGGTGCGCACCCGCAGCTTGTCCTGCAGCGCCCGCACCTCGGTGTCGACGTTGACCGCCGGGCCGGTGCTGGCATTGCGCAGTTCCTGGATCTTGGCTTCCAGATCGGCGATGGGTTGCTCGAAGTCGAGGTAGTTCGGATTCATTGGAAACCGTCGTGAACTAAAGCGGCAAGTGTAGCCGAACGGCTGCGGCCGACCCGTACGGGGCCGTGCGGTCGCCGTGGCGCGGGAAAGAGCGGTGGAGCCGGCAATCAGTGGCGCGGATCGGCGGCCGCGGCCGGCGCGGCGGCGACCAGCGCCGGGCTGCCGAAGGCCTGGCCGAGCTGCAGCACGAAGTCGTTGCGCGCCTGGTTCGCCTCGGGGCCGAGATCCGCGCCGAGCGTGGCGGTGGCCGCGGTGAATTGCATCATGGCCTGGAAGTAGTCCTTCTGCAGCTGGCGCTGCTGCGCCGGATCGGACGTGCGCAGGTAGCGCGCGTGGAGCTGGCGCAGCGGCGCCGCGTGCGCCTCGAACGCCGGCGCCAGCGGCGGCAGCGCCGCTGGCGCGGGGTCCAGCGTCCGCCGCGGCGCGCGCCAGTCCGGCGCGCGCTGCTGCGCGAAGTAGCCCGGCTGGCCGCTGCCGGCTTCGTAGTAGGCGATGAACTCGGCGGCGCCGAACAGCTTGGACTTGATGTTGCCGCCGCGGTCGGCGACGTAGGCCACGGTGCGCTCGGGAAACGGTTCGCGCAGCCCGTAGTCCCACTGCTTGCCGATGAACAGCGCATGCCGCGCCTCGAACGGGCCGCGGACGGTCACCCCCTGCAGGGTCAGCGTGTCCTGCACCGTGCCGAAGTTCTTCAGCTTGGAGGCGTCGGTGACGTAGATCTACCGGCCGATCACGTAGTCGGACAGGGTCGGGTTGATCAGCCCGCCGTTGCCGCCGGCGTAGACGATGAAGGGCACCTCGCCCAGCGCGTCGGTGCGCAGCCGGTGCGCGCCGGGCGCCAGTTCGAGCGTGGTCGAACTGTCCGCGGCCACGTCGTAGGCCTGGTCGTCGACGACGATGCGCAGCGGCGCCGCGGTCGGGTTGTCGACCACGAAGCGCTGCGCCGCTTCGCCGCAGCCGCCGAGCAGCGCGGCGCATGCCAACAGGATCAGGAAACGGGTCATGGCGAGTGCTCGCTTGCAGGAAGGAGGGCGGCGCCGCGCGGGCAGCGCCCGGCGCAGGCTCAGGTCGCCCACGGCGGGTTGTACTTGACCTTCACCGCGCGCACGCCCGGATCGGCGCGCAGGGTGTCCAGCAGCTGCGGGTCCACGCGCACCGAATGGCTGCCGTTGAGGTCGAGCATGCCGGCCACGCTGCCTTGCTCCGCGGCCAGCAGCAGGTCCAGGCGCAGCGGCGTCTTGCCGGGGCGGTGGCGCGCCAGCAGCGCGTCGATGCGCGGCCAGGTGCTGCGTTGGCGCAGGTCCAGGCGCAGCGACAGGCGCTGCGCGTGGTGGGTGCAGATCTGTTCGTAGTCCCAGCACTGGCGGATGCGCATGGCATAGCCGCCATTGAATTCGTCCTCGCGCACGCCGCCCTTGACGATCAGGATGCGGTCGCGGGTCAGCAGGTGGCCGAACTCGGCGATGGCGTCGGTGAACGCGCTGCACTCGATCCGGCCGCGGCCGTCTTCCAGTTGCACGAACACCTGGCTGTCGCCCTTGCGGCGCACGCCGACCACCTGGCCGGCGAGGATCGCGCTGGTTTCCGGGCGCCAGGCGCGTTTCTCGCCGTCGCCGCCGCCGCGCCCGCCGCCGGATGGCGCGCAGATCTTCTCCAGCGCGCTCAGGTCGCAGCCGACCAGCTCGCGCACTTCCTCGCGGTACGGATCGAACGGGTGGCCGCTGAGGTAGAAGCCCAGCGTCTCGCGTTCGCCGGTCAGCAGCTGGCCCAGCGGCCATTCCTTGCTTTCCGGCAGCTCCAGGCGCAGCGCCGGGGCGCTGGTATCGGCGCCGCCGAACAGCGAGTTCTGCCCGGAGGCGCGTTCGCGCGCCATCTGCTCGGTGGCCTTCATCACTTCCGGCAGCTGCAGCATCAGCGTGGCGCGGTTGCTGCCCAGCCCGTCCATCGCGCCGGCGTTGATCAGCGCTTCCAGGGTGCGCTTGTTGAGCTTGGCCGATTCCACGCGCGTGCAGAAATCCAGCAGCGAGGCGTACTCGCCGCCGCGCTCGCGCTCGGCCACGATCGCCTCGCAGGCGCCGCGGCCCACGCCCTTGATCGCGCCCAGCCCGTACTGGATGGTGTCCGGGGTGGCCGCGGCGAACATGTACGCCGAGGCGTTGATCCGCGGCGGCAGCACGGTCAGGCCGAGGTTGCGCACCTCGTCGAGGAAGCCCACCACCTTGTCGGTGTTGTCCATGTCCGAGGACAGCGTCGCGGCCATGAACTCGGCCGGGTAGTGCCGCTTCAGCCACGCGGTCTGGTAGCTGACCAGCGCGTAGGCGGCGGCGTGCGACTTGTTGAAGCCGTAGCCGGCGAACTTCTCCATCAGGTCGAAGATTTCGTCGGCCTTGGCCTGGCCGACGCCGCCCTTGGCCGCGCCCTCGCGGAAGATCTCGCGGTGCTTGGCCATTTCCGCCGGCACCTTCTTGCCCATCGCGCGGCGCAGCAGGTCCGCGCCGCCCAGCGAGTAGGCGCCGACGATCTGCGCCATCTGCATCACCTGCTCTTGGTACACCATGATGCCGTAGGTGTCCTTCAGGATCGCTTCGGTACGCGGATCGGGGTAGATGATCTCCTGCTGGCCGTGCTTGCGCGCGTTGAAGTCGGGGATCAGGTCCATCGGGCCGGGGCGGTACAGCGACACCAGCGCGATCAGGTCCTCGAAGCGGTCGGGCTTGGCGTCCTTCAGCAGCCGGCGCATGCCCGAGGATTCGAACTGGAACACCGCGCCGGTGTTGCCCGAGGCGAACACGCCCTTGTAGGTGGGCGCGTCGTCGAGCGGGATCGCGGTGATGTCCACCGGCGGGATGCCGGCGCGCGCATGCCGCGCGTTGATCGCCTTCACCGCCCAGTCGATGATGGTCAGCGTGCGCAGGCCGAGGAAGTCGAACTTGACCAGGCCGACCTGCTCGACGTCGTCCTTGTCGAACTGGGTGACCGGGTTCTTGCCCAGGTTGTCGACGTCGTGTTCGGCGAACAGCGGGCAGAAATCGGACAGCGGCGTCGGCGCGATCACCACGCCGCCGGCGTGCTTGCCGGCGTTGCGGGTCAGGTCCTCCAGCTGCCGCGCCAGGTCGATCAGGTCGCGGACGTCGTCCTCGCTCTGGTAGCGCTGGATCAGCTCCGGCGAGGCC